>JALGXW010000103.1 GCA_029821875.1 Candidatus Hebobacterum abditum | reverse complement strand
AGCCGGTGGGAGAGGGGGAGAAGTGACCGACGCCGAACGGATTGCCGCCGCTACCGACGTGCTCGCCAAGGAGCTGGGCACAGACCCGGAATACGCGACCCTGGAAGGGTGCGCCGACGCGTTGGCTCACCACCACCAACTCACGACCGAGGAGTTGCGGACGACACGGCAACGCGTCAGGGAGCTGAAGCAGCGCCTCATCATCGCGGCCGACGCCTGGGAAACTGCTCGCCTAGCATTCAACTGTGACGATAGCCGTCGGGGGGAGTGCGTGCGTCGAGCCAAGGAACTCCGCGCCCTCGCCGGGAAGGAGGAGAACGATGCCGGGTAGCGATCTGTCGGTGCTACCAGAGCAGCAGCTAGACGAGTCTCCATGGAAGAAGACCGCAGACCGGGCAGTGGCAGTCGATCTGGCGCTCGGGTACGCCGAACTACTGGACGAAGCCATCGCACTGCTGAAGCAGGCTAGGGAGCGCATCGGAGAACTGGAGGCCCTCGCCGGGAAGGAGAAGGGCGGTGGGTGATCCCCATGGCGATGGTGTGCGGCCGATTGAGGTCGACATCCATATCAGGGCGCAAGGAAGACGCCTCCGCTCCCAGCGCTGCGACACCTGCGATACCCACGATCTAAGGTTCTACAACGTCCAGCTTGCTGAGGTGGCGGCCGATCTGTGTCTGGCTTGCCTGAAGACGCTGGTCGCTTTAGCCAGCAAGGAGGCAACCCGTGGGTGACTTCCCAGTCCACGACATCATGACCAACGGCTGGCCAGGGGAGGGGGCCCTCGACGCCATCGGAGCGCTGGGAGCGGAGGAGCGGGAGTATGCACGGCAGCGGGCCGGCGCGGAGGATCTGCTCACCGCGCGGCTCGTGGCCGGAGCACGGGTCGCACCGGTATCGGGCATCTGAGTGGGACGGCGCATGCTGGTACGACGCGACTCAGATCGTCGAGATCATCAAGGACGCCCGGGGCCGAAACGCTCATCGCATGCCGGACGGGACGCTGTGGTGGCGAGCGAGGATTCCCTATCATCCTGGACGGGCCGCACACTGGGCCAAACTCCGTTCACCGTGCGAACTTGGAGAGGACAATCTGCTCCAGCACAGCAAGTGCAAGGTGAGATATGTCGACTTCGTCGACTACTGGGGCACGAACGGTGGCAATCTCTGGCTCGGCGTCATCAACCCGGAGAAAGTGACAGCCTGGTCGACCAAAGAGGAATTCGACGCTGCCCAGGCGAAGGGCGAATACGCGATCATGCGAGCCGGCCCATGAACTGGCGCGAGATCCTGACAGTGCTCATCATGGCCCTCGGCGTTTTCGCGTCTGGAGTGCTCATCGGGTATGGGCGGGGCGGCGGCGGCGCGTTGGGACTGCGAGAGGAACCAAACGCGGATGCTCTGCGAGATCTACCATCAGCAGACGGGAAGGATCTGGGAAGGGTGTGTGATCCCATGAAGAAACGAGAGGCTACCTGGTACGTGTTCTGCGCGCTCGTGGTCGTGGGGAGCGTGGCTATGCTCGCGCGAGCCCAAGAGTACCCGCCGCTGCCGGCGCCGCTCGTCACGCCGGAGCGGATCATGGAATCGTGAGCTGCGAGGGGGGGATTGTCTACCGGTCGAACCTCGCAGGCGGACACTGGCAGGGCCTCGCGCGGCTGGGCGACGTGCCTCCCAGCCCGACGCACTGGCGTCTGTTCGCGGGTCCGGAGCACGGCGTGGGCGAGGTGTGGGGCTGGGACGAGCACCGTGTCGTGCGCGTGTACGAGGGCGACCGGTAGTGATCCGGCGCAAGAAGCGTCCGCCGTTCCCTCGAGCCAAGGCCCAGCCATGCTCCGAAGGCGTGATGCACCAATCTGGCCTAGAGTCGGCGCGTTGCACCGAACTCCACCTCATGCAGAAGGGCGGCCTCATCTCGGAACTTGAGGCGCATCCACAGCCGCGGTTCCGGCTGGACGTGAACGGGCATCACATCTGCGACTATCTCGCGGACTTCCGCTACATCGACAACGAG
>JALGXW010000035.1 GCA_029821875.1 Candidatus Hebobacterum abditum | reverse complement strand
GCACACTCGGTATGATCGATCACCGTCCAGCCGGTCAGGTGTGGGTACTCGGCCGCGGCGGGAGTCGTCAGGCCCAGGAACCCCACCCGGACCTCGCCGAACGTGCGCACCACAAATGGATGGATCCCCTCCACGAAGTTGGGCGAATCTCCCTCCGCCACCTCGTCGTCGATCACCAGATTCGCCGCCAGCCAAGCGAACCGGCTCCGCCGCATCAACGAAAGCATCATCTCCATCGAGCGCGGGTCATCCCAGATCGGCTTCAGCTCGTTGTTGCCCACCACGAGCATATCGTAGCCCATCAGATTCATGGCCTCCATCTCCGGCTCGCCATACCACTTCTCGTGCCACGGCCCCCGGGTGAAGACGTCGCCGGTATCGATGAGCACGAGCGCGTGCTCGATCTCGTCGCGGAGTTCCGCCACGGCTGTCGCCCGCCTGGCGAGGCCGCCGAGGTCCCCCTTCGGCCACGGGGGCGCGTCTTCGCCGCCTCCATAATCAAACGCCAGCAGCCGCCCGTGCAGGTCATTGGTGTGGAGTATGGTGAGGCTCCACCTGTCGTCGCCCTGGGCCGGCAGCGCGAGTGCGAGCAGCAAGACCGCGCTGACGACGATGGAATGCACCCGCTTTGCCATGGCTCTCTTCCTCCGAGGATAGGCTTAGCCTTGCCCGCTCCTCCTCCTTCCTAAGGGCAGGCTGTACTCTCGTGCTCCTTGTGGGGCAGGAGCCGTGGCCGCCTCTGGCGGCTGCGCGTCCTGCGTCGTTCGCGTTGGGCAGGAGCTTGCCTCCTGCCTTGTCCTTTCAGACAACGGCCGAGGGCGCTCGGGGCAGGAGACACGCCACCCAAGGCGGCCAAGGCTCCTGCCCTACGGAGGTTGCCCCCGGCACTTGCCCCCTCGACCTTCCCTGTGGTAGGATACACTTCGTAAACCGAGCCAAAGGCTGGGAAGGGGAAGAGTAGGCGGGCGAGGTCGCGCTAGAGAAGGGGCCTCGTGGGCTGGAAGGGCCCCCCGCAGACGGTCCGCCGAAGTTCGCCCCGGAGCCGCGTCCCGAACGGCTATGCTGTACAGCCCAGTAGGCGGCGACGGTTGTCCCCCGTTACCGGGACCCAGAGAGGGTCGGCGATGCATCGAGCGCGTCGGCCAATGAGGGTGGTACCGCGGAGGCGCGCAGCTTTCGTCCCAGAGCTGTGCGCTTCTTTGTGTTTGTGTGGCAGGTGAGCTGAGAGCGCGACGTGATGGCTGTAGAGAGGATGGCTTATGGCTGAGCTTTCGGTCGAAGAGATAGGTGGGCTCGGAGAGCAGGCGGCGGGCGAGGCCGCGGCGGCCGCTTCCCGCCAGGAGCTGGATCAAGTACGCGTCGCCTACCTCGGCCGCGCGGGGAAGATCACGGAGGTGCTGCGCGGCCTCGGCTCCCTTCCCGCGGAGCTTCGCCCCGAGGCCGGCAAGGCGGCGAACCAGGCGCGCCAGATGGCCGAGACCGCCATCGAGAAGCGGCGGGAGGAGCTGGCGGCCGAAGAGGCGGCCGAGCGGGCCGCCGATCAGCTCGATGTGACGCTCCCCGGCCGCGGCCCGGAGGTGGGGCACCGGCATCCGCTGATGACGACACTCGAGGACATGCTCGACATCGCCGCCGGCCTGGGCTACACGGCCGTGCAGGGGCCGGAGGTCGAGTGGTCGGCGCTCAACTGGACGGCGCTCAACTACCCACCCGATCACCCGGCGATGGACGAGCAGGATTCGTTCTACATCACCGATGAGATCATGCCTCGTACCCACACCTCGCCGGCGCAGATCCGCGCCATGCGCGCCATGCACGACGACTCGTGCCCGGTGCGAAGCCTCGACCCGCGCTGCCCGCCTGACGAGCCACTGGAGAAGTGCACCTGTACTCCCGCGCCCACCCGGGTAGTCGTGCCCGGCCGAACCTATCGGCGGGAGAGCGTCACGCTCACCCACCACGATATCTTCTACCAGCTCGAATGCCTGCTCGTGGAGGAAGGCATCACACTTGCCCACCTCAAGGGCACTCTGGGGGCATTCCTGCGCGCCTACCTCGGGCCAGAGACGAAGGTCCGATTCCGGCCCGACTTCTTCCCCTTCACGGAGCCGAGCGCGGACGTCTCTGTTAACTGCCTGTTCTGTGAGGCGAAGGGGTGTCGCTTCTGCAAACACAGCGGCTGGGTCGAAATCGGCGGCTCGGGCCTGGTGCATCCGAACGTGCTCACCGCCGGTGGCTATGACCCCGACCGCGTGAGCGGACTCGCCTTCGGGTTCGGCATCGAGCGCCTGGCCCAGCACCGGTTCAACATCATGCACATCCGGACGCTCTACGACAATGACATGCGCTTCCTGCGCCAGTTCTAGCCGCGGCGCGGCCGCGCAATACGAGGCGACCGGGGAGCGCGACACGGCTGCTCAGTATGATGCCATCGCGGAGCTCTACGACGGCTATCCGGGCAGCTATCTCGACGACATCCTCTTCTACACAGAAGAGGCGAAGCGGGCCGGCTCGCCGGTGATGGAGATCGGCGTCGGCACGGGGCGGCTGGCGTTCTGCCTGGCCGCGGTCGGGCTCGATGTCGTGGGCATCGATAGCTCGCCCGCGATGCTGCGCGTGCTGGAGCGCAAGCGAGAGACGGTCGGCGGCCAGCCCGGCCGGGTCAAGGTGGTGGCGGCCGACATGCGGCGCTTCGCGCTGGGGCAGCGCTTCCCGCTGGCGATCTGTGCCTTTAGGACGTTCCTCTATCTGCTCACCCGGGCGGATCAGAGGCGGGCGCTGCGGGCGATCCGCCGCCACCTCGCGCCGGGAGGCAGGCTGGTGATGAGCTTCTTCGTCCCGCCGCAGGACCTGCTCGTCGCGGGCGGGGCCGGCCTGGCGGAGATGGCCAGGTTCCCGGCCCCCGACGGAGGCGGCGAGGTCATCGCGTACGACCAGGCCGAGGTCGCGGCCGCGCGGCAGCGCTTGACCTCGCGCATCACATACGAATGGCGCGACGAAGGGGACCGGCCGCTGCGGAGGCTCGAAAACACGATGGTGATGCGCTATCTGTTTCCGGAGGAAGTGCCGCCGCTGCTGGAGAGCTGCGGCTACCGGGTCGTGGACGCCTACGGCGGCTTCGACCGCAGGCCGCTCGACGACAGCTCGCGGGAGCAGATCTGGATCGCAGAGCGGGCGGAGCGGGTGAGAGCGAGAGGAAGGCGAGAGGGCCAATGAGGATACCGGTAGACTGGCTGAACGAATACGTGCCCAACGAGCTTCCCGTCAGGGAGCTCGCCTACATCCTGACGAACGTCGGCCTCGAAGTCGAGGCGATCGAGGGCGCGGATGAGGCCGTCGTCTTCGACATCACGGTGACGCCGAACCGGGGCGACTGCCTTTCCGTTCTCGGCGCAGCCCGCGAGCTGGCGATGACGCTGCGCACGAAGGTGCGCTGCCGCCTGCCGGCCGTCGTCGAGAGCGGCCCGCCGGCCGAGTCGCTGGCGAAGATCACGCTCGACGATCCGACGCTGTGCCCGCGCTACTCCTCCCGGATCGTGCGCGGTGTGAAGATCGCGCCCTCGCCCGAGTGGGCGCACCGGCGGCTGGCGCTGTGCGGCCTGCGGCCGATCGACAACGTGGTCGATGCCACCAACCTCGCGATGCTGGAGCTCGGCCAGCCGCTTCACGCCTTCGACTACCGGCTTCTCGGGAAGGCGGACGGCGCGGACATTCCGGAGATCGTCGTGCGGAGCGCGAAGGCCCGCGAGCGCTTGGTGACCATCGACGGCGAGGAGCGAGAGCTGACACCCGACGTCCTGCTCATCGCCGACCCAACCGGCCCGATCGCGCTCGCCGGCATCATGGGCGGGTCGAGCACCGAGATTCACGATGGCACGACCGAGGTGCTGCTGGAGTCGGCCCACTTCGACCCGATCACGGTCCGCCGCGGGGCGCGGGCGCTCGGCATGAGCACCGAAGCCTCCTATCGCTTCGAGCGGACGGTCGATCCGGGCGGCACTGTCCGTGCTCTGGAGCGGGCGTGCGAGTTGATCGTGGAGTTCTGCGATTCTCCGGTCGAGATCGCGAGCGGCGTGGCCGACGCCTACCCGAATCCATACGAGAAGGTCGAGATCGAGCTGCGGCCCGGCCGCGCCAACTCATTGCTCGGCGTGGAGTTGACCGCGGCCGAGATGGCCGAGTACCTGCGCCTGCTGGACCTCCATGTGGAGGAAGGAGAGGTCCTACGAGTCCGCGTCCCCACCTTCCGTCAGGATCTGCAGAACGAGATCGACCTGGTGGAGGAGGTGGCGCGGGTCCACGGCTACGAGAACATCCCCGAGGAGCTTCCTCGCACCGGCGCGGGGGTGGGCGGCCTGGCGCCGGAGCTGGTCTTCGAGCGTCAGGTGCGACAGCTCATGCGCGGCCTGGGCCTGAGCGAGGCCGTGACGCCCAGCCTCGAAGGCGCGGAGGGGCACAACCGGATCGGGCTGAGCGAGGACGACACCCGACGGCGGCCGGCCGTGTTGAGCAACTGGAAGACGCTGGACCGCAGCCAGCTCCGCACGACGCTGCTGACATCGCTGCTCGACGTGGTGGCCCACAACCGCCGCCACGGTGTGGAGGAGGTGAGCATCTTCGATGTCGGCCGCGTCTACTTGCCGGGGCCGGGGGGCGAGCTACCCGATCAGCCACAGCACCTCGGCCTGGCCGTGACCGGAGCGATGACGCGGGGGCGCTGGCGGGTCGGCCGCGACCTGCACGCATGGGACTTCTACGCGCTGAAGGGGATCATCGAGAACCTGTTCGCCGCGGTGGCGCACTCGGCCGGCGAGTTCGCCCCTTGCGAACACCCGGCGCTCTCCCCCGGCCGGGCAGCGGTGGTGTCGCTGAAGGGGCGCGTGATCGGCCACTTGGGCGAGGTGAGCGAGAAGGTGCGGGACGCGTACGACCTCCCCGCGCCGGTCTTCGTGGCCGAGCTCGATTTGGAGTTGCTTGGGGAGTGTGCGGCCGAGGAAGCGCAGTACCGGCCGGTGAGCCGCTACCCGGCCGTGACGCGGGACGTGGCCTTCCTCCTGCCAAGGGATGTTCCTGCGGAGAAGGCCGAGTCTCTCATCCGCGAGGCGGCCGGCGATGACCTCGAGACGCTGGCTCTCTTCGACGCCTTCGAGGGCGAGCCGCTCCCGCAGGGAAAGCGCAACCTGGCCTTCTCGCTGTCTTTCCGTCGGCCGGATCGGACGCTGACGGACGAGGAGGCCGAGGCCGATATGGAGCGCGTGCGCGGCGCGCTCCGCGAGAAGCTTGGGGCGCAGATACGCGAGTAGAGGGGCGCCGGAGTCCGACAGGCACGCCAAACCACGATCGGACAGGCCCGCGGGGCCTGCCCGATTCCTCTCAGCGAGATGCCCAGTCGAGAGGACTGGTGCGTCTCCGAAGAGGCTACTTCTCCTCTTCTTCCTCTCCCTCTCCCCTGTGGAGCATGGTGCGGCCTTTCTCGGCTGCCGCCTCCTTCAGCTTGCGCGCCTTCTCCGCCACCAGCTCTCGAGTCTCCTCGCCGGTCTCCGGAGCGAAGAGAAGACCCAGCGCCCCACCAATGAGCACGCCCACCAGTATGCCGGCCATGAAGTCGCCGCTTCTCATGTCTGTCTCGCCTCCCGTTGATTCGGTTCCGGCAGCATTCTACCGGGCATGCGTTTCGTCGTCAAGGCAACGGTGTCGCGTCCCCGCAACGCGGGGCAGCGACGGGCATGGGGCTAGTCGCCCTCGCCGACCGCTCGCCGGATCATTTCCTTGCGCAGCCGCTCGACCTCCTCGCCGTCGCCTCGGGTGAGGGCCTCGTCCAACTGCTCTTCCGTGGACACGGGGAGCCCCTCGTCCTCTCTCAGGATCTCCACGAGATTGGAGATGTGCTGGCACATCTGTGTGCAGAGCGATGCCCCTTCCTCGCCCTCCCTGGCGTACTGCGATGCGTGCCGCTCGCCATACTGCTCGATGCTGCGCCGCACCCGGTAGAGCTCCGTCGCCGCCGCCTCCGTCTGCCCCTGCCGGAGACACGAGAGGGCCTGCGCGATCGCCCGGTCGCGCTCGATCCACGGCCACCACCGCAGGTACGACCACTTGAGGTCCTCGCCGATCTCCGACTGATCGACGAGATTCCAGATGGTGAGGTTGTGCTCGGCGTCGTCCCTGGCCTGAGCGAACTCTTCGAGGAGGAAGGCGAAGTTCCGGCGCACGTAGTACTGCCACGACTCGTCGCGAAGAGCCGCCAGGTCCTCCTCGCTGACCGATGCGCTTCTCTCCCTTCGCCGGGAGAGATAATGGTCGACGAGCGACTCCTTCTCGTAGGGCCGCTCGCCGTCCGGCCGCCCGCTGAGCTCATACTCCGCGTTGAGGAGCGCCTGCCCCTTCACCTCGCCCGTGGCGGAGACGACGGTGCAGCCCTCGACAAACGATATGAGCTCCCTTCCGAAGCGCTCGATCTTGCCGAGCAGCAGATAGCGCGGATCGCGATAGAGGCGTTGGATGAACCCCTCTGCCCGGTCCGATAGTTTCTCGGCCGACTCGCCGCTCTCGTCCTCGAACTCGCTCATCTGAGACCTCCCCACGAGTCCCAATGATGATCCCCACGCTCAGGAAGGCTTCCCCGCAATCGCCTTGACCCCCTCGGGGTAAGATGCTATTCTCTGTCCGCTTCTCACCCCGGAGATACAGCCCATGATTCGTTGTGTCCGATCGTCCCTCTTCCTCCTGCTCGCGCTGGTCGTCTCCAGCGCGCCCCTCCGGCCGGAAACCGCGAGGAACATCTGCCCCCTGTCAGAGGTCCGCCCCGGGCAGATAGCGACGGCCAAGTCCGTCTTCCGCGGCACGAAGATCGAGTCCTTCCGTCTGGAGATCCTCGCGGTTGTGCCGAAGTTCGACGGCACCAGGAGCGTCATCCTGGGCAAGGTTCTCGACGGGCCGGTCGTGCGGCGCAAGAGCGGCGTCATAGGCGGAATGAGCGGGAGCCCGGTCTACATAGGCGGACGCCTTGCCGGTGCCATCGCCTACGCTTGGCCGTGGAGCAAGGAGCCGATTGCGGGCATTCAACCCATCGAGGATATGCTCGAGGCCCTCGACGGCAGGCCCGCGCAGGGGCGGGAAGCTCAGGCCGCGAGCGGGCGGCCATCGGCGCTCGTGCGCGTGGATGGGTCGGTGATCGGGCGCGTGCAGGTCTCCGCCGCGCCCTCGGTCGAGCCCGATCCCCCCGGCGTGATGACGCTTGTCCCGTTGGGCGGCCTGGTGCAAGCATCGGGGTTCAATGCCCGCGGCCTGGCGAGGCTGCGGGAGCAGCTCGCGCCCTATGGTCTGCGGGTCGCGGCTGGGGGCGCGGGGGCCGAACTGAACCTGCGGCCGCCTCTCCTGCCCGGCGCCGCGCTCGGGGCGAGACTCGTGGGCGGGGACCTGGACCTCACCGCGCTCGGCACGTTGACGATGGTCGAGGGCGACCGGGTGCTCGCCTTCGGCCACCCCCTCTTCCAGCGCGGCGATGTCGATCTGCCGATGACGGGCGGATATGTGTACGACATCATACCGAGCTTGCAGATCTCCAACAAGATCATGTCTCCCACCCAGGTCGTCGGTCGCGTCTACAGCGATCAGCGGGCCGCGGTCGCGGGCGCGATCGGCGGGCAGGCCGACATGATACCGGTGACGATCGAGGTGGAGGACGAGAGTCTGGGCCTGGCCAGCAGCTTCAACGTGGAGGTAGCGCGGCTCCGCCGGATGACCCCGGGGCTGGTGGCCTCCTCGGTGGTCACCGCCGTAGACGAAGCGCGAGGGCGTATTGCCCGCGGCATGGCGCATGTCACGGTGGAGATCGAGGCCGAGGGCAGGAAGATCGTCCGGGAGGACGTGGAGTACAGCCCCATAGACGCGGCCGCCGCCGCCGCCGGGCCCGTCGTGATGCCGCTGATGAGTTTCATGGAGAACCAGTTCGGCAGCATGCGTCTCGATCAGGTGCGGGTGAGAGTGCGCACACGCGAGCAGCGCAAGACGGCCGCCATCGAGCGGGTCACGTTGGATCAGCCCCACGCCGAGGCCGGCGAGGAGGCAATCTTCAGGGTCACGGTGCGGCCCTACGGCGAGGACCCGGTCGAGATCCCGCTCACGTTGTCGCTGCCCCCCGACCTGCCGCAGGGCCGGGTACGAGTCGTCATCAGTGGTGGGCGCGACGTCGGGGAGGTCCGCAACACTATCGGCGCGCCCAGGCCTGCCCCCATCAACCTCGACCAGCTCGTAGACCGATATCTGTCGCGGGAGGTAAACTCGGACCTCGTCCTCCAGGCGGCCCTTCCCCGAGGCGGGGCCACGATGCTCGGCGAGGAGCTGCCCGACCTCCCCCGGAGCGCCATCGACGCGCTGGCCGCAACGCGCCCGACCGACCTCCGGCCCATGCCATCGGTCGTCAAGGTGGTCGCGCCCACGGAGTGGGTCCTCAGAGGACGACAGGCCGTGACCCTGCCTGTGAAGAGCCCGATTCGGGGCCCCGGGCCCCCGAAGCCGCCGGAGGGGGCAGAGCCTCCGGCGGAGCCGGAGGAAGCAGCGGCCGCCGACGACCTCCGCGCGGCTCAGCTCTCAGTGGAGACGGGCGCCTGGCCGCCCCACGGCCTCGCCGCGCCGAGGCCGCCTGGACCCAACCGCGGCGACAACAATGAAGAGGAAGAGCCGGAGGCACTCACCCGCGGCCCGGAGGCCTGGACGCAAAGCAGAGCGGCCGACTACGCGGAGGCGGAGCTGGAGAACATCGCTCTCGCGGCAGATGGGTCGCTGTCCCTGTCGCTGGCTCGGGCCGACTTGGCGGAGATCCCGGCCCATGTCGTATGGTGCCTGGCGCCGCGGGAGGGGACGGTCTATCTGGGGACTGGAAGCGAGGGCAAGATATTCCGGGTGGAGGCCGACGGTGAGGTCGCCGAGTTCTTCGACGCCGGCGAGATGAATGTCCACGCGCTCGCCATCGGCCCCGCGGGCGAGGTTTACGCGGGGACCTCGCCGGGCGGCAAGGTCTTCCGCATCAGCCCCGAGGGCGAGGGCGAGCTGCTGTTCGACTCCGACGGAACATATGTCTGGTCGCTCGTAGTCGCCCCGGACGCGAGCGTCCTCGCGGGCACGGGATCGCCCGCGAAGATCTTCGAGGTGGGCGCGGATGGCGCAGCTGCGACCCTCGCCGAGCTGCCTGCGACGAACGTCCTGTCGTTGGCGCGGGCGGAGAGCGGGGAGCTCTATGCGGGCACCTCGGACATCGGGGTGATCTATCGGGTGTCGCCGCACGGCGCTGCAACCGCCATCGCACAGGCGCCTGGCAGCTCGGTGGACTCACTCGTGCTCGATGCCGACGGCGTCCTCTTCGCCTCCTCGTCGCCCGGGGGACAGGTGATCCGCATTCCGCCCGGCGGCGTGCAGTCGCTGCACTTCGGGACGGGCCAGCGCACGGTCTTCGGCCTCGCTCTGCTGCCGGACGGGACGCCGGTCGCCGCCACGGGGCCGGCCGGGCTCGTGCTCCGGGCCGGCGAGGATCGGAATCCCGAGCTGATCTTCCGCCCCGATTCCGGCGCGGCCACCGCCATCGCGGAGGCCCAGGGAGCGCTCTACGTGGCGACCTCCGGGCCGGCCGTGCTGCGCAGGTTCGGGCCGGAGCTCGCGGAGTCGGGCACGGTCGAGTCATCGCCGCTCGACGCGGAGCGTGTGACGCAGTGGGGGCGGGTGACGTGGGCCGCTGACATTCCCGACGGAACGGCGGTGAGCGCGGAGACGCGCTCGGGGGACTCCCCCGATCCCGGGGATCACTGGAGCGCCTGGGCGCCGACCGCGGGTGGGGGAATCGCCAGCCCGGCGGCGCGCTACCTCCAATATCGGCTCTCGCTCAGCACGGACAACGCGGAGATCACGCCAGTGGTTCGTCAGGTCAGCGTATCGGGGCGCCAGCAGAACCGGCCCCCGATGCTGGTGGTCCGCAGCCCCGAGCCGGGCCAGCGGCTCGCCAAGAAGCACGAGCTCAAGTGGCAGGCCCGAGATCCGGACAAGGACACGCTCTGCTACGATGTCGAGGTTTCGTCTGACCTCGGTGAGAGCTGGGAGGATATCGCCGAGGACCTGCGTGAGACGAAGCACGAGTGGGATACGGAGGAGCAGGACGACGGCAGCTATCTCTTGCGCGTGACCGCCAGCGACCGCCTCGGCTCCCCCGACAGCCCCGAGACGGCCGACGCGGGCTTCGTTGTCTGGGTCGATAACACCGCCCCTTCGCTCGTGCTCTTCCGAGGCTCCCTCGCGGTCGACGACGAGCGGCGCGCCTCGGTCGCGGGCATGGCCTTCGACGAGCTGTCGCCGATACAGAGCATCGAGTATCGCGTGGGCGATGAGGAATGGGAGTCGGCTCCGCTCTCGCTGGTTGAGAGCACCGTCGCCGAAGTGGCCATCGAGACCGCCCCTCTCGACGCGGGCGAGCACAAACTCGAAGTGCGCGCCTTCGACGCGGCCGGCAACCTCGCGACCGACAGCGTCGAGGTGACCGTCGAGGCCGACGAGGAAGAAGAGGCGGATGAGGAAGCGGAGGAGGAGGGGGAGGACGACGACGCCGAAGACGAGGAGGCTGAGGGCGAGGAAGCAGAGCACCCCGCGGACGACGACGACGCGGATGACGACGACGCGGATGACGACGGGGATGACGACGACGAAGATGATGACGACGACGACGAGGCCAAAGGCGAGGAGCGGACCGGCTAACGACGGCCGCGGCCCCTCCGCAGTCGCCATCGCTGCCCCGGCTCCGACTGGGCCGGCCGCTGTCCCGTGATGCGCACGTAGACATCCTGTGCCGTCTCGCGATCGACGGCGATCTGGGCCTCGCCGAGCTGGAAGACGTAAGACGGCGACCGCTGTAGCAGCGAGATGCTCGACCCCGGCACGGCGCCCATCGCCAGCAGCCTCTCCATCATCTCTCGCCGAGTCGCGTGAATGTAGGCGATGACTCCCGCCTGGCCCGGTGTCATGTCGGCCAGCGCGGAGATCACCTTTCCCGCCGACCGCGTGCCGGCGCGACAGCACTCGCCCGGTGGGATCGGGCTCCCGTGGGGGCACACCCTCGGGTGGCCGAGCAGCGTGCAGATCTCGTCGTCGATTCCCCGGCGGAGGTGGTGCTCGAACTGGCAGGCCGCCTCCGCCGCCTGCGCCTCTCCCAGGTTCAGCACGTCGGTCAGCAGCCGCTCGGCAAGCCGCTCCCGCCTGGTGATGGACTCGGCCTGCACCTCGCCGGAGTGAGTGAGAGACACGACATCGGCCTCCCGCTCCACGAGGCCGGACTCCAGGAGCTGCGCGAGGGCGCGCTCCCGGTCCTCGGTCCCCAGCTCGCCCACCGGGCACGAGGGTCGGTCCTGCTCCTCCTTCGCCACCCACAGGCGGGCGAGGACCTCCTCTGCGCTTTCGGTCAGATCGTATTCGCTCATCGGAGTGGCGCTCATATCTTCGGCGAACCTCCATTGGTCGACATATGGCAGACGATCATATCTGCACGTGAAGTGTCGTGAGGATCAGGTTCAGCAAGTAGCCGGCCCCGAACGCGAACGGCAGGATGATCGCCCCCACCGCCGCCGCCGCTCGCACCCCTCGCTCCCTCACCATCACGAGGAACTGCGCAACACACGGCACGAAGAGTGTGATCGTCACCATCGCTACCACCAGCGGCACGCCCGACATCGCGCCGCCGGAGTGCACGTCGAAGATGCGGGCCGCGCCGTAGTCCCGCCGGAAGAAGCCGAACAGAAACGCGTCCGCCGCCGCGTCGGGCAAGCCGATGGCGTTCACCGCCGGCCGCAGCGCGGCCAGCGCGAGGTCGAAGATCCGCGTGATCTGACCGACCCAGATGAGCACGCTCGCGGCGAGGAAGATCGGGATGATCTCGGCCGCGTACCACTTCAGGCGCGCCAGCGTCTTCGTGGCTACGTTCTTCAGAGAGGGCCACCGCATCGGCGGTATCTCCAGGTAGAACCGCGCTGCCTCCCCCGGCAGCAGCTTCGCGGCGAGGAAACCCGAGAGCAGGAACACCCCCGCGATGACGCCGCCCCAGATTGCGAGCCCGACCGGGCGGGCAGAGAGTAGCCCGAGGATGACGCCGAGCTGGGCCGAGCACGGAATCGCCAGCGCCAGCAAGAACGTCGCGATGATCCGCTCCCGGCGCGTCTGGAGGACTCGGGTCACCAGCGTCGCCATCGTGTCACACCCCAGCCCGAGCACGATCGGGATCACCGCCCGACCCGACAGACCGATGCGCTTGAAGATGCGGTCCACCAGCAGCGCCAGCCGCGGCAGATAGCCGCTGTCCTCGAGCAGCGCGAACATCAGGAAGAAGGCCCCCACCAGTGGCAGCACGATCGCAATGGCGTACCTCAGTCCGAGCGTCACGACGCCGTACTCGCCCACGAACAGCTCGGCCACCACCGGCCATGGAACAAGCCGGGTGAAGAAGGCTGTCAGCGGCGGGTTGATGTGGTCGCCGAACAGCCGACCGTCGAGCCAGTCAACCAGCACCCCCGCGCCGAGCCGCCCGACGAACAGATAGAGCCCGAAGTACAGCACCGCCGCCAGGATCGGGATACCGGCCAGCGGATGCATGGCCAGGTCGCCGAGGAGCTGCCGGAAGCTCCTCCGCGCCGACGCCGGCCGCCTCACCAGCGCCCGCCTCGCGATGCGGTCGGCCTCTTGATGCCGCGCAACCGCGATGGCGTAGCTCAGCGGGCGGTTCCGCTCCGCCTCCGCTTCCGACACGAGTCGCTCCACCTCGACCAGCGCCTCCGGGTCGAGCTGCATCAGGCTCGCCCAGGCCCCCTGGTCTCGCTGAAGGAGCAGCAGCGCGACCGCGCGGCGTGTGATGCCGTAGTCGCCATGCAGCAGGCTCGCGATCGCGGCCGCGGTCGATTCGATTGGCTCCGGATACTCGATGCGGAAGTCCGACGGCTTCGGCGGCTCGCCGTCGAGCAGCGCCTCCAGCCGTTCCATCCCCTCCCCGCTCGTCGCGGCCGTCGCCGCCACCGGCAGCCCGAGCTCCTGGGACAGCACCGCCGCCGCTAGCGTCAGCCCGGCCCGCTCGGCCTCGTCGATCATGTTCACGTCGAGCACGAGCGGCACGCCGGCCTCGATGAGCTGGATCGTCAGCGGCAGCATCCGCCGCAGGCTCTTGGCGTCCGCGACATGCACCACCAGGTCGAGCGGCTCCTCCATCAGCAGCCGCTGGGTGACGCGCTCGTCCTCGGAGAACGTCGCGAGCGAGTAGCTGCCCGGGCTGTCGAGCACCTCGAGCAGCGTGTCGCGGACGCGGGCGTGGCCGCGGGAGACCTCCACCGTCGTGCCGGGGTAGTTCGACACCACCGCGTAGCGGCCGGTCAGGTGGTTGAAGATCACGCTCTTGCCGACATTCGGCGAGCCGACCAGCATCACGCGCCTGCTCGCCGTCGCCGTCTCCGCGGCGTGGCCGTCGCCGCCGTCTCGCGGCAGCGCGGCGCTGAGCCTCTTCAGCCAGCCGAGCGGGCGCAGCTTCACGTTCGGCTCGTCCTTCGCGGGCGCGTGACTCGAATGGTGGCCGCCAGCTCACGGCCGATGGTGTGTCTCTCCCCGTCCACCTCCACCACCACGCCGCCGCCAACGGGCTCGCGGGCCCTCACCTTCAGACGGGCCTTCGGCAGCAGCTTCTGGTCGGCGAGGTAACGCACTACCTCCGGCGATTCGTTCTCGAGCCTGACGACCACCAGCGCCCGGGACTTCGGCGCGTCGAGCAGGCTCATCGTCCGGTCGTCGGCCTGCGCGTCGATCGGGTGGCCGTGGGGGCACAGCTCGGGGTCGCCGAGCTTGTCGGCGATGCGGCCGGCGACATCGGGAGAGAGGGCGTGCTCCAGCCGGCAGGCCTCGTCGTGCACCTGGTCGAGCGGGACCTCGAGCACATCGGCGAGCAGCCTCTCGGCCAGCCGATGCCGGCGGACGATGGCGTGGGCGAGTCGGTCGCCGGCCGGGGTGAGCCTGATGCGGCCGTACCGCTGATAGGCGATGAGCCCGAGGTCGGCGAGGCGCTTCAGCATTCCCGTGACGGAGGCGGGCGTCACGTCGAGGTGCTCGGCCAGCCCCGTCGTGGTCGGCCCCTCACGGGCCGAGGCGAACCGGTGAATCGCCTCCAGGTACTCCTCGACCGCATGCGTCAGCGTCCCTGTCTGTGCCATGTTCGGCCACCCTTTAGGCAAGCCATGACGTCAATCTTAGCCTCGCCTAAAATTCTACTCGCATTATACCACAACCTTGCACAACTACAACCCCCGAAGGGGCCACGGGGACCCGTTTGGCTGGAGATTGCCTCCTGCTCCACAGGCGGCTACAGTATAATGAGACGAACACCGGATGTTCTCCGCGGCCACGCCTGCGGGCCTGGCCGCGGTGGAACAGGGGGCGTGCATCTTCTGATGGGAGGGTCGCGGTGAAGAGATGGTTGCTGGTCATTGTCCTGGCGGCGGCGATCTGTAGTGCCTCTGATGGTCAGGATGCCATCGGGCAGACGTACAACGCCGATGGAGAGCACAATATCCAATTCCAAGAGGGCGACCCCCTCTGGCAGCCGACAGCGGCGCAGTTCCAGGGATGGGTGAACGCCGGCATCGGCGCGGCGGCGGCCGAGCAGGAGCTGTACAGCATCAGCGGAGTCAGCCGCTGGGGATCTGAGAGTATCCCCGGCATTCCCTGTGGTGCGGGACTGCTCCACCATGCGCTGGTGATCACTCCCGAGCTTCTCGGGAACGTGTCGGGCTGGGGCGTGGCCTGGGAGGAAGCGATATGGACGAGCATCCTCGCCGATCAGGATGCGGTCGCCGCGCAGATCGGCCAGATTCTCTATCAGCTTCATAGGCCCGCCGATGTGACCATCATACTCGCTATCCGGCGAAGCGATGTCTCCGCGCCCCTAGATGTCAGCGCCGCTGTCTACTACCAAGGGGAGTGGAGGGACGTGGTCCTCGGCCGTGGACTGAGCGCGTGGAGCTACAGTGATGCTGAGCCCCTGGAGGGCAATCCAACCAGCGACTGGGCAGAGAGCTTGGCCCTCGCCTGGGCGATGTATAGCCCAGGCCTTGCCGACCTCGGTTCTGTCCAGATCGTCGAAGGCCACCTGCCGTCCAATCCCACTCGCGGCCCGGATGAGGCGTTGACATCAGAGGTACCGATCCCGCCCGCTGGCACGACCTTCCGCTTCGTCATCGGCAAGCCCGAAGAGCTCGCCTGGATCGACTTCTGATCCGCGGCATGAGACCGATCCCCGAGGCGGACACAGCCACTTGCCGCCTGCTCCGTTGGTGGCTACAATAAGGGAAGAAGGGGCGCTCGGGTGAAGACATCCCAGGTCACATGGGACGGAACCTGACCTGATCTAGGGGACGCAATCCATGACGACAGGAGGGTTGCGGTGAAGTGGTTCTTGTGTGTGGTGCTGCTCGCTCTCGTCATCTCAGCGGAGGGCGCCGTGATCGGTGAGCAGTATGGCATGGGAGGGAGCCAGCTCATCGCGGTTGACGAGGGTCATCCTCTGTGGTATCCCACCGCGCCGCAGTATCAGCGGTGGGTCGGCATGGGCGTCAGTGCGGCTGCCTCGGAGATCGACCTTCATGCCGCCGCCAGTGTGGACGGATGGTCCTTCTACAGCACCGACGGCATCCCGTGTGCTGTTGGTCGCCTGCATTTTGCGATAGTCCTCACGCCTGAGCTCGTGGGAGCTGTCTCCGGATGGGAGGCCGCCCGGTATCCGACGATGCGGGACAGGATCATCAGAGATCCCGATGGCGGCACGGCTGAGATCGCAGAGCACCTCTATCAGCCCTATAGGGCTCGAGACATTATGGTCATCCTGGGTGTCCGCAGGCCGGCTGTCTGGGCGCCCGTCGGGATGAACGGCGCGGTCTACTATCTCGGTGAGTGGCGGAACCTGATCCTATCTCCGAGGGGAAGCGCTTGGGACTATGCGAGCGATGTTCCATCCAACGGCAACCCGAGCAGGGAATGGGCCGGGAAGTTCGCCCTCGCCTGGGCGATGTATAGCCCGGCGCTCTCGGATCCCGGTTCCATCCAGATCATCGAGGCTCGGTTGCCTGCAAATCCGGGGCGCGGGCCCTATGAGGCGCTCATCTCCCAGGTCGAGCCGCCAGCGCAGGGGACAACCTTCCGCTTTGTGGTGGGTACACCAGAGGAATTCGCCTGGCTCGACTTCTGATGACCGCCGGCCACCCCTGTCGCCCGGCGCATCCCGCGGTCCTTCCCCCTCGAGGGCCGCCGGTTTATCTGTCACTGCGCGCGTCGAAGAACCACTTCCCCAGGCTGCGCGCAAACGCAGTGACAGATAGCGCGCACATAAACCACTTCCCGCTGCGCCCACGGTCAGATAGCGCGCAAAGCCCACGCTTTTCGCCGCGCGATACGGCCATTTACGCCCTCACTCGACACCCGGGGCCCCTCAGGCAGGGACCTCGGCCGCCCCTGGCGGCTTGCTTCCTGCTTCGCTGGTGGCTACAATACTGCAACACTTGAGGAAGAGGGGGCGCTCGGATGGCAATGCAGCCCGGGGCGACTCGGATACCGGGATCGTCGATCTGCATCGGCATCGTCGCTGGTGCCTCTGCCCTGCCATTCGCGATCGGATCCCTTGCGTCGTCGCTCGAACACCGTGGCCAGTACGTCAAGGACCCCTATGTCGCTTTCGGCATTCAGTGGGCCCTCGCCATCGTCCTCATCTTCATCGCGGAGGCCTTCTGGCCGGGGATCATCGGCCACCAATGGGATGCAATCCACATGACAGGAGGGTTGCGGTGAAGAGGTGCATACTGGTGCTTGCTATGGTGCTGGGCACGCCTCTAGTAGCTGAAGCGCCAGCGGGTGTCGTCGGCCATCAGGCCGATACGGCTGGGAAGGATGAGATCGTCATATCCGCTGGCGATCCGCTCTGGCAGCCTACCGCGGCGCAGTTCCAGGGATGGGTGAACACCGGAATCAACGCCGCGGCGGCTGAGGAGAACCTGCTCACCATCGACAGTGTCGGCGGCTGGGTCCATCAGAACGTAGATGGCGCCGCCTGCGGTGACGGGCAGCTCCATTTCGCGATGGTGCTTGTCCCGGAATTCGTGGGCGCCATCTCTGGATGGGAGGCGGCCTGGGACGAGGCCCTCTGGCGGCGGATTCTAGTGGATCAGGACTCGGTCGCCGCTGGCGTCGCTGCGATGCTCCAGCGGGAGCACACTTCGCGCGATCTGAAAATCATCTTCGCGATTCGGCGAGACGATATCCATGCGCCACTGGAGATGAGGGGTGTTGTCCACTATCTGGGCGAGTGGCGGAACTTGATCCTCGACGGGAAGTCGAGTGCCTCGGACTATGCCAGCGACGCTGCCTCACGCGGGAGTCCCGACCGTGAGTGGGCCGCAAGATATGCTCTCGCCGGGGCGATGTCCGATCCCAGCCTCTCCGAGCCCGGTTCGATCCAGATCGTCGAGGGTCGGCTGCCGTCGAACCCGAGTCGCGGGCCGGATGGAGACTTGACATCAGGAGTCAGCTCGCCCGGCTACGGCACGAGTCTCCGCTTCGTGATCGGCACGCCCGAGGAGCTCGCCTGGATCGATTTCTGATAGTCGCTGATGCGTGCCACCGGCCGGCACATCCCGCGGCCCTCTTCCCGCCTCCGTGGCCGCGGGTTCATCTGTCGCTGTGCGCGCAGAAGGATCACCTCTCACGGCCGCCCTGCGGCTCGCACGTTCCTCGGACCGCACAGCGCACGTCTCCACTATTCGCCAGAAACCATGAAAGCGAGTGAGGGGGGTGTGGGGGACGAACCGCTGGTCGTCCCCCCCATGAGCGATTCCGCCCGAAAGGCATCTGCCGGGCATGTTGTGTCGCTGCTGCGAATCCCCCCTGTCGCAGATTGCGCGGACAAGAACCGCAGACCATGCGACGCCACGCCTTGCGCCGATGCTCGCCCCTGTGGTAGCCTTCCCCTCGTTGTGCCCGCGGGTGACCAGGCTGAGTTTCCTATGGGAGATCAGATATGCAGAGACGTGAAAGCAAGTCGGGCGTTACGAGACGAGAGTTCCTTCGAAGTGCCGCGGTGACGGCGGTGGCCGGCGCGGCCGCAGGCGTCGGCACGGCCGCCGGCCTGCGCACAGCCCGCGCCGAGGAGGCGCCGACCTGTGAGCGGAGGTCCTGTGCTACCGGCCCCCGCACGCTGGGGCGCACGGGACTCGAGGTGTTTCCCCTGGGATTGGGAGCCGGTGGGATCAAAGACGCGGCAGTGGGCCGCCGCGCCCTCGACCTGGGCATCAACTACTTCGACACGGCCGAAGGCTATCAGGATGGCAAGAGCGAGATCACCCTCGGCAAGGCCCTTAAGGGCCGCCGGGAGGAAGCCGTCGTGGCCACCAAGTGGGGGCCGTGGGGGAAGGAGACGGCGGAGGATTACGTCGCCGCGCTGGAGGCCAGCCTCGAGCGCCTCGACATGGACTACGTGGACATCATCCAGCTCCACGCCGTGGAGACCGCGGAGGGCGTTGCCAACGACGCGGCCTGGGAAGCCTTCCAGCGGATGCGCGACGCGGGCAAGGTGAAGGTCAACGGGATCAGCACGCACGAGAACCAGGTGGAGGTCGTCGAGGCGGTCATCGAGAGCGGGCGCTATGATGAGATCCTGCTGGTCTACAGCGCGCTCAACGGCGACCAGATGAAGCCCGCGATCCGCAAGCTGCGGGAGGCCGGCATCGGCGTGGTGGCAATGAAGGGCCTGGCACCAGTCCACGAGGGCAAGGGCACGGAGGCGTTCGCGAGCCTGAGCGGCAACCCCTACCAGCAGGCCATCCAGTGGGTGATCAAGGACGAGAACGTTGCCACTCTCATCGTGAACATGCCTACCCACGACGAGGTCCAAGAGGCGGTGGCCGCCGCCGGGGGCGAGATCGAGGAATCGGCGCAGCAGGAGTTCGAGGAGGCCGTTTCCACTGCGTCGCTCGGCCTCTGCCGCATGTGCGGCGCCTGCACGGGGCAGTGCGCCCGCGGCGTGCGCGTCGCCGATGTCATGCGCTACCGGCTCTACCACGACGGCTACGGCGATCGCGCTCGCGGAGCGGCACTCTACCGCGCGCTGCCTGCTCGCGCCTCCGCCTCCGCCTGCGCGGACTGCGCGTCCTGCCGGGTCGTCTGCCCCTGGGGCGTGCGGGTCCGCGACCGAATGCTCGATCTGCACCAGCGGCTGGCCTAGCTCGAAGCGGAGAAGTACCACGGAAGAATGACACGTCCGGCAGACGCCTGCCGGACGTTGTCTTTCGCTGTTAGGAATCGCCCGGGAAGCCTGGCGGTAGGTCGTTGGGATAGAGGCGCTGGTGGGCGGCGACGTTGTCCCGCCAGTGCGGACAGGCCTGGAAACAGGCGCAGGCAGTTGGCGGCTCTCCCGATCGCGGCAGGGCAAGTACGCGCCGCCTCGTGTCGGTGTAGGCTCTCCCGCGCCAGATGTCGCGGAAGTCATGCTCGTTCAGATTGCCAAGGGTGAGATCGCATCCACAGCAGAGGCGCACCCGGCCGTCGGCGAAGATGAGAGAGAAGCTGTGTCCGACGTAGCAGGGGATACGGCTGTGGACCTCGCGGCAGAGGCCGGGCTGCTGGAGCCTGAGTAGGTCGGGCGCATTCGTGGTGAGGCCGCGCCGAAGGGCAAGCTCGTGCGCTTCCTTCATGATCTCCCGGGCCGTCTCCCACTCGGCCTCGTCCAGTGCGATCGCTTCGGTCTCGGGAGTGGTTCCCATCGGCATGAGGTGGACATCGGTCGCCTCGACCTCGGCCGCTGACTCGACCAGCGCGATCAGATCGCGGTAGGTGTGCTTGAAGATGACAGTGGCGAGGCCGAGCCGCGGCCTAGGTAGGCCCTTGCGGTCGCAGTGGGCGTTCATCTCCTTGATGCAGTCGAGGATGCGCCGGCGCGTTCCAGCGGGAGTGTTCGGATGGACCTCTCGGTACACATCCTCGGTGCCGGAGTTGATGCTGAGGTGGATCTTCTCGAGGCCGAGTTCGGCGAGACGCCGGGCCTTGTCCTCATCCAGGAGAAAGCCGTTTGTGGCGATGCCCACCGTGAAGCCGATCGCCCTCGCCGCCGCTACCATCTCGAAGCAGTCCGGGTGGAGCAGCGGCTCGCCGACTCCGACGATAGCGATCTCCACCCTCCCGCTCAGCTCCTTCAGGTCGCGCAGGAGCCGTCGGAAGGTGTCCAAGCTCATCTGGGCGCGCTGGCCCTCCGGCGGAAGCCCGGTGACCAGCGGCGAGTGCATCGTGCACATGAGGCACCGGTAGTTGCAGCGATCGGTGATGCCAATCTGGACCTGGTCGGGACCCCGGCGCGGCCTGTCCGAACGGAAGCGTCGCCGCTGGCGCCAAGCCGATAGCCTGCCCCCGGACTCGGCGCTCTCGCTGGCTGGCCGCCGGACTTGGCGTCTCTGCAAAGGTGGGCTCGACATCGCCTCCCCGCTCACTTGCCGTCTGCAACAGCGGCTCGATTGTACCACACGGCCACCTGCAGTTGGCTGGCGAAGCGCGGAGATGGCATGTGTGATGCAGCGTCGATCAGCGCGAGGTCACGCGGGACTCATCGCTGGCAGTTGGCCGCTACTCCAGCAAGAGCCCCTGCGAGTTGATGTTCATGCTGATGATCTCGAACTCCTCCCCACCGACCGGTTTGTACACCACCATGAGCACCTGCGCCGGGTACTTCTCGTACGTTGCCTCGTAGCCGAGTTCCACGATGGTCCCGCTCAGGCCGCTCTTCTTTCCCTTAAACACATTCCACCGCACGAGGTTGTAGGACTGCAGTTTCCCCAGCTTCTCACCGATCTTCTCCTGCATGGCCCGCCAGTCCTCCCGCGGTGTCGCCTGGAAGAACTTGGTGGAGAACAGCTCCATGGCACCATCGAAGTCGGTCTTCTGGATACAGCCGAAGTAAGCCTGCGCCACCAGCTCCGCTTCTCCCTTCGCCTCGCCCATCCCACAGCCCGAGAGAAGCGCGCCGGCGAGACTCACGATCAGCACGGCCAGCAGAACTCGCATGTCCCCCTCCTGTGCAACGAAGTGAACGGCCGATGCGCCCCCTCTTCGCCCCCTGGACTCGGTTGGCGCACGGCGTCATTATGCCACAGGGCCGAGCCGCGCCGGCCTATCCCACCGCCGCTTCGAACTCGACTTCGTCGAGCGTCTTGAACTCGGCCTCGTTGAGGATCTTCTCGGCCGCGGGCGCGTCCCCAACTTCGAGGATGAGGACGGCCTCGCTGCGGCTCACCGCGAAGCCGGAGGCGTTCTCGATGTTGACGCCGGCCTTGGCGAGCACGGCCGCGACGTCGTGGAGCGCGCCGGCGCGGTCGGGAACGCGAACTGCCACGCACGGGATGGTGCGGATGGCGCCGGGCGCGCCGAGGGCCCGGTAAACCGCGTCCGGCCGATCCACCACCATCTTTATGACCCCCATATCGCCGAGGCTGGTGACGTGGATGGCCCGGATGTTCACCCCGGCCTCGGCCAGTGCCCCGGTGATCCGCTCCAGGCGGCCGGGCTTGTTCTCGGAGAGGATGGCGAGCTGCTCGATCATGGCTGCCTCCTTCCTTCGCCGCCCTACCTCGCCCGAAGGAGCTAGCCGACGGGCTTCACCTTGCCCGCCGCCTCGCCCGCGCTCTCGATCTCCTGCTCGTAGGCGGCGAGCAGCTTCTCCGCGAATTCACACGGACTCAACCCGAGTTCCCCCAAACCGATGGCCTCAACAGGCGCGCCTTCGCCGTGGACGTTGAAGCCCGAATGGATCAGCCCGGAGTTCGGCGACGTAGTCGCGACGGAAACGGACAGCTTCCGATCCCGCAGGTAGAGGTCATCGCCCTTGCGCTCGACCAGCGGCTCGCCGAGCAGTCCGTTGATGATCTCGCCGGCGATGGCCATGAGCAGCCGCTGCCGTGTAGTGACGTGATCGAGGTCGAGGCCGGGGTGCTCGACGATGATGTGGACCATCCGCGGGCTGCTGATCTCCGCTCCCGCCTCTAGGTCGGCCGTGTCGACCATGTGCTCGGGGGCGATGTCGCAGGGACCGAGGAAGGCGACGGCCGCATCTCCGTCGAGTCCGGCTGTCTCCCCGATCCAGCCGGAGCGGAGCTGCGCGCCGGTGTACGTGATGTCCTCTGCCAGCAGCCGTGTCTTCACTCGGGCGTCCCTGCGGGAACCAGGCGAAGGATGCGGTGCCTGAGGGTATCGGAGACGTAGACGCTGCCCTTCGGGTCGACCCCGACGGAACTCGGGCCGGCGAGGTCGATCTTGGCGCTCGGCGTCTCGGGGAAGCAGCACACCACCTCGCCCTCGGGAGTGAACTTCTGCACGCGGTCGTTGCCGGCGTCGGCCACCCACAGCCCGCCATCGAGGTCGAGCGCAAGGCCGCGGGGCTCGGACAGCTCGCCCGCCCGCGGCCCCGGCCGGCCGATGGTTGCGTCATAGCGCCCCTCGGGGGTGAGACGCAGCACGCGGTTGTGGAGCGTGTCCGATACGTAGATACGGGCAAGTGAGTCCACCACGACGCCCTGCGGGCGGCCCAGCGAGAAGGCCGAGGTGGGCCCGTGGAAGTCGATCTGCCAGCGGCCGGTTGCGCTGTAGCAGGTGACGCGGTTGCTGTCGGTGTCGGCGACGTAGATCTGGTGGAACTTGTCGAGGCAGACGGCGGTGGGGGAGGCAAAGCGGGGATGCTCGACCTCCGGGCCGCCGATGGCGAACATCCACTGGCCTCGCGGGCCGAACTTCTGGAGGCGGTGTGCGCCCTGCTCGACGATGTAGATATAGCCGGTATGGTCCACGGCGACGCCCCGCGGACAGTGGAGAAGCCCATCGCCGCCCAGCCCATACACCTCGCCGTAGGGGGTGATCTTCTGGATGCGGTGGTTCTGCGCGTCGGCCACGTAGAGGCTGCTCTCAGAGTCCACCGCGATGCCGGTTGGGCTGTTGAACTGGCCCAGCTCCGCGCCGAAGGCCCCGATCGTCTCGGCCACCCGGAACGATACCCGCTCCACCGGCTCGGCGGTGGGCTCCTCCGTCACGACGGTGGGCCGGCGAACACTGCCGCGGATCTCCAGATAGTGGAAGCGGCTGTCGCTCACATCAGGCTACTTCGTCGCCGCCCAGCTGAGTTCCCGCCGGTACATCCTGAAGCTCTGCCGCCTTACCGGCATATCGGGGGGCCGGTCCTTCTCGTCGCCGGCGCGGGCTCGGTGGTGGGTCAGTCTTTGTCTTCCAGGGGCAGGATGCGACGGCCCCAGATGCCCGGCGCGACCCAGTCGGTACGGCCCTCGACCTCATCGTCGCTGCCGTCCAGCTCCAGATCGGCCAGCCCGTGCTTCGAGGCCGGCCGGGCGCGGCCCTTCGCCCATCGGCGCACGAGTCCGATGTCCTCCCGCATGGTGATCGAGAGCGGCACCGTCTGCTTCAGCGCCGTCTGGATGTCCTCTGTAGTCAGCTCGCGGTCTTGCTCGAAGGCCGTGTAGAGGGCGGAGATGGCGGCCTGCTCGATTTCCGCGCCGGAGAAGCCGGCCGACTCCTCCGCCAACTCCTCCCGGTCGAAGTCATCGGGATTGCGGCCGCGCTTTCTGAGGTGAATGGAGAAGATCTCCTCCCGCTCCTCCTCCGCGGGAAGATCGACGAAGAAGATCTCGTCGAAGCGTCCCTTGCGCAGCAGTTCCGGCGGCAGCGCGCTGATGTCGTTGGCGGTGGCGACGACGAACACCGGGTGCGTCTTCTCCTGCATCCACGTGTTCAGCGTGGCGAAGACGCGGGCCGTGACGCCCGAGTCCGCATAGCCGGAGGACTGTATGCCCGCCAGCGCCTTCTCGATCTCGTCCAGCCACAGCACACACGGCGAGACGATCTCCGCCATTCGGATCGCCCGGCGCATGTTCTCCTCGGAGGAGCCGACCAGGCCCGCGAAGATGCGGCCGACGTCCAGCCGCAGCAGAGGCAGCCGCCACAGATGAGCGACTGCCTTCGCGGTGAGGCTCTTCCCACACCCCTGCACCCCGAGCAGCAGGATCCCGCGGGGCGCGGGCAGCCCGAACTTCTGCGCCTTCTCCGTGAAGGCCAGCGCCCGGTTCTGCAGCCACGCCTTCAAGATCTCCAGCCCGCCGATGTCGCCGAACTGCTCCTGCGACTCGAAGTACTCGAGCACGCCCGACTTGCGGATGAGTTGCTGCTTCTCCGCCACGATCAGATCGACGTCGAACTTGCCCTTCTCCACGATGCACTTGGCGAAGACGTTCTCCGCCTCCGTCAGCGTCAGCCCGAGCGCCGCCTTCAGGATGTGCTCGCGATGCTCCGCGGTGAGGGAGGCGTCGATGCCCTCCTGCCCGCGTACGGAGTCGGCGGCACGAGTGAGCAGGCCGTCCAGCTCCCGCAGGCCGGGCAGGTCGTAATCGATGACGGTGATGTCCTTCTGCAGCTCGTCGGGAAGCTGAAGCACGGGCGACAAAACGATCACCGTCGCGTAGGCGGTGTGGAGCGCGTCGGCCAGGTCGCGGAGCTTGCGAATCACGGCGCTGGAGTGCGGGTAGTTGTTGTTGAGGAAGACGTGAAAGTCCTTGAGCACGTAGACGGCCGGCTCGTGGCTGCTGCGGATCTGGTCGAGCACGTGGATGGGATCGCGGGTGCGGCTATCGACCGACGCGCCGCCCAGCGGCTTGGTGCCATCCTTCAGCCCCATCGTCTCCGACCAGGTGTAGAAGTTCTTCTCCTGGCCGACAACGATCTCGCGCAGGGCCGCCTGCACTCGCCGCTCCTCCCACGACACGACATAGAGCAGCGAGTACCTGGCGCGAATGAGCACATCGATATCGCGCATCTGCTGATCCATGGGAGCCTATCCGCACCCACCAGCGCTTACGCGCCCAGCACTATCGCGCATGTGCCGATCCATCGGACCGGGCCGCCCTCCCCGGCGCGCCAGCACGCCCTTTCCCCCGGACCCGCCCGATGGTCGCATCCCTATGATACCTCGTCCGCCGTGTGCCTGGCAAGGATGTCGTTCAGGCCGGCGATGTGGAATATGCTGCTCAGGCGTGTGTGCCGCTTACCTGTGGCGTCACACCGCCGCCTGCTGAGGAAGAAGGGCATTCCTTGACTGGGGGCCAAAGCGCGAAACTCGGTGCCGCTGGTGTACGCCAGGTGGCGGAAGAGGTCCACGGCGGTTCTCTCGAAGCCGCCGCATGTCGAGGAGCGGGCGGCTCGACCTCAGCCTATGGCGGGGTGCCGCTCACCGGGGTGCTCGTCGTCGTGCTCGCGATGCTGATGGGTGCCGCCCTGCTTCTGCCCACTGTGTCCGGTGACAGAGAGCGCGCACGCCGGGCGATCTGCGCGGACAACCTCCGGCAGATGGTGATGGCGGTGCAGATGTACGCCGCCGACTGGGACGGCGTCCCGACGGGCTCGCAGGGGGCGCGGCTGCTTAACGGCCGCCTCGAGCCCTACGGCGCCATAGGCGAGGTACTGGTCTGCCCCTCCGACCCGGGGAATGCGCCGAACATCCAACCTGGTCCGTGCGCCCTCGGCGGGAACACGAGCTACCTCTACTTCCCGCAGAGGTGGAGATGCGACCAGCTCGGCCTGCCGGACCCCGTGCGGCTTGCCCCGGAGAGCCCAGTGTTTCTGTGCAAGGAGCACCTCAACCGCCTGGGCACCAACAGCGTGGCGAGATACGATGGCTCAGTGTGGTTCCAGTATGGCCTGCCCGACCCCAAGCTGATCCCGGAGAACCACGGCTCGCTGCCTGCCCAGACTATGCCGTAGCAACTGCACAGCAGGCAAGCCTCCTGAGGCCGCCACGGCTCCTGCCCAACAACAGGCGTCGCAGAGGGACCCGCCCACGCCTGGTGAATGACAGCCATAGTGCTGAGGGTAGGGGGGCGACAGTGTTCGGCAACAGTGAGGGAACGTCGGTCAGGCTGAAGCTCTCCCTGCTCTGTGCCTGCATGGTCGCCGCGGTTCTGGCGGTGGGCTGCGGCGAGCCGACGCCGGTTCCCCCGCCGCCCCAGGAATCCGACGAAGCCGAGTCGGCGCGGCGCGTGGTCGTGAAGGGCAAAGTGATCGAGGGCACCCCACTCGACCAGGCCCGGCAGATCGTTGACATCATCGAGGCCGATCTGAGCGACGACAGCTTCGCCAGCATCTATGACCGGCATTTCGCGAGCTATGACCTCGCCGAAGCCACTGAGCTCGCTCCGGACTTTGCGCCAGCACACAGCACGCTTGGCCGAGCGCTGCTGCTGACGGCCCGCTACGGCGAGGCCGCCGAGTCCTTTCGCCGAGCCCTGGAGCTGGACGACACCGATGTTCGCGCTCGGGAAGGCCTTCGTGAGGCCGAGCGGCTGGCCGCGTTGGTGGACTCGCTTCCCATCTCAATCGGGCCGGACCAGGTGATATTCCGCCTGGCGGAAGTGCGCCTGTGGGACCGGCCGGGCGTGTTCATTCTGATGGGAAGCCACGACCCGGCGACGGACGGCATCATCGATGCTGAGGTCCGCTACTTCGTTTGGGAAGATAGCACATACCGAGAAGCGTTCCGCAGCAACTCCGTTGCGGGTGTTGTCGACCCCTGGGGGCCGAGGGGCGTGCGGGCGGCTCGCATCTGGGTCGGCGACTTCCAGCGCGTGGGGAGGACGCATATCATTCTCGTCATGGGGGACATCGCGGCAAGCTGCGCCCCGAGCTGGGTCGATGTGTTCGAGGTTCACGGCGAGACGCTGACCCAGGTGCTGCACGTCCACAGCCACGACGTGCCGGCACGCGTGGACCTCGACGAAGATGGGCGGCCGGAGGTTCAGGTGGAGTACGAGGTCGGAGGGGAATCCGTGCCCGGCGCGGGGATGGGGATCTGGCACGACGTCTATTGGCATGACGGACGGCGATACATCCGCGCCAACTCGAGATTCCCAAAGCTCTGCCGACAGAATCTAGAGGAGATGCTCTGGAAGGTCAGTCGCTATCCGGAGGACTCCGAACCTGCGGAACGAGTTGCGCAGGCCTACCGTGATCTGGGCGACGAGGAGAACGCGACCATCTACGAGCAGCGCGCCGAGCAACTCAAGGATTCCAGGGGCGAGCAAAACAGGTAGGCTTGCCACCGGGGCAGGAGGCAAGCTCCTGCCCAACAGGTGCTGTGCTACCGCCGCTCGCCCAACACCGGCTTCCAGCGGAACTCCGACGGATCGCCAGAGAGGCCCCCCCGGCCGCCTTGAGCGCGAATCAGCACTTCCGCACCCACACCAGCATCTCGCCCAGCTTGCGGTTTGCCCATAGATAATAAGGAATGGCCCTGATGCGCGCCGCCGTCGTCTTCGAGGGATCGCCGCGGTAGAGGGTGTCGCGCCATCCCCGCTGGCTCCGGCGGCGGGCCGCGCCTGAGATGGCGACTGTGCCCCCCAGCAAGCGGGCATCGCGCTTGGCCGTCAGCGCGGCGCGACGCGGCAGCGCGAGGTCATTCAGGTCGGCGCCGTTGTCCATCTCCTCCAGGCAGTAGACGACCGGCCCTCGCTGAAGGGCGACGCGGCCGGCGTTGGACCGGACGTGCGGATTGGCTTCGATTCGCTCCACCGGCATCGGCAGCGTCAACTCCACGCGGTCGCCCCGGTGCCAAGTGCGCTTGATGCGTGCGTAGCCCTTCCTCGCGAGTTGCGGCAGGCCCACGGCGCGGCCGTTGATCTTCAGGCGCGGAGAGCAGCACCAGCCGGGAATGCGCAGGGCGAGGGTAAAGGCGAGCGGCCGAGGCGGCCGCACGGTGATGCGAACGCGCTCGTGCCAGGGATAGTCGGTGTGCTGCTCGACGACGACCTCCTCCCCGCCGATCGTCGCGTGAGCCGTGCTCTCCGCGTAGAGGTGCACGCTGACCTGCCTGTCGCTCTCGGAGTGGACATACTGCGGAAGCGCAGCCAGCAAGCGGGCGATGTTCGGCGGGCAGCAGGCGCAGTCGAACCACTCCTGCCGCGCGGGCGGGAAGCCGCCCCCACTCGGGCCGCCGGGGCCGAGATGAAGCGCGTGGCGGTTCGCGTAGAAGAACTCCCGGCCATCGAGGGAGAGCCCGGCCAGCACGCCGTTGTGGAGGGCGAGTTCCATCACATCCGCGTACTCGCCATCCTCCTCGATCTGCAGCATGCGGTGCGCCCAGAACACCAGCGCGATATTGGCGCAGGTCTCCGCGTAGGAGGTCTCGTTCGGCAGATCGTAGTCGAAGGTGAAACGCTCGCCGTGCGCGCTCGACCCGACGCTCCCTGTCACGTACATGCGCCGGCGCACGATGTTCCGCCACAGCCGGCGGCAGGCGCTTAGCAAGCTCGCGTCCCCCGTCTCCGCCGCGACGTCGGCCATCCCGCTGTAGAGGTAGAGCGCCCGCACGGAGTGGCCCTCGGCCGTCGTCTGCTCGCGCACCGGGGCATGGGCCTGCCAGTAGTGGAGCCCCCCGGCCCACGGCGGCATCGCCTCCCCGCGTGCGCGTGCCTCCGCCGCGAAGTACTTTGGCTCCCGGCCGCGCTCGTCGATGAAGAAGCGCGCCAGGTCGAGGTAGCGCCCCTCGCCGGTGGCCCGGTGAAGCTTGACGAGGGCGAGCTCGATCTCCTCATGCCCGGGATAGCCGCGCTTCTTCCCCTTGTCCGGGCCGAAGGTGCGGTCGATATGATCCGCGTAGCGGCACATGACATCGAGGAACTTCCGCTTGCCCGTGGCCTCGTAGTAGGCGACGGCCGCCTCCATCAGGTGCCCCGCGCAGTACAGCTCGTGGTTGTCGCGCAGGTTCGCCCAGCGATTGGCGGGCGCGGTGAGCTGGAAGTGGCTGTTGAGGTAACCGTCATCCATCTGCGCGGCCGCCATGAGATCGACGAGATCGTCTAGCTTGCGTTCCAACTTCGCGTCCGGAAACGCGGCCAGGCTATAGGCCGCCGCCTCCATCCACTTGGCGACATCGGAATCCCAGAACTGGTGCGACCGGCCCTCCGCTCGACCCGGCCCGACCAGCAGCTTCCACACGCCGGTGCGGCCCGTCTCGCGGCACTTGCGGTAGACGTGCGGAATGGTCGCCTCGCGGTTGACGCGCATCCTCTCGCCCCACAGGCCTCCCTCGATGCGCACCCGCTGCAGCGGGATCGGCAGCAAACGTCGCCGGACGGGCCTGCTCACCGTTCTCCCTCCATCTCACAGACTGCGCCTCTAGAACTACTGCGCCGCAGCCGCGTCGCCTTGCGGGGGCGGCCGCTCTCTCCGCTGAGGAGGACCACGGCCGAGGCGGTGGAACGCGAGAGCGTGTGGCGCAAGGGAGGGAGCAGGTGATGGCGCGGTTCACCTACACCGGGGAGAAGACGAAGGAGATCTCGTTTCCGCTCGGAGGAATCGGCACCGGCTGCATCGGGCTGGGCGGCGACGGACGGCTGATCGACTGGGAGATATTCAACCGGCCGAACAAGGGCGGCACGAATGGCTACTCGCACTTCGCCATCAAGGCCGAGGCGGCCGGCGACGTGCTCGACGCCCGCGTGCTCCACGCGGACCTGCAGCCGCCCCACTCGGGGTCGCTCAAGGGAGACACCTACGGCACCTTCGGCTTCGGCCCCGCTCGGACGAACCTGGCGGGCATGCCGCACTTTCGCGAGGCGGAGTTCCGCGGCGAGTACCCGGTGGCCGAACTCGCCTTCAAGGAGCGGAAGTTCCCCGGCCGTGTGAGGATGACTGCCTTCAACCCGTTCATCCCGCTGAACGAAGACGACTCGGGCCTGCCGGCGGCCCTCTTCGAGATCGAAGTGAAGAACACGACGAAGCGCCGCCTCACCTACACGGTCTTCGCCACACTCCGCAACCCACTGTCGGCCGAGAACCACAACCGCCTCCGCCGAAGTGCCGGGATGACGGCACTGCACTTCAGCGGCGAGGGCATTGATCCAGATGCCGTAACCTATGGCGACATGACGCTGGCCACCGACGCCACGGGCGTCAGCCACCAGGAGTACTGGTACGTCAGCCCCGCGCTGTGGTTCAGCGACCTCGAAGTCTACTGGCGCGATCTCACCTCACCGGGGCCGCTCGGCAACCGGCGCTACTCGCCTGCCACCGCGGGCCGCGACACCCACGGCACGGTCGCCGCGCGCTGCGAGGTCGCGCCGGGCGAAACGGCCAGCATCCGCTTCGTGATCGCCTGGAACTTCCCGAACTGCGAGAACTACTGGGACCGGAGCGTCGAAGAGCGCGTGCGGAAGGCCGGCGTCCCGGCCACCTGGCGGAACTACTATGCCACGGTCTTCGAGGACTCGGCGGCGACCGCGGCCTATGCGCTGAAGCACTGGGACCGGCTTTCCCGGGAGACGCGTCTCTTCAAGGAGGCTCTCTTCGGGTCCGATCTCCCGCCGGCCGCGCTCGACGCGGTATCGGCGAACCTGTCCATCCTGAAGAGCCCGACCGCGCTGCGCCTCGAAGACGGCACCTTCTACGGCTGGGAGGGCTGCCACCCGAGCGCCGGATGTTGTGAGGGCACCTGCACTCATGTCTGGAACTACGCGCAGGCCCTGTCGTTCCTCTTCCCCAAGCTGGAACGCTCAATCCGCGAGGCCGATTACACCTACAACCAGGACGAGGCCGGCGGGATGGCCTTCCGCATGCAGCTCCCCCTCGGTTCGGGCCGCTCGGCCTTCCGGCCCTGCGCCGATGGCCAGTTCGGCGGAGTGATGAAGGTCTACCGCGAGTGGAAGGTGTGCGGAGACACGGCCTGGCTCAGGAAGCTGTGGCCGGCGGTGAAGAAGTCGATCGAGTTCGCCTGGTCGCCGAAGAACGAGGATCGCTGGGACCCCGACAAGACCGGCGTGCTGCACGGCCGCCAGCACCACACCCTCGACATGGAGCTGTTCGGCCCGAACTCCTGGCTCACCGGATTCTACCTCGGCGCGCTGAAGGCGGGGGCGGAGATGGCGGAGGCCGTGGGCGAGGCGGAGGCCGAGCAGGAGTACCGCCGCCTCTTCGAGCGCGGCCGGGCCTGGGCCGACGAGCACCTGTTCAACGGCGACTACTACCAGCAGATCGCCGACCTCGACGATAGGTCGGTGGTGGAGGCCTTCGGCGCGGCCGGCGACTACTGGGATGAGGAGCACCGGGAGATCCGGCACCAGATCGGCGATGGATGTGGCGTCGACCAGATCCTGGCTCAGTGGCACGCCGACCTCTACGGCCTGGGCGATATCTTCGACCGAAAGCGCACGAAGACCGCGCTGCGGGCGATCTACCGCCACAACTTCAAGCGCTCCATGCGCGAGGTCGTCAACCCCTGCCGCATCTACAGCCTCGACGACGAGGCCGGGCTGATTATCTGCGACTGGCCCGAGGGCGCCCGCAAGCCGTGGACGCCCGTGCCCTATGCCAGCGAAACCATGAACGGCTTCGAGTACGCCGCCGCCATCCACATGATCCGCCGCGGCCTGGTGCGCCAGGGCATGGAGGTCGTGAGCGCCATCCGCGAGCGCTATGACGGCGAGCGACGCAACCCCTGGAACGAGTTCGAGTGCGGCAGCAACTACGCCCGCTCGCTGGCCAGCTACGCGCTGCTCAACGCCTTCAGCGGCTTCAGCTTCGACATGGTGCGGCAGGCCGTCGGCTTCGATCCGGTTCGGCCGAAGGAGGGCAAGTTCCGGTGCTTCTGGTCGCTCGACTCGGGCTGGGGCGCGTTCGAGCTGCGGCCGACGGGCGCGAAGCTCGAGGTGCTCTCTGGCACCCTCGACCTCGAAAAGCTGAGTCTGCCGGTCCCGCGAGGCGGCAGAGTCACCAGCGCAAAGGTCGGCGAAGAGAAGGTGGCCGTCACGTGCGAGCGGGGCCGGCTGAAGCTCGGCACGGGCGTCCGAATCGTGCCTGGCTCCCCGTTGGAGGTGCGGTGGAGCCACACCGGCCGGGGGCGCGCCGGCCGGTGAGCATTGGCGCTGCGACCTAGGCGGCCTTGCGAACAGCCACGTGCGGATCGCGGCCCGCCCGGTCTGCGTCGCTTTGAGAGAGCTTCCCCCAGCGCCGCAGCAAGACGACGGCCGCCTTGCGTTCGGTCCAGTGCTCGGACTCGAGCATCTCCCGCGCCGTCGCGTGGGCGGCCTCTCCCAGCCGCAGCATCCGGCGGATTGCCTCCTGGGCGACCTTGCGCGGTCGGCCTTCTCGCAAGAGCCGGCGCAGCTCGGGCAGCGCGGACGCGCCCTTCGCCTTCGCCAGCAAGCGCACCGCGGCCGCCCGGACCGAGGGCGTGCCCTCCCGTAGCAGCGCTTCGACCGCGGCGTCGGAGAGCATTGTGGCGCTCTTCGCCAGCACCCAGGCGGGGCCGGGCATCCCGGCCATCTTCTCGCCCTGGCCCTCCAGCCAGGCGCGTAGTTGCTCCGCGCAGTGCGCCGAAAGAGCGCGGGCGACCGCCTTCGTCCAGTGGTGATCCGGGCTTCCGGCCGACAGCTCCTGCCTCAACACCTCGAACGCCTCGTCCGGCGCGATCTCGGCCAACGCCAAGGCCGCGACGGCGCGCTCGTCGGGGCTTCCGCGGGCGAGGAGCTGGCGGAGCACCCGCTCTCCCTCCTCGCCGTGTCGGAGCAGGAGAAGGCCCGCCGACTGCCTGCCCGCGGTCTCGTAGAACATCTCCCCGCGCCGGGCCGGGACCTCGCGACCCAGTGCCTTCACACAGGTCTCGATGGGGAGCGAGACTCTATGCCACAAAGCCAGCCACGCGGCCTCCGCCCGGAGACGGGTATCGCCGCTCGCCACGGCCTCGCGTACTGCCCGGGCGCCTGAGTCCGGATCGATCTCCAGCAGCGCGCTGAGGGCCTCGTGCTGAAGTCGGCCGGGCGTCCGGAGGACCTCACGGACTCGGTCTAGCACCTCCTGGTCGCCCTCGGCCTGAGAGAGGACATGCAGCGCCATCTCCTGCTCATCGCGGTTCCCCACGCGCAGCAGACGGAGGAATGCCTCTCTCGCCCCCGGGATGGCCAGCACGCGCCTCACCCTTAACAGCCGGCGTAGGGGTACCGACGCTCCTGTCCCTGAGTAATCCGCCCGCCACGTCGCCAGCAGAGCTTCGACTGCGCGCTCGTCGCCCAGCGCGCACAGCGCGTGGGCGGCCCCGCGGCGCACGGACGGGCGCGGGTGGTCCAAGGCCTTGCAGAGGGGCTCGACGGCCGGCGCGCCGATCGAAGCCAGGCGGTCGATCTCTGCTCGGAGGTCCACGCCGCGCTCGGCCCAGGTGTCGATGATCTCCGCGATCTCCTGTGCGAACTCCTCCGGCAGTCGTTCCTTGTCAAAGGTGTCTTCGACCATCCTCAGTTCCTCTCGCAACTGCTGGCGGCCCCGCTGCAGGCGCCCCTTCACCGTCGTCCGCGTCACGCCCAGGAAGCCCGCGATGTCGGCGTATGATAGGCCGTCCACGTAGTAGAGGGTGACGGCCTCCCGGTTGCGCCGCGGCAGGCCCTGCAGCGCGCGCTGCACCACCTCCCGGCGCTCTATCGTCTCGGCCGGCTCGGCCGGGGAGCGTACCGGTTCGGCTTCAACTCCGAGGTGGGCCAGTCTCTCGACCAGCAGCCGGTCGTGCTCGCGATCCCGCAGGGCGCGCCGCGCCGTGTTCCGCACGATGCCCCTGAGCCAGCCGGCGAAGCGCTCCAGATCCCGGAGCTTGGCGAGGTCGCAGTAGGCGCACACGAACGCCTCCTGAACCACATCCTGTGCCAGGTCGAAGTCGGAGACCAGCGCCACCGCGAGGCCGTAGGCGTGGTCCTGGTACCGGCGCACCAGCTCGCAGAATGCCTCTCGGTCGCCGGCCCTCGCCTCGGCGACCAGTGCTGTGTCAGGCTTCTCTCTCATTCGCTCGGCTCAGAGGCACGGGCATACCCGGACGGACCGGGACTCGAACCCGGATTCTCCCGCCTGAGCGGGCGCGTCTTTCCAGTTGCGCCACCCGTCCGGGAACAGCAGTTGCTCTGGGTTTCTATTGTACATGTGCCAGTTCGAGAGCGAAAGGGAACGCGAGCAGGGAACGAACACCGGGATTTGCTGAGGCTGGCCGTCTGGGCAGGTGGTGCTCAGTCGCCCTTCCCGCCCGTCTGCAAGACCTCGGCTAGCGCGTCGGAAGTCCAGTTGGTCTTGGCATAGTCCAGCGGTGTGAGATCCGCTGCGTCTCGCGCCTCGGGGTGTGCCCCAGCGGCGAGTAACGCCTGTGCCGTCGCGATGTGCTCCGCTGTCGCACGTTGGTCTCGCTGCGCGGGGACGGACGACTCGATGGCCGTGGCGACGACGTGCAGCGGCGTGGCGCTGCTCGCATATGTCCACCTACTCCAGTGACTCGCGCCCCAGTGCACAAAGCGGTCGGTGCTTGCGGCGTTCGGGTCCGCACCGTGCCTGAGAAGGATCTCAACACACTTCGGATGATGGCCCTGCGCCGCCCAGTGGAGAGCGGTCCAGCCGTTCTGGTCAACCGCCGTAAGATCGGCGTCGCTGTCGATGAGGAACTGAAGCTCCTCTGGCAGGCGCCAGTGGGCCGCGCACATGAGCGCAGTCCTGCCATCCTGCCTGCGCCGATCCACCTCGGCCCCGTAGTCAATGAGCGTTCGTGCGGTGTGGAGCCTTCCTCGTAAGACGGCAACACAGAGAGGCGTATCTGCTCCCTGTTTGTAGTCACGCTCGCGCCTGTCCACGCCCATGACATCGCTAGGCCATCCCCTATATCCGCGGCGACCGGGGAAGCTCGCGTCGGGGTCTGCTCCGCGGCTGAGCAGCAGCCGGAGGGCTTTCTGGTGCCCCTTGTCCACGGCCCAGTGGAGGGCGGTCCAGCCATCTCTGTCCGCCTGGGAGGGGGATGCGCCGGCATCCAGCAGCTTCTTAAGCTCACTCGTGTCGCCGCTTGCGGCGGCTCTGTGCAGTTCGGGGAGGCTCTCGTCTGAGCCGGGGTCGAGCCGAGGCAACCATCTGCCGCGGCCGGCCGCTCCGTCGGCGGCCCGCGGCGGCTCCCGCGGAGCCAGCACGAGATACGCCAGTCCCCCTGACAGGATCGCTGCCAAGAAGAGAAGTGTCAGCCGCCTTCTGCTCATCGCGACGCTCCCCGGCAAGCCACAGCATCATCTGGTTTGACGCCCGCGGCGGCTCCCCGGTTCCATCGCCACACAGTGGCCCAGAGACCCATGTCGCCCTGCACATCAGCGGAGACGGCATCGGGCAGCTGGTCGGCTCTTCCCGTTGTCGTGCGCGAGGAGCGTCAGCTCCCCTCCTGCCACCTCTTCAGCTTCGGCATCAACTCGCCGAGCTGGGCCTTCGCCTCCTCCTCGCTCATGCCCGTGCTCTTCGACATGACGCCGGCGCAGAAGTCCGTCATGTGCTCCAGCGTCGCGTCCGGCCAGGTGAAGGCGCCGCTCTGGTAGCAGTGCGTGCAGTACTCCTCGCACTCGCTGCCATCGGCGTTGGTGCCGAACTTCTCGGGCGCATCCATCGGCATGGCACAGCTCTGGCAGAACGGCCCCTGAGGCATCTCCATGGCATCCCCCTTTGGGCCGGCTGGCCGCCGGCCGAGGTTGTCACCTGCCGCCCCATTCTACGCCGTGGCGGCCCTGCCTGCCGGACGCGCCCTCACCTCTGAGGCAGCTTGATCACGCCGAAGGCAGTCGCGTCCTCCCAGTTGTCGATGGCCCCGTGCCACATCAACTGGACGCGGCCCCCCGGGTCGGAGTTATCGTCGACAGCGAGATCGAAACCGATCAGATCGCCGCGGGAGGGAAAGCTGCTCAGCGGGATCCGCACTTCCATCTCATAGCCGTCCGCGATGAGGCGGGACGTCACCTCCACCCCTGGCAGTTCGGTGAAGGCGGCCTCCTGGTAGGCGATCCGGGCCGACTTGCCGCCCAGCCCGGGGTGGATCACGAGATAGGTGACGCCCTCACTGTAGAGCGCCCCGCCCAACTGGTCGGCCGGGCGCCCGTCCAGGTAGATCTCGATCGAGTCCGCCGTCGCCACGTGAGCCCCCTCGGTGTAGGGCACGAGATCGGGGTCGGTGACGCGGACGGCGACGTACAGGCTGTCGGCGTCACAGCCCAGCCAAACTTCGGCCGAGCAGGCCTCGGGCCCGCCCCAGAGGTCGGGCTGAATGACGAGCTGCTCTGCGCTATCCACCTCGATGGTCGGCTCGTCGGGCCACTCCGCAATCGCTCCATCGATCTGGATGTCAGCGACCGGCGGGCAGGCGACGATCTTCTTCGCAAGGACCTGCCCTTCGAATCCAATATCCAGAAGTCCGGCTGCCGTCATAGTGGCCGTGTATGGCAGACCGGCCTCGGCCTGCGCGGGATCCACCATGAGGACGTACTCCGCGGCGGCGGTCTCCCCGCCCGGGAGCTCTAGGTCGAGGCGGCCTGGCAGGGCCGCCCAGCCCTCGGCCTCGCCGAATTCGAGAGACACTGACATCGCCTCATCGAAGGGATTCTCCACCTGTAGGGAAGCGTCTTCCACTGTCACTCCGTCCCCCACAAGGAGCGGCCGTATCTGGACCTGACCTCTCAGCCGCTGGAATGCCAGCATCGAGGCTTCTGTCACCGTGTCCTGCGGCTCGACGCTCCCAGTGCGGATGATCGCCAACCGCGACTCGCCCTCACCTGCGGGAGGCGCGGTCACCGCGATGTAATGATAGAAGTCGCCCATGAAGGGATCGTCGCCGATCTCCGCTCCCGCGCCGCCGGTGATGATGTAGCGGACCCCATCCTTCGTGGGCGCCTGGCGGTAGATGTGCCAGTGGCCCGCGAAGACCGTGTCAACTCCCGCCTCGGCGAGCAGCGGATGGACGTTCTCCCCCCAGTCGTTGTCGGGATCCTCCTCCTCCCACAGCGGCTTGTGGAGGAAGACCGCGAGGTCGGCCCGCAGCCATTCGAGCTGCTCGCCCGCGATCTGATTGGGAGCGGTCTGATCCTCGGAGTCGAGCACGACGAAGTGGCAGTCCTTCCTGTCGAAGCTGTACCAGAGGGGGCCGTAGCGCTGCTGATACATTTCCTCGCTCGGCCCGTCCCAGATGTCGTGGTTGCCGGCGACGAGATGCACCGGCATCTCGAAGCGGGCGGTAGCCTCGTCGAAGGCCTCCCACTCTCGCTCGATCAACTCCATGTCCTCATCGTAGCCATAGATGAGGTCGCCCGCGATGAGGACGAGTTCCGGCTGGAGCAAGTTGACCTCATCGATGGCCCGCTGGTACATCACCGAGGGGGTCACGACGTCGTCGCCACCCCACTGCGGCCGGTTGTCTCCCATCACCACGAACCGGCAGGGCTCGGCCGCCCACGCCATCCCGGCGGCGAGCACAATCAGCAGCACCGCGCATACCAGCGATCTCCGCACCATCGTCGTTACCTCCTCGCGATGACTTGCAGCGTGCTTTCTCGGAAAGCGGCCCGCGCCCTGCTGCTGGGCCGGTTTCGCCCTCACGCGTACCGCAGCTGGAGCAGCCACGTCAGGTATCGGTCCCAGTCGCGCTCCTGCCGGAAGGCGCGGATCCGCTCATCGCTGCGGGACAGGCTTCGCACCCCGTCGTTCAGATACGCTTCAGACACGTCCAGATCGGTGTACACCGCCACGATCCGCGCCAGCGTCCCCGCTCGCACCCGCCAGTGCTTCCCGCGGGTGAGCAGATCCAGGTAGTAGCGCGTCCGCTCGCGGGTGACCGTCGCGTCTCTCGGCAGGGCATGCCCGATCGGGATCCTCGCGTACGAGACCCCAACCGTGAGGGTGTCGCCCTCCCGGACCGTCCGCTTCTCCTCCAGCAGCAGCCTCCCCAGCGCGACCAGCCCGATCTTCTCCTCCGGCATCTGCCCGCCGGGCCCGAGCAGCCGGAACGGCGGCAACGGCAGCAGGTCATCGACGACGAAGTTTGCGAACCCCATCTCGGCGAACCGCGCCCCCACCCGCTCCGCCTCCTCCCGCTCGTCAAAGGGGATGATCCCGAAGGACTGCCTCACCCGGTGGGTCGCGTCGGCGAGCACGAGACTGCTGGACTCCGCCATCACCGGCGCCAGCCGCTGCGTCCACTCGAGCCCGATCTCGAACTCATCCCCTTGGATCAGGTAGGGCATTCGCGCATCCGTCCTGGAGGCTTCCCGTCCGCCGATCTCGCCTACCGCTCGCCCCGCCGCGCCCCCGCGATCCCGGCTATTACGGCGGCAAAGATCGAGACCTTGAAGGCCGCCAACCAGGAGATCTCCCGCGCCACCAGCCCGATCTTCACCGCTCCCGGGAACAGGTCCGGCACGGTCCACGCCCACAGAGCCTTCACCACCAGCAGCACGACCACCAGGACCATTGCGATCAGCCCAAGCACCCCGGGCACGACCGCCAGCCACCATGCCTTCTTCATCGTTCACACCTCCCTCATTCACACTAGCGGAACTGACACGCAATGGTACGCTGTCTGCAGGCGTGTGTGCAAGCGGGAATGCCAACGCTGCTAAGGGGCAGAGAACGCCTTCTCCAGACTGGCAACGTAGCTCGCCGAATCCTCGTGTCGCATCCTGTGGTCGAAGGCCCGAGTCCATCTACTCTCTATGAGCGCAGCTCGCACCTCGTCCAGCAGGTCTTGCGCAAGCGCATGGTGTGCCTCCCTGAGACGGCGCTCTCGAGCAGTCATTGGCTCGTCAGAGAGGTGCGCAATGTCGGCGCCCCAAATCCACATGCGCGTGTCAGAGCCGGTAGTGGACCGTCTTTCGCGTGGTGACCGACTTATTCCCAGGTACAGCGGCAGCGGCTCCACATCTGCAGCAAGTCCAAGCTCAACACCAAACTCCACTGGACCAGTGTAGCCGGCCGCCTGGTACAGCGCGCACGCGTGTCGGGCCACTCCCATCAGGTGCGTCGCTACCACAGTCCAATCAAAGACTATCGCCTGCGCCGCCAGGTCACTTGTCCCCAGCGGCTTCGTCTTGCTCAGCGCTTCGGTCTTGTGCAGGCTCTTCAGGCCCACCAGGCCCCAATCATCGACATAGTAGGCGAAGAACGGGCGAATCCACCGCACCCCAGGAGCATTGTCGCGGTCGACAGCGACGTGATCATCTAGTTGGCCTCTACACAGCCACCCGTGCTGGATCGAGCGAGTGGCAAACGGCGGGGCAAAATCGAAGCGGAAGAACTCCTGTGTCCCAGTGCCGAAGCCCACTGTGGGCAGCAGAGCGTCCGCCTGGTCACAGTCGCTCTCGTGGAGCTTCTGTGCCTCCAAGGGGAAAAGGGGTATGCACCAAGCCTTGTGCCAGGCAACAGAGCCGGCGAGCCAGTCCATCCAGCCCAGTAGCTCCTCCCGGAAGCTCGTGTGCCGCTCTCTCCGGTCGTCCAGCCACCTGATTCTCTCGGTCGCCAGGTGCTCATCCCGGTAGGGCCGACCGTGAGAGCCTGCGCGGTGGAAGTGGCCCTGCCCCACGACGAAGTGGGGGGCCAAATCGCTCTGGGGAATGCGCACCACTACGACAGCCGCATCATCGGGAGCCTGGAGGTCTTCGGACGGCGGTATCGTCACGGCTTGCACGTCCATGCCTAGCACTGGCGGATGTATGTTGAAGTTCTTCTGTTCGATGGACTGCTTCACCGCCCCGGGACGAGCTACTCCTCGCACCTCATCAATCGGCTGCGGACGCCCATCATCCGCGGATCGTTGAGCGACGCCGACAAGGATGTCCCCGCCGTATGTGTTGGCCATTGCGGCGATAGTGTTCTCTATGTGGTTGGGGAGTTGACGTTTGTAGTCGAGCAACTCGTTCTCCGGGACTTCCTGAGCGATAAGACCCCTCACGTCATCCCATGTCAGTTGCCCATGTGGCTTCTTGAGCAGCGGCATGTTGCTCCCCCTCATCGCGCTGACGGTATCGAATGCAGGACGCCTCGCCGACCGCCCGATTGGTTCCTTCGCTCTCAGAGGATGTGGGTCCGGCGCGCCCGATCACATCCCCTACGCGGCACACCCTCAGGCGCCGCCTCCGCTCCCGCCTGGACGCAGCACACACCGCAGAGCACCAGCATCACGCACAGCGGTAACGCGCTCGGTGCCAGTCGCATGCCATCCCCTCGCACTGCGTCTCCCAACTGCTATCGATTAGACGCGCTGAGCCGCCAAGCCGTCTCAGCGGCCCCTGGTCGGTACTCGGGGCGGGGGCAAGCCCATTGTCGCTATGGCGAGTGAGCCGGAGGTCACGGACTTCCCCCTCGTTGCTTCGATACCGCGGGTGGCTACGACGGGCCGGATGCCGTCTCCTCCCGGGGAGGGCCGGCATGGTCCTTACAGACCGCGAGGCGCTCCCCGCCCGCAATGCCCTCTGCGGCATCCGCGACGGGTCCCGGTAAGGGAGGACCACATGCAGGCTCAATCTGGTGCGGCCGGCCCATTCGCCTGAGCTCATTGGACGGTATCCTGCTAGTGAGGCCGACCGCCGTCGCGCGCCGGACCCATTCCGAATGCACTCGCGCTGCGCGGGGAGCCGAGGAAGGGGGACAACATGAATGTCAGGACCAGGATACCGCGCCAGGTGATCGCTGCTGCATGTATCTACATCGGACTTGCGGCGGCGTACGTCGTGGCCACGATCTGGCTCGCTGCATCTGCAGGATCTGTCCTTCCGCATAGGTGTTCCACGTGTTGGCCCGCGCGCTGGTGGGTCTGGATGATTCTGCTGCTCTGGACGCCGTTCATCTCCGTGCCCTGTGCCGTGTTCACCTTCACGGCTGCCGCTCAGCTTCTGAGTCTGCGGGCATGGGGCCGGCGTGCACTTGAGGCGGTTGCCTGGACAGCGTTGAGCGTCGTAGTCGGCCACGGAATCCTGGTGGCCTTCTTCAACAAGGCGGGCGAATGGGCTGGCATAGTCGCACTTATTGGGCTGGCCACCGCGGCGGCCTTGGCGGTTCCATGCACGATCGGCCTCCGTCTGCTGAGGAGTACTGCCGTGCGGCAGGCGATGATGGGCACGCCGCGCCCGGACCAGGCCTCATCCGCTGTGAGCGGTGCCGCCGGCCCGCTGGCGGACCGCCCCGGGCCGGGCCAGCAGGGCCTCCATGCGACGGCGGCCGTCAAGCGGCCACGCGAGGTGACGCGGCTGGGCTATGCCCTCATCGCGGTCGCCGTGCTTGGCTGCTTGTCAGATGTATGGAGTGGAGTGGGCTATCACTTGCCCCTGGCACCGAGGCTCAGCGTGGCAGCTATCCCCGTGTGGATCGCCCTCGCAGTTCTCGCTGTTTCCCTCCTCAAGTTGCGCGCTTGGGCCAGGGCCACGCTGGAAACCATCACCTGGCTCGTGTTGGCCTGGGTGGTAGGCCTGTATGTGGTCGGGACCATCCTCGGCGCCATTGACGTGTTGTCTCCTCCTCTGGGCGACGCGGAGGCGCGGTTTGCCGCCTTTGTCTGGTTCGTCCTTACCGCTATTACGGCGGCCTATGCCGGCGCGGGTGTCCTCATCCTCAGGACGCTGCGAAGCACCAAGGTCAGGCAGGCCATGCTTCCGTAGCGGCAGGAGCCGCCGCGAGCCCAGGCGGCCCAGAGGCGGGCCGCCCAGTGAGACCGTTCTCATCCGGGCGGCGAGGCGATCTGACGGCGCGTCCCTCGTCGCGCCACCCCCACACGCGCCCGCGCACCCGCCGCAGACGGGTGCGCGAAGACGCAGGCGGAAGGGATTCGCCCTCTTACTTCCAGACGAGCGAGTGCTGGCTGACGTCGTCGTCGGTGATCTTCGTCATCTCGTCGGTCTGCAGGTCGTACAGCCAGACATCCTCCTGCAGCCGGTAGTGCGGGCCGTACGGGTCGAACGGCATCGCCGCGAGGAACGCTATCTTGTCTCCATTTGGCGACCATGCAGGCTGCCTGGGCCCGACGCGATGGCTCACATCCTTCAGCCAGTCGAAGCCAGGATCAGTCCTCAGCTGATCCGCGGTGGGGTAGCAGTCCTCAACTTCGGCCCACACGACAAACTGCTGCACGAGGACCTCCGGGTCGCTCCCGTCCGCGTTCGCGAGGAGGAGCTGAGCCCAGAACCCCGCCTCGCCATCCAACTCGCCCCCCGCGACACCCCTGCTTGCGATCATGGTGCCGTCAGGAGAGTAGGCCCCATCGCTCCCCACGTTGGGGAGTTGCCGCACGTCGGTGCCCCATAGGTCCATTGTGATCGCTTGGCCGCCCGTCGTCGTACCCCCAACATAGAGCAGCAATCGTGACCCGTCGGGTGACCAATGGGCGGGGCCGACGTCCGGGAACTCCGGCGGCGTCGCCAGATGTGCCTCTGAACCATCGGCGTTCATCAGCCACAGTTGGAATCCGGTCCAACACGGATAGCGGGATCCCGGCTCAGGGTCGCAATGCAGGAAGGCGATCATCGTCCCGTCCGGCGACCAGCGCGGGAAGCAGTTGACGCCGCCCAGACCGGCCCGCTCCGTCAGATCAGCAATGGCCGAGCCGTCCATATCCGCTAAGTAGATGGGGCTCTCCACCGGGGGCCACCCGCCCTGTGCCGCCATGAAGGAGCACGCCACCACGTCGTCTGTTGGATGTGGGTCGGCGTCGTGCGACGGCAGCCCCTCGCAGCGCATCTCCTGGCCGGTCAGGACACGCGAGAAAGGTCCGAGCAGACCGGTTCCCAGCATCCCCTCGGAGCCGCGGAAGTACAGCGTCCCCTCGATGGGCAACGCCAGCACGCAGGCCACCACGCCCGCGGCGGCGAGGAAGAGGATCCCGGCCACCACGACGCCAATCGTCAAGGGGCGGGGGCGCCGGGTCCTGGCACCACTCACCGCCTCCCTCGCACGCCCCTCCCATCCCTCGTTCATGTCCGGCGCGGCCGCGTCGAGCAGCTCGCCGAAACCACCACTATCGCTATCGCTCTTCATCTCTCGTCAACCTCTCCCGGGCCTTCTGCTTGGCCCGGTGTAGGAGTGAGTGGACGGCTCGCTCCGATCGCCTCACCACCTGTCCGATCTCTCTCGCCGAAAGCTGATCGATGCAGCTCAACACCAACACTTCATACTCTATGTCAGAAAGGATCGCGGCGACCTGTGCCACCTGTCTTTGCGCGTCAAGTCGTCTCAGCACGCGGGCAACCGGATTGTCCTGTGCGGCCGCTTCGCCCACGCTTGCCAGCGAGACCTGGGCCCCCGCGGGAACTGATTTCAGCCGGCGCTGCCGGCGCGCTTCGCCTACGATCTGCCTCCGCGCGATGCCGTAGAGCCAGACGCCGAGCGTTGACTTCCGCGGGTCGTACTGGCGGATGTTCCTCACCGCGTCGGCCAGCGCCTGGATGGCGATGTCCTCCGCCGGCCCGCTGGCCCAGCCCAGCCGCGCCGCCGCGAAGCGGTGGAGCTTGGGCGCGAACCGCTGGCACAGCTCCGAGCAGGCCTGCGCGTCGCGCTCACGCAGGCCCCGCAAGAGCGCCTCGTCGGTCATCTCCCCGACGGGGCCGTCCAGCGCAATCGGGGTCGTGTCTTCCATCCCCCCTGCCATCATGCTGAAGTGGGTGAGCGAGCCACCCAACCAGGGTATCGCGATCGGCCGCGAATTGTCGCGCATTTCTTGGCCGCCCAGCGCAACTCTCGCCCTTTAGGCGGCGGCTGTCAAGCACTGTTCGGGGCGCCCGGGGCTCCTGCGGGCCTGTGGCACGGCTTGTGCACCTGGACCGCCAGTGTGGAGCACAGACGCCAAGGGCGCTTACCTGCTGCGGAGGGGAGTGCGGCGGCTTCCGCAAAGAAGGGAGAGCCGCGGCTGCGCAGCCCAGGGCTGGGAGTTGGGCCCAACTTGACTCAAGTCAAGGGCGACCGCCGCCGGCATCTGCTACCATGTGCGAAGTCCATCGAGGAGGGGCGGAACCATGCCCAGGAACTGCTGGGAGCACAAACATTGCGGCCGCGAGCCCGGCGGGGTGAACGCCGACGAGTTGGGCGTGTGCGCGGCCGCGACTGCGGAGTCGTTCGACGGAGTCAACCGAGGCAAGAACGCCGGCCGATGCTGCTGGCAGGTGGCCGGCACCCTGTGTGGAGGCGCCGTTCGCGGCACGTTCGCCCAGAAGGCGATCAGCTGTCTGTTCTGTGACTTCTTCCGGAGGGTCCGCGACGAGGAAGGGCAAGACTTCCAGTTGTCGAGGACGCCGTCTCAAGAGGCGAAGATGACGGCCGGCTGCCGGCGAACGGCCTAGACGCAGTTCGAGCTCCAGCCGCAGTACCGCGGAGCACGAGTCCCCTCGGTCATAGGAAAGGAGATAGTGATGAGACGAATGCGCTTCTCGCTGGTTGGCGGTGCGGTCGTGTTGCTGGCTCTCCTCGGATGGTGGGCCATCCCCCAGGCCGCGTCGGAGCCCGACGCGAGCCGAGTGGCAGTGGTGTGGAGCAGCGGCGATCCCGATGTCGCACATCGAGTCTGCCTCATGTACACCCATGCCGCGAAGCAGAGCGGGTGGTTCGACGAGGTGCAGCTCATCATATGGGGCCCCTCCGCCCGTCTGCTGGCCGGAGACAAAGACCTCCAGGAGAAGATCGCGACCATGATGGCGGACGGTGTCGATGTGAAGGCCTGCATCGTGTGCGCCGACTCCTATGGGGTGACCGACCGGCTGCGTGAGATGGACATCGAAGTGAAAGCGATGGGCGAGCCGCTGAGCGACCTGCTGAAGAGCGACTGGGAAGTGTTGACCTTCTGACCGGCCGGCGTGGGGTACGGATGCGCCGCGAAGGCGAAAGCGCCACGGGCGGCGAAGCCTCGGGAAGTGTCCGACGCGGAGGCGCCATGGCTGGTCGCGTGAGGGAACCCATCACCCGACGGGAGCTGCTGAGGCGGGGCGTCGGCGCGGCGGCCGCTCTCGGCCTGGCCGGCGACGCCGTCGCCGGCTCACCTCAAGAGGCGAGGGATGAAATGAGTTCCGGAAGCACTCCGAGCACGAGACCCAACATCGTCTTCATTCTGCTCGACGACATGGGCTGGCGCGATGTCGCATGCAATGGCAGCGAGTTCTACGAGACCCCCAACATCGACCGGCTGGCCGCCGAGGGGATGAGCTTCACCGATGCCTATGCCTCCTGCCCGGTCTGCTCCCCCACCCGGGCGAGCGTGCTGACGGGCAAGTACCCGGCGCGGGTCGGCGTCACCAACTGGATCGGCGGACACGCCAAGGGCAAGCTCATAGACGTGCCCTATACCGACCACCTTCCCCTGGAGGAGAAGTGCCTGGCGGAGGCGCTCAAGGCCGGCGGGTACACCTCCTGGCATGTCGGCAAGTGGCACCTCGGGGGCGAGGCCTACCACCCTGAGCACCACGGCTTCGACGCCAACGTCGGCGGGTGCAGTTGGGGATACCTCCGCAATGGCTACTTCAGCCCCTGGGGAATCCCGACCCTGGAGGACGGGCCGGAGGGCGAGTACCTGACCGACCGCCTGACAGAGGAGGCGATCCGGCTCATCCGCGGCTGCGGCGACCGGCCGTTCTTCCTCCATCTCTCCTACTACGCGGTGCACACGCCGATCCAGGGCAAGCCCGAATACGCCGGGCACTTCGCGGCCAAGGCGGAGAAGCTCGGCCTCGACAAGCAGGAGACCTTCGAGGAGGGGCCCTTCTTCCCGGTCGAGCACAAGAAGGACCGCCGCATAAGACGCCGCCTCCTCCAATCCGATCCGCGCTACGCCGCCATGATCCAGAGCGTGGACGAGGGCGTGGGCCGCCTCCTTCGCGTGTTGGAGGAGACCGACCGCGCCGACAACACCATCGTCATCTTCACCTCCGACAACGGAGGCCTGTCCACCGCGGAGGGATGCCCGACCACCAACCGACCGCTGTCCGAGGGCAAGGGATGGATGTATGAGGGCGGCACCCGCGAGCCGCTCATCATCAAGTGGCCCGGAGTCACTCGCCCCGGCAGCCGCTGCGAAGTGCCCGTCACCACCCCGGACTTCTACCCGACGTTCCTGGAGGCGGCCGGCCTCGACCTCATCCCGGAGCAGCACTGCGATGGTGTCAGCATGGTTCCCCTTCTGCGCGCTGGGACGAAGCTCGACCGGGAGGCCATCTTCTGGCACTACCCGCACTACGGCAATCAGGGCGGCACGCCCGGCTCCTCGGTCCGCGCAGGGGACTACAAGCTGATCGAGTTCTTCGAGGACGGCCGGCTGGAGCTGTACAACCTGCGCGAGGACATCGGCGAGGAGCACAACCTGGCCGAGGCGCAGCCGCAGGTCGCCAAGCGGCTCCACGACATGCTCCGCGCCTGGCGGGATGACGTCGAGGCGAAGATCCCCGAGCCCAACCCCGACTACGTCCCCTGGCAGTAGCACAGCGTGCGGCAGGTCGCGGGCGCCAGGCGCAGAAGTCGCGGCTTCATATGGTGCACATACGCCATACCGAGACACGTTCTGTCACGTTGATCTGGGCCCTCTGCGCGTGTGTGTGTCTGGCGCCGATGAGCGGCTGCAAGCAGGAAGCGATGGAACTGCATCAGCTCGTGCCCGCTGAAGTCAACGGCTGGGAGGCCGCGGGCGAGGGCACGGTATACGACCGGGACACGCTCTTCGATTACATCGACGGCGGGGCCGAACTCTACCTCGCCTATGGCTTCCGCCGGATGCTGGCCGCTCGCTTCGAGCGGAACGGCCATCCGGCCATCGTGGCCGATGTCTTCGACATGGGATCCTCGGAGGACGCCTTCGGCGTCTTCAGCGCGGAGCGGCAGGATCCCGAGGCGGGCATCGGCCAGGGCTCGGAGTACGCGGCCGGTCTGCTGCGCTTCTGGAAGGGCCGCGTCTTCGTCTCCGTGTGGGCCGAGGAGGAGACGGCGGCAACGGAGGAGGCGGTGCGGGCGCTCGGGGCGAGGATGGCGGAAGCGATCGAGTCCTCCGGCCCGCCGCCGCAGTTGCTCAACCTGCTGCCCAGCGAAGGCCTGGCCGACACGCGTGTGCGCTACTTCCACGACCATCTCTCTCTTAACCTCTACTACTTCCTGGCCGACGACAACATCCTCGGCCTGGGCGAGCGAACGGAGGCCGTGCTCGCGCCGTACGAGACCGCGGAAGAGACGATGCGTCTCCTGCTTGTGCGCTACCCGACGGCCGAAGAGGTCGGCCGCGGACTCGACGGCTTCCTGGCAGCATACCTGCCGGAGGCGGGCGACACGGGCATAGCCCAAGTGGAGTCGGGGAGCTGGGTGGCCGCGCAGAGCGTCGGCGATGTCGTTATGGTGACGTTCGATGCGCCGTCTCGCCGGCGGGCCGAGGAGCTGCTGAGCGCAGTGCGAACGAAACTGGAGGAGCAGACGACATGAGCAAGTCAGAGAGCGGCATGACACGCCGGGACTTCATGCGCCTCGCGGCCTACGCGGCCGTGGGGACAGCGGTCGGCGCGGAGGCGCTGGCCGGCGAAGGGATGCCTCCGGCAAAGCGATCGCGGGTCGTGCTGGTGCGAGACGAGAACGCGGTGACGGCCGCCGGCGAGATCAACGCTGATGTCGTCCGCCGAATGATTGACAGAGGCATCTCCGAGCTGGCCGGCGCAGATGACCCTGTCCAATGCTGGCGACAGCTCGTGGGGACCCCGAAGCTGGTCGGGATCAAGACGAACGTGTGGGGCAACCTGCCCACTCCCGCCGCGGTCGAGCAGGCCGTCGAGCAGCGCCTGCGCGATGCGGGGGCAGCGAAGGGTCGCATCCCCAAGACCGATCGGGACGCCCGCCGGGTGCTGGCCGACTGCGACGTGTTGATAAACGCCCGGCCGCTCAGGTCCCATCACTGGTCGGGCATTGGCGGCTGCATCAAGAATCACATCATGTTCGCTCCCCGCCCGTCGGCCTACCATCCGGACTCGTGCGCGGACCTCGCAAGCGTGTGGTCCCTGCCTCCGGTGAAGGGCAAGACACGCCTCAACATTCTCGTCGCGCTGACCCCGCTCTTCTACGGTCGCGGGCCCCACCATTGGGATCCCCGATACGTCTGGCCGTACAAGGGCATCTTCCTCTCCCGGGATCCGGTGGCCGTGGACGCGCTCGGCGCTCATCTCCTGGCGGCAAAACGACGCCTCGAACTCGGCGAAGACAAGCCCATCACTCCCGCTAAGCACATCCGCATGGCTCAGGTGCGCCACAACCTGGGTGTGGCCGACCTCAACCGCATCGACTTCGTCAAGGTCGGCTGGGAGAAAGACGCGCTTATCTGAGCGGCGCCCCCTAGGCCGCGGCGGCGCGGCCCCGCACACCGGCCCCCTACTTCCTGTACCGTGCATGCAGGAAGAGAGGGACGATGCGCGTGTCGGCGACATCGGGGCAGCGCTTCGCGGTCTCTTCGTCGGCATAGGGCTCCTGCATCTGCTCGAGCCGGAAGCCCACCTCGGCGAGAATGTTCATCCAACTGCTGAGTGTGCGGAAGAAGCGCGGCACCCGGAACTTCGGCAGCTTGTCCCTCAGCTCCTGAGGAGCGGCGCCGAATATCCACTCCTCGACGACGCCCCAACGTTCCTCGAAGTAGTCGCCGCAGGCCACCGCCACGCGCTCGCTGGCCTCGTTGCGAATCCACTCCCACCGCGGCGTCCAGAAGCACGGGTGGATGATGGAGAACTGCAGGAACCCGCCGGGCTTCAGCACCCGGTACGCCTCGCGCACGGCCTCTTCGTGGCAGGGCATGTCCATCAAGCTCATGAGTGCGACCGCGAAGTCGAAGCACTCATTTGGAAACGGCAGCGCGCCCCCGCTGGCCGCCGCGTAGCTGATGCCGAGCGGCTCCCCCTTCTCCGCCGCGGCCGCGTGGTGGACGAACCTGGGCGCGATGTCAACTGCGGCCATATCCGCGCCGCGCTTCGCTATCATGCGAGTGTTGTGCCCCTCCCCGCAGCCGATGTCGAGCCCGCGCATCCCCGACACATCGGGCAGCATCTTCATGAAGGCGGGCGTGTTCAGGTGGTCGCGGTAGACGTCATAGCCCATGCGGGCGAGCTTGGTCCACGCGTCCGCGTTCGCATCCCACATCTTGCCGACTTCGCGGTCGTCCAATGGTGTCCCCTCGAACCCGGAGTGCGACGCCACCTTTCCCAGTTCCGGGATGGCAGACCACCTATTGTACGCACCTGGGGGAGGAGTGCAAGGAGGGCAGCGGGCCGAGTCGCTGCTCCTTGACACCGGCCCCCAGTTCTGGGACGCTACGGCCGCTCTGCTCGAGACTCGCAGCTGCGGATTGGAGTGGTGGAAGTGAGCGAACCAAGACGAGTCGTTCTCATCATGACCGACACCCAGGGCGCGAACGTCGTCGGGTGCTACGGCCGGCCGGAGATGCAGACCGTAAACATCGATCGGCTCGCGGCAGAGGGCATGCGGTTCGACCGCGCCTACACCGCGCAGCCCGTGTGTGGCCCGGCGCGGGCGGCGATGTTCACCGGGACGTTCCCCCACACCAACGGAAGCTGGGGCAACGACATGCCCATCGGCGATAATGTGAAGACCATCGGCCAGCGGCTCCAGGACAACGGCATCCACACGGCCTACATCGGCAAGTGGCACCTCGACGGCACGGACTATTTCGGGAGCGGGCAGTGCCCGGACGGCTGGGACTCGGCCTACTGGTTCGACATGCGCAACTGGCTGGAGACGATGTCACCCGCGGAGCGGAAGCTCTCCCGGGAGCTGGACACGCCCGAGAAGGCGCACCAGCACGGCACCACCGAGGAGTTCACCTTCGGCCATCAGTGCTCAGACCGCGCCATCGATTTCCTCGCCAAGCACGGCGGCGAGGACCTCTTCCTCGTAGTCTCTTACGATGAGCCACACGGCCCGTCTACCTGCCCGCCGCCGTACTGCGATATGTTCCTCGACTTCGACTATCCGGTCGGCGAGAACGCCGCCGATTCCCTGGCCGACAAGCCGCCCCACATCCGGGAGTGGGCCGAGCAGGCCAAGGTGCCCACAGGCAGGACCTCGCTTCGCCGCCCGATGTACTTCGGCTGCAACGCCTTCGTGGACTACGAGATCGGCCGTGTGGTGGAGGCCGTCGACAAGTACGCGCCCGACGCGCTGGTGATCTTCACCTCCGATCATGGCACGCCGCTGCTCAGCCACGGACTTCCCACGAAGGGCCCGGCGATGTTCGACGAGACCACCCGCATCCCGTTCATCGTACGCTGGCCGGGGCGCACCCCGAGGGGCAGCGCGAACCCGAATCCGGCCTCCCACATCGACCTCGTCCCAACGATCCTCGACGCCTTCGGGATGGAGACGCCACCCTTTCTCGAAGGCACGTCGATGCTCCCGGCTTTCCAGGACCCCGCCGAGCGGCCGAACGAAACGATCTTCATCGAGTTCCACCGGTACGAGGTGGACCACGACGCGTGGGGTGGGTTCCAGCCAATCCGTTGCGCCTTCGACGGCCGCTTCAAGCTCGTTGTGAATCTGCTCTCGACTGACGAACTCTACGACCTCGAAGCCGACCCGCAAGAGATGACGAACCTGATCGAGTCGGCCGACCATGGCGAGGCGCGAGACCGGCTCCATAGGGCCCTCCTCGACTGGATGAACGAGACGCGGGACCCCTTCCGCGGCCCCGCCTGGGAGCGCCGTCCCTGGCAGCCGAAGCGCACGCTGCAGTGGGGCGGCCCCACCCGGCCGCGCAGAGATGATGGCTACGAGCGGCGGGTGCTCGACTACATGACGGGCCTCGAGGTGGAGAAGTTCCTGCTGCGGGAGGACTGAGGAGCGGCCCGTCCGCGACTGAACGCCAGTCGGCCCATCATCACTCCGGGTCCGACATGAGGGCAACAATCCCTAACCACCAGATGCTCCAGGGAAACCGGCAGCGCTTCCAGTGACAACTTCGCCTCTGAAGGGTATAATACCGCTGACGAGAGGCCGCGGGCCAGAGAGGAGGTGACGAGAACCCGGATCGGCGGGCCGTGGTCGGCAAGGGACCCCGGAAGACGTGCTTCTACTCCAAGGGAGGTGTGATCAGGTGAGATTCACAAGGCGGAGAGGCTTCACCCTGATTGAGTTGCTGGTGGTGATCGCGATCATCGGGATCCTGGCAGCGATGGTCTTTCCAGTGTTTGCGAGAGCGCGTGAGTCTGCGCGCAAGGCGGTGTGTCTGTCAAATGTAAAGAACCTCGCCCTGGCCATTCAGATGTACCTGGCGGACAACAACGATACGTTCCCCCCGTCGGAGCGCCGCCAGGAGGTCATTGACTGGCTGTTCACGATGCCGGGCGCGGGCGGGTCCGAAGAGAACGCGTGCCGCGTCGGGGAGGATGGCGAGCGCGTTCAGTGGATGGCGAATCTGGCCAACCCGTACATCCAGTGGCCCGTCGTCCTCGACGAGTACCTGAAGAACCGCGACGTATGGCGGTGCCCCAGCGCCAAGACGACAAACGCCGCGACCTTCATCTTGGCCATGAACGATTGGCTGGGATACCTCCAGGTCACCCAGGGAAGTTGGGGCGATGAGGCAGGCATCGGCCCGTGTTACCACATGACCTTCCCGCCCGGATGGGGAGGGGATGTGACCGACTCCATCCTCCAGCAGCGATCGGCCGGCCTGGTCGGCTTCCGGGAGTTCGAGGGGGCCAACAAGACCTTCGTCCAGAACATCGGCACCGCGCAGGAGAACTTCTACAATCTCAAGATGGTGAGCCTCGGGGATGTTGCCAACGTGCCGGTCATCGTCGACAGCGGCTTCCAGCCGACCTGGCTCAGCATCGGCAACATGGCCTATCCCGAGATCTGCTGCTCGGAGTGCGGCGGGATCGCCCCCTTCGCGTGGGGCTGGGGTGGTGCCGCAGCCGGGATAACCGACTGCCCCTCCGGCGCGTATTGCCAGGAGTGCTATGACGTGCACGCGTCCAATCTGTGGTGGACGTCTAGCGGGTACAGCGACGAGGCGAGGAAGGCCAGCACCCGCCACCTCGGTGGCAGCAACATGGGATTCGCCGACGGCCATGCGGCCTGGATGTCTGCCCAGGCGATCATCGCCAAGGCCGACGAAGGCGGCTTCGAGGCCGTCGGATGGACCTGCAGCCCTAACACCTCACATCAGGGCTATCTGCAGGAGTGCGGGGACCCGCCGCCGGGCATGGTATTCCTGTACAACAACCCCCGAACCGGGGTGTGGGGCAACTGAGGCGACAGTCCAGATCTCGGCACCGCCGAGATACGTGTGTGAACAGCGGCGGAGCGCCCAACCGGGCGCTCCGCCTTCGTGCTCTCCGGGGCCCGTGGCCTGTCGACCTAGGGCCGGGCCAGGGAAGGGGCCTCAGCGCGGCCGGATCACACGCAGAATCCATCGTCTCGCCGAGTGACAGATGCTCCTGCGAGAGCTATAATGCAGCTAGTGGGAGCCTCGCGACCGGCGTGCAGAGGCGGGCCGTAGAAGGGAAAGGAGGTGCGAGAGCGCGAGGCGGCCACGGTGGTCAGAATAGAAGAGCGCGAGGAATGCGCGCTTACCCAGAGGGAGGTACGACCAGATGTGGTACAGCCGACGGAAGGGCTTCACCCTGATTGAGTTGCTGGTGGTGATCGCGATCATCGGGATACTGGCAGCCATGGTCTTTCCAGTGTTTGCGAGAGCGCGTGAGTCTGCGCGCAAGGCGGTGTGTCTGTCCAATGTGAAGAACATCGCCCTGGCCATTCAGATGTACCTGGCGGACAACAACGACACGTTCCCCACGCAGGAGCACCGCCAGGAGGTCATCGACTACTTCGCCACCGTACCCGGCACCGGCGATGTCGGCAACTGCGCCGACGCAGACCCGTCCTTCTTACACGGAGCCTACTGGGCGGCCAACATCGCCAACCCCTATCTCTCGTGGCCGGTCGTCCTGGACGAGTACATCAAGAACCGGGACGTGTGGCGCTGCCCAAGTGCGACGATCGAGGGCGGTGCAAGCTTCATCTACGGCCAGACAGACTGGCTTGGCTATCTCTACGCGAACGAGGGCGCTTGGGGAGGCGACGTGGGCCCTGTCTGCTCGCACTACGCCTTCCCGCGGGGCTGGGGCGGCGAGGTGACCGACTCCGTCCTTCAGGCGAGACACGCTGACCTCGATGACATGTTCTATCGCGACAAGGCGCACAAGGCCTTCGTCCAGAGCATCGGCACCATGAAGGAGAACCTCCAGGACGTCAAGCTGGTGG
>JALGXW010000011.1 GCA_029821875.1 Candidatus Hebobacterum abditum | reverse complement strand
GCTATCGGCTTCATCGTCGGCGAGCTCCTCAACCGCGGCGTCTGGGCTGTGGCGGCACTCGCCACGACGGGGCGCATATAAGTGTCGGCCGCATTGCCCGCTCCCGGGACCCGCAGCCTGAGCAGGGCAGCGCCTCTTCAAAGGGAACAGACGGTCCGGGGCACCCGCACCCGCCTCCGGCCTGGACTTGGCCCGGTATCGTCCTGCGGCGGCAACACTGAACATGCGGACACAAGGAGACGATGAGGTGGGAGACCATGCTGATCTAAGCGCGGACGTTGTGGTGGTGGGCGCCGGTGCCGCCGGCATTCCGGCTGCCATCGGTGCGGCACGTGCCGGAGCCAAGGTCGTGCTCCTCGAGGAGGACCCCGTCATCGGCGGCGCGCCGTCTGACTACTACGTGTGTCTCTTCTACGGACGTCCCATAACAGGTGTGAACGCGGAGCTCGAGCATCTCCTGAAGAGCAAGTATGCTCCCACTCCCCGCGCCAACTTCTTCCTCCCCTCTGGCTACCAGCGCGCCTGGCGAGAGATCCTCAGCGCCGAGCCGAACGTGCGCATGCTCACCGGCGCGCGAGCCGTGGGCGTGCGCCACAAGAAGGGAACGGAGACGCCCCGAGTGGCAGGCGTGACGGTCGAAGTCTTGCCTGGGGTCACCTTCGATGTGACAGGCGAGATCACCATCGACTGCACCGGGTCCGGCATCGTCTCGGAGCTCGCCGGCTGCACCATCATGTACGGCCGCGAGGCAAAGAGCGACTTCGACGAGGGGCGAGCGCCCGAGAAGGCCGACGATTCGGTCCAGGCCTGCACCTGGATGTACTTCATCCAGGGCATCCCCGGCGCGAAGCCCTCCGACCGCGCAGACTGGCGGCCGCGCGGCGTCCACGTGAACGTCGGCATTCCCTTTCCGGATGCGGAACGCGAACCGCCGCCGAAGCCTGTCTTGCCCGGCGAGACTGACCCCGAACTCTACCTCCAGTGGGGAGGGGGTCCCGACGGGTTCCACGGCTACGACACCAGAGATCCACTATCGCTCGCCCAAGCCCACGCCGAGGCCTACCAATCCCTCGAGCCTGAGTTCGCGCGCCTCCGCGAGAACGGCTACACCGTCCACCTCGCCCCTCGCATCGGGGTCCGAGAATGTCGCCGAGTCGTCGGCGAGCACATAATGGCCGAGCCTGAAATCACCTCTGAGAAGTTCCCCGAGGACACCATCGCCATCGCAGAATACGGCATCGACATTTGGCCAAAGACAGAAGAGAGGAAGGCGAGGGCCAGTTCGCGCGACAGGGGAAAGCTGGAATGGCCATGGCAGTACGGCATTCCCTATCGCTCGCTTGTGCCGCGCGGCGTGGACGGCTTGCTGGTCGCCGGCAAATGCATGAGCGGAACCCACATCGCCCAGAGCTCCTTCCGCGTCATGCCCATCGCCGGGAGCACAGGCCAGGCCGCCGGCGTGGCGGCCGCACTCGCCGCGAGCCATCGTCAGCAGGCGCGGGACCTTGACCCCGATGAGATCCGCAAGCTGCTGGGGAGCAAGGAGCAGCACTTACAGCTCTCATTCGACGAGCCATAGTGTGAGTGTTGAGCACTTGTGAGACGATCGTAGCTGAGCCCCGTAATCGCCCTGGGAACCGGGTAGCTGCAATCAGAAGTCAGGAGCATGCAGGGAAAGCAGTCGACCGCTAAGCCGAGGTCTGTCGCGAGCGTCCATCTGTCTGGGACACTAGTTTCCCAGTGCCTGGTGCGGCCGACCCGGGGCTCCTGCGGCCATCGGTCCCGGCGTCCTAGACTCCGGTCCGGCCAGCGTCCGTCACATCTTCGTTCTCCTCCCCGCCTGGCAACGTGTCCTCGACTTCGATGTCGAACAACCTCCTGACAGCGCTCAGAAGCTCCGAGTCGTCGCCACAAGATGCCTCGCGAAGAGCACGGCTGGGTGCGTGGAGAAGCTTCCGCACCAGGAGATCGCTGATGTAGTCGAAACACGCCAGATGATCCTCGGGCAGCTGTCGACGGCGTGCATGGATGAGACACTCTTGTCGGAGCTGTTCGGCCTTCTCCCGTAGCTTCGCGATGACTGCCCTCGCCTCGGCCTGCGTCTCTCGGTCCTGATAGGCGATCACCTCCTCTGCTATGATGCTCTTCACTCGCAGTATCTCGGCCTCGCGGGCATCCCTGTTCTCCGCCACAACGGCGGACAAGTCGTCGAGGTCGAAGAGATGGACCCCCGCAAGCTGTCCGACCTCGGGCTCGACATTCCTGGGCACACCCATATCGACCACTACTAAGGGTCGGCCGCCGCGCTCCTGAGTGGCTCGGCGAATCTGTGCAGCGCCGATGCAATGATGAGGAACAGCCGCACATCCCACCACGATGTCGCTCATGAGCAGCGCCTGGGGCAGTTCATCAGCAGTGATGGCTCGCCCTCCTAGGGTCGCGGCTAGCTCCTGGGCCCTCTCGGTCGTTCTGCTGAAGATGGTGACACACTGCAGACCCATGGCTGCCATGTGTTTGGCGACCACCCTGGCGATCTGACCCGCCCCGACTACCAGCAGGCGACTTCCTTTCAGATCGCCAAGGGCTTGGCGGGCAAGGCGCACGGCGCACTGACCAACCGAGAAGATGCCGGAGGAGATCGCTGTTTCCCGCCGGGCGCGCCTTCCCACTCGTACCGCATGGTTGAACAGATCCGTCAGGCCCGGGCCCGCGTGTCCCAGCCGAACGGCTTGCCCGAGAGCGGACCTCACCTGGCCCAGAATCTCGTGCTCCCCCAGAACCATCGAGTCGAGCCCACAGGCCACCGCGAAGAGATGAGAAGCAGCTTCCTCGCCCGAGTAGCAGTAGACGGAGTCAGTGGAGGTAGGCGCGGACAGACCGCACGCGTCACGAAACAGCTCCTCGACACTGTGTTCGTCTTGCCGCGTGGTGGAGGCGAGGTAGTAGATCTCGATCCGATTGCAGGTACGAAGTGCGACGCACTCGCGCGCCCCCAGCGCCGCGCCAGCCCGGCCGAGGAAGCCGTCATCAGTCCCGGCAGACGCTGCCATCTGCTCACGGTCGTCCAGGGAGGCGCCCTTGTGGTTTGTCCCGAGGACCCTTAGCACCAACGTCACCGTTCCCGGCTCTGTCCCCGAACCAGGTCCTACGCTGTGTTACCCCACATCAAGCCACTGCCGCCCTACATTTGGACCTCGCGACCCAGACATCTCCCTCAAGGAAGGCCCTCTTTGTCAAGTTCTTGCTCCATCGTCGGCCTTGCGCGACCAGGGCTCCCTTCCTTCCCACTTCAGTGCCATCCGATCAGCATGCCGGGATGCTCCCTGGGCCGCATGCGGGCATCGGCGACGTATGGGATGCCATGGCCGAATCCGCGGATCGTGGGAGGCGCTCAGTGGTTGCGGTGAGCAGCCATGAGACTGTAAGATAAGCAGTCGATCGCTAAGCCGCGCTCTGTCGCGAGCGCCCATCTATCTGGGACTGCAGTTGCCCACAGCCTCGTGCGGCCAACCTGGGGGCCAGGCCACAGGCCAGAGATGTCTGCGGTCCGCCGCGGCGAGCGCCCTGCCAATCGGGGCTCGGCGATCCACTCGTGCTGGACAGGCGCGATGTGTTGCGGCCCCCGGCACAGGAGCCGGAACTGCTCGGCCTCGGGAAGGCCGGGAAGAACGCGGGAGGAGTCCTGTCCTGTCCGGCTAATGCGCAAGGATAAGGTGTCAACTCTGGAACTGGTTCCAGTTGAGAACAGGAGACAGGCGAGATGAGCATTCCCATCGGGCTGCAGTTGTACTCAGTGCGGGAGGCGTGTGAGGAGGACCTCCCGGCGACCCTCAAAGCAGTGGCGGACATGGGCTACGACGGGGTGGAGTTCGCTGGCTACCACGGCCGCTCGGCCGAGGAGCTACAGCACATGGTGGCCGACGTAGGTTTGCAGGTCTGCGGCACCCACATTGAGCTGGACACACTGCTGGGCGACGAACTGGAGCGCACCGTCGAGTACAACAAGACCATCGGGAACAAGTTCCTGGTAGTGCCCGGCCTCCCAGGCGAGCGCACAAGCAGCAGGAACGCCTGGCTGGACACGGCCGGTGTCTTCAACGAGGTGGCGGCGAAGCTGAAGCCGCTCGGGATGTACACGGGCTATCACAATCACCACACCGAGTTCGCGCCGATGGACGGAGAGATGCCGTGGGACACTCTCTTCGGGAACACCTCTCCCGAAGTGGTCATGCAGATCGACCTGGGAAACTGCCTTCACGGCAAGGCAGACCCCGTGCAGTTCCTGGAGCGCTATCCTGGACGGGCGCTGACAGTCCATCTCAAGGAGTACTCCAGCACGAATGACAAGGCCGTGATAGGTGAAGGCGATGTGCGATGGCAGGACGTTTTCGAGCTATGCGAGGCGACCGGGAAGACGGAGTGGTACATCGTCGAGCAGGAGAGCTACGCCTATCCGCCGCTGGAGTGTGTCGATCGCTGCCTGCGCGCGCTGAGGAAGATGGGGAAGTAGCCCGGCCGCCCATTGCGCCGACCAGGAACTCGTCGACTTCGATCGCTGGCCTCGTATCGCGGCAGGCGACCCAGGGCTCCTGCGGACGCTAAGGCGTCAACCCAAACGCCCTCGCCACGTAGACGGCCATCTGATCGCGGGTGACGACGATCTCGGGGTGGTAGAGGTTATCGAGGTAGCCGGCGACAACTCCGTGCTCGACACAGTACTCCACGTGCGTGTAGGCCCAGAAGCCGCTGGCCACATCGGGGAAGTCCCGCGGATCGGCCGGGACGTAGTCGGCCAGGCCGGCCTCGCCCTCCGGCGCTACTAGGGCACGAGCCACGTAGACGGCCATCTGATCGCGGGTCACTTGACGCTCGGGATGGTAGTTGCCGTCCTCATATCCGGCCACCACGTTCTGGTCGACCGCGTACTCGACGTAGTCGAGTGCCCAGTGCGTCCCATCGACATCCGGGAAGGTCGGCGTGTCGGTGAAGTCGGGCACGTTCTCATCCCCTCCGGCCAGAGCACGGGAGACGTACACGGCCATCTGGTCCCTGGTCACAGCAGCCCCCGGCTGGTAGCTGCCGTCCGGATAGCCCGAAACGATCCCGGCGCTTGCGCAGGCATCGACCTCGGAGGCGGCCCAGTGGCCTTCCCCCACATCGACGAAACACACCGTGACGTAATCGCTCTTGGTCTCGGTGTCGGAGCCGAAGATGCTCGTGGCCGTCAGGCTCACCGTATAGCTGCCGACACCGGTGTAGGTGTGAGAGGGGTTCCGCTGAGTGGAGGTCCCGCCATCCCCGAAGTCCCACTCCCAGGAGGTGAGATCACCGGCGGAGAGATTGGCGAAATAGGCCGTCAGCGGGATACTGCCAGTGGTGGGGGTCCCTGAGAAGTCAGCCACCGGTGCCGTCGTCTCCACCCGCAGCGCCAGGCTGTGGTACGTCTGCGCCCCGGCATCGATGGCGATGATGCCGGACTGGGCGGCCACCGGGACATCGCACTGGCCGTAGTAGTTATCCCCTCCCCCCCAGGCGAGCACCTCGCCGGATTCGGTCAGCGCCAGACCGTAGTTCGCCCCGGTGGCGATGGCGATGATGCCGGACTGGGCCGCCACCGGGACATCGCAGGCGCCGTTGCCGTTGTAGCCCCAGGCGATGACCTCCCCGGCATCGGTCAGCGCCAGGCCGACATCGCGCCCGGCATCGATGGCGATGATGCCGGACTGGGCCGCCACCGGGACATCGTACTCGCCGACCTGGTAGTCCCCCCAGACGATGACCTGCCCGGCATTGGTCAGCGCCATGCTGTAATGCATCCCCGCTGCGATAGCGATGATGCCGGACTGGGCCGCGACCGGGACGTCGCATGTGCCGACGGCGTTGTCCCCCCAGGCGAGCACCTCGCCGGCGGCAGTCAGCGCCATGCTGTGTGCGTATCCGGCGGCGATGGCGATGACGCCGGACTGCGCCCCCGGCGGCGGCGTCGCCGCGCCGTGGGCAGCGACCCCCCATCCGATGACCTCCCCGGCGGCGGTCAGCGCCAGGTTGTGGTGCCCCCCGGCGGCGATGGCGATAATGCCGGATTGGGCGGCGGCCGGGACGTCGCACTGGCCCTGTTTATTGTCCCCCCAGGCGAGCACCTCGCCGGCGGCCGTCAGCGCCAGGCTGTGGTATTCCCCTGCGGCGACGGCGATGATGCCGGACTGGGCGGCGGCCGGGACGTCGCACTGGCCAAGGTAATTGCTGCCCCAGGCGACCAGCTCGCCCGCCGCAGCAGGACCCGCGGCACAGAGGAGACAGCAGAGAGCCCAGAGCAAGACGCGCTGCACAGGCATTGTACGCCTCCCACCAGTCGGATTGTGCCAGGGGGCCGAACATGGGGAGTCTCAGGGAGACTGCCCCCCTCACGTATTAGACGCGCCGAGAGGGCAGGAAGTTCTCGGCTCAGCGACTACATCAGCAGCCCAAACGCCCTTGCTATGTAGACGGCCATCTGGTCGCGAGTGACGACATACTCTGGGTGGTAGTAGCCGTCCAGGTATCCCTGGACAACGCCGTTCTCCACGCAGTATTCGATGTGGGTGTAAGCCCAGAAGTCCGAGGCCACGTCGGGGAAGTTGCGCGGGTCGGCCGCCACGTAGTCGGCCAGGGCGGCCTCGCCGGCCGGGGCAACCAGAGAGCGGGCGATGTAGACTGCCATCTGATCGCGAGTCACCTCGTACTGGGGCCGGTAGTAGCCGTCCGGGTACCCCGCGACGACGTTCTGCGAAACGGCGTACTCCACATGATCGAGAGCCCAGTGCTCTGTTCCCACATCGGGAAAGGTCGGGGCGCCGGCGAACTCCGGCACGTTCTCGTCACCTTGTGCCAGGGCGCGGGAGACATAGACGGCCATCTGGTCGCGAGTGACGGCGACGTTGGGGCGATAGAGGCCGTTGGGGTACCCGCGGACGATGTCTGCGTCACAGCAGGCCTCTACCTCCTCATAGGCCCAGTGGTACGGCAACACATCCGGGAAGCGCGGCCCCTCGTAGCCGATAACCACAAGACGCACGACCTGCCCATTGCCCGTGTCCGCGACCCAGCAGGATCCGTCCATCGGATTGACGGAGATGGCGCGGGGCGCCATGAATCCACCACCCCGCCAGAGCTCACTCCCATCGGCATCCATGTGCACCACTTCAACTGAGTCGCCCACCCAGCACGAACCATCGGCGAGGTTGGCGGCGATGACAGCCGCCTCCGACGAGATGCTCCCTCCCCGCCACAGCTCTGTGCCATCTTCGGCGAGGCGGACTACCTGAGAGCCACTGGAGTCCACCACCCAGCACGAGCCGTCCGTCGGGTCCACCGAGACCGAGTGAGACGCCAGCGGCCCTCGCCACAGCTCTGTCCCGTCCCCGGTGAGGCGGAGCACATCTGCGTTCAGCGTGTCACTCGCCCAGCATGAGCCATCCGCCTGGTTGACAGAGAGGGACTCGCCCCAAAGGCCGGCGATCCGCAGGAGCTCCGTCCCGTTGGCAGCCAGATGGACTACCGCGGGGCCCGGCAGATCCGCTTGCTCGTCGGCCACCCAACACGACCCATCGGCAGCATTGACAGAGATGGCTGCGGGCCAGTTGAATCCCCCGAGCCGCAGCAGCTCGGTTCCGTCCCCGGCCAGACGCACCACCTGTCCGTTCCCGCTGTCACTCACCCAGCAGGAGCCGTCCGTCGGGTTCACGGATACTCCCTGCGGACTGTCGAACGCCCCTCCCCGCCACAGCTCCACGCCGTCGACCCTCAAATGCACCACTTCGTTGCTGGCCTCGTCAGCCACCCAGCACGAGCCGTCGGCCAGGTTGACGGACAGGGCGGCGGGCGATCCGAACCCTCCTCCCCGCCAGGCCTCCACGACAGTGCCGGGCGCCGGGGGGATGTACGTGACGGTCAGGTGGGGCCCGTCGGGGGCGGAGGGCGCGGTCTCTCTGCTGTAGAACTTCGCGCCGCAGTAGTCAATGTCTTCCCCCGGCCACAGGAGAAGCCCGTAGTTCGGGGCTAGGCCGTCTACCCAGATCTGGACGATGTCGGCCAGAGCAGCATCGTCCATCACCACGGGGCCCCTATCGCCCACGGCCACCGAAGGCCCGAAGTCCTCTGTCCAGCTCGGACTGCTATGCCACGTCACCATCTCGGTCCACCCCGAGGTGATTCGATAGGCGCTGATCGCCAGGTCACGCTGGTCCTGTCCCATGCTGTGGCCGAATTGCCAGCACTCGAGGTGAAGTTCGCACGAGGTGATGGTCGATGTCGGAGGTATGGCGGACAGGTCGAATCGGACCAGAGGGACAGAGCGCACATAGCCGTCGTCGTCGCGGTCGCAGTGCCCCTGGCCACGACATGTGTTGAGCACGTCGGCACGCAGATCAGCGGCCCCGAAGACGAGGTCGGGTTCGTACTCAGTGATGTACGTATCTGCCGTGGGGCTGAACGTCTGCGTGTCCGCTTTGGCCGGCGCGGCTGAGGCGCCGAGCGCTAGGGCGATCGCCGCCAGAGTCAAAGCCCAGGTCCGTGACATTTGCCTGCTCCACTTCCCACAAATCCTCATTGCCATCCGTGGCGGCTCTGAGGTCAGTGCTTCGGCGCGTTGGCAGCTCAGCCCTGGCACGACAGAGACCCTGTATGTCCTGCAGGACGCCCACGAGCACCCGGGGCAGCCAATCGCCAAACGGACTTCTGTGTCGGCTCGCGTTTGGCCGCGCGGCTCGATGTTACCCAGTGTTCTGCCCTGTGCAACCGGGACTTCGCTCACGATTCCCCCGTTATGTGACCGCAGCCGACAAGGCTGGCAGGCACTTGTCACATGACGGCGAATCGGCGCTGTCAGGGCAATGTAGTCGGGTCTCCTGCAGTGATTCCGTGAGCTTGAAGGGCGAGGTGACGCAGTGAGCCTGCGTAAGATCGCCGACTACACGATCACCCGGGAGCACGCCCGAGGGGGCATGGGCACTGTCTACCAGGCGCTCTCGCCCGAGGGCGCGACGGTGGCCAATAAGACCGTGCTCTGGCCCGAGAACGTCGATCCCCGCACTCGATGGGAGGCCATCGAGCGGTTCCAACGAGAGGCCCGTGCCGCCAGCTCCCTCTCCCATCCCAACATCTGCCAGCTGACTGTTCTTCCGGATCAACGCCTGAGCAACGAAGACGAGCAGGCCGGCCACTAGGACAGTTTCAACGCCGAGGGAGACGGCATGGTACATGAACATCGGCAGCCGAAGCAGATCCATCAGCACGACGTGGTTTACGATCTGCCAAAGGGCAAAGAGGACGAAGACAGACAGTACGCCGACGGCAATGCCGTATGACCTAGCATTCGTGTATCGTTGCTCCACGGGGACTCACTCCTTTCCAGCCGTCTACTCGGCCAGGATCACGCCTTCACCAGCGACTGCACAATCGCACCTCGTCATCTCTGAGGCCGCGGGCAAGGAGAACGCAAAGGTGCTGCCCCGGCCCACCTCACTTTCGACCCAGATGCCCCCCCCATGAGCCTCGACGATCATCTTGCAGAACGTGAGTCCTAGGCCGCTCGGCCTCCGCCCTTCGGACCGACCACTATCGAGCACCGCGAACTTCTCGAATATGCAGTCGTGGAACTCGTCCGGTATGCCTCTCCCTGTGTCGCGAACGCTTACAAGGATGCGGCCATGTTCGGGATCATCCCAGGCCTTGACCGACACGGTACCGTAGGACGGTGTGAACTTCACCGCATTGTCGACGAGATTCATGACCACGCGTCGCAGCTTGGGTGCGTCGCCGTTCACGGCCGGTAGATCATCAGGCACGTCCAAGTAGAGATCGACTTCTCTGTCCAGGGCGATCAGGCCCACATCCTGGACGCCGGCGCTTATGAAATCTGCCGGATCGACTGCCTCTCGCCTGATGATCTGCTTTCCTGCCTCAAGAGCTGCCACGTCCAAGAGATCCGTGACCATGGCCTGCAGATTGCCGGCACCAAGCTGCACGAGATGGAGCATCTCCCTTGTCGCATTGTCCAGACGTCCGTGCTGCAGTACGCTGATAAGCCCACTCAGCAGTCCGGTGAGGGGCTGACGCAGATCATGCACGAGCGCGGTCGTAAGCATGTTCTTCTGACGGTCCAGTTCTTCCAGTCGCCTGCTCTTCTCCGCCAGCTGACTGTTCTTCCGGATCAATGCCTGAGCAACGAAGACCAGCAGGCCGGCAGCTAGGACAGTTTCAGCGCCGAGGGAGACGGCATGGTAGGTGAACATCGGCAGCCGAAGTAGATCCATCAGCACGACGTGGTTTACGATCTGCCAAAGGGCGAAGAGGACGAAGACAGACAGTGCGCCGATGACGATGCGGTACGACCTAGCATTCGTGTATCGTTCGTCCATGGGGCCTCACTCCTTTACAGCCGTCTGCTCGGCCAGGAGTCACGCCTTCACCAGCGGCTGCTCAGTCCGCCACAGCTCCCAGCTCGTCGATTCCTGGTCTCTGGGCCTCTCCCTCGCCAGGCGTGGCGTCAGCGCTCGCGCCGCCGCACCCGCCATGGCCGCCTTCCTTGCTCCCTCCTGCCCCGCCACAGCCAACTGCCTCGCAGTCACCACCCTTCGGTCCGCCACAGCCGGCGGCCTCGCAGTCGTGACCCAGGGCTTCACTGATGGCAGCCTTCTCCGCGCTGCCATGACCCTTGTCTTCGGTGCCCTGCGGCATGGGATCACTGCCAGCGCCGCGCATCATGCGTCTGCGGCGCATGCCTCGACCCCCGCCGGCCATGCCGCAACTCGCCTCCCCACCGCTGCCATCGCTCATGCTGCAGCCGCCACCACCGCTGCCCTCGCTCATGCTGCAGCCGCCACCGCCTGCCGCCGGCAGCCCGGCCGCCATCGCCGTTTGGCTCGCCCCGGAGCCCATGGTGATCATCACCACCACCGCTGCCGAGGCCACTACCGCCAGCACGACCAGCAAGATCCGAAGCCGATTCAAGTGTCGTCTCCTTTCCGCGAGGAACTGCTCGCGGTCTGTAGAGTAGCATGTGAGCCTCAACAGAAGCTCAACTGCGGTTCAAGGCCGCCTCAAATCTGCCACGGAAATGTCCAAGGACAACTGCAGACCGTAACGACCCCCCAGCAAGAGAAGCGGAGCCAACGCCTGGCGCAGGGCGAGAGAAGAGAAGAGGACGCGCCGAGTGTCAGGAGGAGACCATGCCCATCCGCGCGGGTCACTTCGTGGTCTGGCAGGACATGAGGTTCCTCGCCGACCGGAGAGATCCAGGGAAGTCCTCCACGTGGGTGCTGCCATGGGTATCTAGTGGCACGAGCGGGGGGCCGAGCAGTGAGGAGCGAGAGTCGCAGCAGCGTAGCGAAATGCACAGCGTCGCCCTCGGTTCTCTTCGAGAATCCTGGGATACGTGGGGCAGGAGGGTCCACCGCAGAGGAGGCGCGTCTCCACTCAGGTGACGTTGCGACAGGGGTCGCCCGAGAAACTGCTGGTGGTTGTCGGCGGCGAGGAGTTCGGCGGCCCCGGCTTGAACAGGAACGATGAAGCGTGCCGTCAGACAAGGAGCCCGAACAGCCTTGTCCGCTTCGCCCTCCTCAAGGTCCGCGTTCCCCTAGGGGTACATATCACTCAGCCACGGGAAGATCGAACCAGAACGTGCTGCCTTCGTTCAGCCTGCTATCCACCCCAACTCGTCCCCCCTGGCGCTCTGTCAGCCGCTTCACGATGGCCAGACCTAGCCCACTGCCCCTGGTAGTGGCTCCGGGTACGCGGTAGAAGGGCTCCCACACGAGGGACAGGTGCTCTTGCGACAGTCCAATCCCCTGATCGGCGACGCTGACGCGTACCATTCCCCCGACCTGCTGTACTATGAGCCGCACCCCACGGCCCGAGGGCGAATGCTCGAGCGCGTTGCTCACCAAGTTCGCTAGCGCCTGCCGAACCTCAGAGCGGTCGGCGAAGGCTCGTGCCACTTGAATGGGTACCTCGACCGACAGGGGTGCCGAGTCAGCGGCAGAGAAAGCCGCGGCCACCTCGTTCAGCATCTCGGAGAGGTCGATTGCCTCCGGCCGCGGCGCGTGCGGGCCGGCCTCGATGCGCTCCAGATCCAGTAACTCCTGCGCAAGGGCCGAGAGGCCCTTCACCTCCTCGACGATGCGCGTCAGGAACTGCTCCCGCGTCTCCGCATCCTGCACCACGCCATCGAGCAGTGCCTCGGCCTGTGCCTGGAGGGAGGTGAGAGGGGCGCGCAGCTGGTGGGAGGCGTCCGCGACGAACTGCCGGCGTGCCTTCTCCTGAGTAGCCAGGCTTCCGGTCATGTGGTTGAGGGCCCGTGCGAGCGCCTCACCCTCCTTCCACGGCGGCGCTTCGACCGTCAGCGACAGGTCCCCCTGCGAGATCTGTTCCGCCACCTCCGTCATTCTTCGCAAGGGCCGCGCCATGCGGGCAGAAGCCCATAGCCCGGCGAGTGTCGCGGCAGCAGCAGCGACGATGGAGGCCGAGAGAATGAGCGGCAGAAGAGCCGTAGCTGCGACGCGGAGTTCCGCCAGATAGGCATAGAGCACCATCGCGCCAATGACCCGCCCCTCGTGCTCGACGGGGATGGCCGCCACGAAGACGGCTCCCTCCTCTGGCACCGCAATGCGGCCCTGCACTACTTGGCCAGAAAGCACCTCAGACCATCGGCTCTGCCAGAGCGTGTCGATTCCGGCCAGGCCGCTCCATCCGGCGCCCATGCGCCTTCGGAGTCCAAGGCCTCGGCCACCGCGCCCTCCGGGCGAGAGGCTCTCCACCACCCTGCCCTGAACGTCCGCGATGGCGATGCTGCCCACCTCCGTGCTTCCGATCAGCAGTCCGCGGATGGCCGATCCCTGCGCCAGGGTCGGCGCCACTCTTGCCGCCAGTCCGTGCCCCATCGCCACCAGTGCCCGCTCCCGGTTCCGCAGGTAGATCTCTGGAAGCAGCACCGCCAGCATCACCCCGACAGCGGCGCAGGCGAGCACCCCGATGGCCGCGTGACTTAGGGTGAGCTGCAGCAACAAGGGGCGGGCCCTACGCACGATCCGTCACCTCGAACTTGTAGCCCACGCCACGTATGGTGATCAGGTAGCGAGGCCCCGGTGGCGACTCAAGCTTGGATCGCAGGCGGTTGACGTGTACCTCCAGGGTGTGTAGGTCACCGCGGGGCTCATCTCCCCACACGCTCTCGTACAATGCTTCCCGGGAGAACACTCGACCAGGGTGGGACGCCAGATGCCAGAGGAGATCGAATTCGCGTCGGGTAAGCTCCACAGCGCGTCGGTCTCGCTCGACCGTTCGGCTCACTGGATCTACCGTCAGGCCTCGGTAGTGAAGCACCTGTTGGCGCGCAGAGAAAGCACCCGCGTTAGCGCGGCGCAGCACCGCCTTGACGCGGCCCAACAACTCTCGCGGGCTAAAGGGCTTGGGTACGTAGTCGTCCACTCCCAACTCGAAGGCTAGCACTCGGTCGGCTTCTTCGGTCCTGCTGGTTAGTAAGATGAGCGGGACGTTGCTGCGCTTGCGGAGCGCACGTGCGACGCTCCAGCCGTCAATCCCGGGGAGAAGGACGTCGAGCACGACCAGATCGGGAGCGGTCTCGTGGAAACGCCGCAGGCCCTCTTCTCCCGAGCCTATCGACTCGAACTCAAAGCCCTCGGACTCCAGGTAGAGCCGGAGCACGTCTGCGACCTGAGCGTCGTCTTCGATTAGCAGCACCCTCATGTTTCCAATACCGCGGGTGGGAAGGATGGGAACGAAGGGGTCCGCACAGGACGGGCGGTCATCCGTCCGCGAAGGGCCTGAAGTCTACGAGAGCGAATCTGAGGCGTCGAGAGTGTGGGGTTCCCGTTGTGCTTTCTGCAAATGCCACCCGGGCCCTGATTGCCACGCTTTGGTCCCATAGCGGTTCGCTGCCCCATCACCCATCTTGCGACTCCCTGTATGTGTCGAGGGGCGATGAGACCACTGTAGGAGGGTTCTGGCCTTGCGGTAGTGGTCCCTCTCGCGTATGATGCGTGACCGGTGTGCGGCACCCTGCGGGTGTCGAGGCCTCGTGAGACCGTAATCTGGACAGGATCCTGGTCATCGACGCCGCTCAGGCAGCCAGCTCATAGACGCTGATCTGCTGCTCCCGAAAGTGCCGCACCCGGATCGGGTGTCGGAGCGTCTTCGCGGAGCGGCCAGGCTTCTGCCAGCTGCCTCCTTCGTATACCATCGAGGGTGTCGCACCGCTCAGCCGCCGATGGCACCGGTGCAGGCTGTAGTACATCTCGAAGTCCGCCAGCAGTTCGCCCAGGTGATCCAGACCCCGGATGAGCGGCACCCGCAGTCCGACCTATGTCTGATTCTCCAAGGCTCGATGTAGAGCGACGGCCGCGAGAATGAACCAGGAGCTGTTCGGAACCCAGGTCTCGTTCGTCCACCAGTCCGCGTCTGCTCCTCGCCATCGGGCCTCTTCGGCCGGCGACCGAATGTCCAGGTAGGGGAAGTCCCAGGGATAGGGCGGCCCCGTGCGGGTCGGGCCCGGCGCGCCCATCGACACGAATCCGTTCACCACGCCACCCGGCTGCTCGCCGGTGCGATGCTCTTCGTAGCGCGAGAGCCCCGTATGGTAGATCCCGAGCTGTTTGTGGCCGACGCCGCATACCAGACTTGTGGCTCGCGGGTTGCGCCCGAGGACCCACTGCATCTGCTGCTCCGCGAGCCGCAAGAGCTCGGGTCGTTCGAGCTCGCCCGCCGCACGGCAGGCAACGACCGCGAGCGACAGCAGCGCGCAGTCGTATCCGTGGAACATCTGCACGAAGTTCACCGGGTCGGGGGCGAAGGTCCACTCCATCATCTGCCCGAACGGCGTCCTGTCTGTCAGGGATACGGCCAGGTCCATGGCGCGGGAGAGCGCCTCCCTCGCCGCGGCGGAGTGCGCGCCTGTGGGGAAGAGCTGCAGGTAGTCCAGGAGCGCGTGGAGGTAAGTGAACGGCGCGGGGATGTAGTCGATCCCACAGGCTTCGTGCGAGATCGCGTAGGGCGCGCCCGCGGGTGAGAGGTACGGCAACTTGGCGCGCTCCGCGGGCGGAATGCCGAGCACGCGCTCGCGGTAGTCGCTGCACTCCCTGGGGAACGGGAAGATGCCCTCAGGCTTCTGCTGGGCGATGATCAGCTCGATCCGCTGCTCGAGGTCGTGCTGTAGCTCCTCCTTCGGCTCCGCCCTGTAGAGCGCCGCGTCCAGGAGCGCGAAGGCCGCGTGCCAGCGCAGATGCTCGGCATCTGGAGGCTCGGCCGTGTGGTGGTGCCGCCATGTCGTCAGCGCGGCCTCCAGGCAGGCCGCCGCCAGCTCATCATCACGGCCGCGCAGTGCGACGCCGAGATCGGCGAGCGAGCTCGACACCAGGGCCGACGTGAACGCCGGCCCGTAGGTGGGAATGTCGCAGATCCTCTCGCTCGGCAGAGGCAGGGCTCGCTCGTCACCGGTGCCCCGCACGTTGTCGGTCTCCTCATGGATGGGAGTATCGAGCCACCCGAAGCGGGAGACGATGCCAAGGGGGAAGAGCCCATCGTCGCTGATGGTCTTGAGCACGAACCGCGCCTCCCAGGCGGCCTCGGCCAGGGGATCGGGAAGCTGCTCTCCCAGTGTGTGCTGGTCCACCTTCTGGATCCCCTGGAGGCGAGCCAATGCCCACAGCGCGAGATAGCACCAGCAGATGTATTTGTGGTTGTCGCCAGCGTCGTGCCATCCGCCTGTCAGATCGGCCTCGCCGGCGATGGTCCACTCGCCCCCGGGCCCCAGCGGGCGGTTGTGACTGCGGGCGAGCAGCGCGTCATCCAAGTGACAGGCCGGGTGCCATCCCGGCACCTCGACCCCACACCGCTGCGTGTTGAACCATTGCACAGTCAGGTTGGCGGCTGTGAGGTAGAGGTCCGGATCGAGGCGGAACTCGGGCGATGTCGCCTGCCTACCATCCTCGAAGGTCACGCGCAGACGGTACGCGCCAGCGTCGCGCAGGCCCGTGAGGTCGGCCTCCCAGTGCTCCCGACCCCAGATGTACTCGCCCCAGCGCCGGAGCGTCCCCGAGAAGACGACCTCCCCCCCTGACAGAATCTCCAAGCTCCCACCGGCGGCCCGCTCCCGGACGACAACGGTCGCCACCTTGCTGCTGCTTGGGTGATATGCGGGAGGCAGGGCGATCTCCACCGGCACGGCTCCCAGCCCATCCAGGTAGGGGGAATCGAAGGCCGCCTCCCCCTCCCCGAGGGACTCCAGCACCACCTGCACGCGGTTTGCCGCAACCGGGCTGACGCCACTCACGTTCACACGCTGCCACTCGTCGGCTGCGATCTCTTCAGACCAGACCGATCCCACTTCCGCCAACTGAGCGAATCGAGGCGTGCCATCGGGCGAGGTCCACACCTGCCCAGTGTGAGCGGCCCCATCGGGGAGCTGCCCCAGCGGCCTGCCCTCGCGTACCCACACCAGCCCGATCCGGCCGCGCCCCTTCACGTCACATTCGAGCACATAGGGGCGGTCCGGCTCCACATGCCGAGGAGCACTCCGCCAACGACCAGCGCGGGTGAGCGTCAACGTGAACGAGGAGCCGGCAGCAAGGCCCGGCTTGTGGAAGGCGCCCCCGCCAGCGCCGGCGTCCTCGGCCTGCCAGAGCGATTCGTCGTCGCCGCAGAGATTGACCACCGGGCTTCGCATCACGTCCATCCATCCCATCTTCTCTGTGCTGGAACTCACTGCGCGTTCGCTGCGGTACTGACCGGGTCCTTTAGGCCAGACCGCGCCGGCCGCCATCACCTGCAGAGGTGCGCCTCTTCCCGTCGGAGAATCAGCACAGCGCCCAGTGTAGCTGGCCAAGACGCAGCCAACACACAGGGGGAGACTCTCGTGGACTCAGTGCCAAGCCCGGCAGGAGACCAGATGGCGGGGGACCGGCTTCTCGCGGGTGTAGATGTCGGAGCGACTAAGATCGCGGCCGGCATCGCGGATGAGCGGGGCCGCGTGGTCGCCTCCCACCGCGTACCTACGGCAGCAGAGGGGGGACAGCATGTCGTGGATCAGATCACCGCCCTGCTCCACGATCTGATCCGGGAGGAGGCGCCCGCGCAAGGCCGGCTGGCCGGGGTCGGCATTGCCGTCCCGGCGGTGATCGATCGGCAAGCCGATCGCGTCCTCTGGGCTCCGAACATAGCGGGGTGGCAGCAAGAGGTTGAGGTCGCCCGCCCCGTCTCGCACGCCCTGGGGCTCCCTGTCTCCCTTCACTACGATGGCCATGCATGGGCGATGGGGGAATGGTGGTGCGGGGCTGCGCGGGGAGCCAAGGATGTCGCCCTCGTTGCCATCGGGACGGGGATCGGCGGGGGGCTGATCCTCGGGGGACGCCTCCATACCGGACACGTCGGAGTGGCCGGCGCGCTCGGGTGGTGGGCCTTCGACTGGCGGCAGGGCGAGGCCACGGGGAGTCCAGCAGGGAGGGACCTCGAGACCATCGCCTCAGGGCCAGCGATCGCCGCCGCTGCCAGCAAGGAGACAGCCGAGGAAGCCTTCGAGGCGGCCCGCAAGGGCGACCCCGAGGCGCGGCAGGCGGTTGACGAAGCGTCACAGGCGCTTGGCCTGGCGGTGGCGAACCTGGTGAGCCTGGTGGACCCGGAGATTGTCGTGCTGGCCGGAGGTGTCATCAATGGGGGCGCTGACCTGCTGCTGCCGCGGGTGCAGCGCCTTGTGCTGCAGGAGGCTCAGCCGCAGATCGCTCGCGCCGTTCGCGTCGTGGTCGCGAAGCTGGGCGAAGACGCGGCCTGGCTGGGGGCCGCACGCCTGGCCTGGCAACACACTGACCAGAAGGAGGGAGCCGACTGATGTCTGCGCAGAACTGGTTCGAGAAGACGGAGGAGATTCACCGCCGAATCCGGGACACACAGGGGGACAACATCTCGGCTGCGGCGGAAACGATCGCCGAATCGATTTCCGCCGGCCGCATGGTCCACCTGTTCGGGGCGGGGCACGGCTCCCTGCCGGTGATGGAATGCTACCCTCGCATCGGCGGCTTCGTGGGCTATCACCCGATGACAGAGCACTGCCTGTCGTACTTCACGAACGTCGTCGGTGACAGCGGCGTGCCTCAGTTCCTCTTTCTGGAGAGGCTGGAGGGGTTCGCTCAGATCATTCTGGAGAACTACCGCCTCGATTCGCGCGATACGATGATGATCTTCTCACACTCCGGCATCAACGGGGTCGTGATCGATATGGCCCTGGAGACCAAGAAGCAGGGGTTGACCCTGGTCGCGCTCACCTCCATGGAGCACACTCTGTCGGTGCCTCCTCGCCACTCCAGCGGAAAGCGCCTCTGCGAGATAGCCGACATCGTCGTCGACACCTGTGTCCCGGCCGGCGACGCGATGATCGAGATACCCGGCCTGCGAGAGAAGGTGGGGCCCGGCTCGACGTTCGGCTTCGTCACCGCGGTCAACGCGATCAACTGCGAGGTGGCACGCTTGCTCAGCGAGCGCGGCCAGCCCCCCATCGTGAACATCTCCCACAACCTTCTGCCACCGGACGAAGCGCAGGCCCAGATGAAGCGGGTATGGGAGGCGTACATAGACCGAGTGAAGTCGGTGGTCTAGCACACCCACGGCTCCCGGCAGGCATCGGCGCCAAGCCCATCGACTCGCACGCTGCTAGCATCTCTGTTACGCATCGGCAGCCACCGCGATCTTAGCTGCGGTGGCTGCCGTACCTCTGCGCCGAATCCTGCCCAGTTCCCCGAGCTAGACGTTACCCGGCGCGCCCACTTCGGGTCCCAGTGATGTCACAGGCCGGAGGGCTGCTCCTGCGCAACGGCTGGGACCTCCCACATGCTGACCTGCTGGATAAAGGCCCCTATGGGCTGCTCTGTGGGCGGCTCTCCGCCGAAGCCCATCTTCATAACGCAGGGCAGAGGGCCCCAGATCTCCATCGCAACGACGCGGCCGTCGACGAGGGAGGCGGCGATCTCGCCGCGGAAGTACTCGGTGCTCTTCATATCCAGTGCGACCTGCGGCGTGTCCATCTTCTGGGTCACCTCGTTGCCCTCCATCGAGAACCAGATGAGCACGCACGGCTCTCCGCGAAAGCGAGTCAAGCCAGCGATGCTGGTCTGCATCTCACCCGCGTGGTACTGGCCTACCGACTCCTCCCCTGTGGCAGACGTGATGTCCCAGGGCTCGAAGGCCGCGTGGCGCCACGTGTCCCCGATGTGCACCTTGCTCCCAGCCTCGTCGCGGAGGGTAAGAAGGACCGTGTCCCAGCCCATGGCGTCCATGGTGAGAACCTTCAGCAGGTACCCGACGGCATCGTCGCCGACTCGGCCGAAGTCGGCGGGGGGGTTGACGTAGTCGAACTCGCGAGGTGAGAACTCATAGGAGATGCCTCGCGCGTTCGGAAACTCCTGGAGGCTCGGGTACTCGTCCGGGCCCATGCCCATCGCGGTGGCGAAGCTCTGCCACTCGCACTGCTCGACCCAGAGGCCGGGTTCGGCCTCGCGCACAAGCGTCCGCGCCAACTCGGCCTCAGCGGTCATGCGGCTGATGACCTTGCCCTCTCGGTCCACCGTCAGGTTGACCCGCTTGATCTGGTAGCGATGCTGCTCGCCGGCCTTGCCCTTGCGGGTGAGGTCGAGCGGCTGGTTGAGGATCTCCGTCCAGGCGGCCGCTTCGACTGGCTGCTTATCCCACGGCACCACGGGCCACCAGCCCCAGATCTCCGACTGGTCGGCGGGCGGTTGCGGCGCGGCCGACTCGCCTTCACCCGCGGCCGCCGCTCCCGTGGCGACGAGCAACAGCAGCACGACGCAGATGTTCAGTGTGACTCGCGACATTCCGTCTCCCATTGTGACCTCCCTATGTATCATGTATCCGAGTCTTCAGCGCGGCGCCCGTCCCTTGCGGGAGCCGCAAGCTGCGCGTTTGATCCTACCGGCGGCCCACTTGGTCCACTCCACCTCGCCCTGATAGCCGCGAATGCCATGCCGGAGGGCGAGGCGAGTGTGCAGGGGCGCGTGGGGCGGCATTCGTCCTTCGTGCCCGTGAAGTTCCTCGACGTAGGACTCGAGCGCCTCTCGATAGCTGTCGAGATACGCCAACACCTCCTCGGTCGAGAGCCTGCCTTCGGCGAGGGCGAAGCGAAGGATGGGTGCTCCCCCACCCCGGATCAACTCCTCTTGCGTCACTGGCTGGTGCAGCCATGCCTCAAGAGCTTCCTCGCCAGCGTCGGTGGAAGCGTAGACGCGGCGTGGGCGCGTCTCTTTGGTCCTGTCGAGCTGGGCGTCGAGCAGGCCGCGCCGCGCGAGCCGGCGGAGGGCCGGGTAGATGGCGCCCGGGCTGGAGCTGAAATGGGCGAGGGGCGTGGTGGCGAAGACCTTGTGGACGTCGTAGCCCGCCATCGGGGATATTCCGATCAGCCCGAGGAGAGCGTATTCGAAGGTTGTGAGGCGTTCCTCTGGCATCGTCACACCCATATCGACTGGTAATATTACGTAACGTAATATTACTTACCACACTTCCGGCCCCGTGTCAAGGGGTTCTGTGAAGTTTTCTCGCGCCACCCAAGCTGGCTCCCGGAGGAGAGCGGCCGGCGGCGCCGCACCGGCATGAGATGGCCGCCTGAGCGCCCTCGGTGCACGTTCGGGGGTGGCCCACAGAGTGCTGCTTGTCGATTGGCTCCCCCGGTGGAGGCCCTACAGCAGCTCTCAAGGACTCCGTGGGGGAGCTGCCGCGGCTCCAAGGTGTGTGCCACCCCCATCTCACATCAACATCGTGTGCTGCCATCGAAGCCATTTGGGGTCTGCTCGAGGGAGGGATCGAAGCAGATCTCGCCGAACCGCTCGGAAGGCAAGTAGGCAGCCCCGTGCCCTGGCATCGTGACCCCGCAGCGGACCGCAGGCAGTCCTGCCGGGCGATCGGGCATGACTGCCGAGGCGACCGCAGAATCAGCCGGGGAGCGAGACCATGGCGAAGAAGGTCCTCGTCGTCGACGATGAGCCGTCAGTCCGGAAGGTGATCGAGCACGCGCTTCGGCACGAGGGCCTCGAGGTCCGCACTGCGGGCAATGGCGCAGAGTGCCTGCAAGCCGTGGAGGCAGAGCCGCCAGACCTGATCCTTCTCGACGTCAACATGCCAGTGATGGACGGCTTTCAGACCCTCCGTGTGCTCCGGGAGAATGCCGCGACGAAGCATCTCCCGGTCATCATCCTCACGGCACGGGGAGATGATGCCGATGTATCCCAGGCCTGGACAACGGGAGTGGATCTCTATCTGATGAAGCCATTGGCGCTGGATGATCTGCTCGTCGCGGTCCGACGCTCCCTGGACGTCCTCGGGACGGACAGCGCAGAGGACACCTCCCCCGGTGAACCACCTCCCTCCTAGACTCACTCACTCGTGTCGACGCCCTTGAAGGCGGTTCTGCCGATGAGGCGTGTGCGAAAGTGGGCCCGGCGTCGGCCGAGCGTCGACGTCTTGCCTTGGTCGCCCCAGGCCGGCCACACAGGAGCAGGGAAGTCGGCGCCCCGCGGACGATCGCCAGGACGTGAGCCAGGCTGACAAGACAGCAACCACAGCGCCTCCCCGCCAGACCCGCGGGCCTCGGGGCATGCGCACCCGCGCGGGGAGGTACACTACCGCTCGCGACAGAAGTACGCCCGCGGTCGAGAGCAGGCATGAGAGAAGGACCGTCCAAACGCGCGAGCAGTGTGACCCCATTCCTGGTCATGAAGTTGCTTGACCAAGCGAAGCTCATGACGGCCAGGGGCGAGGACATCATACGCCTGGAGGCGGGGGAGCCGGACTGGACCTCACCGGCCCCCGTGATCGAGGCCGGCAAGAGGGCCCTCGACGACGGCCAAACAGGCTATGCGCCGAGCGCCGGGGTGCCGGCGCTGCGGGAGGCGATATCGGACTGGTATCGCGAGCGCTACCGCGCGGAGATCCACCCGGATCGCGTATTCCTGACGTCCGGCTCCTCGCCAGCCCTGCTGCTGGCCATGGCAGCGGTGGTCGATCTGGGGGACGAGGTGCTGATGGCCGATCCCGGCTATCCGGGGTATGCCAACGCGGCTCGATTCCTCGGTGCCAAGTGCGTGCGGTTCCCAGTCCTTGAGTCCGAGGAGTTCGCCTATTCTGCCGATCGCATCGCAGAACTTACAGGCGACCGCACGAAGGCCGTCATGGTGAACTCTCCGGCCAACCCGACTGGGGCTCGCGTGAGTCCGTCGGATCTGGAGCGGATCTGCTCGCTCGGCCCGTGGGTGATCTCGGACGAGATCTACCACGAGATCTGCTACGAGCCGGACCGCTGTCACAGCGCGCTCGAGTACACGGACCGCTGCTTCGTCGTGAATGGATTCTCGAAACGCTATGCCATGCCTGGATGGCGACTCGGCTGGGTAGTCGTTCCCGATTCGTGTCTATCCGTTGTGCGCAACATGAACCAGAACTTCCTCCTGGCCGCCGGGACGGTGTCGCAGGTCGCCGGGCTCGAAGCCCTCCGCAAGGGCGAGGAGCATGTGCAGCGCATGCGGGAGGAGTACCGCGGGCGGCGCGACCTCATCGTGCGTCGGTTGAGGGAGATCGGCTTCGGCGTACCCGGATACCCGGCCGGCGGGTTTTATGTGTTCGCCAATGTCACTCCGTTCTCACAGGACTCGGTCGCATTCGCCAAGGAGTTGTTGAACGAGACGAGAGTATCTGTGACTCCCGGCATGGACTTCGGTCCTGCCAGCAACACGTACATCCGACTCAGCTACACCACTGACCGCGACAGGATTGCCGAAGGCATGGATCGCCTTGAGCGTTACCTGGCCGCGCGCGCGGCCCCGAAGTAGGCATCGGGGCGAGACGACCTCTGGGAGGAATCGATGAGCAGACCGCTGAGTGTCGTTGCACCGCAGTGGTGGGACTACACCACGCTGGACAAGGATGTGGTCGCGGACGCCGCGAGACTGGCCCCGGACGACATGCTCGCGCTCTCCCGGCCCGGCTTCGAGGTGGTCTTCTACGACACGCTGGAGAGTTTGTACCTGGCGGAGGCGCTGGAGTACATCGAGGCCTGGCAGCAGGCGACCGAAGATGAGCCGGCCGGCATCTGCGGCCCCATCGGCCCCACGGAGCAGCTCCCGTTGGTGGCGCAGCTCGTCAACGCGATGGAACTCGACCTGCGGCACGCCCACTTCTGGGGCATGGACGAGTGGTACATGGATGGCAGGGAAGTCCCCGCGACGCATGACCTGTCCTTCGAGCGGGCCGACAGGGAGCTGTGCTTCGACCGCATCAAGCCCGATCTGAGGATGCCGGAGGAGAACCTGCACTTCCCAAAGGCCGGCAACCTGGAGCAGTACAGTGCCGCCTTCGACAGTGTGTGCTGCGTCGTCATGCAGGGCGGCCAGGGAGAGGTGAAGCACTGGGCTTTCAACGATCCGCCGAGGCGAGAGGCCCCTTATGCGGACGGCCCGCCTCCTCCTGAGGAGTATCTGAAGTTGGGAGCCCGCGTGGTGGACCTGCATCCGATGACGATCATCCAGAACGCCCGCACCTCCGGCGGCGGCAAGGTGTCCGAAGTCCCGACGCAAGCACTGACGGTGGGACCCCAGGAGACCTGGAAGGCAGAGCGCGTGTCAATCTGGCACGCCGGCAAGCACGACAACCCCTTCGGCATGCGCCTGACCACCCTCATGATATCGAAGAAGCTCGCCGACGCCGCGGTGCCAATGTCATTGCTCGCGCTGCACCCCAACGTGCGCTTCAGCTTCTACCGCGGCGGCATCGGAACGTGTGAGCCGGAGATGCACTAGCTCGGGCGCGCGGCAAGCCGGCCCTCACTCGGGTGCGAGCGGCCACAGCCACCGGAGCAGAGCGAGACATATGTCAGTAGCCAATAGCTTCTTGCTGAAGGCCGCTCTCTCGGGCATCAGTGTGGTCGCTTTGCTGCTGGGGGCGGCCGGACCGGTGCGCTTAGCGCCGGGGGATGAGGAGCGACACGTGATCCTGCATCAACGGGGCGGGCAGCCGGTGGCGAAAGTCGTGGCCAACGCGGCGCACCTGGATAGTCTGCCCTTGGACGGGACGAGCATGCAGATCCCCGCGTCGGGCAAGGTACTGCTGTCGGGAGAGGTGTGCACCTACGAGGAGATCGCGGCGAGCCTGGCGCCAGTGAAGGGAGCATTCCACCGCTGCACGCGCAATATGGTGGTCATCCATACGCGCGGGTTTCCGGATGTGTTCGACGACTGGTCGATGGTGCTCTCGAACTGGCGCAACCTCGCACGTGCGGCGGAGGACGCCGGACTCATCGGGATCATGTTCGACAATGAGACCTACAGAGAGAAGGTCTGGCGCCACCCGGATGACGTCCGCTACCCGGCGTACTCCCTCCAGCAGTACCAGGCCCAGATGAGGCGGCGCGGGCGGGAAGTGATGGAGGTTGTCGCCGGCGAGTTCCCGGAAGTCGTGTTCCTCGTCTTCCACGGCCCCTACATCTCAGAGCCCAAGACCCCTCAGCACGTGACTCTTCTGCAGGCTGTGGCGAGCGAGCGCGACCTCAGGGGGCCCTTTTTCGCGGGGCTCGTCGAGGGCGCGCCGGACAGCGCGACGGTAGTTGACGGCGGCGAGGTCTACCAGTACCGGACGCCTGAGGACTTCGCCCGATCATACGAATGGCGCAAGTGGGAGATCGCCTCTGACGAGACGGACTGCGCCTTCATCCCCCGCGACCTTCGCGGCAAATGGGTCAGCAGAGTGAGCATCGGGTTCGGCGTATACAACCGCCAGTGGAAGAAGAGCTACCCGATGGATCCGCAGATCATGCGGGCGACGTTGGAGAACGCCCTGCGGGCCACTGACAACTATGTCTGGCTCTACGTCGAGAGCGAGTGGACCGCCCCAGGTGAGGTGTCCCCGGACTGGCTCAACGCGGTGAGTGGAGCAGTGCAGGCCGTGAGAGACACGCAGACCGGCACCGCAGAAGGTGCGGCTACTGCCCCCTGAGAGGGGCCAGTAGCCTGAGGAGAGCCGGGGACTCCGTGATCGACAGACGTATGCAACGCGCAGAGAAGCACAGGGGGAGGATGGAGACCCACTAGGCGTTCTTCTCGCCACTGCACCGCGAGCTAGGGCTGCTCCCACTGACCGAGTTCGCGTGGCTGACTCCAGATCGACTGGTTCAGCGCACTGTGTTCGGAGACCGAGTGGAAGTGGTGGCCAACTTCGGGGAGGCCGGTCACACCTACCTCGACACCGTCATTCCTGGGCGAGGCGTGTTGGCTCGATGGCTTGAGACCGGAGATGCGCAGGTCTTCACGGCTCCTGCGCCCTCCAGCTAGCCCGCGCTGCCGCTGGCGCGGCGACTTGTGGGCGTAGACAGGAAGCACCGGGCATCGTGTAGAAAGGCCGAGCGATAGCTCATGCCGCCCGCGGCGCGACTGGCCGAGCACTCGAGCGGAGCTTCTCAGGGAACTCGGACCGCACGCCTCGGGAGCACGGGAGGTTCTACAGGGGTGAGCCCCTGGCTTCGACTCACTCGGCTCGCACCAGCCCTGGTGCTGTTGGCGGCGGCCGGATACGCGGCCTACTGCACTTGGGGCACGCGGCGCGTATCTCGTTCCACGTCCGATCCACCGGAGGTGACTGCTCTCAGAGAGGCAGCACGGAGCGCCAGCGTCGTCCTGCTCGTGCTGGACGCCGCTCGAGCAGATCATGTTGGGTGCTATGGCTACCCGCGGGCGACCACACCCAATATCGACCGGCTTGCAGGAGAGGCAGTCGTCTTCGAGCAGCACTTCTGCCAGTTCACCCGGACGAAGGAATCCACAGCCTCCTTGTTCACTTCGCAGTACCCGGCTACTCACCTGGCATACGGGTGCCGCCCGTTGCCGAGTGGGACGTTCACAATGGCTCAGGGGTTGACCCAGGCTGGATTCAAGACCGCGCTCTTCAGCTCCAACTTCAATGCCTCTCCCGCCCTGGAGCTGGGACGCTATTTCGAAGAGGCCTACTACGATCCCGAGATACGTGCGGTCATGCAGGCAGGTGAGACATGGTGCTCTCCAGAGCCCTGCCTCAGGTTGTTCGGCAGGTGGCTAGAGGAGCATTCCCGGGAGCGGTTCTTCGTCTACATCCACCTGATGCCGCCGCACCGTCCATACGAGTCGCCTGAGGAGATCGCGGTGCTGTTCAGTGGAAGCGATCCCCCAGGCTATGACCCGGAGAGGTTCCGCCCTGGCGAGTACGACTTCCCACTGCAGTCAGAATTGCCCGATGAGATCCATCCCCTCCCCGAGTGGATCAACCTATACGATGCCAACCTGCGCTACGGCGACTGGGCGGTTGGCGAGGCCGAACGATTGCTCCGGGACGCGGGCGTGTGGGAGGACGCCCTGTTCATCGTCACGTCAGATCACGGGGAGGCCTTCGGCGAGCACGGGTTCGTGTGGCACGGTGAGCCCATCCACGACGAAGGGACGCGCATCCCGCTGCTAATGAGGTTCCCGGGCAGCAGCCCGCGAGGCCGCATCGACGCGCTGACAGAGACCATCGACATACTCCCGACGCTATTCGATCTCTTCGGCTTGTCGTACCCTGAGGATAGGGTCCAGGGGCACTCGCTGCTCGGGCTGATTGCGGGAACAGCGGATCGGGTGCGCGACTACGCGTTCGTCCGCGCCGCGCGGCATGGAGGCAAGTACATGGTCCGAGGTGAGCGCTACTCCCTTCTTCTGTGGGGACACGGCAATTGGCGGACCCTGTATGATCTCGCGAGCGATCCTGAGCAGAGGGAAGACGTGCTCAGCGATAGGCCAGATGTTGGTGAAGACATGGCAGACGCGTTCCGTGAGTTCGCGCTCGCGCAAGCGGTGCCGCCAATGCACTTCCTTGATCCGGAACTCGAGCAGGCGCGCTTGCCTCCGACCCGAGAGATACGTCTCGCGCCCGAGGTGAAGAGAGCCCTACAGAATCTGGGATACCTGAAGTAGGACAGTGAGCCATAGGCGAACTCCCGGCCGCGCGACCAGCCGGGCCTTAGGCAGCAGCATCACCCAGCCGAAGCAGAGCGCATCCCGGACCAGCCCCAGACGCCTCCCAACACACATCCGGCACTTAGCAGGAAGCTCGGAACGGTGCTCATGAGGGGCAGGATACTGCCTGCGCACAAGGGAACAACATGTCCCGGAGGCGCCCGGACAGGATTGTTGGGGAGCACAACTGTGAAGCGCGCTCTGGTGAATCACACCGGAGCGCAGAGACCGAATGGCGGGAGCCAATGGCCGCGGCCCGCCGACAGGACAGCGTCTGCCGGGAGCCGCGCCGTCCCGCGGAGCACGCCCCAATGACAACGCTTGCCAGATGTTTGCTGCTGCCAACGCTGCTTATCATACTGGCTGCAGCAGGATGCGGGGATCGAGTTCGTCCTCAGGTGGCCGCTGAGGCGCGCGCTGAGTCCTTCGAGATAGGAGGCATCCGGCCAGGGCAAGCGGTTCGCCTCGCCGATCACTTCCGGGGCAGGGATGCCGATGTGGACATCGCAAGGGGCAGCGACGGCCGTGCCAGGCTTGCCCTGGGGGACCTACACACTCCGATCGTGTGCGCGCCCGCGCCGTATCGCCTGAAGATGTCGGGCCGCTTCCCACAAGGCACTCGGCTGCGCCTAGCGTTCGGGCTTCTGCCAACTAGCAGGGATAGGCGAGGCCAAGTTCGGTTCTCGATACGGGTCTCCACACCGGAGAGAGAGGCAGAACTGCTCGACCAGGTGCTGGATCACTGGCGCGGGCCGGACACGCCGAACTGGGTGCCCATGACCCTCGATCTTCCGGGGTCCGCGGCGGAGGAGGTGGAGATCGAGCTGGCAACGGAGCCGCTTGGTGGGCCCCCGCCGGGACGGGAGGAGGAGCACTCGGCCGCCTATGCCGTGTGGGTGAACCCAGTGGTGCTCGGGCCTGCTGACAGCCCGCGGCCCAACATCGTGCTCGTCGTCCTCGATGCTCTTCGTGCGGACCATGTCGGCTGCTACGGGTACCTACGTGAGACGAGCCCCTTCCTGGATGCGCTGAGCAGAGAGGGCGTTCTGTTCGAGGCGGCCAACTCCCAGGCGACCGGGACGCTCCCCTCCGTACTGAGCATGCTCACCTCCAGCTATCCGCTGGTCCGCGGGTCGAGCGTCGGCGCCTCCGGCGATCAGGGCGACGAAGAGGACGACCTCCTGCTGTCCCCGGTCTCCATGCCGGTGAGTCTTCAGCAGCAACTCGGAACCTCGGGCTACACGACAATTGCCTCTGTGGGCGGCGGCTACCTCATCCCGGCGCTGGGCTTCGACGCTGGTTTCGATTGGTATCTCCTCCCACAGCACACCCCCCGGCTGGCCGATCAGATTTCCGCCCTCGAGCGCCGGCTTCCCATGAGTGACGGACACCCCTTCTTCCTGTTGCTTCACACCTACGACATCCATGATTACTTCCATGGGCGCGGTGACTGCTTGGAGCACTTCGACCGAGGCTATCAGGGGCCGTTGCGCGACCCGATCAGACTCAGGGAGGCGATATTCGAGAATAGGTCGGACAGCACGTTGACCGCGGCCGAACTGCAGTACATCGTGGATCTGTACGACGGCGAGATACTGCATGCAGATCAGTGTTTGGCGAGCTTCATTGACTGGGTGCTGACCAGTGCCATGGGAGAGGACACAATCGTCGTCGTGACTGCCGATCACGGGGAAGCATTTGGCGAACGCGGAAAACTGATGCACGGCTGGGCGCCCTATCAGGAGATCGTACACGTGCCATTGATCATCCGCCTCCCGGATGGTCGCGGCGGGGGGAGGCGGGTTCGTCAGTCGGTTGGCCTGGTGGACCTGGCGCCGACTTTGCTTGACCTCGCAGGCGTCGGGGTACCATCGGGGTTCGTTGGCCGCTCGCTGCTGCCTCTGATCGAGGGAAGGGCGGAGGAGCAGGCGCAGCCGATTCTCTCGGAGAGCCCCAAGTTCGGTCTCATGGCCCGCGATGGCAACTGGTGCTACATGGTTCTGCGCCATGCTGGCAGAGAGGAACTCTACGATCTCGACACCGATCCAAGTCAGGTCGAGGACCTGGCAGCGACGCGACGCGATCAGTTGAGCCGTATGCGGCGAGTGCTCGCCGAGCTGGCGATGGTTGCAGCATCTGGGACTCGCGTGGTAGTTGCCGGAGAGAGGCCGGACCGAACCGTCCTGGAGCTACAGTGTGACGATGCGCTGGGCTACCTGGACGTGCCGACCCTGGCCGATGAAGCCAAGCTCGAGCGTGTGGGAGGACGCCGGCCGGCCGGCGACCCGTCGGCGTCTAGAAGCCCGGAAGGTGTGCGGGCGATTGTCGAACTTCCAGCAGGTGATCAGCCGCACGTCGTCCTGGTCGCGCCCCAGGGCCCGGCCGGGACCGTCTCGTTGTCAGCCAGCGTCGGCGGCCGAGCCGTGGGGGTCGGCCGCTTCCATCTCGGGGTGACGGGGATCTCCCCCGAGGCGCTTCCCGTGCGCATTGGGGCGGGAGCCACATCGCGGCTGTTGTCGGCGACGCCCCCGGTTCCGGCGGAGCCAGAATCCTGGGGCATATGGGCGTGGCAGCCTCGGGCTGTGGCGCCCCGAGGCACCCGTATCTTGACCGCCGGGGAACTGCATCCTGACATGGTCGAGAACCTCCGGTCACTGGGGTACCTACGGTAGGTGGAGCGCTCCTGCCGATGTCAGACGCAGCAGTGACCACTGGGCATGCTGTGGGTCGTGGGCCTGGGACACTGGCTTATGGGCGGATGTGGGCCCTGCTGATCCGAGCGACGAGAGCAGGAGCGCGACCTGGCGGGGCTGCAGGAGATCAAGCAAGCGCGCCAGCTCGCCGACCACGGGCGTGTGAGCGGGCCCCCGCGTATCTTTCGTTCGAACCTCGCGGTCGTATACGAGTGCTACGACACGCGGTTCTACGATCACGATCCCATCGCCATCTCTCGGTACACCTCGCCCGTGGAGGCCGCGCACGGCATTCCGCCCCGGATGCACCATGAAGCGCCGTGTGCAGCCCGACTACGTCATGGCACGTGAGGAGACGGGGGGCCGGGGTCGAACTGACCTAGTGATGAAGGCGGCCGGTACACCTCTGGTGAACAATGGGAAGCGGCCCCTCGACTTCGGCGAGGCGGACCTCATCGACCCGCCTCGCCGCGAGGGAAGCTGCCTGCCTGAGAAGGCGGGCCTTCACTGCCAGACGGTCATCGCCGGGCCCTGCGGCACCGGTTGGGGGCCTATCGCCTGTGAGGAGAACTAACTGTGCGTGAGATCGCGAACTACGAAGAGCAAGTCTACGCTGGGGTGCTGGGGAAGGTCATCGGAGTCTACATGGGACGGCCGTTCGAGGGGTGGCGGAAGAAGGATCTCGTCGCCCATTGGGGCCTGGTGGATCGCTATGTCGCGGCGGACCGTGGATACCCGCTGATCGTCACGGACGACGATATCACCGGCACCTTCACTTTCATCCGAGCGCTGGAGGACAGCGGCCTCTATGCAGACACGCCGGAGGACTTCTTCGGGAAGACGTGGCTCAACTACCTGATCGAAGGGAAGACCATCCTCTGGTGGGGCGGGATGGGCGTGTCCACCGAGCACACGGCCTATCTCCGTCTCGCTCAGGGATTCCCGTCACCAAAGAGCGGCAGCCTCGAACTCAACGGGCCAGTCGTCGCGCAGCAGATCGGCGCGCAGATCTTCATCGATGCCTTCGGCATGGTTGCGGCGGGCGAGCCGGAGCTGGCGGCCCGACTCGCTGAGCCGGCCGCGCGCGTCTCTCACGATGGAGAGGCGGCGAACGGCGCTAAGGTCGTGGCGGCCATGGTGTCGGCCGCCTTCGTCGAGAAGGACATGGAGAAGCTCCTGGACATCGGCGTCAGTGTCATCCCCGAAGACAGCTGCATCGCCCAGGTTCACCGCGACGTCCGAGCATGGACGGCGAAAGACCGAGACTGGCACAAGACCTACGATCGCATCGCCGAGAAGTACAGCTACGAAGCCTACGGCGGCTACTGCCACATGGTGCCAAACCACGCCATCATGGTCATGGCGTGGAGCTACGCGGGCGACGACTTCCGCCTCGGCCAGGCCATCATAAACACCGCCGGGTGGGACACCGACTGCAACGCCGCGAACGTGGGCAGCGTGATGGGCATCCAGGTCGGCCTGGATGGCATCAGCCGGGACTACGACTTCCAATCGCCGTTCGCCGATCGGATGCTGCTCCCTACTGCGGAGGGGGCTCGACTCACCACCGACTGCCTCATCGAAGCGTTGCGCATCGCGCACATGGGCCGCGCTGTCATGGGCTGGCCGCAGGTTGAGGCACCGAAGGGCGGAGCGTGGCACCACTTCAGCCTCCCCGGCAGCCAGCATGGGTACATGGTCGAGCAGACGGACCAGGGTCTGCCCGGAACGGCCGCGGTGGAGAACGTTGCGGCGGCCGGGGGGCAGCGAATGCTCGAGATCCGGTTCCGCCACGTGGCCCCGAGTCACCCGGTCCGGGTGTCCACACCCGTGTTCGCAGAGCCAGGCGGGCCTGGGTATGCAATCGTGGGCACTCCGAAACTCTACCGCGGACAGACGGCGACGGTGGAGGGGATGGCCGGAAGGTGCGATGCAGGCACGACGATCCGCCCGTTTGCGCGATGCTTCTCCGGCGAGGAGGGCAGCAACGTGAGCACGGGCACGACAGTAGTCTACGGCGACACGGCCGACCTCAAGGCCGGTGCGCCCTTCGCCCTCACGCTGCCAGCGCCCGGCGAGCGCGGCTTCCCCGTAAAGGACATCGGCCTGGAGATCGGAGGCGGCCCGGGCGCCACGGGATCAGTGTCCGTAGACACGGTGCGCTTCAGCGGAGCGCCGGACGTCCACATCCCGGACGACCTTCCGCGAGACAAGGATGGGACGGTGCTGGGCTGGGTCGTGGACGCCGACCGCGTGATCGGGAAGTTCCCCCAGGACGCGCAGCCAATGACGCACTTCGGGAAGGACAAGGGTCGCGGGGTCGTCATCACCGGGACTGATGACTGGACCGACTACACGATCTCTGCCCGATTCACTGTCGCGCTGGCCGATGCTGGCGGCCTCGTGGCACGGTACCAGGGCCTACAGCGCTACCTCGCTCTCATCAAGACCCGAGATGCCCTGAAGCTCGTCCTCAACCTTTACGGCGAGACGGTCCTGGCGGAGGCGCCCTGCACCTGGGAGGTCGGAGAGCTACACGACATGGCGCTCACCGTCAAGGGAAGCGATGTCGTCGCCAGCCTCGACGGGCAGGAGATCCTTCGCGGGACCGACGAGCGGCTCGGCCGCGGCGGGGCCGGCTACATCGTCGAGTGCGGCCTGGTTGGATTCCGAGAGACAGCCATCAGCGGCTGAAGCGAACGGGCGAGCACTCAGTTGGCGGCCCCTCAGTGGCCGCGGGCCCTCACGCGCGCTGCGCGGCCAGCCACGCGTCCAACGGAGCAAGCTCGCCCCACTCGGCCACCTTGGTCACTCCCTCGGCGCGCGCGATCTCCTCGAACCGGGCCACCAACGCGGCCTTCGCCTCCCCTGTCTCGATGCCTAGCGCAAGCTGTGTATAGATGATAGGCAGGCGAGCGACGCGCACGCGGCGGAGAAGCTCGACGTCGTCCGCCACGGCCTCCTCCGCGTTGTCGAGGAGCGCGGCCGACCGGCGCACGAGGTCGGGCGTGAGATAGGATTCAGGCGGCGCGTAGATCCGCACGTGGAGGTCGGGCGTTGCTGGCACTTCCCGGTGCAGCAGGTTCAGGTAGTCGCGGATGGGTGCGGCGGCCTGCCCATAGTAGCCCGACAGGAACTCGTCTATCGCCCTGTCGGTGTCATAGGACGGATCCCACAGGGTCTTGGCGATGATGTAGGTGCGCAGCTCGGCCAGCTCTCCGCCGCGTGAGAAGTAGTTGGCCTCCTCGTAGATGCCGGTCACGCCGTTGCGGAGGAAGAAGTTGATGTTGGGCTTGAGCACGTACAGATTCGGGAAGGGCTGAATGTTGTGGGCGTAGTTGATGACGTAGTCCCAAATCCAAAGGCGGTTGGAGACGCGCGACCACTCCTCGATGTCGTCCACGAAGGAGGCGTTGTAGGGATCGCTCTCCAGGGGATGGATGAAGCAGCACTCGATGGAACAGAGACGGATGACGACATTGGGCCGGGGCCGGACGCTCTTCGGCGGCTTGCGGCTGTACCAGTAGGCCAGGGTGTCTATGATCTTGTCGGGATGGTCCCCCGCCACATCGTCTGCGATGGCGTTCACGAAGTGGAGAATGGGGCCGATCTGGCTGCCCTCTTCCGCCGACAGCGCGGTGCAGCGGGCGCACTGGCAGTAGTTCTCCCAGTCGTTCTGAGAGACGGAGAATATGGACGCCTCCGGGGATTCCTGGATCCACTGGCGGACGGTCTCGGTTGCGATGCGGAGCACGTCGGGATTGGTGAGACAGAGCTGGCTCCGGTCGGGGCCGACCCGTGTGCCGTCGATCTCGGAGTAGTACTCGGGATGGTCGGCGAAGTACTTCTCCGGTGGCACGAGCGAGTTGAAGGTGTGAACGAACCCCCGGTAGGCGATCTTGCCGCCGCGCGGCTCATCGATCTCGGTGAACTGGCCGTTCATCTTGTTGCGGACGGCCCAATCGGCGTCTCTTGAGTTGGGGTAGTCGGTTGCACGATACTCCAAGGGCGGCACGTACCGCCGGTCGATCTCAGGGATGTCGAACGTACCCGCCTGCGGCAGTGCCGTGCAGTCCGGCGTGAACCAGCGGCAGCTCAGGTAGTCCTCGAGGAAGGTGTAGCAGGCGTAGAGCGCACCGCGGGCGTTCCCGAGCAGTGCCATGGCGGGACCCGCGGTCCTGATGGCGATCCCCTCCTGCCCCAGTGAGTCGAAGTCGGTGGCGAGGCCGAGTTTCGGGAGGAGAGCGCTCTTGCCGACGACGATCGGCGTTCTGTCACCGGCCTTGCTGTCTGTCAGAATGGGCAAGCTCTCGCCCGTGATCTGCTCGAGGTGGGCCTGCAGATCACCGGCGGCATGTGTCTCCTGCGGTGTGGCCGAGTCGGGAACGACGATGGCGTGAGTGGAGGCGGCGACTCGCGTGCCGCCGATCTTCACGCTGCAACTACCCTTGCCCTGGCTCATCAATGGGCTCCTTTCCGACAGCACGGATGCCAACCTGGCTTGGGTTCGGCGCTCCCGCACGTGATGCCTGTGGCATTGGCGCCTGGAGCAGGGCTTTCGTCCACGGCGTCGCACTTGATCCGGGTAGCTGGAGTGTCGGCAGGGATCCGATGCCTCGGTATGCACTGGGAATTGACGGGGGTGGCTCCAAGTGTGACGCGGTGCTCATGGAGGAGAGCGGCGCCGTCGTCGCCTGGGCACGCGGCGGCCCGACTCACGTCTACTACGATCCCCCAGAGGTGGTCTCCAGCTCGTATGTCGAGGCCGTCACCGGAGCGCTCTCCGCGGTGCAGGGCGCCGATGTCTGGGTCGCTGGCCACCTACCCGAAGGCGCCGCGCGCGATGCGGTCAGGGTTCACAACAACCTGGTGTGCTACATGGAGGCAAGCGAGGTAGACACAGCCTTCGCTTCGGCCCAAGAGGAGTGGGGGATCATCGTCCTCGCCGGCACCGGGTCCTTCGTTCACGGCCGGGCGCCCGATGGCCGTGACCTCCACTTCGGCGGGCGGGGCCCGATACTGAACGACTACGGGAGCGCGTACGCGATCGGCCTGCTAGGACTTCGCGCAGCCTTCGCCTCTCACTGGACGGAGGCCCGCCGAACGAGCCTGGCAGAGGCGATGCCGCGCGCGCTCGACGTGGCCGCACTGGACGGCGTCTTCGACCGAGTCTACGTCAAGGGCATCACGAGAAGGGAGATCGCGGCTCTCGCGAAAACGGTCGACGCTGAGGCCAGCGCCGGTGACCGAATCAGCATCGACTGCTTACATTGCGCGGCGGACGAACTGGCAGAGCTGGCCATCGACATCATCAACGAGCTGAGCCTTGCCGACATGTCGTTCCCCGCGATCCGCATTGGTGGTGTGGCGCGCCACTGCCGCCTATGGTGGGACCGCGTCTGCCACCACCTCACGACGGTCGCGCCCGGCGTTCGCCCGGTCATCCCGCCAGTGGCTCCGGCCGTAGGGGCCGCGCTGCTGGCGGTGAGGCCCATGGGAGTGGCGTGGACGCGCGACGTGATCGAGCGTGCGCGAGAGACCGCGTCGCGCCATGCATCAGACCGTTTCTGATGGGAAGCCAGCCGCGCAGTCCAAATGCTGTAGCGATTCCCAGGCGCGACGCCCGTCCTCCCTGCCTTCGATCTCCGATGGCGCTCGTCGAGGCCGCGCGGCGCCCCGATCTCAGACTCACTGTCGAACAGAAGAGGCGACGGTGCAGAGGAGCGCCTGGTCGGCTCATCGATGCTCGGTTGACAGACGGCGGGTGCGATGAGAGAATGTGATAGAGTAGGATTCAGATTGGCGCTCAAGAGGCATCGATGGATACGCGGGCCGCGCGCGAGGCCCCTTGCTTAGTTGCTTGCCCGGTGCACACAGATACTCGCCTCATGGTGGAGCGCGTCCTGGAGGGACACTACGAGGAGGCGCTCGACCTGCTGCTGGAGGCGAATCCGTTCACCTCTGTCTGTGGCCGGATCTGCCATCATCCGTGCGAGGAGAGTTGCCGACGCCACAAGGTCGATGCTCCGGTGGGTCTGCGGCAACTCAAGCGCTTCATCGTCGAGGCCACCGGCGAGTACCGCCTGCGCCGACGCGGGCCCGCCAAGCGCACACGCAAGGAGAGAGTCGCCATCGTCGGTGCCGGGCCTGCAGGCCTGACCGCTGCTCACGATCTGGCGCGGGTGGGGTTCGGTGTCGTCGTCTTCGAGAGCGCCGACGAGCCAGGCGGGATGTTGGGCACGACCATTCCCCGGTATCGCCTCCCCTATGAGGTGCTCCGGGAAGACATCGATGACATCCTCGCACTGGGCATAGAACTGCGGACACGGTGTGCCGTCGGTGGGGACATCCCTCTCACAGAGTTACAGCGCGATTTCCGCGCGACTCTTCTTGCCACGGGCCTAAGCGAAAGTCGGAGCCTCGGAGTCCCTGGCATCGATAGCCACGGCGTCTTGCTGGCGCTCCCTGTGCTGCGAGCTGTGTCTTTGGGTGAGCCACCACCTCTCGGTGACCGCGTGGTCGTCATCGGGGGAGGCAATGTTGCGGTGGATGTCGCGCGGTGCGCGCGGCGGCTGGGGGCCGCCGACGTGACGATGACCTGCCTCGAAGCGCGGGATGAGATGCCGGCCTGGGAGTGGGAGATCGAGGAGGCGCTGGAGGAGGGCGTGAACCTGGCGACCTCCTGGGGACCGCGGGCGGTGCTGAGCGACGACGGGAGAGTCACGGGCGTCGAGCTGAAGCGCTGCGTCCGCGTTTTCGACGACGAGGGGAACTTCAGCCCGGCCTTCGATGAGGACCAAGGCTCCAGCTTGAGCGCCGACACGGTCGTGCTGGCCATCGGGCAGGCAGCGGACCTGACCTGCCTGAGGGACTCCAGCATCAGGATCGGCAGTCGGGGCCAACTTGAGTATGACCCCGAAACGATGGTGACGTCGGAGCGCGGCGTGTTCGCGTGCGGGGAGGTCAGCACCGGGCCTGGCGCGGCGGTGGAGGCTGTGGCCGACGGTCATCGCGCGGCCCGGGCAATCCAGCACTTTCTCGACACCGGAGGGCTCCTGAAGCAGACGCCGAGAGAAGAGCTCCCCACGATCGGTGATCTGCCAGATGACACCATAGAGCACATCAAGCAGCGAGCACGCGTGGAGGTAGACCGCCCGCCCGGCGAGGAGCGAGTGCAGGGTTTCTCCGAGGTCGAGCGGGGCTTCACCGAGGCGGAGGCGCGCGCGGAGGCGCAACGCTGCCTCGCGTGTACGACAGGGGCCTTCGTAGACGAAGAACGCTGTGCCGCCTGTCTGACATGTGTCCGGATCTGCCCCTTCGGCGTCGCAGCTGTAGCCAAGACCGCGTCGATGCCCGAGGAGGAGTGCCAGGCCTGCGGTCTCTGTGCCGCTGTCTGCCCGGCGGCCGCGGTCGCCCTCAAACGCTTCGGAGCCGAGCGCATCGAACAGGATCTGAGTCGCCTGCTGGCCGAGAGACAGAAGGCCGCCCCACCCGCGTTGATCGTGTCCTACTGCTGTCTGTTCGAGACCACCAGCCGCAAGTTTCTCGAAGAGAATCCGGAGGACGTCCAGACGACCGGAGTCGCCAGGGTGCTCGTGCCATGTGTCGGCCGGTTGAGCGTGCCGGACATGCTGGCCCCCTTCGAGCAAGGGGCCGATTGCGTCTCGATCATCGCCTGCGCCGAGGGCGAATGCCTGTACCCAACCGCGGAGGATAGGCTCGGCGCGCGAGTGGAGGAAGCCAAGCGCATACTGGAGGAGATAGGGCTGAGTGGAGAGCGGATAGAGCTGTGGCGCACGCAGGAGTCTGCGGAGGTGTCGTGGACGGCGTTCTGGGAGATCTCACGACGAAAGGTTGCGGGCATCAACTCGGCTGAGCGAGGCGAGGAGACATGATCGTAGCAGAGAGGAAGCCGCTTGGCGAGATCGTCGAGTTCATAGAGGGCTTCAGACGGGTGCTCGTCATCGGATGTGGCGGCTGTGCCACCGTGTGTCTGGCCGGCGGCGAGACCGAGACCAAGATCGTAGGATCGGCGCTGCGGATCGCCGCGCGGAAAGCGGGCCGACAGCAGGATGTGTTGGAGGACTGCGTGATGCGGCAGTGCGAGCCGGAGTTCGTCGAAGCCGTGCCGGGACGCGTGAGGGATGAGAACATAGACGCTGTGCTCTCGCTTGCCTGCGGCGTCGGGGTGAACTTCCTCGCGGAGAGGTCGGGCGACGTGCCCGTATTCCCTGGACTGAACACGAAGTTCCTGGGCGCTACCGCGGAGCCCGGTGTGTGGGTGGAGATGTGCGCCGGCTGCGGGAACTGCGTACTGCATCTGACCGGCGGGATCTGTCCGGTTGCCCGCTGCTCGAAGTCCATACTGAATGGCCCATGCGGAGGCAGCAACGACGGCAAGTGTGAGATCAGTCCGGACGTGGACTGCGGATGGGAACTGATTATCCGCCGCATGGAGAGGTTGGGCACGCTCGACAGATTGGTGGAGATCGTTGACCCGAGGGACTGGTCCAGCTCGCCTCACGGCGGGCCGCGTCGGGTGGTGCGCGAGGACCTGCGTCAGTTGGCGGCGGAGGCGGAAGAGGAGAAGGCGACCACGGCATGAAGAGCGGCAGCAACCTCGAGCGAGTGCTGGCGGCCGGCCACTTCGCCGTGACCGCGGAGATCGGTCCGCCCATGGACTGCAACGGCGAAGTTGTGACGGAGAAGGCGCGGCTGCTCCGGGGCTATGCCGATGCCTTCAACATCACTGATTGCCAGACGGCCGTGGTCAGGATGTCCAGCATCGCGTCCGCGGTGCTGGTGATGCGCGAAGGACTGGAGCCGATTGCCCAGATGACCTGCCGGGACCGGAACCGGATCGCCATACAGGCTGACATCTTGGGTGCCGCAGCGTTGGGAGTCCGCAACTGCCTCTGCATCGCCGGAGACCACCAATCGTTCGGCGCCGCTGGCAAGCTGAAGGGGCACCCGGGCGCCAAGAACGTCTATGACGTGGACTCGATCCAGCTGGTCGCCATCCTGAAGGGACTGCGGGACGAGGGCCGGCAGCAGGGCGGCGATGAGATCGAGCAGACACCGCCGCTCTGGATCGGCGCGGTATGGACGCCGATGGGCGACCCAGTAGACTTCCGGCCGTGGCGGCTCGCCAAGAAGGTGGCGGCGGGCGCGGACTTCATCCAGACCCAGGGCATCTATGACATGGAGCTGTTCCGGCAGCAGATGAAGCTGGCGCGGGACATGGGACTCCATGAGAAGACGGCCATTCTCGCCGGCATCATTGTGCCGAGGAATCTGGGGATGTTGCGATACATGGATGCCGCCGTGGCCGGCGTGAGCGTGCCGCAGGAGTTGATGGCAAGGATGTCCGCCGCGCGGAAGTCGGCCGGAGACGACAAGGCCCAGGCGCGGCGGAACCAGGAGGAGGAGGGCACCAAGATCGCTGTGGAGTTGATCGAGCAAGCGCGGGAGACGGCGGGCGTCCGCGGGGTGCACATACAGGCGATCGAGTGGGAGCGCAAGGTCCCCGAGATAGTGGAGCGCGCAGGGCTACTGCCGCGGCCAACCGTTACCCCGGAGGCCTAGGTCGGCAAGGCGCCTCGGCGGCGCTCGCTCTCAGAGGCGGATCACCGAATCGAGTGGAGGTTGGCGATGGGAGAGGCGAAGAAGAAGGTGCTTGTGGTCGATGATGACCAGGACGACCTCAAGATGATCTCCATGATCCTTGAGCCCGAGGGGTATGAGGTAGTGACCGCCGAGAACGGGGTTGAGGCGCTGAAGAAGGTGGAATCCGAGGACCCGGATTTGGTGCTGCTGGATGTGATGATGCCCGAGCTCGACGGCTTCGCAGCCTGCGACAAGCTGAAGTCATCGCCCGAGAGCCAAGGTGTACCAGTAGTGTTGCTGACCGGGGTGGCGAAACAGATCACGAAGAGCAAGTATCCAATCGACGGAGTCCTGAGAGCCCAAGCGGAGGAGTATCTCGAGAAGCCAGTTGATCCGGAGGAATTGCTGAGGGTCGTCGCCAGTTTCCTGAGCTGACGTCTTTCGGCTGGGAAGAAGCCGCGAACGGGGAAAGACCAGCGTGAGGTGGACCTGCAAGCAGCGGTACCATGGCGAGCACAGAGAAGGCTAACTGCTGGGAGGTGATGGCCTGCGATTACGGCCCGGGTTCCTCAGAGCCGTGCCCGGCGGCCCTCGACGTAACATCGACCGGCGTCAACGACGGGGTCAACGCCGGTCGTATCTGCTGGACGGTGCCCGGCACCCTCTGCTTCGGAGAGCCCCAAGGGGACTTCGTAGACAAACAGGAGCGTTGCCTCGCCTGTCGCTTCTTCCTGCAGGTCCGAGACGAGGAGGGACAGGAGTTCCGCTTCGTGAAGCTGGCACAGGGCATTCGGGACACGGATATCCTGCACGCGCGGATCACCCAGGTGGAGTCTCTGATGGGCATCCGCGACCGGCTTCGGGCCAGGTTCAACCTCGATGCCGTCATCGCGGAGACCACAAGGCAGGCGCGCATTCTGACACAGGCGCAGCGGAGCCTCGTCCTTCTGCTGCGGGGCCGGCCCCCGCGCCTCCACGGCGAGTTCAGGATGCGTGGCAGGGCCGTGCAGGTAGAGATTCCGTTTGACGACAGCAGCGCGGTCGGGTACGCAGCCGTGAACGACCAGACGGTGAATGTCAGGGACCCGTACCAGGCGCCACTTCAGCAAGACGATGTGCCGTTCAACCAGGCCTTCGATGAGGCCTGCCATTGCCGGACTGATTCCCTGCTGGCGGTACCGGTGCACGACTCGGACGGCCGCGTGCTCGGCGTGATCACGGCGGCAAACAGCACCAAGGGGGCTTTCTCCCAGGATGATCAATGGTTCATGGAACGCTATGCCGTCGAAGTCGGACTGGCTGTCGAGAAGGCGCGGCTGCTCCAGGAGGCAACGGCCGCGGGACGCATGGCATCGATCAGCGAGTCGCTGGCCGGACTGTCTCACTTTCTCAAGGACGTCGCCCATGCGCTGACTGGAACCTCGTTCATCATCCGACGAGCTATCGATCGCGGCCGCATGGATGACATCAAGACGGCCTGGGAGATCCTCGACCGACACGTCAAGCGGCTTGCCGATCTCTGCAAGGATGTGCTCACCTACGACCCAGAGCGTCCAGATGAGATCTGCCCGGGAAACCTGAACGCTACCGTCGCCGATGCGGTCAGCCTCCTGCAGGCTGAAGCGCGGACAAGAGCCATCGACCTGGCCACGGAACTCCGGCGCGGCCTCAACCGCTGGCCGCACAGCAAGCGCGGGATCTACCGCTGCGTGGTGAACTTGGTCGTGAACTCCATGGACGCCTGCCTTCCCAGCGGCGGGCACGTCATGGTTGCCACAGACTACCGCGACGGACAGGCCATCATCCGAGTGTCAGATAACGGCGAGGGCATGGATGCCGAGTCGAAGGAGCAAGTGCTGGAGACGTTCAGGACAGGGAACAAGGCGCGAGGCTCGGGCCTCGGCCTACCCACCGTGGTCGACATTGTGGACCGCCACGGCGGCCGGCTCGAAGTCGACTCGGAAGTCGGAAGGGGATCGACGTTTACGATCTACCTGCCCCGCGCGGGCTGAGCTCTTCTGGCCGCCGGCCACTGGTGAGCACAGGACGGGAAGCTCTCGCGGCCTGTCGCTTGGCTTGGCGCCACTCTCGTCTGAGAGACTGTTCCCCGCACCGGCGCCAAGCAGTCGCCTTGGGTTCGGATGCGCGCGGGGACGCGGAGGCCCTGGGGAGGTCGCTGTCACGTGACAGAGACAGGTTCTCTTGGACCGCTGGTGAAGAACCATCCGTGAGACGAAAGGGAGGGAGGGACGCGACATGAGGAAGATCTTGGTTATCGATGACGAGGCGCCCATAGCCCGGCTGATAACAACCGTGCTCAAGTCGACGGGCATCGAGCACACGATGGACTACTGCAGCGATGGGGCCCAGGGAAAGATAAAGGCGGCCCAGGGCGAGTACGATCTCATCAGCTTGGACATCAACATGCCCCTCATGGACGGCGTGGAGGCGCTGGAGGAGATGAAGGGCAATCCGAAGTCGGCTGGCATCCCGGTGGTCGTGATCACCGCGGATGAGGATCCAGATCTCCACGCGCGCCTGTTGAGCGCTGGTGCGGCCGCGGTTGTCACGAAGCCGGCCCCAGCCGAGGATCTCGGCAAGCTGCTGGAGCAGGTCCTCGCCGGCGGGGATGTCAGGCCGCTTTCGGCGCCGGGGGGAGATTCCGACCTCGCGCCCCTTGATTCCTAGGACTCGCTCGGCGCCCCAGCGCAAGTGCGATGTCCCGCGGGTCGTGGACAGCCATGAGACGCGTCTGATACCTGCCAGGACCTTCGCGCGGCGCCCCTCTGAGAGAGGGAGGGCGCTCTTTGGCAGCGTGGCGCGACCTCGGCCGGAGGGCCCGCTCTGCGCGCATCTGGAGGAGACTATCAGTGCCACCGAACGCTGGCGATTCGGCCGCCACCACCTACTTTGCACCGGCCGAACGGGCCACCGAGGAGGATCTCCGCACGGCCCGCGACCAGTTCCTGTCCGATCGCATCGCGCCGACCGTCCTGGAAGGCGTCCCGGACCCCGTGATCGTGCTCAACCGCGAACGCCAGATCGTGGCCTGCAACTCATCCTTCCTGGGGATTGCCGGGAAGGCTGATGCTGAGGAGCTGCTCGGCGCGCGGCCCGGGGAGGCGGCCTACTGCCTCTACCGCGGCGACGGTCCCGGCGGCTGCGGCACTGGCCAGCGCTGTGTCGAGTGCGGTGCCGTCAACGCGGTTGTCGCGTGCCTGGAGTCAGGCCGACCCGTAACGCGCGAGTGCCGCCTCCAGACGACCGCGGAGGCCGACGGCGGGGCGCTTGACGTGGTGGTCCGCGCTAGTATCGTCACCATCCGGGATCGCGACTTCGTCGTCGTGGCCCTCCGGGACATAAGTGGGGAGAAGCGCAGGCAAGTGCTGGAGAGGGTGTTTTTCCACGACGTCCTCAACACCGCGACGGGGATCTACTCGCTCGCGTGGCTGCTGAACGACACGGAGCAGGACGCCGAGCAGGAGGCCGAAGCCAAGCAAGACCTCCTTCACCTCTCCCAGCAGATCTCAGACGAGATCGCCGCACAGCGTCAGCTGCTGGCGGCCGAGAGAGGAGAACTGAAGCTGAAGGTCGCAGACGTGTCGGTCTCTGAGGTCTTGGACAAGGTCATTGCCGCCTATCGCCGCCATAACGTGGCGCGGGGGCGCGAGCTGCAGCTTGGCCCCGCGCCGACAGTGAGCATCGAGACCGACGCAACTGTTCTGCAGCGCGTCATCGGGAACCTCGTGAAGAACGCACTCGAAGCGACGCCGGAGGGAGAGGCCGCCCGCGTCTGGGCGGAGGAGCATCCCGGCGAGATCATCTTCCGCGTGGCGAACCCTGCGGTGATGCCGGAGTCCGTCCAGCGCCAGATCTTCCAGCGCTCATTCACCACCAAGGGCGGAGAGGGGCGCGGCATTGGCACACACAGCGTGAAGCTATTCACCGAGCGCTATCTTGGCGGAGAGGTCGACTTCACGAGCATGGAGCCCGACGGCACTGTCTTCTCGGTAACGCTCCCTCGGCCGTAGGGCAAAGGTGCGTGAGCGGCCTATGAGGAGGGGCCCATGGCCCCAGGCACGACCTCGAATGGCCGGCTCCGGATGACGAAGTCGCGGCCCTCGCCCGAGCTGAGCAGGGCCGTCCCGCGCACAGCCAAACGGTAGACGCCGGGCGGAACGCCGAGTGTCGCAGCAATGGCAACTGGCTTGTCCGAGCGGACGGCCCCCAGACGACGCATGGACTCGCCGTCCGCCGTCTCCAGCCAAACGGCACCGAGAGCGGCAGTCACTTGCTGCGCGTAGTTGGATGCGGAGGACAAGACGACTTCCAGGCCCACAGACGCGCCCTCGGGGTAGGCCGGCCCCAGCCTTCCTTCGGCTCCCTCTCCGAACCTGAACTCCACCCGCGGGGCCGGATGAGGGGGAACAGTCTCTGTCGCGGTCAGCGAAGAATGGAGCTGGGCCAGACGGCCCTCCGTGCGGCCGAGGTGCTCGTAGGAGAAGCACACGAACCCATCCGCGCCGAGACGGCGAGCAGACTCCAACTGGTCGATCAGATCGTGCGTTTCGGCTATGATGAACTCGCCGACGCCTATGTAAAGCGGAATCCGGCCGGCGACGATGTTGACCTCGCCGACCACCATGCGCTCCAGGTGCTCCCGATCGCTCGTGTAGTTCATGGGGCACACGAAGTCGAGCAGCCCCTCGTCGATCCAGTGCGGCCAGTCCTGGTTCACCCAGTTGATCGCGCCCGGCCAGCTGAAGACGGCGGCCGAGACCATGATCCCCGGGCGGATGCGGCGTGCTCCCTCGGCGACAGCGCGGACCAGGCGCGTGATCTGGTCGCGCCGCCACTGGGTGTACTGGTCCAGCAGCGGGCCCGCGAGCACGTCGCCGGGCCAGTTCTCCGGGGCCGCGCCGGTGTCGCGGGAGAAGCGCTCCCGACAGCCATCGCAGTACCACGCCTCTCCGTGGGGATAGCGGATGTAGTCGAAGTGGATGCCGGCCACGTCGTACTTGCGCACGACCTCGAGCATCGAGCCGCGCTCGAGCTCGAAGTTGCGCGGGTCAGAGGGACAGAGCCAGAGCACCTCGGACCCGTCGGCATGTCGTTGAAGGCGGTCCTCGTCACGGAGAGCGTCCACGAACCGCGGCGGCGCATTCTGCAGGTTGTAGTTGACCTTCCACACGTGGAGTTCGACGCCGTACTCCTTGCACCACCGCAGGCATTCCGCGATCTGGTCGCCCTGCGTTGCCACACGCTCGTCGACCGGCAGGTGGTCGCTGGGATAGTGGGCGACGCCCGCCCACAGCAGATTGGCGAACACCGCGTTGAAGCCGCCCTCGTGCAGTACGCGGATGGAGCGCTCCCAGCCCCACCCAGGAACTCCGTACCCGTCGTGCACCCAGACGCCGCGCAATTCGTGCTCGCGTTCGGGGGCGGACTCGATGTAGGCCAGGGCGGCCCTCTCCCGCGCCTCCAGGGCGGCCGCGATTGCCTCCTCCGCTTTCCCCTGGGCCGCCAGGCCCCTGGCTTGTGCGAGTTCGGCCCGCACCTCGGCCAGGGTCGACCGCGCCCGCCACTGGGAGTCACTGGTGGGCCGCGCCATTACCTTGCCCGCCATTCCCTCGACGGCCCCGGCCGCGTTGCTGAGGGCCCTTGCCACCGCCTCCGACCAGACCTGTGGGGACAGCTCGCCGAGCACCGCGAGCAGCATGCGGCCCTTGCGGAAGGAGTCTCCTTCGGTCAGCACGTGCCCGAGATAGGCGCCCCGCGGCGAGATGAGCAGTCCGGGCTCATCGAGTGGCTTCCCCTCCGCCCCGGCCCACTGGCCGATGATCTCGGCGTCGGGCGCGGGAGACTCGATCGGGCGGATGTTCCAGGATCCCTGGACGATCTGTTCCGGGAGTCCGCGCAGACGCTCGGCGCGAAGGAGGAGGGCGTAGAAGTCACCTTCCTTCCGCCCCCCAACCCGAAAGCCGAGCAGCGCGGCCACCCGTTCGGAAATGGAGTAGAAGACGACGATCTTGCCGCCCGCAGTCACGTACCTCTCTATCGCTTTTTCCTCTTCCTCGGGGACGACGAAGTTGTAGGGGAAGATGGCGATGTCGTAGCAGCCCAGCCCACCCGTTTCGACCGTTAGATCGTTGACCACCGCATAGCGCACCCCCACGGCGTCGAGAGCCTGTCGCACCGTGTTCATGTACGTCACCGCGCTCGCTCCCTCACCGCGTGGCGAGTCCATGTACGAGTGGTGGCCGAAGACGATGGCGACGCGGGGGACGTCGTCGCTGTCGGTATGTGCGACAGAGGCGAGGACAAGCGACACGACCATCACTGCCGCTATGGTGATGCGCGATGAGAAGCGATGCCTCACGCTGGTTCCCTCCTGAATGCCTGCCAGACCGCGACTGACCACGCCTCTCGCGGGCGTTGCCACGTTATCCATTCGGCCGACGTGCGAGTATCCGATGGTTTCCCCGTCGCGTGGTGATTCCGGCGCTGTCCAGATGCTCGAGGAAGGGGAGCAAGTACTTGCGGGAGGCGCCCAGCAGCTCACGACACTCCCCGATGGTCATGGTCCTCTGCCGCTGAAGGTAATCTTGAACGGCAGAGGTGGCGTGAGCCACCACCTGCGCGTGCACGAACATATCTGGCGCGACCCTCACCACATCGCCGGATGCGGCCAGCGCGTCGAGCAGTCTGAGACACTCCTTCGGGTTCACCGACAGATGTGGCGCGAGTTCCTCCGGCGACGGCACGGCAAGGCCGTTGTCGAGCAGCCTGCGGAGGATCTCGTCGCGCGCAGCGGCGGCCTCGCCAGTCCAGCTCGCCGCGTGTGAGGCAAGCCGGACTCGGTCACCTGACCGAACGACAACGCCGCCCTCAGTGAGCGCGTCGAGCGCGAGCCGGAAGCACTCCCGCTTTGCCGCCGAGGGAGCGACGACCTCGATGACAGCGTTCAGCGGCAGAGACGCGTGGACCGGTGTGTCGGCATGCAGAGCCTCCAGACACTGCACGATCTGGGACTCCATCTCGCGGACAGCCGTCTCGGAGAACCACGCCGCTTGTCGGCCGGGGCGAGCACGGTCCTGCTTGCAGAGGTCGTCGAGGATCGAGTGGAGCTCGTCCGCGGGCAGGCTACACCGGAGCGCTAGCTCGGCGACCGGCAAGCCATGCGGGCCGGCGGAGGAAAGCGCGTCCATCGCCCGCTCGGCGGGCGGGAGTTCCTCGCGCTCGGCAACGGCGGCGGCGCCCCTGGCCTTCCGGCGCTTCGGCGGGTGTGGGTCAATGATCGTCCCACCGCCTGTGACGGTCATCGGCGAGTAAGAGCGCATGACGAACCGGTCTCCCGGCGCGGCCACGAGCGGCGACTCGAGACGCAGCTGTGCGAGGCCGGAGCCGCCTGCTCGCATCTCGTCCCCTTCGAGAAGAACGACACGACCCATCACTTCAGCCGTTCCGTGATGGAGACGCACTCGGTCCCTCTGCTCCAATGGGGATCGCAGCGTGCGGGCCAGAGTCACACGGACATCCATCATGGTGCTCGGCGCGAAGGGCCCAGGTGTCGCGAGGACGTCTCCGCGGTGGAGCTCATCCTTCGCAACGTCAGGGAGGTTCAGCGCTGCTCGCTGGCCTGCGAGTGCGTGCCTGACTGGCTGCTCGTGGACGTGAATGTTCCGAATCCGAACGCGCCTCCCGCCTGGCAGGCATTCCATTTCGTCGCCGACGGTCGCCGAGCCGGATACGACTGAGCCAGTGACCACTGTGCCAACTCCCTTGAGAACGAACACTCGATCGATCGGCAGGCGAAAGGGGCCGGCCGAGGCGCGAGGTTCTGTCCTGGCGGCGACGTCTGCCATCGCGCGGCGCACTTCCTCTACACCTTCTCCCGTTGTGGCCGACGCGGGGACGATGGCTGCCTGCTCCAAGAAGGAGCCGGCGATAAGTTTGGCCGTTTCTTCCTGCACCGCGTCGAGGCGAGGGTCGGCAACTCTGTCGATCTTGGTGAGCGCCACGACGCCGTCGGCGATCCCCAGCTGCCGGAGCACCTCGAGATGCTCGACGGTCTGGGGCATCACGCCCTCGTCGGCGGCCACCACGAAGAGGGCGGCGTCCACACCGCTCGCGCCAGCGACCATGTTCCGAATGAACATCTCGTGGCCCGGGACATCGACGATGGCGACAGTATCGGCGACGCCCGGGAGGGCGAGGAAAGCGAAGCCCAGGTCGATGGTCATCTCCCGAGCTTTCTCTTCGGCCAGCCTGTCGGGATCAGTGCCGGTCAGCGCGAGCACGAGCGCCGACTTCCCGTGGTCGACATGTCCTGCGGTGCCGAAGATGATATGGCGGCCCGTTGTCACGAGGCCTCACCCAAGGGAGCGACCCACCTGCTCCAGGGCATGTACGAGAGGAGCGTCGTCGCTCGCCTCCATAGTGCGGGCATCGAGGAGCACGGCGTCGTCCCCGACTCGCGCGAACACCGGTGGATCGCCTGCGCGGAGCCGACGCGCAAGTTCGAGCGGCGACACGCGATCGGACACGAGCGCCACGAGCGCAGTGGGAAGCGCGTGGCCTGCAAGAGAGCCGCCGCCGACTTGCGACTCCCCGTCGCGCACGTCTGTGCGAAGCCAGGAGCCACAACGCTCGCGCGCGGTCTCCGCCAGCGTTTGGGCTCGGGCCCTCAGCTCTTCCACGGGGACGGTCAGCATGGCGATGACGCGATGCGTGTCGGGCAGTGCGTCAACATCCAAGAAGAGACGCAGGGTACTCTCGAGCGCGGCGAGCGTGAGCTTGTCGACCCTGAAGGTGCGATAGAAGGGGTTCTGACGCATCGACTGCAGAAGATCGGCCTCGCCCACGATTACCCCGCACTGCGGCCCGCCGAGCAGCTTGTCCCCGCTGAAGAAGGCAATGTCGGCGCCCCCCTCCAGGCTCACCCGCACCACAGGTTCATAGGGCAAGCCGAAGCGGCGCAGGTCGACCAGCGCCCCACTGCCGAGGTCGTGCGCGCACACCAGATTGCGGGACTTCGCCAATCGGGCGATCTCGCTGATGTCCACCTGAGAGGCAAAGCCCTGGATCACGTAGTTGCTTTGATGGATCGAGAGCAGCAGCGCGGTGTCCCCTGTAATCGCTTGCTCATAGTCGCGCAGGTGTGTTCTGTTCGTGCAGCCGACCTCGACCAATCGGCAGCGCGCCAGACGGATGATATCGGGAAGACGGAACGCTCCGCCGATCTCGATGAGCTCACCGCGGGAGACGATGACCTCTCGGTCGGCCGCCAGTGTGTTCAGTACGAGCACCGTCGCCGCGGCGTTGTTGTTCACGACCACCGCCGCGGGAGCACCGCAGATCTGCTCGAGGAGCCACTCCACGTGTGCCTCCCGGCTGGCGCGCTGGCCCGTTGCGATGTCGGCCTGCACGTTGCTGTATCCCTTCGTCACCTCCGCCACCGCGCTCTGCGCGGCCGCCGAGAAGGGCGCTCGGCCGAGCCCAGTGTGAAGGATGACACCGGTTGCGTTGATGCACCTACGGAGGCTCGGCCGCAGGCGTCCCTCCAGGAGTTCGGCCGCTCGCGCCGCGACCAAATCGTGGTCGGACATGTCCTCGCCTCGGCGGATCTGCTCCCGCGCCTCGGCCACCGCGTCCCGGGCAGCACTGAGCGCGACAGAGCGGGGCGCGCGCCGAACCAGGTCGGCCAGCAGGTGGTGCGCGAGGAGGTCGTCCACGCGCGGGAGCCGCCGGAGGGCGGACCGATCGTCATCACCGTTGTTGGGTTTGGGCCGCGACACGCGCGGTCATTCTCCTAGCGGTCACGTATAGCAGACGGCCAGGGCATTGGCGAACACATAGCCCGGGTCGCCGAGGTAGATGCCATACGCGAGGCATGCGGCCAGTACCGACAGCACGACAGCAACCAGTATCCAGGTCTTCCTACTCACTCGTCTTTCCTCCGGATGTCACCAGGGACTTCCCTCCCAGGGAAGCAGAGAGCGCGCCGGCCTCAGGGCAGACCCGCACACATTCGAGACAGAGAACGCACTCGGAGGTGGCCTCGCCCTCGCCGGCATTCTCTGGTACTAAGCGACTGCTGGTCGGGCATGTGCGGCGGCAGCGCAGGCAGCGCGTGCACGCGCCCTGATCGGTGCGAAGCCGGGGCAGCTTGACAATCGAGGCGATCGCCATGAGTGCGCCAAGCGGACACAGAACTCGGCAGAAGCTCCGGTGCGACAGCACGGCGAGGGCCAACACGATAGCGAGGATGGCGAGCTTGCTCGCCGTGCGCCACGATGCCTTCTCGCGGAAGTCGGCATTGGCTATGAGGCCGGGCACACCCGCCTGGAGCGTCCCGACAGGGCACACCAGTGCACAGTAGTCCCACGTGCCGCCTGCCTCGAAGACGACTCGCTCAGTTCCCGTGAAGTCGTACGGGTTGCCAAGCAGAAGAGGAAGGCCCACCACAAGGACGACTAGCAAGACGTACTTCGTCGCGTCGAGTGCACGAGGCAGCCCGAACTTGCGGCCAGGGATGCGATGGAGCAGATCCTGCACGTACCCGAACGGGCAGGCCCATCCGCAGAAGGCTCTGCCGACGGCAAGGCCGGCGATGCCCAGCATGCCGATGACGTAGAATGGGAAGTAGGGCACCATAACGAAGGCGGTGATGCTTCCGACCGGACAAGCGACGGTCCCAATCGGGCAGGCGTAGCAGTTCAGCACAGGCAGGCAGATGTACTTGCCGACAGGTGCGAGGATGTAGCTGTTGAGCACAACGAGGGAGTAGAGCTGCACTCGTGGCCGTTTCTCCAGCAGTCGCTGTCGGCGGTCGCTCGTGCTCATGTGCTCTCTAGGAACGGTTCTCCGCTTGAATCAAGTCGTCAGACCGAGTTGGCGGGAGCGTGTGGGAATCGAACCCACCCAGGACCTTATCAGGGCCCCACCGCCGGGTTTGAAGCCCGGGGAGGTCCACCAGAACCAATCCGCTCCCGCCTCGACGTCAACGCTGCCTGACTTCGACCCGAGGTCCTCCGCGCATTCCATAGAAGAGGGCACAGTTGTCCCTACGCGCCTTCGTCATCAAGCAGCAGCTTCGATGCTTCCGTCCAGAACATCATCGCGCTGGCGCCGCCAAAGGCCACGCCCATCCAGGCGGCCTCCTTCACCTCATCAGCCGAGATTCCCATCTTCTCGGCCTTGTCCAGGTGAACCTTGAGGCATGGCTCACAGCGCGTCGCAACCGACAGCGCGATCGTGACGAGCTCTTTCTGAACCACGTCCAGGGCGCCGGGCCCGAAGGCGGCGCCCATGAACTGGCTGAACCGCCTCTGCGTCTCGCTCGCGTCGGCGGGAGCGCTGCCAGGCGCGCAGCATTCCTCGGTGTTCGCCTCTGCCACAGGCACACTCCGCGAGGCTGCCGACGCGATGTCGTCTTGCGCCGCCCTGTCACGCGCGGGTGAGCCCGACACGGCGTCACTCGCGGCACTCTCATCTGCCTTCTTCACCAGTATCCTCCCCTCCGATTCCTCGGTCACTTGGCCGACTACGGCGGACTCGGTGCACCCCAGCGATTTGAGCCGCGAGACAGTGGGCTCGGCCGATGTGGCCGCAACGGAAATCAGCAGTCCCCCCGATGTCTGCGGGTCATAGAGGACATCCAACACCCATTCCGGGGTCGCCTCCCCCACCTCGGTCAGTTCCCCGGCGAACTCCCGGTTGCGTTCGGCGGCCCCGGAGACCAGGCCGTCCAGAGCATATCCCCCGATCCCCTCGAACAGCGGCAGTCTCTCCCACCAGACCTCTGCTGTGACGCGGCTTGCGCACACCATGTGGCGAAGGTGGCCGAGGAGGCCGAATCCCGTGACGTCCGTGCAGGCATGAGCGCCAACCTCGCGCATGACCTGCGACGCGGCCCGGTTGAGCATCATCATGGAGGCCGCGGACGCTCGCTTGTCCTCCTCCGAGGCGCGTCCGACCTGGGAGGCGAAGGCGACTATCCCCGTTCCCAGGGGCTTCGTCAGGATGAGCAGGTCACCCGGCTGCGCGCCTGCGTTGGTGATCAGGTCGGCCTGGCTCGCGATGCCAGTCACTGCGAAGCCGAACCTGATATCGTCGTCGTTGGCGCTGTGGCCGCCGACGAGGACCACATCGGCCTCCGCCAGCTTGTCCATGCCCCCCCGTAGGATCTGGCACATCCACTCATCGCTCAAGGTATGCGCGGGGTAGCCGATGACAGACATCGCAGTGAGCGGGGTCCCACCCATTGCGTAGCAATCGCTCAGCGAGTTGCAGGCCGCGATCTGTCCGAACTCGTACGGATCATCGACACAGGGAGCGAAGACGTCGACCGTCTGCACCAGGAGCAGATCAGGGGCGATCTCGAAGACCCCGGCGTCGTCCGCTGTGTGGCTCCCGACGAGCAGCCGCGGGTCCTCTATCCTCGGTAGGCGGGAGAGAATCGATGCCAGGTAGGCGGGAGGGATCTTCGAGGCGCAGCCAGCGTTCTTCACTAGCTTGGTCAAGGCGATCGACTCCGTGGGGCTGTCGGCGTCCGGCAGGCGTTCGCCCGCACAGAGACACACGTCTTGCTCCAGGAAGACGTCGCAGGGGCACGGCTTCCTCGGATCGCAGATGCAGTGCCCAACGCGGGCAGACCGACCCATCACTCGCGCCCGCTTTGACGTACCTGCCACCATCCACTCCTTAGTTGCACGATCGACTCGAACTCACCTATACACCGACATGGCGAGCCCGACACCAAGCAGCAACAAGACAAACGCCGCTGTCACGCTGCTGATCAGCAATCCTGCTGTCGCGTACGCACGGTCAACGCCTTGCCGCCGGCCCTTGATGCCAAGCCCAAGGGCCACCGGGATCGATCCCACCGCGAGGAAGCCTAACAGGCTTCCGACAGACGTCCCTCAGCCAGGCTGGGAACATATCGCGGAGAGATAGACCGCCAGTGGCACCAGCGAGACCAGGAAGCCTGCCCTGCCTGCTGTCATGGAAGGGTCCTTTCTGACAGTCCCTCAAGGCGACTCGTGATGTTGCCAGCAGACAGATCATCATAGCACCCATCTGTCCCGTTCTCAACATGCTGCTCGCGCGGCCTGCTCAACGCATCATGCCTCCCGGCAGGCTATGAGCGCCGCTCCGATGGCTCCGGTGAGCTGCGGCGCGCTCGCCACCTCTACTTGACACGCAAGGGCGCGACTCAGCGCGCTGGCCATCCCCGGTATCAGCGCCACGCCACCGGCGAAGACCACGGGCCGCTCGGCCCTGCCTACGGCCAGAGTCGCCATGCGGGTGGCGACGGTTTCCTGCACGCCGGCCGCGACGTCCTGGGGCTTCGCGCCGGCCGATAGCAGTCCGATGATCTCAGTCTCCGCAAAGACGGCGCAAGTGGGATTGATGGTCGCTGGCTTCTGACTCCCGGCCGCCAACTCGCCAAGCCCCACGGCCCCGACGTCGAGGCGCTCCGCGACCATCTCCAGGAATCGACCTGTGCCAGCCGCACAACGGTCGTTCATGACGAAATCGCGGACCCCGCCGTTCCCGTCCAGCAGGATGATCTTGCTATCCTGTCCGCCGATCTCCACCACGGTGGCCGCTCTTGGCTCGAGAAACTGCACCCCGCGGGCATGGCATGTTATCTCGGTGACGGTCGTATCGGCCATCTGTAGTGCCGCGCGGCCGTATCCCGTTGCGACGACGCGCCCGATGCGGTCCCGGTCCACTTGGTGCTGCGCGACGGTCTTCTCGAACAGCTCCTCCGCCTGAGTCGCGGTGCACGCACCCGGCTCGCCCACCGCCGACGCGAGCAGCACCTCGTCGCCGTCTCCCATGAGGGCGATCTTGGTCGTCCTGGAGCCCGCGTCAATGCCAGCACAGATCAAGGCTCATCCTCTTCTCGTCTCGGCAACAGACCGCCCGCGCACCGTCTCGAAGAGAGCCTGCACCCGTGTCTCAATGCGCGCGGAGTCGGATGGCGAGTAGTCCGTCTCGATTCGAAGATACGGTATCCCGAGTTCTTCCTCCGCCAGACGCCGGATGAAGAACGACTCAACGTCATAGGTCAGGCAGGCCTGCCAGATGAGCTCGATCACGCACTGTGGTCGGTACTCCTCCGCCAGCTGACGGAGCGTCGTCTGCCGTCGCTCATTCGGCGTCATCACCGAGCAGGGCAGCGCGAAGTACTTCTCGGCTATCGCGTGCATCGGATCGGGCGTACCCTCTGCGACGTCGTCGAGAATCGGCTTGACACCTGTGCAGTTCTCCATGCAGACGACGAGGCCGCCGGCTCCTTCGACTATGTCCACAACGCGCTCCGCTCCCCGGACGATCGGCACGCCTGTCATCAGCACGCGCACCCCCGAATTCATCTCGCCACGCGCTTCCCCGGCCCGAAGCATGTCCAGCGTCCGCTCATACTGTTCCAGAGCCACAGGAACGCCGGCGATGATGCTTCGGCAGTCGAGCAGTTGCCGTCCGGTTAGCGGGGGGGCGTCCGACTGCATCAGGGCGGCCAGGTCGCGCCGCAGCGATCGCTCGCGATTCATGGCTCGAATTGCGCTCTCGATGCCATCCTGGGACGGCGAGCCGCCGAGCTTCTCCGCAAGCACGGCGACAAGGGCGCGAAGCTCGCCCGCCCAGTGCTCGAAGGCAGCATCGTCTTCCGCCTTCTGCGGCAGCTCGAGCAGATGCACGGGCCGGCTCTCGGCCATCAGCTCGTACATCTTCTTCTTGCCGTCGCAGGTCGTCTCGACCACAAGCAGATCGGCCATCTCAAGGAGTGGGTTGCCCTTCTCTGCGTGGTAGCCATAGGTGGACTTGACCAGCGGACACAGGTTGGCGGGAAGGTCTCGCTCGGCCGTAGGAATGGTGTCCGCGGAGCCGCCGCACAGGCACACCGGGACCGCCCCGGCGGCGACTATCAGTTCTCTCGGCGTGTATTCGCACGTTATGCCGACGATCGGCCGCCCCTCCGCTTTGGCCGCCTTCGCGTACTCCAGGCAGTTAGGCAGCATCGAAGCGAACCAGGCGAACGGGTCTCCCTTACCGTCCGGCGCGACGGCCGGCTCTCCGGCGTTGCAGGCTTCGCTGAAGGCTGTTGTCCGCTCGCGCTCCATGCCGTCCTCTCACATATCCCGGCCGGCGTCAGCGCCGGCAGTCTCTCAGCAGCCTCCCGAGCTGTGCTCCTCACGTCCGGCCACGCCGGCTGCTCGCCTGGCCCGCTTGCTCGCCGTCCCCGCGAGGACACGAAGAAAGCGCCACGACCCAATCCGGGCCGTGGCGCCATTGCAGTATCCGCGCCAGCAGTTCAGCGAACGAAGAGCTTCGCCTCCGCGGTCAGCGGCTGGCCATCCGCGCTCACATCCGCCGTCGCCTTGACTACATACGATCCTCGATTGGCCACTCTCACGGAGTAGCATGGTCCCGATCAGGTAAACCCGAACTTCTGGAGATCGCCCTTGTGGGTGCTCACCTTCTGTCCCTGCCGGTCATAGATCTCCAGCGTGCACACGGCGGCATCGCCGTTGCGGCGCACGTGGGTGAGAACGACTTCGCCCGACTTCAGCCGCAGGCCAATGCCCGCCTCTCTCCCCTTCACCTGGGTCTCCATACTCAGTTGGAGTTTCTCAAGGGGCGGGATGGCGAGGCTGGCGGCCTTCGACGGCTGCGTCGCCGCGCTCGCCTCGGCGTGGGAGCTGAACACATAGGTCCAGACCGCGCCGCCGGGGCCGCGCTTAGCGAACGATATCTCGGCGCTGACCCTGAAGTTCTCTGTTTCCCAACGTCGGCTCCGGCTCCGACTCACCGCGCGCCACACCGAGAATGTGGCGGACACCTTCGCGACCTCGGGGTCCTGCGCCGGGAGGTCGACGGAAGGGAACGTGCCGTGCTGATAGGCCATGTTGCCATGGCGCTCGAGGCCGGCATCACTTGCCTTTATGGCCTCTGCGTCGACGAGCCGCTCGACGGTGGGAGCCACGCGGATCTCGTTGCCTCGAAGCTCCGCGTACGCCACCGGCCCGCCGTCAGTGCCTGACGTCAGCTTGACGTAGACCGCCTTCGGCGCGGCGTGGGCAGGGGCTAACAGCGCCCCTGCCAGCAGCATACATGCCAGACTGAGCTTCAGCGCGTGTCGCATTCCAGGTCCTAACTCGCCTCCAAAAGGCGGCCCCTCATGGCCCTTGCCTGCCGGCCATCAACTTATTGGATGCCCGATGCAGCCTTCATCTGGGCCCAGGCGTCCTCGGCGATGTATCCAGTGGAGCCGTCGGCAAAGACGACCTTTCGTGTCTCGTCGTCACGAAGCTGAGCTTCGTAGACGGCGACGATCTCCCCAGGCTCCTCCATCGAGGCCAGCTCCACACCTGACAGAGATGCATTGATGGGATATGGCTCGGCCGTCGCCGAATCGACAAAGACCGATAAGTCAGCCACGTACCAGCTTAGCGCCTCCTGCCACTCCTCCTGCGTAGACATAGGAGGCAGAACGTCCCCGTGGTCGATGGTGTACATCTCGAGTGCCAGAGCGATCTCGTCGAGGTTGTCCTCGGCGGCCCCCTCTTCGTAATCATAGCCGCCCCGCATCCCCGCGAGAGTGGTCTCCAGCCGCTCGGCGGCCTCCGCGTAGCGTTGGATCTCCGACTCCAGGTCGAAGGCGCTGATGTCAAGGAAGCTGCCGATGGTGGCGAGATTGAGAAGACACAGGCCGAGCTCCGTCTCCGCCGTGACCGCGGGGACATCCTCCATGTCTCGCTGGCCAGTCATGAGTGCCAAGTAGCCTGCCTGACGGGTCTCGGTCTTGTAGGCGAGCAGATACACTTGGTCGCCAGCGCAGACGGTCTCTCCCTTTGTGTAGTAGGGGGAGGGCTGTATGCCATACATCGCGGAGTAGATGTCCGTGCCTCCGCCCCCACCAGTGGTGAACCGGCACCACCCGCTGTCGAGGCTGCCGAGCGTGATGACCAGAGGTGCAACCTCGCCCGAGAGAAGGGCAGTGACCGCCACTGGCTCTTCCGAGGAACCCTCGGCCGGAGCAGGAAGCAGTAGCGCGACCAGCAACAGCACAGGCAGCCATCTCATCTCAGCAGCTCCTTTCGTCGCGACACATTCTATCGAAAGCGAGCCCTCCCTCTGTCCGTGAGGGATCGAGGCGCGTCGTGTCCCTTAGAGAGCCGCAGTCGGCTTCCACGTAGGTTAGCACAAACTCCCCCTCGGCGCCAGTGCGCCGCAGGCCGCCACACGACGCTGTCAGTAGCTCAGCCGGCGACGTGTCTGCGGCCGCTGGGGGACCGTGAAGGCCGACTCGGCCTCAAGCATGCCGCCCAACGGGCCAACGTCGATCGCAGCCTTGCACACGTAGCTGCCCGGGTCGGCTACTCGCACGGAGTAGCAGGGGCCCCCTCAGGTGAAGCCCAGATCGTCAAGCGTGCCCCGCGTGGAGACCACTCTATTGCCGGATGCATCAGAGACGACGAGACTGGCCAACACGCTCTCGCCGTCCCGCTCGACGTCTTCGATGATGCGGTCTGCGCTCGTGAGCCGTAGGCCGAACCCGACGTGGTGCCTCTCCTCGCGCTCGAGGTCTACCGAGAGTGTCAGCTCAGGTCGGTCGGGGGGAGAGGCAGGAATCTCCACCAACTTTGATCCATCCGCCGACGCCGATATGTCAAACCAGCCCGCGCCCACCCAGTATGTCCAGTCGCCTCCCCCTGCATCCCTGAAGAGATAGCCGACATCAACTATACCCATCATGTCGTGGAGCGCCGCGCGCTTGCCCCATCGTCTCGCGCCGAACGAGAGATAATCGAAGTCTATCAGTTGGAAGCGCGCCTGCACTCCGGCACACCCAGGTGGCAGCTGTTCTCGCGGCACTGGCACCCCGACTGGCAAGAAGGTCGTGTATGGTGGGGCGACGGAATCGCTCGCCACCCATGGCGCGTCGTCGAGGCCGTCTGGGCTGCCTGCTATCCGCACGCGGTCGGCGCGAAACTCGACGGAGGAAGCCAGTCCTGGGGAAACAGACAGAAGGACGTAGCCCGAGCCACCGGCGCTGGCAAGCGCGGGGTGAGGGAAGAGCCTGGCCAGCGCCATGGTTACCGCTGCTGACGCAACACACGCGAGACCGAGGACGGCCCTGGCCCGCGTGAGGCGTTTGGCCACCTTCGAGCGCCTCAGCGCGGCCGCCACGAGGCCAAGCGCAGAGAACACCGCGCCCCCGACCACAAGCGCTGGCAGCGGAGAGTACCAGGCCAGCGCTCCGGCCGCCGCCAGTCCACGCCCAACGGCAACCGCGGCCAGGGCCACGAGACACCAGAGCACCCAGCTCACCTGGAGAAGGTCTCTGTTTTCTCTCGTCCAGTAACCGACGAGCGCGACCACGCCCAGGCCCAACTCAAAGCCCGCGGCGAACAACCAGAACGCGAGGGCCGAGTCATCCCCCATCTCCGCGCGGCCCAGCGCGAGGAGACAGACTCCGCCAGTCCATAGGGTCACCAGGGCAATCAACGTCTGTCTGGCCCCGGCACCGCGCGCGAGGCGCGAGCCCAGCCAGCCGAAGAACAAGGCGGCACCCGTCCCCGCCACGTGCAAGACGGACAGCAGCTGTATGTAGTAAGGGTAGGCGTATCCTGCGCTGATGTCGCGCATCATCACGTGCCAAAGGAGGCAGCCAAGGAGGAAGGGCAGCACGGCCGGCAACCACCAGCGCGGGCGCGCTAGCAGACCCGCGAGCATCAGACCCGGGATGGCGACTACGAGCGCGACAAGCAGAGCCAGCGTCTCGGCCCGCAGGGCGAGCATGTCGGCCACGCCCGACATCCAGAGATCGAGCGCGTCGGCGCTCTCGACGAGGCCGGACGCGGCCGCAACCACGGCAATGAGGATTCCCGGAGCAAGCGCCATCCCGAGCAGGACTCGAAGGACAAGGAGCGCCTTTGCAGGCCGCTTCTCGCTATCGCTGCTGTTCGTCTCCGCGGACACAGTCATGCCCGATCTCCGGTAGGACCCCGCCGCGTCCCCCAAGCGTGGGGGAGCCGGCGAGACGGCCTAGGATTCCTGCGCGGGGGATGTGGGACAAGCTTGGCGATCACCCCCCTGACAAAGAAGAAGACCGGCCCAGTGGCTCATTGGCTCATGTGACAGTCCTGCAAGTTGCGTCACCTATCGGGCCGGCCGTTACATCGTTACCATCCCCTCGGCTTCTGTCGCGATGCCCGCTGCCCGACGAGGCACTGGCGGATGGGCACGCGTTCGGCGGATATACCCGTTACACACGCGTCGCTCGCCACCAACACGCGTTCCGGCGCCGGCTTCCGCGCCCAACGACATCGTTCTTCAGTGTCGCCCCGAGCTGGCCGCTACCTCGGGCACCATGAACCCAAACCGCTCCTGCTCCCACCTCTCGTGCCGCGGGTCATCTTGCCACCCCGCGTAGCTGTCTACGATCTCCTCGCGAAGATCGTAGCGGCTCACCGTGCCGTCCGCTTCGATGGTGGCTCTACCGCCGACCGCACCGCCGCGGTTGAAGGCCACCGCGATCTCCCGATCCTCCAGCGTCAGCCTCACGCCCACCCGGCCCTCACGCTCGATCAGCTCCGGCCGCGGGTAGGCCGGCCATGGCTCGCCGACTCGCATCACCACGAGGTATTCCACTTCGTCGCGCGGTCCGGGCGGCCTCACTTCGAGCGCTTGCTGTCCGCGCCAATACCACGCGTCCTCCGGGAGCTCTGGGGTCGCGAGCACCGCTTCGTCTGGCAGCACGACCGCCCCCACCAAGCACCGTGACCGGCTCAACACGCGGAACGTGCTCCCCTCGATCTGCAGATGCAGCCCCGTTGCAGCCAGCCACCGGGATTCATCGGCCTCCGGCCCGAGCTTCACCCGGTCGTAGACGACTACTACGTCGGGCTTGAGGAACACGAGTTGCCGGTCGAGCTGTGCCACCTCCTCGCACCGCCAAGCGTTGCTCGCGTCGCCGGCGACGTAGTCTAGGTCGGGCCACGTCTGGTAGGCCAGCAATCGACCCTCGTTCATGAACATCGTCTCGGTGTGTCCGTGCAGGTTCAGTCCCCCGCCCCAGGCCTGCTCCGAAGGTCTGTACCCCGCCATGTGCCGGTCCCGCGCGATGTAGGTCCAGTTCCACGGGGAGAACCGGTTGATAACCATGTGCTCGCCATCCCGCGGGTGTTGGAGGTTCATCCGCCACTGCTCGGTCCAGTCGTCACCGACCACGACGCTGTTCCCCCAGACGCCCACGTTGTTGCCGTCATCCCAAAGCAGGCTCGGCGTCCCGAGTAGAAACTCCCCACTCTTCACAATCGTGACGTGGTTTGGCTTGTGTCGCGTCGTGTGGTCCCTCACGCCCGAGACGAACGTCACCTCGGTCGCCTGGAAATCCCAGCCGGACCGCATCGCCACCCAGCCCTCCACATCGAAGGCGGCCGTTGGCGGCAGCTCGTCCGGTTGCACCTCCGGCGCGCCAGGATCGTACCAGCCAAGGGCGAGTGCTACCGGCACGGCCACGCCCGACACGAAGTAGTGCGTGTTCCCGTACAGCGGCCCGGCGAGCTCGCGCCCCTCCAGCGCCATGAGACTATCCACGGCCGCTTCCTCGTCATCGGGCAAAGGCCCCTCCATCGTCTCGACCCACTCCTCCCATCCGTAGACCGACTTGTCGACAGGATGCCGGCAGAGCGCGCTCAGCAGCCACCGCCACGGCTCGCCGTTCGGCCCTCTCCGCCCGGGCATGAGTGTGCGGTTGTCGCGAATCGGGTCGGCGTATCGCTGGAACGTGAGGTAGCCGCGGAAGATCGGGTTCTCGAACACCCGCGGCTCCCCGAGGAAGTTGCTCATCAGCACGAAGCTGATGGTGTACCCGCTGTTCGGGCACCGGCATCCTGTATACGGGTCGAGCCACCACGGACCGCCTCGCTCCCCCCGACGGGCCTCGAAGTACCTCTCTGCATTGGTCGTCCATGTCGCCAACTCGTAGACAAGCGCCCGCTTTACGGGTGTCAGCGGCTCCTCGATCATCACCAGGGTCCACGGCAGTGTGTTCGTGTCCCCCATGTGCTGCTCGAAGAAGTCGTCGAGCTTCATCTCCTGCCGTGCTTCCCCAGGAGCGAAGTCCACCAGTGAGGCCGCGGTCCCGGGGAAGAAGGGGCCGTGGTGGTGGTACTGGATGTAGCTTTGGGCCCTCTCCGCGCCGCGCAGTCCCTCGATCTTGCTGCTCAGCGTCGCGCTGTCCGGCTTCAGGAAGCGCTGCACGAACTGAGCGGCCAACACCCGCCACCCGAGCTCATACATCCGCCAGCCGCAGCCCTCCCGTTTCTCCCACTGCGGCATGTCCTCCGGCGCAGCCGCCATCAGCTCGTCCCGCGTGATCCCCGGGGGCAGGAACCGCTCCGGGAACCTGCCCTCCCGCTGCGCCATCCGCTCCAGCCACTCGCCGTAGCGCCGAAACAGGTTCGGGTACTGCGCGATGCGCGCCCGGATGTCGTTCTCTTCGTCTGCGCGCCAGAACAGACGCGGATGCTCGAGCTTGGGCAGCCGAACGAAGCGCACGTCCCTGACCAGCGTCCCCCGCGGTGCCCCCCAGGAGACACAACCCACCCTCAGCGCGAACCGGCCCGTCTCTTCGGGCTCAAACGCCAGCGGCATCGTGACGGTATCTCCCCCCTCGACGGTCAGCACCTCTTCGTCCCCGAACTCCTCCAGCACCTCACCCAGGTAGTTGCGCAGGGAACCTCCCCACTGCAGGCGGACCGGCTTCTCGCTTCTGTTGGTCACCGCGACCGTGAACCGCACCGGTTCCTCGTCGTAGAACACGCCTTGGTATGACGCGAGTGGCACTTGGTCGTGCACTGCGCGCGGTTCGGGAACTACCTCCATCAGCAGATCGGGCTCCAGCGACCGCCTGACCACAAGCGCATCGAACCGCGCGTAGGGACTGTGCGCCTTCACCCGGAGGACGTGCCTGCCCGGCTCCACAGGCACGCTCACCGCGTTGTAGCGCCAGAACTCGTCCGAGTCATTGACCAGGAACAGCTCGCTGTCCGGTGCTGTCCAGATGCTACGCGCCCAGTCGTACTCGGGTCCTTCGTCGAGCGAGACCGTGATCGTGCCGGGCATCTCCTTCGCGTGCAGCGGCCGGGCCGCCATCCGCTGCGCGTCCGCCGCCTCGCTCAGGTCGATCCAGCGTTCTCCATCAACGCCCAAGACGAGCTCATTGTCCGCGGCGAACGTCTTCGTCGCGCCGCCCACGGGGACTTGCGCCTCGGTCCGCCGCGGCAAGGCATCGAGGGTGCCCGACGGCGCAGCTGTTGCCGCCAGCGTCTCCGGGTCGATCCAGACCGGCCGCCTTGCCACGGCCAGCCGCGGGTGGAGCGCGAATGGGATCCGATCATCGGCCATCACCGGCCACCAGGCGGGAGATGGCATTGACACGAACTCTGCCCGGCTCGGCTCACCCCGTAGTCGTGCGCGTGCCACGACTTCCTCCGTCTCCAGATCGATCGCAACTAGCTCCTCCGTCTCGCGACAGGCCACGTATAGCCGGTTCACCTGCGTTGGCTCGATGATCGGCCCCTCTCCCCGCCGCGGCTGCCAATCACCGGGGCGCTGCCAGGCCACTTCCTTCACGAGCACGACCGACCAGGGCTGCCCGGCGACGGCGATCTCGCGCACCACCTGCCGAGTTGCGGCATCAATCACCACCACCCGGTCGCCCGCGGCATCACACACGTACAACTTCTCGTTATCCTCATCGCGCGTCAGCCCCGCCGGATACCCTCCCACGAGAACTGGGTCCTCAAGCACGCCGTTGTCGAGGTCCACAACTCCCACCAGTCCCCTGCTCGGCGCGGTGAAGAACCCCACTTGCTTGCGCGGCGGCTCCCCTATGTACATCATCGCGAGTGCACAGGGCCCTGGGTTCTCAGGCAGCTGCCCCTCGAGACCGGCCGCCTCCGGCCGACGCGTTACGACGCTCACATCCACGATCTCGCGTCGCTTCTCACTCACGATCGCGATCTGGTGCGGCCCCACCGCCTCCACCCATTTGCAGTCACACGTCGGCCCGCCGCAGCCGGCCGGCGGCTTGCCGGTCATGTCGAGGGCCGCGAACCGCTCCTCGTCCGGAGTCAGTTCCTCCAGCGTGAAGACATCAAACGCCTGCTCTTGGAAGCGGACGACTAGCTGCTTCTCCCCCTCCCCCACCAGCGCCACACCGATCGGTGCGGCCTCGAAGTGCGCCTCCCCTTTCACCTCGCCCGACGCCGCGCTGAGCGCGACCACGCGCTTCCCATCACGACACGCGACGTACAGAGTCCCGCCATCCAGCGCAAGCGCCCACGGGCTCCCCGACACGCTGAATCCCCCCACCACGCTTGGCCGCTCGGCGTTGATCACGACCACCCGGTCGCCAAGCGCATCGGCCACGTACACCTTCCCCGCCTCGCGATCCGCTACGAGGTCGGTCAGGTATCCGCCCACCGCCACTGACCCCACTACCTTCTCCTCGGCCGCACCGACGATCAGCACGTTCCCCGCCTCCGGCGCGGTGCAGAACACCTTCCCCCCGACGAAGTCCACCACGTCCGGCCCCGGCTTCCTCGCCAATGGATAGGGGAATCGCCGGGCGAGCTTCTGCTCTCCGTTGCGCCACCACACCGGCCGCACTCGCAGCGTCGTTGCCCCCTCTGCCTCAAACGGGAACAGCAGCGTCGCCTCGCCGTGCGTGGTGCTGGGCTGCACGTACCGCGCGCCCTTCGCGCCGGGCGCGCTGATTTCCCACGCGTCGACCTGCTCCGCCTCCTCCGCCTCCCATACCGCCCGACCCGCGGCACCGGGCAACTCGAAATCGCCCAGCGCCGGCGCGCATAGCACGCCCGCCGCAAGCAGGAAGGCTACCAGAATATGAGGATAGGAATGTCTGCCTCGCCCAAGCATCGTGCTGAATCCCCTCTGTGTCGTGGTGTCCCCGTCGGCTCGCCCGTGCTCCCGGCGAGGGCCCACGCAGGCCGCCATCAGCACGGGGGTGCCGCCGCGGGCAGCTCGCAGAACTCAGGGAAGCTGACGTGGAGGTGTCTTCTGCAGCGCCAGGGCCGGACCTGCATGGTCGCACTCCCCGGCCGATGTCCTCTCAGGCCTCTGCCGGCAGCCGCGCGCGAATCGCCATTCCGGCTCAGACAGGCCTAGACGTCGCTTTCAGGGGCCCTGGCTGTACGATATCTGTGTCCTCGCCCCGGTTGTGGAACAAACAAGCAGGGACTGTTTTGCGCTGAAGGCCGCGAGAGTACTGCGGCATGAGAGCTCGGCGCAGCAGACCCCACGGACTGACAGCACCTCTGCTGTGCTGTGCACAGCAAAGATAGCATGTCGGTTCCCAGAGCAATACTGGGAGGGATCGACATGATCTGCCCGAAGTGCGGCGACGTGGTCTTCGAAGGCGCAGTGTTCTGCGTCCGGTGCGGCGCTATGTTGGCCGGCACCAGAGCAGCAAACCGGGATGCCACGCCTCCGAGAGCATCGAACCCATGGTTGAAGATCTCTGCTGGGATTCTCACCGCGACGGCGGCCATCGTGGTCCTCGTCTCACTCTCCCTTGGTCGCTCCAGCGGGCCCACTGTTCGCTACGTGCCTGACGTTGTCGGCATGAGTCGCGCAGATGCCGAGGCCAAGCTCACAAAGACGGGATTCGAGTGTGCGGTTGGGGAGGAGAGGCCGAGCGACACCACAGACACCGGCGCAGTCATCAGCCAGTACCCGCGCCCGGATACGCCAACCAGCAGGAAGGACGTGACCTTAGTCCTCAGTCTGGGACCGGACGCCAAGGAGCCGGAGCCGGCACGAAAGTTGCGGCAAGCCTCAGTCGCCACAAAGCGGCCTCCGACCACGACATCGGCGCGCCCGGCCGCCACCTCCAAGAGCGAGAAACCAGCGCAGCAGCACCAGGTTGTCAGATCAAGGCCCAGGGCAAGGCAGACCGCGGCAGCCAGCTCGCCCGCAAAGCCAGAGACCAGCAGCGGGCCGGGATACGGATCTGTCGCCATCGAAACACAGCCCGGCGACTGGGAGGTCTGGGTGTACGTCGATGGCGGCCCGGCGCGGGGCAAGTGCCCGATCACAGTCCGACTGTCTGCAGGGGAACACTCGCTCGTCCTCTGGGAGCCAAGACAGCAGAAGAGGCTTGCCGTCCCGGTGACAGTTGAGGCCGACCGGACGGTTTCGGTCCGCAGGGATCTCAGCGCGTGAGAGCAGGGGGGCTTGGCACCCCCCGCCATAGTCCAGCGCGATCTCGACCTGTGAGCGCGCTCCGCGCGCCGGTTGCTAACCGGCCGAGGTGGCCGCTTGCAGGCGGGCCCCCATAGCAGCGTGAGCCTCCGCGCGCTCGCCTCCCACACCAGCTTCTTCGCCAGCACCAGCTCCTTTGGGACGTACAGCACTCCGTTCCTCAACTCAGAGGCCGCCTCCGGGCCGAGCCGGAGGAGCCGGGCTCGGGAGGGCGACGCCGTCGCGCAGCATGACGCCGACTTCTGTGGCGATGGGAACCACGACGTCGTCGGTGCTGACGCTCGGACCCGCGGCGGCGCCCACGAGCGTGCCAATGGCGGCACCCCGCGCCGTCCCCCGCCTTCTGTCTTTCCTGCTGGACCCGGAGACTGCGAGCCCTGCTCCTGCGCCAACGACCGTGAACTTGCCGACGTGTGACTGGTACTCCGTCGTACCGACGAGGTCGCCAGTGACGAGGTCGGTGGTGACCGCGTCATCGGAGAAGGGGACGAGCGTGCCGTTGATCTCTGCGGCTAGACAGGCCCGCCCCGCAAAGCTACCGGGCCTGGCCGTGGCAACGCTTGAACTTGCGGCCGCTGCCGCAGGGGCAGGGGTCATTGCGGCCGGCCTTGGCGAACCTGGCCTCCATCTGCCTTTCGGCCTCGGCCATGATCGGCATGATGTCGGGCGCGGCGCGACCGCTCTGGAGCAGCTGCGCCATGAGCTGCATGGGCTGCTCGGCGTGCTCGAAGAACGCCTTCAGCCCCTCGCACAGGTGGTTGAGGCCCGGCTCGCCGTCCGGCGTCGTGCCGACCCGGTTCTTCGGGCACTCGCAGTTACACGTGAACAGCCATCGGCAATCGCGGCAGTACTGCGGGAGCGTGTCCTGTTTGTCCCGGCCGAACTTGCGCTGCTTCTCCGAGCCCATCAGTTCGGCGATGGGAGTCTCGAGGATATTGCCCAGCAGGTGCCTGGGCTCGACGAAATGGTCGCAGGAGTAGAGATCACCATTGTGCTCCAGCGCGGCCCCCTCGCCGCACGTCGGGCTCAGGACGCACAGCGTGGAGCGACCGCGGACATAGGAGGCGAGCACCCCATCGAAGGTCTGCACGAACATCTCCCCGACGTCCCGCTTAATCCACTCGTCGAAGACCGAGATGAGGAAGCGTCCGTATTGCTCCGGGCTCGCCGAGCGATCGGTCAGCGCATTGCCCTCCTGAAAGCCGGTCTCGTTGTCTCGCTCCACGATGGGGATGAACTGGAGGTACTGGGCTCCGACCTCATCGCGGAAGAAGCGGTAGACCTCCAGACCGTGGTCGCCGTTCGCCGCGTGGACTGTGGCGAGGATGTTGAACTCGACCTTGTGCTTCTGAAGCAGCCGCAAGCCACTCATCACGCGGTCGAAGACCGGCTTGCCCGCCTTGTCGTGACGGTAGGCGTCGTGCATCTCCTGCGGCCCGTCGATACTGATGCCAACCAGGAACTTGTTCTCGTGGAGGAACTGGCACCATTGGTCGTCGAGCAGAACGCCGTTCGTCTGGATGGTGGACTCGACGGTCGTGTTGGGCTTGCGGCACTTCTCGATGTACTCCTGCGCCCGCCGGAAGAAGTCGAGGCCCATCAGCGTGGGCTCTCCCCCCTGCCAGGCGATGGTGACCTGCGGGACCTGATGCGCTTCGAGCACTTGGCGAACGTACGCTTCGAGGACTTCCTCACTCATGCGGAACTGGCTGTCGGGATAGAGCTGCTCCTTGGCGAGGAAGAAGCAGTAGTCGCAGGCCAGGTTGCAGACCGCGCCGGTTGGCTTGGCCATGATGTGAAAGGCGCGAGGTGCAGCGCTCATGAAACTCCTCGCGGACTTAGCGAAAGTCGGATCCTCTTCAGGCAGCACTTCAGCAAGACATCGGCTATCCTCAAGCTAGTTGGCCGCTCTGCGACGTTCTCCTGTCACGTCGCCTCGGACATTGTGATGCCGGCCCAACATGAACAAGCTATCCCTTTCTAGTAGGACGAGTGCACACCATTCAAGTGAGTGAGGCCGACGTCCTTCGCTCCCGCTATGTAGCGTTGTGCGGACTTCTGCGCAGGACGCCAGTCGGTAGCAGACAAAGCGAGTGCTGTGTGTTTGGGCGTGGGCCGCCGCGACAGGGTAGCCCACTACGGCCGGAGGCCAGATGTTGGTGCTAGGCTCGAATTCTGACGGTGAAGGAGGGATTCTGCCGTGAAGCAAGCCGAGCGAAGACGGCGTCCGATGGTCCTCATCATTGGCGCGGCGTTCCTCACGTTCGCGCTATGGCAGGCCGTACTCCATGTCTGGGGACTGCACGGCCCCCATATCCATCTGGTGGCGTTGATCGTGGAGATGACTGTCGTGGTCATCATAGTCATGGTGGCGCTGCACATGGCTCGGGCCCAGGAGCCGTCGGACAAGGACAAAGTCGTCGCCGAGCTCAGCGCCGCTCTCATGGAGCACCTGCGGCCGCGCCTTGTCTCGCTCGTGGCGGCTTTGCGAGCGCTGGAATGCCAACACCCGGAGGCGTTGACCGAGGAGGAGAGGGAACTCGTGTGCCGCGCCGCCGCGGAGGGGGGCGAGGTGATCGACCTCGTGGAGGAGCTTGACGCTCTCGAGCGAGTGGCCGAAGTTGGACAGACCGCCTCTGTTCACACGCCTTTCATCAGCGTGATCGAGGCGGTCGTGGGATCCGTGCGCGCCGCCGCGCAGGAGAAGGAAGTCGAACTCCAAGTAGACCTGACTACGGACCTGCCGCCCCCCGAGGCCCGATCCGACCAGGTCGTGGAGCTGCTGGTCGAGCTGCTGAGCTCCGGGATTGGACGGGTGCCGAGCGGCGGAGTGGTCAAGCTGACTGCCCGGCGGGCGGCCGAGCCGAATCTTCTGCAGCTCTCGATTCGCTGCAGCAGTCCCGTCACTGACGGTGAGCCCGCGCCATTGCCCGAGGGCCCGCACCGCGGGGAGAGGTGTCGCATGCTCGTGGAGGCCCTCGGCGGAACCATGCGGGAGGAGGCAGTCCCGGGAGGACTGGAAGTCACGTTCACGTTGCCCGCGCGCGAGAGCCGCTGATGGTCGACGGCGACACGATCCAGCACTTCCTGACTAAGGTCAGCAACCTCACCCGCGAGGGTCTCATCTCCTGGTCGAAGACCGCCCTCGTCATCTTGGTCGCCATGGGCGCCTGCGCCCACTTGGTGCTCTCCTGGCAGGCCGGGAACATCGGCGGCATGCAGGCCTTCGTGCTCGTGCTGACACTCTTCATCGGCGAGATCGCTGCGGTGCAGAACATCCGCCACTTCGAGGGCGTCAACTTCCTCATCCTGTTGGCCATCCCACTCGCGGTGTGGGCAGCCGTTCAGATACTGGGCCAGGTAGGCAGCAGGTCCGGGCGAGCAGCAGATGTCCGACGGCGCATGAAGCAGTACCAGGCCGCGCTCCAACGTGATCCGGGAAACGTCGCGGCCCACGTGTTCCTCGGCGACTCGTATGTCAAACTCGGGAGGCGACGACAAGCAGCGGTGGAGTATCAGGCGGCCCTCGCTTTGGACCCCCACGACTACCAGGCGAGGTTCAGGCTCGAACGCCTGCAGCGCGCCTAGGGGGAGAGTAAGGAGTGCCGGGCGCCCGCGCCGGGCACTACGACTCCGCCGCTTTGCTGCGGGCAAGATGACAAGCCGCGAAGTGTCCATTCGCCACCTCGCGAAGGCCGGGTTCGCCGGTCCCGCACTCGGTCACCTGCTCCAGGTAGCAGCGCGTGTGAAAGCGGCAGCCGCGCGGCACCGCGATCGGGCTGGGGATGTCTCCGGGCAACAGCGTCGCCTCCGGCTGGGCCTCGCCGACGCGGGGAACGGCTGACAGGAGCGCGCGCGTGTAGGGATGCTTGGGATCGTAGATAACATCCTGCGCCGGCCCGAGTTCCACGACCCTGCCGAGGTACATCACTGCGATTCGCTGGGACACATGCGACACGACGCTGATGTCGTGCGAGATGAAGATCGCGGCCAGGTGGAACCGGGCCTGGAGATCGCGCAACACTTGGAGAATCTGAGCCTGTATGGAGACGTCGAGCGACGCGACTGGCTCGTCCGCGATGATCAACTCCGGCTCACAAGCCAGTGCTCTGGCGATGCCGATGCGCTGCCTCTGCCCGCCGCTGAATTGATGGGGAAACCGGCCGGATTGCGAGGGATCGAGGCCAACCATTCCCAGCAACTCGTGGACCCGCTCACGTATCCGCGCTTTGCCGCGAAGACTCTTGATCCGCAGGGGGAGTCCGACGATCTGCTCGATGGTCTTGTGCGGGTTCAGCGAAGCGAACGGGTCCTGAAAGATCATCTGCAGGCGGGGGCGGAGCTCCCGCAACTCATTGGGAGGGATGTGCAAGAGGTCTGTCCCGTCGAGCCAGATCTCCCCGCGCGTCGGCTCTTCGAGAAGACACAGTAACTTCCCCAGAGTCGTCTTCCCGCAGCCGCTCTCGCCGACGAGCCCGAGCGTCTCCCCGCGGGCTATCTCCAGGCTCACATCGTCAACGGCCCGCAGTACTCGCCGCTTCCCCGCGGGGAAGTGCTTCGTTACATGCGCTGCTGTGAGTAGCACGCCGTCGCTGCTCATCGCCTATCCCTGCGCCGGCCTCGACTAATCCCGCGCTCCGGTCGGCCCCCCGCCATCACGGCTGCCCCTCAGACTCGGGATCGAATCCGTACGCCTGGCCCGCCTGCTCGGAAGACACGACTCCATTCCGGATGTCCTCCCCCAGCACGTCGGGCTCTCGCTCAGCGGGCCGGCCGTATCCGCCGCCGCCCGGCGTTCTGATCTCGACACGGTCGCCGGAGAGCAGCCTGATCCCGGAGACCTTCGAGGGAAGTTTCCGGCGGCGGCCCGAGCTATCCTCGATCACATACGCGCCGAGACCTCCGGCCGCCCCGCCCGCGGCCCCGCGGGCCGGCCGCTCGTGTCGGTCACCGTGGGCGGAGAACGTCGCCTCGCCTTCCAGCACGCGAACGGCCCGCACCACGCCCAGGCCCCCGCGGAACTCGCCGGGACCGCCCGAATCCGGAGCAAGCTCGTACCGCTCCACGAGGAGCGGGAAGGCGTGCTCCAGTGCCTCGACCGGCAGGTTGGACGTATTCGTGATGTGCACCTGCACCGCGTCCATGCCGTCGCGATCCGGACCTGCGCCAGCTCCACCCGCCACCGCCTCGACATACACGTAGTCGGCGCCGCTTCTCGGATCGATGCCCGAGAACACCACGGCCGTGCTCGCGTCGTTGCTCGGCGCAGGCAGACGGCCCGGCCGCGCCTGCGAGAAAGCCGCGATGATGCAGCCTGCCACACACTGGCAGGTGTCGGTCCGCGCGCCCACGGCGCTCGGCGCACGGGCATTCAATATGCTCACCTCCGGCACGGTGACCTCGACACTTCGATGGAGACCGGCATTGGACGGCAGGCCAGGGTCGAGGCAGGCCTTCAGCGCGTAGTACACCGTGGCGAAGAGCGCGTTCAACGGGACGTTGATCGCGCCGCGCGATGGTCCGCCACTCTTCGCGAAGTCGAAGTGCAGGTGATCGCCGGTCACATCGACCTGCACAGCGATGGGGATTGGGCCCTCGCCTGCCACGCCCTCCACTGAATCGGCGGCCGCGTATGAACCGTCCGGCAGCTCGCCAATCGCGCAGCGCATTCGCTGCTCCGTGGCCGCAAGGAGTCTCTGCATTGCCGCGTGCATAGTCTGCGAGCCGTAGTCGTCAAAGAGCCGTGACAGATCGGCGAGCCCGAGCCGGTTTGCCGCGACCTGGCCCTGCAGGTCGAGACGCCGCTGCTCGGGCATTCGGCAGTGGGAGGCGAACAACTCGAGTACCTCCTCGCATGGTCCCGCGGCCGTCGCCAGCCTCGTCGGCGGAATCCGAAGCCCTTCCTCCTCAATGGAGCCGGCGTCTCCCGAAATCCCGCCGGGCGCGCGCGCGCCTATGTCCGCGTGGTGAGCTACGTTCGCGGCAAAGCCTGCCAACCCGGAGTCACAGAAGAAGGGCGAGACCACGGTCACATCCGGCAGGTGCGTCCCGCCGCCAAGGTATGGATCGTTGGCGACGAACGCATCGCCCGGCTGGATCTCCTCACCGTACTGGTCGAGCACGGCCTCGACCACCCCGAGCATCGACCCGAGGTGCAGGGGGATATGCTCGGCCTGCGCGACGAGCGCGCCGTGGCGGTCGAAGACCGCGGTCGAGCAGTCGCGCCGTTCCTTGATATTCGGCGAGAAGGCGCTGCGGACGAGTGCTTCGCCCATCGCCTCGGCGATGGCGAGAAGGCGATTCGATATCACCGAGAGTGTTATCGGGTCGACCTGATTGGGTCGGTCAGCTCCCACGGCTGTGTCACCTTGACGTGATGCGCAAGTCGCCATCGGCCTCGACCCGCGCTGTGCTTCCCGGTGGGATGTACGTCGTCGAATCATATTGCTCGATTATCGCCGGCCCGTCCACCGAGCACCCAGCGACAAGCTCCCCTCGTTCGTAGACTGGGCACTGCACCTGTGCCCCCCTCTGTTTGAGGTAGACCGTCCTCATGTTCGTCGGCTCGGGAACGCGCCTGCCACCTACTGATGCGGCCCGGCGGGGAGCAGGAACATCAGCGATGGCGGCCACGCGCAGATCGACGAACTCGACATTCTGACCGGACAGGCGGTAGCCATAGCGCTGCTCGTGGGCCGAATGGAAAGCGGCCGTGATCGTGGCGAGAGCGCGCCGATCGATCTTCCCGCTCGGCACCGCCACATCGAGCTCGTAGTCCTGTCCCTCGTAGCGAGCGGAGACACTCCGCAGCGTGACGAACGGATGGTCAGCGAGGGCGTTCTCTGCCAGCCAGTCACGGGCCGCCTGCTCCAACTGTCGGAGCCCTTCTGTCAGGACGGACAGAGCCGTCCCATCGGCGCGCATGAACTGCGTCCTCACCCAGTCTCGGCGGATGTCGCTGACCAGCAGCCCGTTCGCCGAGAAGCTCCCCGGATGGTCCGGCACTATCACCTCCTCGATCGCAAGCGTCTTCGCGACCTCGCAGGCGATCAGCGGCCCCGCGCCCCCCGCGGCGATAAGCCGGAACTCGCGTGGGTCGTGTCCCTGGGCCACTGTCAGTGATTCGACTGCGCGGCAGATGTTCGCGACGGCGACCTCGACTGCTCCCCCCGCGGCCTGCTCCGTCGTCAGGCCGAGCGGCTCGGCCACCCGCTCGCCAACAACCTTCAGCGCACTCGTCGCGTCGAGAGGCATCTCGCCCCCGAGCAAGCCTGCCTGGGCAAGCCTGCCTAACACCAAGAGGGCGTCCGTGAGCGTCGGCTCAGCGCCCCCGCGCCCATAGCACACCGGCCCCGGCTCCGCGCCGGCGCTTCGCGGGCCGACCTGAAGAAGGCGGCCGGGATCGACCGCGATGATGCTTCCCCCGCCCGCGCCTATGCACCGGACGTCCACGCCCGGGAGTTCGACGGCATATCCGGCCACTTCTCGTCCCGAGGCGGCGGCCGGCAGTCCCCCGTCGATCAGGCAGACGTCAGTACTCGTGCCGCCCATGTCCATCGAGATAGCGCGTTCGATGCCCAATCGAGCGCACAGGCTCGCCGCCGAGGTCGCCCCGGCTGCGGGCCCGGAGAGAATGGTCGCGGCCGGCACGCGACTGGCCTCCGCCAGCGGGTAGAGGCCGCCGTTGGACTGTATAACATGGGGTGGCACGCGCACTCCCGCCGCCGCCGTCCTCTCACCGAGAGCGATGAGATAGCGGCTCATTAAGGGGCCCAGATAAGCGTTGACGACCGTTGTGCTCAAACGCTCGTACTCGCGAAACCGGGGGAGAAGATCAGAAGACGCTGTGACGTAGATGCCCGGCAGGAGGTCTTCGGCAAGGGCACGGATCTCGCGCTCATGCGAGGAGTTCGCGTAGGAGTGAAGCAAACAGATGGCGAGTGATTCGATCCCCTCCTGCTTGAGGAAGTTCAACTCCCTCTCGAGTGATTCGGCATCCAGCGCGCGCACGGCCGAGCCGTCAGACCGGAGGCGCTCCGCGGCTTCTCGACGCCATCGACGGGGCACAAGCGGGCGCGGCTTGCGTGCGAGCAGATCGTACAGCGCGGGCCGCCGCTGGCGGGCGATCTCCAACAGATCTCGGAATCCCTCGGTCGTGATCAGAGCGGTCCGCGCGCCCTTCCCTTCGATCAGGGCATTCGTCCCGGCGGTGGTGCCGTGCGCGAAGAAGCTGACGTCCGCCAGCGGGACCTCTGCCGACAAGGCGGCCAGCCCCGCAGCAGCGCCGTCCGCAGGATTCGCGGGCGTTGACGGCAGCTTGCGGAAGTGGCTCTCTCCCGAGTCGAGATCGACGGCAGCGACGTCCGTGAATGTCCCGCCGATGTCAACGCCGACGTGCCTCGACATTAATCTTCCTCTTCGGCAGCGGAGGCGGTGTCGGCACCAGCATAGAGGAAGCAGCGAACGAGGCGCTGCGCGTCGACCTCGTACGGAGGCGGCATGGCCTGCCGACAGCGCGCCATGACCTTGGGGCACCGAGGCGCGAAGCGGCACCCGGCCGGAAGGCTGACGAGATCGGGCACCGTCCCCTCTATCGGAGTTATCGGAACGTCGGGCCGGCCCAGCCTGGGGACGCAACGCAGGAGGCCGCTGGTATAGGGATGGAGCGGCTCCTCCATGAGACGCGATACGGGGCATTCTTCGACGATCTGCCCCGCGTACATTACGGCCGCCTTCTCCGCGAACTGGGCCACAATACCCAGGTCGTGAGTGATGAGTACGGTGGCGAGGCCGCGCTCCTCCTTGATCGTGGCGAGGAGGTCCATGATCTGGGCTTGCAGGGTGACGTCTAGGGCCGTGGTCGGCTCGTCGGCGATGAGGACCTCAGGCTGACAGGAGACGGCGATGGCTATCATGACCCGCTGCCGCATTCCGCCGCTCAACTCGTGCGGGTAGCTCCGCAGACGCTCCCTTGGTGCCGGAATGCCCATCGCGTCGAGAAGCTCGATCGCTCGGTCTCGCGCCTGCGCGCCGGCCGCCACGCGGTGGACGCGGAGCGTCTCCGTGACCTGACTCTCGACGGTGAACGTTGGGTTGAGAGTGGACAGCGGGTCTTGGAACACCATGGCGATGCGGCCGCCGCGAATGCCGCGCATCTCGACTTCCGACGCCTCAAGCAGGTCCCGGCCGTCAAGGATGACCCGGCCGCCTGCGATCCGTCCTGGCGGCCGGATCAGACGCATGATCGACAGGGCGGCAACGCTCTTGCCGCAGCCACTTTCGCCGACGAGCGCAACTGTCTCACCCCGGCTGACCGTGAGGCTGACGCCGTCCACCGCGCGAAGCGTGCCACGGTAGGTCTCGAAGCGGGTGCGGAGATGTTGGACCTCTAGCAGAGGCTGCCTCATCATCTTCTCATACGCGGGTCGAGCACGTCCCGCAGTCCCTCTCCGAACAGGTTAACCGACAGCACGAGCAGCAGAATAGCCAGTCCGGGGAACGTGGCGATCCACCAGGCGCTGACCACATCTGCGCGCCCGTCGGACACCATCGTGCCCCAGGCCGGTATGCTCGGGGGAACTCCGATCCCCAGGAAGCTGAGCGACGCCTCCGCGATGATGATGGTGGCCATCCGCAGCGTCGCCAGCACTATCAGAGGTGGGATAATGTTCGGCAGAATCTCGCCGAGGAGAATGTACGGTGTGCTGGCACCGAGGCCGCGCGCCGCTGCGACGTAGTCGGCCTCCCGCGCGGCCAAGACGTCTCCCCGGGCAACGCGGTAGAAGTCCACCCAGCCCTTGAAGGCCAGCGCGAGCACGAGAGCGACCAGATTCGGCCCAGTCGCCGCCATGATGGCGAGCGCGAAGATGAGGAACGGGAAGGCGAGCAGCGTGTCGACGACGCGTGACATGACTGCGTCGAACCAGCCGCGGAAGTAGCCAGCGGCCATCCCGAGGGCAGTGCCGACGAGCAATGTGATGAGCACGACGGCGACGCCGAGCAGGATGGAGATCCTGGCACCGTAGAGCATGCGGCTCAACAGGTCGCGACCCAAGCTGTCCGTCCCAAGCAGGTAGGTGCTGCTTCCGCCCGACTGCCAGAACGGCGGCACGCGGATCGCGCTTGGATCCTGCAGATTCGGATCGTGCGGCGCAATCGCAGGCGCCAGGAGCCCTGCCGCCACGAACAGCAATACGACAATGCCTGCGGCGACCGCGACGCGGTTACCCACGAGCAGCCGGAGCATCCCCGGCGCCGTTCCCGCGACGGGTGCGAGAATCTCGTCTTCAGTAACTGACTGTGACATTCGCGCGCTCAGCCTTCATGCAAGCCGCACACGAGGGTCCAGCGCGGCATGCAGCACGTCCGCGGCCAGGTTCAGGAGCACGTACGAGACGGCATAGATCAGCACGACCGCTTGTACCAGCGGATAGTCCGCCGCAGCGATGGCGTCGACGGCCAGCTTCCCGAGGCCCGGGTACTGGAAGACTGTCTCGATGATCATGTTCCCGCTCAGGAGTAAACCGGTCTGGAGCGCAACGATATTCACGGTTGGAATGAGTGCGTTCCTCAGCGCATGCTTCCCGATGACGTCTCTCTCGGGCAGGCCTTTCGCGCGCGCGAACTGCACGTAGTCCTGGCCGAGTACACCGATCATCGACGATCGGACCATCCGCATGACCATAGCGGCCATCGGAGCGGCCATCGCCAGACCGGGCAATGCCAGGTGCTTGAGCGCGCTCCAGAACGCGGCTCCGTCGCCGGCAAGTAGAGAGTCCACCGTATGGAGCCCGGTGACATACTGGGGCACTAATGCCAGGTCGATGCGGCCGGAAATCGGGAGCCACTGCAGCCGAAGTCCGAAGACGATCATAAGCATGATCCCGAGCCAGAAGCCCGGCATCGAAATGCCGAGCAGCGCGGTCACGGTCGCAGTGCGGTCGAACCGACCATGGGGCCGCAGCGAGGCGACGACGCCGGCGGGGATTGCGAGCATGATCCCGAGCGCGAAGGCGAACAGTGTTAGCTCGAGGGTGGCAGGGAATCTCTCCGCCACCACCTGGGAGACCGATCTCCCCTGATGGCTGTATGACGGGCCGAAGTCGCCGACGGCCGCATTCCCCAGGAAGAGCCCGTACTGAACCAACAGCGGGCGGTCGAGCCCGTAGTGGGAGCGGAGTTCGTCGATCTGTGCCTGGGTGATCCGGCCCGCCTGGCCCAGCATGTGCTCTATCGGATCCCCCGGCGTCAGATGCATCGTGAGGAACACGATGAAGCTCACCCCGATCAGAACCGGGATGAGCTGCAGCAGCCGATGTCCTACAAACCGGCCCCACATGTTCTCGCAGGCCTAGGCTTCGTCGGCAAGGGACACGTCATGCATCGGGAGCATGCCATCGGGCCGGGCGCGGAAGTTGCTCACTCGGTCCGAGACGCCGTACAGCTCTTCCTGAGCGAAGTGGAAGCATGTCGGAATGTCCGCATGAAGAATGCGCTGCACCTCGACATACTTCCGGGCGCGCACCTCGGGATCCATCGCCCGGTCCGCCTCCTCCAGAAGCCTGTCTACCGTTCCGTTCCGGTACCCGAAGAAATTCGAATAGCCGTCCGACCTGAACAGAACGGGAAGAATGCCGGAGGGATCCAGACTCGAGTTGCCCCAGGAGGTGAGGAACATGTCTCGCTCCTGACGCCGCAGTTGATTCAACAAGTTGTCTTTCTTCCAGACCCTGACCTCCGCGCGGACGCCGGCTCCCGCCATGACCCCCGCGATGGCCTCCGCCATCCGCTTGTCCGTTGCCTCGCAGTCCAACGTTACCTCCAACCCGTCTGCATAGCCAGCCTGCCGGAGCAGGGCCCGTGCCCTTCCCGGATCCTGTCTGGGCTCGGGCAGCGACTCGTCGTAGCTGAAGGCCATCGGCACGAGCATACCTGGGAGGGCGCGTGCACGGCCCAGAAGGAACTGTTCGACGATCGGCTTGGGATCCACAGCATGCCTCATTGCCTCTCGCACGCGCCGGTCGGAGAACGGCTTCCGCGCGCAGTTGAGCCCAACGAAGTGAGTCCGCGTTCCCTGCGCCACGGAGAGATGGGCAGTCGGGAATGTGTCGACTCTGTCGGCCTGATCCGAAGGGACGTTGACCGCCACGTCGACCTCCTGCGCCTCGAGCGATACCAGCCGCGTGGCCGCCTCTTCGAGGGGACGGAAGATGACGCCGGCCAGCTTGGCAGGCTCGACCGGAGGGACCTCCGGTGAGCCGCCGTAGTACTCGTCGAATCGCTCGACGACAATGCGCTCGCCGGCGATCCATTCCACCAAGCGGAACGGCCCCGTACCGATGGGCTTCCGCGCGAATTCATCGGGGCCGACCTCCTCGAAGTAGGCCCGCGGGCAGATCTCCTGGAAGACGAGCTTCTTGTGGAGGATCGGGTACGGCCCGTCGGTGATGATGGCAACCGTGTGCGCGTCCAGGACCTCTGTCCCGGTCACCGGGCCGAGGAGATCCTTCCTCGGGGATGGCGGCAGTCCGGGGATCGCGCCGATGATCCGGTCGATGGTGAACTTGACGTCGTCAGCGGTGAAGGCAGATCCGTCGTGGAACGTTACGCCCTTCCTCAACCTGAAGACCCAGCGCGTATCGCCCTCCAGCTCCCACGACTCCGCAAGCTGGGGGACGTAGCGCATCTCCGCATCGCGAGCGACGAGCCCATCGCAGACGTTCCTGACCACGGCCTCGACGGTGCGGGAGCGGTGCATGGCGGGGTCGAGCGTCTGGACATCAGCATCGAGTGCAACGGAGAGCGCTCCTCTGACCAGATCTGCTCGCAGGGCGCGCTGCCCCGCCTGCCGCCGCCCGCACCCCGCGAGGAGGCCAGTCAGCAGGCTTGGGCCAGCCCCGACAACGGCCAGTGCCCCTACGCTCCGCTTGAGGAAGTCCCGCCGCGTGTGCCCGCCCCGAGAACCAACTCCTCGCATCTAATGCTCGGCCTCTCGTCCAGGCGCGCTTCGCCTCCGTCGCGAGCCCGGCCTGGCGTTACTTCTCTGCCGGAGCGCCCTTTGTCCTTCCGACTAGCCCCGCGCCCAACTGCGATCCGAAGATGTCTCGGAAGATCCGGTAGTAGTAGAGCTCTTCCTTCGTGTTGATGGTCAAGCCGTCCGGCAGTTCTCTCTCCGCCGCGAACTCAGCGTCGGAGATGATCTCTTCAGCATACGCCTGCAGTTGCTCGCCCACGCCCGCGCCCTGCCAGAACTTGGACTTTGTCCGGTTGAGGACCTCCTCGGGCAGAAGACCGTCAACAGCGCGGCGGAGAATCCACTTCTCGACGATGGACCCGTTGTCGCGGATCTTCATCGCGGCCGGTATTTGCAGCGCGTAATCCAGCACGTCCTGATCGAGGAAAGCAGTCCTCGCCACCAGACCGTGACTCGCCGAGCACCGATCGACGCGCTGCAGGGCGGTGTTGTGCAGGCGGCGCGTGATGTCTACGAGCTCGCCCGGCAGCTCAGAGGGCTCCAGCCGCTTCAGGTACGCGTAGCCGGCGAAAAGCTCATCCCCACCCTCGCCCGAAAGGACGGCCGGAACATGCTCGGACGCCAGTCGTCCCACCAAGAAGTTGGTGATGCTCGAGCGAACCAACAGCGCGTCGAAAGACTCCAGGTAGTAGACGACGGCAGGTAGTATCTCGAGCATCTCCCTGAGACCGCAGATGCGCTCGTGGTGCTCTGTCCCGACAAACTCCGACACCATCTGTGCGTACTCGAGGTCGGGCGCTCCTTCGACACCCGCCGCGAACGTCTTCAGTTCCGGCACCTGTCGACGGGCCAGTGCCGTCAGGCTGGCGGAATCGATCCCCCCGGAAAGCCACGCCCCTACCTCACCAGTGCTCAGCCTCTTTTCGACGGAGGCGACGAGCCTGCCACGGAGCTCCTCCGCCACTTCATCCTCCGGGAGATCGACGGGAGGGCGCGTCTGGATGCGCGCGAACCTGACGAGACCGCCATCGGCTGTGTAGTAATGGCCCGGAGGGAACTCCGTGATCTCCCCCTCTCCGCCTATCAGGGCCTTCGCCTCGGAGGCGAAGCGAACATGTCCGTTGCCAGGTTTCTGGAGATAGAGTGGCGACTTCCCGACCCGGTCACGCGCGAGTAGGGTACCGTCGGGTCCGGCCACCGCTAGGGCAAAGGGGCCGTCGAGGTGCGACACGAACTCAGGCCCTCTGACTTCGTAGGCAGTTTCGATCGCCTCAAGCGCGCAGGTGCTGCCGACCGACAGTTCGGTCCAGTTGTGCACTTCACCATCCAACGCCACTGAGTGGCCATCCGCTCCCGTCGCGAATGCTCCCTGGGCTGCCGGCCACACCTGACCTACGACGGCGCCGTCGTGCCGGAAGACGGCCTCCCCCGCGCCCCCCCGGTAAGCGATGGTATTGAGGCTGCTCTGCACCCATTCAGTGTCAGGTGTTCCGATGATCCCGACCATCCCTGCCATTGCGCATCAACTCCCTTCACCATATCCCGCGGGCGCTCAAGCCGACTCCCGCGCGGACTGTCACACGCTCCTGCTTCGGCCAATCAGCGGCAACGGTTTGTCTGCCCGATACTGCTCACTGAGTAAGCGGCAGTGATCCAGCTTCTCCTCAGCCACTGACAGCAGTGCCGCGCCCACGCGCGGCCACCACGATCGCGTTATGTAGGAGGAAGCCCTCCGGAGAGACCACTACTGGCGGCCCGCAACCTGGCTCGCCCGAGCCGGCCGCGCCGGCCAAGAGTGCTGAGTGCCCCGCGCCGCTGAGACGCCGGTAGCGCATGTCTCAGGGAATCAGCGGGGAAGACAACAGAACACGGTTGCCTTGGCGAGCCCCTCCACGGCAGCAGAGCCGGCGGGTTCCCTCGCTGTTCAATCCGTTCACCCTAACTATACCAGGTTTCGGGTGGACAGGTCAAATGACGCGCGGCTGGGGCTCTTCTGACACCCCAGGAGAGGCAGACAAGCTCGTGGAAGACTTCCGTGGACGGCGAGCACGCGATGGCGCGCATGCGCCGCGATTGGCCACGAGGCAGGAAACCGGGCGAATGTTCGGTGCGGCCGAAGGCTGGCGCGTGCGGCCGCTGTATCGACGGCCAGATGGGGGATGCAGCTATGGAAGAAGAGCTGGACTTCGCCGAGATCTTTCGAAACCTGGCACGGGTGCTGTTCCCCTACGACAAGTCGCTGCCAGTAAAGGGATGGATGGTGCAGGGGCCGGCGCAGCAGGTTGTATTCTGGCATTCCAAGGATGCCTATGAGAGCGGCGAGCACAGCCATCCTTACGGTGAGTGGGGTGTCGTGATAACGGGGTGGTGTGACATCAGCACTCCCGAGGGCACGCGCCGATACAACGCGGGCGACGCCTTCTATCTCAAACCGAACGTGCCGCACGCATCTGTAACCTCCGCAGACTACCGGTCTATGGATGTGTTCTTCTCGCCCAGCCACCTGAAGGCCGAGCAGGCCGCGGACCCGTGATGGAGAGGGAAAGGAGGAGGAGACGAGGACATGAGCGCGACCGCAAACGACTTCTTCGTCGCGAATGTCAAGAGTTGCGGCCTGCGGGCCCTGGATTGGGTCTTCCGTTTCGCACAGGAGCTGGACGCCGATTCCCCAGAGTACGGCGGCATCCGGAATAACTACGATCCGATGCGGCGCGAGTTTCGCCGGTCCGGCCACGGGCTCTGCCTCACGTGGTCGGCCTGCCTCGCCGGCTTCGCGGGGCTCGCCGCGTATGATCTGACGGGCGATCCGTTCTACTTCGACCGGGTAAAGCTGCTCGCGCGGTATGTGAAGAGCAATCAGAACCTGGACGAGTCGGACACGCTTCGATACGGGACCTTCGTCGTCAGCCGCGACCGCCGCTTCGTCGACGTGCCGGACTCCTCGTGGGCCGGCAATCTCTTCGTCCATCTGTACCGCAGAACAGGCGAGGAAGAGTACCTCGATCGGGCGCGGCTCGCCGCCGACTGGTTGCTGAAGCAGGCGGCGATGCCGCACGGCGGGTTCGCCACGTTCTACCTCCTCGATCAGGGAGAGCCAGTCGCCTACAGCCATGCCAGCGACGGGCAGCACGGCCTTTTCCTCGCCACGCTCTATGAGCACACCAAAGAGGAGCGCTACGCAGCGGCGCTGGGGCCTCTCGCCGACATGTTGAGCGGCCCCGGGCAGCACGAGACAGGCCCCTACTACGCAAGCCTTCGCGCAGATGGAACGCCCGTGTTCGAAGGCTGGGACGAAGAGGCCGGCCTGCCTCTAGTCGAGGGCATCGAGACGACCGTCACGGGCCCCCGACAGAACTACTACGCCGCCATGTTTCTGCTTCGAGAGTATCGGCGTGAAGGGGAGAAGAAGTACCTGCAAAGCGCCCAGCGGTCCTGTGAGTGGGCTCTGGACTGGTATCGCCGTGAAGGCTACTTCCCGGAGTGGGCCACGCTGCGGGACGAGAAGTGGGTGGGAGACCGTCCTGACGTTGCGTCTCCCGGCGCGATGACGTTGCTGTGGCTGGCCCTGCATGGGATCGACGCGGACACTCGCTGGCTCGACGCCTGCTGCGAGGCCTCAGAGTGGAGCATGCGGTGGCAGAGGACACAGCCGGACTACGCAGACCTCCACGGAGCCATCGTCGCCGAGCCTGTGATTGTCGGATACCATCAATCGTTTGCGGCCTGGGGACTGCTGGAGCTCGCGCGGCTAGTGGAGCAAAGCGCGTAGGGGGACGCCGGCAACTCTGGGCCGCTGCGGAGGCGCCCAGGCGGCGAGGAAGGAAGGGCGGTCCGATGTTGACTATCGATACCCATGTGCACATCGGTCGAGGTGAGCAGCTATCGGACACATATCAGATCGACTGCGACGCCGACACAATTCTGTCAACTATGAAGGAGGCCGGCGTCGACAAGGCCTGCATCATGCCAGTGGCGTACCGCGACTATGAGGACGCAATCGAGGAGGTGCGCGCGGCCGCCGCCGCTCATCCGGAACAGCTGATCCCCTTCGCTCGTGCCAATCTCCGGGATGAGGAAAGGGCCGTGTCTCAGCTGCGGCGGTGTCTGGAAGAATACGGATTCAGAGGAGTGAAGATCCATCCAGACGTCGACGGATTCCCGACACGATCGATCATGGCTCTCCTCAACGACCACGAAGTCCCTCTGCTGCTGCACGCGCCGGCAGAGCCCAGAATCGCCGACGCGATCACACACCTCGCTCAGGCCTATCCCCATGTGCCCGTCATCTGCGGGCACATGGGCGGGTTCGGGGCCTTGTTTCCCACGTTTGTCAAGTACTACGCGCTGGAGGCGCGCCAGATTGCGAATCTCTATCTGGATACGGCGTTCGTGCTGCTACACCAGTGGATCGCAGAAGCTGTCGGGATCTGTGGTCCGGACAAGGTCCTCTTCGCGAGCGACGGCCCAGTGGCCCATCCGGCCCTTGTGCTGAAGCAGATCGAGTTGTGCCATTTCAGCGAAGCAGAGAAACAGATGATCCTTGGCGCCAATGCGAAGAAGCTCCTCCGGCTCTGAGCCGGGAGGATTGGGCGCAGTGTGACGGGCCGCATCGCGCGGCCCTGCTGGCTCGCTATGCGTTCGGGCGGGCCATACCGATCGAGTTTCCGATGGCACATAGGGGGCCGGACGGCCGCGAGGAATCATTGAGGGAGGCGCCGCTCAACTGCCGGCGCCGAACAAGAGCACAGTTGGGAGGTCATCTGTGAACCAGAGGACGCTTGCGGGACTACTCGCAGAGGGGAGGAAACGCCGGCGCGAGCTGGTGGCCTGGCGTCGGCACCTACACATGAACCCGGAGCCGAGCATGCAGGAGCACGAGACGGCCGCCTTCGTCGCGGAGCGGCTGCGCGAGACCGGCATCGATCGCGTCATGGAAGGCATCGGCCAGACCGGCGTTGTCGGGCTCATCCGCGGGCAAAGCTCGAAGACCGTGGGACTGCGAGCCGATATGGACGCATTGGAGCTGGAGGAGGCAAACCGCGTACCCTATCAATCCAAGCGGCCGGGGCTGATGCACGCCTGCGGCCATGACGCCCACGTCGCCTGCTTGCTGGGCGCGGCTGCCATACTGCACGCCAGACGTGCCCGCCTGCCCGGCAGTGTGAAGTTGATCTTCCAGCCCGGCGAAGAGGGGGCCGGCGGGGCCCGCCACATGATCGACGACGGAGTCCTGCGAAGGCCGCAGATGCGAGCCATCGCTGCATTGCACGCGGACACCCAGGTCGACGCTGGCAAGATCGGCGTCCGCAGAGGCTACGACACGGCCCAGACGGAAGATGTGCGGATCGTCATCATGGGGAAGGCCGCCCACGCGGCGCGGCCGGATCAAGGAGTGGACGCCATAGCTGTCGCAAGCCAGGCGCTCGTGGCCATTCAGCAGTTCATCGCGCGGCACACCAATTCCGTCGACCGCAAGCTCGTTACCTTCGGCATCATCCGCGGCGGGACCAGGTCGAACGTCCTCGCCGACCGCGTGGAGCTCACGGGCACTATCCGATCACTCGAGACGGAGGGACGCGAGGCGATCACACGATTCCTCAGGAGAGACCTCCGGAAGCTCGTCGGCGCCATGGGCGCCCGGCTGAGAGTGAAGATCGAGAAGGATGGCTACCCGCCCTCGGTTAACGACGACACCGTCGTCGATGTCATCTCCGCCACCTCGAGTGGTATGCTCGGGGCCGAGAACGTCGTCGATGTTCCGAAGCCCAACCTTGGCGGCGAGGACTTCGCCTACTTCGGCTTGGCGGGCCTGCCGGCCGCGATGTTCCGGCTCGGAATCCGAGACGAGAAGAAGGGCTTCACCTCGCCCGGCCACAGCTCGACGTTCGATATGGATGACCGCCGCGTCCTCCCTATCGGGGCAGCCATGATGGCGGCAACCGCCATCGCTCTGCTGCAGGAGTTCTGAGGCCGGACCGGCCCCCACGTTGTCCCGCACGCGGCCTGCCAGAGAGACACCGACACTCATCCTGGAGCCCATCAGGCCTCCCTCAGGCCTGACGGGAGACCTCGGGAGCCCCGACCCATTGACACTGGGTGCCCCAAACCTCCTCCCAAACCAGTTGCGCCAGATTCTATCTGGGGTATAATACTGACTGAACGGTCAGTCATCTTCAGACCCGCGAGAGGTGGCGCGAGTGTCACCCAGAGTCGTCGATAGGGACCAGCGCAAGAGAGAGATCGCCCTGGCAGCGCTCGAGCTGTTCGCACAGAATGGCTTCGAGGCCACCTCAATCAGCGAGATCGCCCAGGCGGCCGGAATCAGCAAGGGAAGCATCTACCTCTACTTCAACTCTAAGGAGGACCTGATCTTCCACGCAGTCGCAATGTGGGTGGATCAGATGATGGAGCAGACGGGCAGCGAAGCCCCGAGCGACCTCCCGCCGCCCCAACGGCTTCGCAGCCTGGTGCACGCGATGGTGGAGATCTTCGTCTCGGATGAGCGCTCTGTCAGGATCGCGGCTGCTATCTTTCAGCTCTTCGTGACGAACCCACGGATGCTCGAACATCGCGACCTCGCCCGCGAGCTTTTCCAGGACGCACGGAAGGCGATCATAGACATCCTCCTGGACGGGGTCGCCCAGGGGATCTTCCGTCCGGGGACAGCACAGGAAGCGGAGGGGATAGCGATAAACCTCCTCGCCTATCTGGACGGGATTGGTCTGCACTACTACATGAGCAGAAGTTACTTCGATCTCATGGATCAGGTGGACCTGTATCTGGACCATCTTCTCCGAAACTTGACCGACCTCAGTCGGAGACCCGGAGCCCAGATATGAAGATCACTCGTCGACTCGCAGTGGGGATGGTGGCGGCGCTTGGCCTGATCGCGCTGGTGGCCTATGGCGTGACGCGGCGGCCGGTTGTGCAGGTGGTTCCCGTGCGTCGCGGAGATTTGACCGCGTCGTTGTCAGCGACCGGAGTGGTGGAGAGCCTCCAGGCTGCGGTCGCACCCAAGTTCGTGGGGCGAGTGGAAGAGGTCCTGGTGGAGGAGGGAGATCGGGTGGAGGTCGGCCAGACGCTGGCCCGGCTGGCCGCAGCCCAGGAGCTCGCCGCGCTCCGCGAGCGCCAGGCATCCCTGGAGGCCGCGAAGGCGCAGGCGGCCCGTGCGGCGGCCGCGCTCGCGCAGGAGAGGAGTGCCAGCACGGCACGGATAGCGCGCGCCCAAGCAGCTCTCAAGGCGGCCCAGGCTCGTCTGCAGGAGCTCAAATCCGGTTCGCGCCCCCAGGAGGTCGAGCGCGCACGGCAAGCCGTGGCCGCGGCTGAGGCGGAGGCCGCTCTCGCGGCCGCCGACTATGAGCGAATACGTGAACTGCACGAGCAGGGAGCCATCTCCCGCGCGGAAGCGGACCGGGCGAGAACTCAGTCTACCCGGGCAGAGAGCGCTCTGGGCGAGGCGCGTCAGCAGTTGAGCTTGCTCGAGGAGGGCGCCCGCGCCGAGCAGATCACGGCCGCCGAGTCGGGGGTTGTGGCGGCCGAGGCCGAGCTTGCCGCAGCGAAGGCGGCCGCCGGTCAGGTCGAGGTCCTGGAGCGCAGCCTCGCGGCCGCGCGGGCCGCGGTGCTCCAGGCAGAAGCAGCCGTTGCGGCCGCCGCAAGCGTCGCCGCGGAGGCCGGACTCCAAGCTCCCATCTCGGGCCGGGTAGCCCGTCGATACGTGGACGCCGGCGACTTGGCGGGCCCGCAGTCTCCGGCCTTCCTCATTACAGGAGCCGGGAAGGTGTGGGTTACCGCGGAGGTCGATGAAGAGGACCTCGCGCTCGTCTACGAAGGACAGCGGGTGGAGGTCACTGCAGAGTCGCTCGCCGAGCCCGTGCCCGGGACCGTCGCGCAAGTTGGTGCGGCCGCCTTTGCCCGCGGCCTACAGCAAGTGCGAGCGAAGATAGTCCGCTGCAGGATTCGCCTCGACGGGGAAAACGAATTGCTGCGGCCCGGAATGGAGGTCGACGTCCACGGCAGCAGGACTCTGGCGCAAGACGCTTTGGTGATCCCTCTCGAAGCCATCGTTGAGTCGAGCGAAAGAAGATCCGTCTTCGTGGTGGCCGGCGGGGCCGCTGCGCGTCAGGAGATCACCGTTGGGCGGCGCACGTACCGAGAGGTCGAGGTGACCTCCGGACTGTCAGAGGGGGACGAGGTTGTCGTGTCAGGCACGGGTGATCTTCGCGACGGCCAGCGCGTCCGGGCCAACTCCGGCTAGACTCGTGGCACATCGGAACTCCTCGATAGTAGCTGTCAGCGACGTCTGGAAGACCTACGCCATGGGAGAGGTCGAGGTGAGGGCGCTTGCGGGCATAAGTCTCGACCTTCCCCCAGGTGAGTTCGTCGTCGTGCTCGGCCCGAGCGGCTCCGGCAAGACGACGCTGCTCAACATCGTGGGCGGCCTCGACAGGCCGACCAGAGGCAGTGTGGTCGTCGCAGGCACTGACATAGGCGGCATGGATGACCAGCAGCTGACCGAGTATCGCCGCGCGTCAGTCGGCTTCATCTTCCAGTTCTTCAACCTGATCCCCACGCTGACGGCCCGGGAGAATGTCGAGCTTGCGGCCGAACTCGTCGGGGACGCCGACCGCGCCGAACGGGCTCTAGAGCAGGTCGAGCTGGCCGACCGCGCCGACCACTTCCCCGCGGAGCTGAGCGGCGGCGAGCAGCAGCGAGTGGCGATTGCGCGGGCGCTCGTGAAGAACCCCCTCGTGATGTTGGCGGACGAGCCGACGGGCAGCCTCGACTACGAAACCGCTCTCCGGGTGCTGCGGAGCCTGCGGGATGTGACCCGCGCAGAGAACCAGTCGGTGATGCTGGTGACGCATAACCAAGTCATCGGCGAGATGGCCGATCGGGTAATCCGGCTGCGGAGCGGCGAGATCACCGAGATACGTGAGAACGCGTCACCGGCCGAGCCGGAGTCGCTGTCATGGTGAGCCGATGGCGCGCCTGAACACGAAGCTATGGCGGGAGCTCCGGCAATCCCGGTGGCAATTCGTCGCCGTCGCGGCGACGGCCGTGCTGGGGATCGCGTCCTTTCAGGGATCGTTGATCTCATACGGGAACCTGGGGCGTTCCTACGACCACACGTACGAGCTGCTGGCCTTCGGGGACGTGTGGGTCCGGATGGACGCAGCGCCGGGCAGCCTAGTGCAGCGTCTGGAGAAGGTGCCGGGCGTGCGGCGGGGGATCGGGCGGATCGTGGAGGAGGTGCGCGTATCGCTGCGAGACAGGCCGGTGAAGCAGGTCTTCGGGCGGCTCGTCTCTCTCCCCTCAGACCGGAAGCCGGAGATCAACCGCGTCCGGGTGGTGAGGGGGAGCTACTTCTCACCGCAAGGAGGCAGAGAGGCGCTGCTGGAGTTGAGCTTCGCGAAGGCCCACGACTACCGGCCGGGCGAATTCATCTATCCGACGGTGCGAGGGGAAGAGGTGCGGTTCCGGGTGGTGGGGCTGGTGCAAAGCCCCGAGTACATCTACTCGATTCAGAGCGAGCAGTCCCTGATCCCGACGCCGGACACCTTTGGGGTGATCTTCATCCCGGAGAGAGAGGCAGAGGCCCTGCTCGACATGGCGGGGACGATCAACGAGGTGTGCCTCCAGACCGATCCCGATAGGAGGGCAGCGGTCGCGCGGCTGGTGGAGCCGATGACCGACCGATACGGTGGTGAGGAGCCGATCACGCGGGAGGAGCAGCCGAGCAACAAGCTGCTGATGTCGGACCTAGAGGGATATCGCCTCATGGCAGTGTTTATGCCGATGCTCTTTCTGACGGGGACGGTCCTGACGACGTACACGCTGCTCGCGCGGCTCGTGCAGGCCCAGTCGGTACAGATCGGAGTGCTCCGGGCGACAGGATTCGGGCAGCGAGCGATCCTGATGCATTTCCTCGGGCTGGCGATCATCCCGTCGGTCGCGGGCGGATTCTTGGGCATTGGATTCGGCTACGTGTTCGCGTGGTGGATCACGCGGCTCTACGTTGAGCTGATCAGCATTCCCTATATGTTCTTCGACCTGCAGCCAGGGATCGTCGTGGCGGCGATGTTGATAGCGGTGGCCTCCGCGCTGGTGGGGGCGGTCGCGCCCGCGCGTTCGGCGGCGCGGCTGCCGCCAGCGGTGGCGATGTCGCAGCAGGCGGCGATGGCGAGCCAGGTGCCCGCGGCCCTGCGGTGGTTGGGCGCAGGCCTTCCGCTGAGCCTGAAGATGCCGGTGCGAAACCTGGTGCGCCGACCGAAGAGAGCGCTCTACACCGTGCTGGGGATGATCCTGGGCGTATCCCTGCTGGTGGTCTCGCTGGCCATCCTGGACAGTGTGGAGGACGCGATCACGACCTTCTTCGAGGAGATCGAGCGCTACGATGTGACGGCGGGGTTCGTTCCCGAGCAGCCGGGCCGCGCGATCACGCAGATCGCCTCGTGGGCGCCGGTGGAGCGAGTGGAGCCATCGCTGGAGATTCCGGTGGAGGTCGAGCGAGGAGGTGTGAGGCATCCGACCATCCTCAGCGGATTGGCGCCCAGTAGCGAGCTGAGGCGGCTCACAGATGAGTCAGGGCGGAAGGTTGCCCCCGGACGTGGGGAGGCGCTGCTGGGAAGGCTGCTGCGGGACAAGCTGGGGGTGGGCGAAGGAGACCTGGTGCGCATCCACTACGCGCAGAACCGGCGGGAGTTCAAGATAACGACGACGGTGCGGGTGGGGCCGGAGATCACGCAGCCGGTCGGGTCGATCGTGTACATGGACATGGATGAGGTGGAGCGGCTGTTCGCGAACCGACTGGGCTATCCGTTGAACGCAGTGAGCGCGGCGCTTATCCAGACGAGAGATGGGCAGACGGGATGGCTTCGCGAGCGGCTGGAGCGCATGCCGAGTGTGGCCGCGGTGCGGACCCAGGCGCAGACACAGGAGCAGATAGAAGAGATGCTCAAGTTCACTCAGGCATTCATAGGGGTCATCGCTTTCTTCGGGGTGGGACTGGCGTTCGCGGTGGTATTCACGTCGGTCAGCATCAGCGTGCTGGAGCGAACGCGGGAGCTGGCGACACTGCGGACGCTTGGCTATGGGCTGCGGAGGATCGCCTGGTTCATCACGGTCGAGAATCTGTTGATCGCCGCGCTCGGAATCGCGGCCGGGATACCTCTGGGCCGATGGCTGGACATCGCCCTGGTACGGGCCTCGCAGACCGAGTCGTTCACGATGGAGCCCGTGATTTTCGCTCGGACCTACGTGATCGCCATCATCGGCGTGCTCTTGCTCACTTTGCTCGCCCAACTCCCCAGCTTCGCGTACGTGCGTAGGCTCAACCTCGCCGCGGCAACGAAGGAGTTGGGGGGATAGAGAGAAGAGGTGTCGAGACAGGACGGCGAGGCAGTACTAGGCCTGCTTTCCTTCTGGCTCGGCGAGGGGTCCCGAAGGGGAGAACAGATCACGGTGACGGTCAGGGCTCCGGATCGAGCTGGCCCCGGGCGCGGCGCCAGCCGATGACGGCGATGACTGCCGAAACCATCCAGAGGCCGAGGGGGATGAGGAAGACAGGCCGAGGACCGAGCCACTCGCTCAGGGCGGCACCGATGAAGGGGCCGGGCAGGCCGCGGACGGCCTGGAGGAAGGCGAACATGCCAGCATAGTAGGTGACGGCCTCGCGGCGGCCGAAGCGCATAGCGGCGTTGACGTAGCCCAACTCGCCTGCTGCCATCGCCATGCCCTGCGCGGCAGCGGCGAGCAGCAGCGGCGGCAGGGAGTGCGAGAAGAAGTAGGTGAGGGGCGCGATTGCCGCGAAGACGAGCATGCCCAGCAGGAGCCGGAACGGCCCGCTCCGATCGAGGAGGCGGCCCCAGACGATGAACCCCACCATGCTCACCCCGGCGGCGACGGTCGCAAGATACCCCACCCACCGGTTTGATATCTGAAGGACGTCAACCTGGAACACCGGGAAGACCGGGATGAGGATGATGTTGCCGAACCCCCAGAGGAAGAAGGCGGCCGCGTAGAGCCGGAAGAGGCGATCCGTCAGGAGTACCCTGAAGCCCTCGAATACGTCGGTGCGCCGGGTTTCGGATTCGTCCGGCGCGGCCGGCACGCCGATGCGGGCGAAGGCGGCGACCCCCGCGATAGCGATGAGCGCGAGCGCGGGGAAGACCCAGCGGTAGCTGAAGCGCTCGAGGAGGAAGCCGCCGGCGATGGCGCCGATCATGGCGCCGGCGACCCAAACCACCCGCACGACACCCATGAGGAAGCCACGGCGCTCTACCGGATAGGCGTCTCGGATGACGGCCGCGTAGGCGGGGGTCGCGAGGGCGCCGATGGCCGCGGCCGGGACGGCGATGCCTGCGAAGACGGGGGCAGTCACCGCGAGAGGCATGAACAGGTATAGGACGCGGCTGATGACGGAGGGCCAGACGGCATAGGGGAGCTTGACGCGGCCGCGGAGGTAGTGGGCCATGAGGGGATTGAAGAGATTGCCGACTGACCAGGAGGCGCCGAGCATGGCAATGAGGAAGGCGGAGGCGCCCAGGTCGCGGCGGAGGATGACGCCGAGGAAGGGGAACATGGCGCCCACGCTCAGCCCGCCGACGGCGGCCGAGATGGAGTCCCACTTCAGGGCATGCCGAACTGGCTTAGGGAGATCGACGAAGAGGACCATGGCGCCCTGCAATCAGGCATTCCCCGGCGGCTTCTACGCCCTGGGCAAGCGCTCCTGCCGCACAGGCGAGCGCGGCACTGCAGGCGGTCGGCGCGAGGACACGGCTAGAGCTGGGCTCCCGTGTCCCCCTCCTGCTGCTCGGTCACGAGGTCGGCGAACAGCGCTGTCGACAGGTACCGTTCGCCCGTACTCGGGTGGACGGTCACGATCAGCTTGCCTCTGCTCTCCGGCCTATGCGCGACCTGCACCGCTGCCCAGGTGTTCGCGCCGGAGGAAATGCCGCAGAGGATCCCCTCCTCCTCGATGATTCGCCGCGCCATCTGCAGGGCGTCGTCGTCGCTGACCCGCACCACCTCGTCCACCACCGCCATGTCGAGTACTTCCGGGGTGAACCCCGCCCCAATGCCTTGGATCTTGTGGGGCCCCGGTTCACCACCAGACAGCACGGGTGAGGTGGCCGGCTCGACGGCCACCACCTTCAGCTCCGGCTTCCTGGGCTTGAGTGCGTGGCCGACGCCAGTGATGGTCCCGCCGGTCCCGACCCCTGCGACGAGGACGTCGATCTCGCCCTCCGTATCGGCCCAGATTTCCTCCGCGGTGGTGAGGCGATGAATGCGCGGGTTGGCGGGGTTGTTGAACTGCTGCGGCATGAACGAGTGTTCAGTCTCGGCCAGGAGCTCCTCAGCCCTGGCGACGGCCCCGGGCATCCCCTCTGTTCCAGGCGTCAGCACCAGTTCGGCGCCGAAGGCTAGCAGGAGCAGTCGCCTCTCGATACTCATCGTTTCGGGCATCGTGAGGATGAGCCGATAGCCCTTCGCAGCCGCCACCATGGCCAGCGCGATTCCGGTGTTGCCGCTGGTCGGTTCGATCAGCACCGACTTGCCCGGCACGATCCGCCCTTCGTTCTCGGCCGCTTCGATCATCGAATACCCGATGCGGTCCTTAACGCTGCCGGCCGGATTGTAGAACTCCAGCTTGGCGACGACGCGCGCGGGCGCGCCGTCGGTCACCTTGTTTAGCTCCACGAGCGGAGTGTTCCCGACCAGCTCGACGATGCTCCTGGCTATCCTCGCCATCAGGGCCCTCCCTGGGATAGAGTCACATCGCATCTTCTTCGGCCCATGGCCGTGTCCACCTCGCGCCTGAAAGAGACACGGACGGGGCGACGATCCTGCCCCTGGCGGCTCTCCTGCCGCCCGCTGTTCTATCTAGAGGTACGGGAGTGCTCTGGCCGGCGTTGTTTGCAGGCCGGCGATTGCGGTATAATTGCTGTGCGATGTGTTCTCGGAGAACAGCCGGAGACCGTGTACTCAAGTGGACGACGGGTGTTGCGCTCGTCGCCGCTCTGCTGCTTGTCGGGGCGCCGAGGTCCCCGGCCCTCGGAAGCTCCGAGACGGAATACGAGAAGACCGTTGCCCGACTCCAGCCCATCGAGGTCGTGAGCGGGCCCCAGGTGAAGCAGGCGCGCCGGGCGGAGCCTGGACGGGCGCTGGAGGTCTCGGGCATCATCCAAGGGATCTTTGCCAGTGGCGACCAGCGTATGATCCTGCTGCAGCTGGTGGACGACACCACGGTCGAGGTAGAGTTCGAAGGTTCCGTCGAAGAGGCACACCAACGGTCCCGAGTTCGGTGCCTGGTGGAGCCCGCGGAGCCCCATCCTACAGCGCCCCTACACCTCATCGACATAACATGGGACAAGACGCCCATCGAGCTGCTTCAGGAGGCCGCCAGGGCCGCCTTGAAGTTTCCGCCGAAGGACCCCATGGAGATAGCTCGCTCGGCGGCCGAGCTGAGGCGGGCCCATCCGATGCCCGCTCGAGATGGCAATCCCTCGGTCATATGCAAGCAGGCCATAAGATATCTGAACCCCAAGCTCGATCCGCGCGAGGTTGACAGGATCGCCGACAGCATCATCAAGTACTCGGCCAAATACGACGTTGACCCATACTTGGTCGTCGCGGTCATCGCCGCCGAATCGCGGTTCAACCCGAAGGCTCGGTCATACAAGGGGGCGATGGGCCTGGGACAACTCATGCCAGCCACTGCCGCCGCCCACAATGTCGACGCCTATGATCCGGTGGCGAATCTCCACGTCGCTATCCGTATCATCCGCAGGAACCTGGACAAATACGATGGGGACCCGAATAAAGCGCTCGCCGCCTACAACGCGGGAGTCGGGGCCGTAGACAGGCACAAGGGTGTCCCTCCGTATCGTGAGACGCGAGAGTATCTCTGGCGGATCTACGAGTACTGGTGCTGGCTCAAGGGGAAAACACCCGTGCCCAGGCCGCGCTGAGGCCGGCCTCCCTGGTGTGGATTCGGGGTTGAGGGCCGCAGCGAGAGCCGGGCAGAGCGCGTGTACAGCCCTATGAGGCATCCGCTCCGCAGCCAAGACAAAGCATGATCGTCGCCGTCCACGCACTCTTAGGATCCACCATCGCGCGCCTCTGCCGGACACGGGCCCAGGCCGCGCTCGCCGGGAGCGCGTCGCATGCGCTCGCCGATGTGCTCCCCCACCGAGACCTGGACATGCCGGAGGAGATGCTCTTGCTGGCCGGGGCCCTCAGCCTGATCGCGACGGCGCGCGGAGCGAACTCGCGTGAGTTCGCCGGCGCGCTCGGAGCGTGTCTACCCGATGTGGAGAACCTGATAGGCCGCCTCGCGTCCATACCGGACGAGCGTCTCCTGTTGCCCACACACCGCGACTACCACGGGCGCAAGACATCCGGCTTCCACGGGCAGCTCGCTATCGCAGCACTCGGAATCCTCTCACTGCTGCTCCCTGGCTGCGATAGCGAGGACGCGAGACAACGTGGTAAGACCTTACGATGAGCCGCGACCCTCAGCGGACAGCTGAACTGCCGGGCCCGTTCGCCAACGCGCTGGAGGCGTTCCTCGACACCCTGGCCGTAGAGAAGGGGCTGTCGTCGAATACGATCAACGCCTACGAGCGCGACTTGCGCCACCATCTCGCCTCCATGTGCTCGCAGAACGTGAAGTCCCTGGAGGCTGTGGATGAATCGCATCTGATCGTCTATCTCGGACGGCTTCGCCGCGCGGGAGCGGCCCCCTCGACGGTTGCCCGCAGACTCTCGGCCATCCGCTCGTTCTACCGACACCTGGCCCGTGAGGAGGTCATCCCGATCGACCCGAGCGCGAATGTGCCGAGCGCGAGGCTCCGGCGGCAGCTCCCCTCGGTCCTCTCCGTAGAGGAGGTGGCGCGCCTGATCGAGCAGCCGGACACCAGCACTCCGCGCGGCCTCCGTGATCGGGCCATGCTGGAGCTCGTCTACGCAGCAGGCCTGCGGGTGTCGGAGCTTGTCGGCCTCAAACGAGGGGACATCAACCTCGATCTCGGGTTGGTCCGATGCATCGGCAAGGGCTCCAAGGAGCGCATCGCTCCCGTCGGCCGCCCTGCTGTCGAGGCCGTGCGTGCCTATCTTGCGGCGCGCTCAGACGCAGTTCTGTTCCTCTTCCTCGGCAACAAGGGCCGGCCGCTGACGCGCGTCGCGTTCTGGCGCATCGTCCGGCGCTATGCCAGGCAGGCTGGCATTCGCGCAGAGATCTCCCCTCACACCTTCAGGCATTCGTTCGCCACACACATGCTCGACGGCGGGGCCGACCTCCGAGCGATTCAGGAGCTGCTCGGCCACGCGAACATAGCGACGACCCAGATCTACACTCACGTCTCCACAGATCGCCTCAGAGAAGTCTATCAGGCCTGCCATCCTCGCGCCTGAGGGCCGCGCGGGCCGGGCCCGCCCCGACCAGCGTTTGCAGGACTCGCAGAGAGCGGCCCAGAATCACACCCCCGTACTGTGGCGCGAACCATGAGCCTGAAGCAGACAACTCTTGTGTGCCCGGCGGTCTTCGGCCTCGCCGCGGTGCTGGTGTGCGGCAACGCGATCCAGGCGCGGGCCGCACCGGCCCGCGAGTACCTTGATGAGGCGCATGCCGCAGCGGCCCACATCAGACTGCCCGGCGACCAGTCGGCGGCCCTGGGCCTGATCGCGCGAGCGCTCGCCGAGATTGACCCGCAGGCCGCGTTGACCGTCATCGCAAGAACGCGGCGGCCCTCCGACGCGGCCCGCTCGCTCGGCGTGACGGCCGTCGCTCTGGCCCCCTCCGACATCGAAGCTGCCTCTGAGGCCGCGGAGAACGCCGGCCGTCTGCTCATGCGCATCTCGGACGCCGAGTATCGGACGGCAGAACAGGAGTTGCTCCTCTGGGAGGTTGCCGTCCTTGGCGAGGACGCGCTACCAGCGGCGCCGGAGCTCGGCCCTGGCGTGGCACAGCTGACGGTCGTGCTCAGCCTGGCGGAGTCCGAGCCGGCGGCGGCGTTGGGCCTGCTGGAGAGCTGGGAGCTCACGGGTGCTGATCGCGACAGGGCTACTGCAGCGATCGCAGAGCAGCGTGCGGGCACAGACCCAGACCAGGCGCTCGAGCTGGCCGCGACGATAGTATCTGCGCGAGTGCGGGACTTCGCCCTGTGGCGAGTCGCGGAGCAGAGGCCGCCTGAGGAGTCCATCGACATCTCGTTCCGCGTCTTCGACGCCATAGTGCGAGCCGGGGTCATGGCGAGCGGCGCTGCTCGAGAGGCCGAAGACGACCCAGATGCCGCGCACGCGGCGGCCTTGGGTGTTGCCGTCGCGACCGACTCGGCCGTCGCCCAGGTTGCCGTCGCCATATCAGAGAGAGATATGGAGCGGGCACTGAGCGTGGCGCGCGGCCTGCCGGAGCGACCGCGCTCGTGGGCGCTTGCGCGCATCGCTGCACTCAGCGCGCGGGAACGACCCGCCCTCG
>JALGXW010000001.1 GCA_029821875.1 Candidatus Hebobacterum abditum | reverse complement strand
CGCTATCTGCCCGCCGAATCTCCCTAGATCAGTTGCCAATGAAGTTGATGAGGGGTCGTTCATCATCACAAGGTCCGCATCCAGCAGACCTGGCTCCATACCTCCCTATGCCGCAGGCTCTCCCTCCGAACTTCCCTTGAGCAGCGCACGAACGCGCACGATCCGATGTCCGTCCAGCTCCTCAACAACCAGCGTCACACCGTCCAACTCCACCTCATCGCCGATCCGGGGCACGACGCCCAGGTAGGCGTAGAGCAGTCCGGCCAATGAATCGTAGTCTCCCTCGGGAAGCGCCACGCCAAGTGGCTCTGAGGCCTCGGCGATGCTCATCCTGCCGTCCAGGATGAGTTCGCCCCCGGTCGTGTGCTCGACTGTCGCCCGAACAACATCGTACTCGTCATAGATGTCGCCGACGACCTCCTCGAGGAGGTCTTCCAGCGTCACCAGGCCGGCCGTTCCGCCGTACTCGTCGAACACGATCGCGAGCGTGCGCCGCCTGCGGCGGAACTCAGTCAGCAGGTCGCTGAGCTTCTTGGTCTCCGGCACGCAGAGCGGCTCGATCATCACTGAGCTGACAGGGCTGTCCGCCTTGTCTGCCGCCAGCAACGGGATGACATCCTTGACGTGCACGGTGCCGACAATGTCGTCGAGGTTCTCACCGTATACGGGCATCCGCGATATCCGGTGCTCGGTGGCGGCATCGCCCGCCTGGTCTGCGGTCGCATCTCGTGAGATCGCCACCATGTCTGTGCGAGGAACCATGACCTCACGAGCAACCTTGTCGCCGAACTCGAATATCTGGTGGATCATCACCTTCTCTTCTTCTTCCAGCCCACCCGTTTCGGCCTGGAGATCCACGATCGCGCGAATCTCCCCCTCCGTCACGGGTCGCTCCGGCCGCGCCCCTCCTCCGAGCATCCGCGTGAGGCCCTCTGCGATGGACCCTATGACACGGGTGGCCGGTGACAGAAGGCCGGTGACGATCCACACCGGCACGACGACCGCGCTGGCGACGCGCTCCGGGTTGGCCGCGGCGTAGCTGATAGGGACGATCTCAGCGAAGATGAGGACGAGCACGCCCATCCCTACAATGGCGATCCACACCGGCAGGTCGAGGCCCGCGATGACCCAGTTGGTTGCGATGACCTCCGCCGTATAGTTGACGGCGGTGATCGTCACGAGGATGGCCCCCAGGGTGGCCCCCGGGCTGGCCAGGAGCCTCTCAAGCAGGCGCGCCACCCGACCGGTTGCCGCCCGGCGGGAGCGCCGCCGACCCATCGCGAGGAGGCTGAGCTCGGCCGCCGAGAACAGGCCGGAGACGAGCAGAAGCACCGCGATCGCGATCAGGGGGCGTAAGTCGCCTGGTGACATCTCAGTTCCCCGCCCGCATCCACAGCAGCCAGTAAAGCCCGGAACCGACGACGAGCGCCACGACTACTCCTATGACCACCTCTCGAAAGGTGTGAATCCCCGCGTCCAAACGGCTCTGTGCAACAAGAAGGGCCAGAGCGAAGGCGAGGGAGCAAACGATGACGTCCATAGTCAGGAAGCAGATGCTGACGAAGCAGAAGAAGGCGAGGGCGCTGTGAGCGCTCACCAGACCACCGCGCGTCAGCGTCCCGTGTCCGCCCCAGAGCTTCCCCAGTATCACCGCCACGACGATGGTCACGATGCCCACCAGGCCTACATGCAGGAAGTGGGGCTCGGGCCGGGTCGGGATTCCCTGAAGAGTCTTCAGGACGTCGGCGCTGACAAACACGCCCAGGGCGATGACGCTCCCCATTATCGCGGCGACGAGCACGCCGGCCCCGCCCACATCTTTGGCGGCCTTCGCCAAGGGGTGGTAGTCAGGGCTGACGAGGTCCACGATCACTTCGATCGCCCGGTTGAGCACCTCTGCAAGAACGACCATGCTGATCGCGACGAGCAGAAGGAGAACGTCCACTCGGGTGAGTCGCAGGAGCGCGCTGATGAGCATCACCACAGCGCCGATCAGGCAGATGAAGCGCATATGCCAGTCCTGCCGCAGCACATGCAGCAGCCCCTCTACGGCATTGCGCGAGCTTTCGAGTATCCCCCTCGCTCTCAGTCCCTGAGGCGCTCCAGGGCCTCCCTGGTGACTTGCTCCCCCCGCTGCAGCATGCGGCGCCGCGTCGCCGACGTCTCGTCTCCCCACCCGGTGAGATGAAGAATCCCGTGTGCCAGCAGCAGAGCCAGCTCCTGGTGGAGGCTGTGTCCCATCTCCGCCCCCTGGCGAGCCGCCGTCTCTGCCGATATCGCCACGTCGCCCAGTAACTGCGCGGCCCCCTCGGGACTCTCGCCCTGCGGAAAGGCCAGCACGTCTGTGGGGCTGTCCTTCTTCCGGTAGTTCCGATTCAGCGCCTGAATCCATCGATCGTCACCGATTACAACGCTCAGCTCCGCCTCGGGGTGACAGCCCTCTGCGGCCATCACAGCTTCGCCAACGCGTTCCAGCCACCTCCGTCGGATGCGCCGTTTCTGTCTGCTTATCACATGTACGGTCACGGGAGCTCACATTCCTACTCCGCCCTCGGCAGGCTCCGGGTATGCGATGCGCGTTCGGCAGAGCGACGCAGTGAGGACACGGTTCATGACATCTTCGGCGATGGTCACCTCTCTGAAGGTCAGATCGCATCGCTCAAGCTGCCCGCCAACCACACGCTCCCGGACTATCTCCTTGACCATCTGCTGCACTCGCTGGGGCGTCGGAGACGCTATCGACTTGGCCGCTGCGTGAACACCGTCGGCGAGCATCACAAGCGCAGCTTCCTTCGTTCCCGGCAAGGGCCCGGGGTACCGGAACTGGTCCTCCGAGACGTCCTCCGGCCGCGAGCCGCTCAGCGCCTGGTGGTAGAAGTAGCTGACCGTCGTGGATCCATGGTGCTGCTCGATTACGTCGACCACTTCAGGGGATAGGCGGTGCTTTCTGGCGAGGGCCACACCATCCTTCACGTGGGACACGATGATGAGGCTGGAAAGCGACGAGGACAGACGATCGTGGACGTTGTCCAGGCCGAGAAGGGCCTGGTTCTCGGCGAAGAATGTCGGCCGATAGAGCTTTCCTATGTCGTGATACAGGGCGGCAACGCGCGTGAGAAGAGCATCGGCCCCGACGGCCTCCGCCGCTGTCTCGGCGAGGTTCGCCACCATCATCGAGTGGTGGTAGGTTCCGGGGGCCTCGGCCTGCAGCCTTCTCAGCAAGGGCGCCTGAGGGTTCAGCAACTCAAGCAGCCCCAGGTGCGTCGTGATGCCGAACGGTCTTTGCAGGGCATAGATTCCACCCAGGGCGAGCACAGCCGCGCCCGGCGCGTAGAGACCTGCCAGGACCGCTTCCCGCATGAGTGTGGCCGCTTGCTGAGCCGCCAGCATGCCCACTGCGGCGACGAGCACGAGATTGGCCGCGGCCAAAGCACCGATCACCAGGCGCAAGCGAGACAGCGGCCACAGTTGTGTCGAGAAGGCAAGCGCAGTCGCTGCACTGCCGAGTGACAGCAGTGTCGCCGGCAGGCCTGCGTTCGCCATCAGGCCGACCAGCAGGCTGAGCGCGAGAGCAAGCGCCATCGCAATCGTGTCAGCGAGAAGTGCGGCCGCCATCAGAGCGGCGGCGGGCACCACCAGCATCCACACGTTCGGGAGAGCAAGTGCGAGGAGATTGACCGTGAAAAGCGAGGCCACCGCGAGCAGGGACAGCAGCAGGAGCAGTGGCGTTCTCCCATAGACCGGCGGCGCCCAGTGGCGGACGTGTAGCCCCAGCAAGAGCACGATGAGACCCACGATGAGCAGCGTTGACCCCAGCCTTCGGTAGTCCAGCCTAGGGCTGGCAAACCCAACCGCACGCAGCATGTCGAGATGCTCGCGAGTCGCGCGCTCGCCCTCGAAAATGATCGGCTGGTCCGCATCTATCGTTCGGACCACTTCCTGGACGCGGTCCCGCGCGTCAGCCTTGGCGGCCTGCGTCGATTCGCCGTCGAACCGGCGGTTGGCCGCTACCTGACGCTTCACCACCGCGGCCACGATAGCCCCGCCGGGGCCTGGTGTCCGCGCCCGCGCCGCGCTCTCCGCATCGGCCCGCGTTGCCTTCAGATCGGCCGTTCCCTCCCTGATCTCCTCCGACATGGCATCGCGGACCACGGCCCTCGCGTCTTCTTCGAGTCGGTTCAGCTCCGACACCCGACTCTTGGAGAGCCATCCAACATCCTCCTCGGCCAACCATGCCAGCTTGGCCCGGAGGTCATCCAACGACTCGGCGGAGGCCTCGGCTTCTCTCAAGGTAGCGAAGTCCTGGCTGACGCGGCTCTCCGCGTCGGCGCGGGCATAGGGCAGAGGGCTGTACTGGGGAGGGACCCTGTTCTCGGCCTCGTCACGCAGACGTCCGGTCTCGTCGCGGTCGACATACTGCGCCATGCGAGGGGCTCGCACGAGGACGGGGCTGACCTCGCCCACCTGAAGCGAGACGCGACCGGGGAACAGATCGTACCCTAGCAGGATCAGGCAGAGCGCCGCCCACGTGACCGCGCCGACGCATCCGCGCGCAACCGCGTCCCAGTGCGGCCAGCTTCTCTCCCGCTCGCCATTCGCACGGCGAGGAATGCGCAATCTCCTCATTCCGGGCTCACGGTGCTTCTATTCCCCAGTCTCGTGCTGCTCGTATGCTTGGATAATCCGTTGGACCAGCTCGTGCCGAACGACGTCCTGGTCTGAGAAGTGGACAAACGCCACTCCCGGCAGGCCTGGGAGTATCTCTCGCACGTGGTTGAGACCGGATGTCTGCCCGCGAGGAAGGTCGGTCTGAGTGATATCTCCCGTGACCACGGCCTTGGAGCCGAACCCGAACCGGGTGAGGAACATCTTCATCTGCTCCGGGGTCGTGTTCTGCGCCTCATCAAGGACGATGAAGGCGTCGTTCAGCGTGCGCCCCCGCATGAATGCCAGCGGCGCCACCTCAATCACCCCCTGCTGTATCAGGCGCTGCGCCTTCTCCAGGTCCATCATATCATAGAGCGCGTCGAACAGGGGACGGAGATATGGGTCTACCTTGGCCTGGATGTCGCCGGGCAAGAACCCCAGCCTCTCCCCAGCCTCCAGCGCCGGGCGGGTAAGGATGAGCCGGGATGCCTTGCCTTCTCGCAGCGCGCCAACCGCCATCGCCATCGCGAGATATGTCTTCCCAGTTCCCGCGGGGCCCACTGAGAATGTCAGGTCGGCGCGCGCAATCGCGCGCACGTAGTCGCGCTGGGTCTGGGTGTGGGGCTTGACCGGCTTGCCACGGTCTGTCACCAGCACGATGTCTGAGAAGAGAGCATCGGCCGCCTCGGCCTGGCCGCCACCCACCAGGCGCGCCGCGTACTCGACTTCTCCCGCGGTTATGGGGTGTCCCAGGCGGACGAGCTTCACGAGTTCGCTCAGCAACTCCGTCGCCCGCCCGACCTGCTCGGCGGTGCCCGTCACGCGGAGCTCGTTGCCCCGCGCCCCGATCCGCGCGCCCACTGCCCTCTCAATCAGGCGCAGGTTCTGATCCTGGCTGCCGGCGAGAGCAGCGGCTTCCTCATTGTCCTCGACTACGAGCTTGCCTTCGGAGACCTCGTCCACCGCTCTACCTGAGTTGCCCCGAGCGCCGTGCTAATACCTGAGCCGCCCAGCTCCGGCGGAGCGGGCGGCCCTTGCAGTCCTCAACGCAGTTCGTCGCCAGCGAACCGGCCGCAGGCATCACTGAGCGATTACCGCTCTCCGCGGCGGCGAGCAGCCCTGCGAGCACGTCGTATCGCTGCCGCCTGCATCCGGCGTCGCCTGTCGCTGGGCTTCTCGTATCGTTCCTTGCGACGGGCCGCCTCCAGCACGCCGTGCTGGTGCAACTCGCGCTTGAAGCGTTTTAGCGCGCTCTCCAGTGACTCATTGTCGCGAACGTGAATCGCCATACTCTCCCCCCTTTCCTGCCACCTGACCACATCGGGAGTGGAGAGCCCCGTGAGTCCCAAAGAAGTCTTCGGTGGTGCTGATTCGAGTCCGGCCCAGGAGCGCGGAAAAGAGCCCCACGCTACTGGGTCCCTATGCGGAGATTATAGCAGTCTCTCCAACAGCCTGTCAAACCAGCCCTGTTCGACAGGCTGCAGGGCCTGCGCCGGGCGCTCCTGGGACGCTGGGCTGCCTACCCAGGGGGCCATGTCATCGCGCGGCCTCCCAGCAGGTGGAAGTGCACGTGGTCCACCGACTGGCCCCCATCGTTGCCGCAGTTGGCGACGAGCCGGTAGCCGGTGTCCGCAATGCCCTCCTGCTGCGCGATCTGTGTCGCGACCCGAACGAGATGCCCCATGGCCGCGTCATCTTCTCGGCTCAAATTGTTGAGCGACGCCACATGTTTCCGCGGGATAATGAGGATATGTGTCGGTGCCCGAGCATTAATGTCACGGAATGCTACAACTACGTCGTCGTCGTGAACCTTCGTCGCTGGCAACTCGCCAGATGCGATCTTGCAGAAAGCGCACTCAGCCATGAGCAATGACCTCCTCAGGCATGCTTCCCCCTAGCTGCCGCTATCCGGGCACAGGCGGAACACGTGACATGCGTTCTCCGCGGCCGTCTGCACAACCTGGCTGGCCGATTCGCCACGTGCCTCTGCCACGATCTGAACTATCAGGGGGAGATTTGCCGGCTCGTTGTCTCCGCGGGCCCCGCCTGTCGGGAGCAGGTAAGGAGAATCGGTTTCCAGCAGGATTCGCTCGGCCGGCAGTTCGCGCACCACCTGCTTCAACTGGTCGCCTCCCGTTCTGGTCAGCAGCCCGCCGAAGCCAAACAGCGACCCCAGGTCAGCCGCTCTTCGGGCGTGCGTTTCGTTGCCTTCGAAGGCGTGCCAGATGACCGCGGAGGGCTGTCGCGCCTCCAGCCCAGCAAGCAGCTCGTCCTGCGCCTCGCGGCAGTGGATGATGACCGGCAGCCCCAACTCCTCCCCCAGGTCGAGATGTCGCTCGAACGCGCTGCGCTGTGCCTGCTGGCTGGACAGGTTCCGATAGAAGTCAAGGCCGGTCTCTCCTATCGCGACGACTGTCTCATGCGCGGCGAGGGCCCTCAGCGCGGCGAGGTCGCCGTCTTCCACGCTCGCGGCATCGTGCGGATGGACGCCGACGGCTGACACGACGCCGGCCGTCGTGGAGGCTATCTCGACGGCCTTCTGGCTGCTAGGCACGTCGTAGCCCACCACCAGCATTTGGGAGACGCCGGCCGCTCGTGCGCGCTCCAAGACAGCGGGGAGGTGCTTGAGCAACCGAGGGTGGTTGAGATGGCAGTGCGTGTCAAACAGGCCGCTGGTGGACGCACTTTCCATAGGGCCTTTGACCGGCTTATGAGCTGGAACTGCGCCGCGCGGTTCCAGCGCTGGCAGCGCGGCGCGAGGGGGCGCGATCCCTGATGTCGAGCACCATCTTGAGGCCGTCGGAGTTCGGACCGTAGTAGTGAGGCAGCAGTTGGGACTGCACGAACCCGAACGCCTCGTAGAGGGATTGTGCAGCGCGGTTCGCCACACTCACTTCGAGGTCGGCGCTCTGCACGCCCTGTGCTCTCAGGTAGTCGAGCGCCGCCGCCATGAGCGAGCGGCCGACACCGCGACGCCGATGCTGGGGATCAACGGCAATGGAGGTGAGGCCGCCCCGCCGAACACCGAGCCACCGCAGGCCGACGCGTGCCAGAGCATAGCCAATGACGCCTCCCCGATCGTCCTCAGCGACGAGGAGTCCCTTTCGATCTCGGAACACGTGCGCGAGGAACGTTGTCACGCCATAGGCCTCCGGCCCAAAGGAGGCCCTCTCGATCCTCAGTACGCGCGGCAGGTCACCGAGGGTAGCGCTCCGGACCTTCATTCCTGGGTCTCTCTGACAGAGATGAGTTCTCCGGCGGGAATCGTCGAGTTGACGCCGTCCGTCAGCAACTCCAAGTGACCACGGTCGTCTATCCCTTCGGCGCGGCCCAGAATCGTCTTCCCCGCAGTCTCAACTCTCACCTTTCGTCCCCGCAGAGCATCCCGCTGCCGCCAGCGCGCCGCCAGAGCACGGCCGTCTCCCCTCACGGCGGGCCAGATCGCCTCCAGCGCCTCGAGCAGTCGCGCCGCCAGGCGGGAGAGCGAATGGGCGCGGCCAGTCTCCGACAGGAGAGTGGTGGCGAGGCCCTTCACTTCCGCCGGCAGATCGCCCGGAGAGAGGTTCACATTGAGGCCGACGCTCAACACGGCCGCCGCTATCTCGGCCCCCGACACCTCCGTCTCGGCGAGGACCCCTCCGACCTTCCTGCCCCCGATGAGCACGTCGTTCGGCCACCTGACATCTACTTGGGTGCCGGTTTCGTCTGAGACAGACTCTGCGGTCGCCAAGGCGAGCAAGGCTCCGAGCCGACCGGCCGCCTCCGCCGGTATCCGAGGATAGACGATGACAGACATCCACAGCCCGCCAGGCGGGGAGGCCCAGGCCCGGCCTCGGCGCCCTCGGCCGGCCGTCTGCCGCTCTGCCATCACTGCTGCACCGTTCGGCGCACCCTCCCGCAACCACTTCCTGGCTTGGTCGATGGTGGACGTGGTCGCCTCCAGCACTCGGACCGACCTGCCCAGCCAGGACGTCCTGAGCTCAGCCAGCACACCCTCTGCCGAAAGGCCGTGTGCGGCGAGGCTAGTCATCGACAATCTCCAAGGCAAGGTCGAGCGCGGAGGCCGAGTGAGTGAGTGCGCCAACAGAGATGTAGTCAACGCCACACTCGGCGACCCCTCTAACGGTGCTGAGGTCCACGCCGCCGGAGACCTCGACCTCGCACCGTCCGGCAACCAGGCCCGCAGCGTCCCGCACGTCGCCCAGCGTCATGTTGTCCAGGAGAATAATGTCCGCGCCTGATTCGATCGCCTCCTCCACCTCGTCTAGGGTCTGGACTTCGACTTCTATATTGACGAGGTGGTGGGCTGCATCTCTGGCGCGTGCGACGGCTTCGCCCACTCCGCCCGCGGCCCGCAGGTGGTTGTCCTTGATGAGGATGCCGTCGAAGAGACCCATGCGGTGGTTCCAGCCGCCTCCGACCCTGACCGCGTACTTGTCCAGCAGGCGCAATCCAGGGGCCGTCTTCCTCGTGTCGACAATCCGAGTCTGCGTCCCCTGTACGGCGGCCACGTAGTCTGCGGTCAAGGTGGCTATGCCTGACATTCGCTGGAGGAAATTGAGGGCCGTGCGCTCGGCGGTCAGCACAGCGCGCGTGCTGCCGGAAAGTTGGGCCACGACCGCGCCGGGGGAGACGCGCTCGCCATCGCCCATCAGCTCCCCGAACTCGATCCGCGGATCGAGCGCCAGGAACACCTGTCGGGCGACCGGGAGCCCCGCGATGACTCCCTCACCTCTGACCTCGATCCTGGCCCGACACTGGGCATCGGCATCGATCGCGCCGATGGTCGTCAGATCGCCCGAGCCGATGTCCTCGGCCAGGGCGCGTGCCACTATGTCTCTGACAGCATCCTTGGGCAGTCCAGTGGCCATCAGATTACCGCGAGCATCCGCTCGATGGAGCGGCGGGCGCCGGCCGCCACCTCTTCCGGCACTGACACCTCGTACTGCATGTCCTCAAGCGCCCACGCCACCTTCTCGAGCGTGATGCGCTTCATATTGGGGCAGGTGGTGAGTTTGCCAATGGGATAGAATCGCTTTCCCGGGCTTTCTCCCTTGAGGCGGTGGATCAGACCAACCTCTGTGCCGACGATGATCTCGTCGGCATCGCTCTCACGCGCCCAGCGGATCATCTGTCCCGTGCTGAGCACGTGGTCGGCGACGTCGACGACGTCCGGCGTGCACTCCGGATGGACCATGACTGCGGCCCGCGGGTGTTCTTCCTTCAGCCGCTGCACGTCCTGTACGGTGATCCGTTGATGCGTCGGGCAGTAGCCGTCCCAGAGGATGATCTCCTTATCCGTATGCCGCTGCACCCAGTGCCCCAGGTTCTTGTCTGGGACGAAGAGCAACCTCTCCGCCGACAAGCTCTCGACGACCTGCACCGCGTTGGCAGAGGTGCAGCAGATGTCGACCTCGGCCTTGACGGCCGCGGTCGTGTTGATGTAGGCGACAACCGGAACTCCCGGCAGCTCAGCCTTCCTTCTGCGCACCGCCTCAGCCGGGGCCATCTCGCACATGGGACATCCCGCAAGAGGATCGGGTATGAGGACCGTTCGCGTCGGATTGACGATCTTCGCCGTCTCGGCCATGAACGTGACGCCGCAGAACACAATGACGTCGGCGTCGACATCCACCGCGCGCTGGCTCAGCTCCAGCGAATCGCCTACGAAGTCCGCAATGTCTTGCACCTCGCCAAGCTGATAGTTGTGGGCAAGCACCATCGCCCGCCGCTCCTGCTTCAGCCTGGCGATCCTCGCCGCAAGCTCGGCTCTCGGGTCAGCAGCTACGCTCGTCATCTGTCAATCCATCTTGCCTTCGGTCGCGTGAGAGTACGTAAGTCATGAGGCGAACGTCCCCGCTCGGCCGACATTATGACACCGCGCGCGACTGCCTGTCAAACCGCCCCGTACGAGTAGCGGAACAGCGACCGCGCACCCTCTGTCGGACGCCGCGGGCCGAGATGTGGCAATACAGAGCGGACACGGGGAGCTGCAGACCGGCAGTGCCCAGGCGATTGACTGAGGGCCGTCTATGTCTAGCCGCGTGCGCGCCAATGTGAGCGAAACGGACCTTGCCTTTCCCGTCTGCCGCTACCTGCGGGAGCAGGGATACACTGTACGCAGCGAGGTGAAGGATTGTGACATCACGGCCACCAAGGGTGATGATCTCATCATAGTCGAGCTCAAGCGGAGCTTTAGCACCGCCCTCTTGGTGCAGGCGACGAAGCGCCAGCGCATGACCGACTCTGTCTATGTCGCTCTCCCGCGCCCAACTCGATCGGGGGCCCGAAGCGACATCCGTCATCTCCTCCGCCGCCTCGAATTGGGCCTGATATTCGTGTCGCTCAACGGCCGCCGCCATCCCAGCGTGCAGGTCGTCTTCCATCCGGTTCCGTTTCAGCGCCAGAAGCGGAAGCGGGCGAGGCGGGCCGTGCTGCGAGAGATGTCGCAGAGGTCGGACGACTTCAACACGGCCGGAAGCTGCAAGCGCAAGATCGTCACAGCCTACAGGGAGAACGCCATCCAGATAGCGTGCTACCTCGACGTTCTTGGCCCCATGTCCCCCAAGCAGCTTCGCTCTCTTGGCACAGGGCCGAAGACGCTGTCGATCATGTACAGCGATTTCTACGGCTGGTTCGAGCGGGTGAATCGCGGCGTCTATGCACTGCGGGGCGCGGCGCGCGGCGAGTTGGCGCAGTATCCAGCGCTGGTGAGGAGGTTCCGGGCCACCGTGGCGGAGGACAATGGATAGCCCCCATCGCGGTCGACTTCGGCAGCGGGGTGACGAAGGTCTGAGGCAAGCGGCAAGATCGGATTAAACCGGGGGGTCAAGCAGCGCGCTCACGGCCTTCTCAGTGAGATGTCGTGTGAGTGACCTGCGCGTGGGGCCGAAGCGGCGGAACCGAACGCGCTTCGAGTCAGCTCGGTAGACCTCCCCGATAAGTTCCCCGGAGGCGCCATCGTAGACCTGTAGCCCGACGGTCACCAGCATCATGTCCTTGTAGACGGCACTGGTACTCGTAGTCGAGTGCATGCGGACATGGCTCGAGCCGGTGCCCTGCACGGTACCGGAACCGGAATACGGCGAACTGCTGACTGTCCCATGGACGTTAACTGAGCCGCTGCCCGACCCACTGGTGTGACTCTGGAAGCCTGCGAAGACCTCGTCGGCGGAGGCGGCGATGCCCGCAAGCACGAGGCTGGCGACGTTCAGTTGCTTAGCCAGCTTCGGGTACTGGCTTGGGTGGGTGATCTTCAACTCTACGATTCCGTCTGCGACCTCGTCCGGGTCGGCGAGGACGAAGCCGCGCCTTTCCGCCTCCTGAGTCAGCACCTCTAACATCGTCGGGTAGGCGTCCTCGTAGTCGGTCGCAACTAGGGGAGGCAGCAGCCCGACTCGAAGCGGCCGGTATTCGTAGGTAACGTGAACCTTCCTGCCGACGTCGTCTCGTGAGAAGCGGATGCAGCCATCGAGTCGGGGACGGTACTGGCCTTGAGTTGGCGAACTCTCCACACACGCCAGCCGTTGCCCCTCGACATCGCGAACGACCACCGACTCAGGCAGGACAAGGCGGCCGTGAGGCGCACGCCAGAGACGATCTCTGGGGACTTCGACGTCGAAGGATGCTTCTACGGGATCAAGAACGCCCAGTTCGACAGGGCCCTCAGAGGCTGGCTCTTCATCCACCGATGCGCCAGCTGATGCTGCCGACGGTGGTTCCTCCTCCGCGGATGTGATTGCCGGCCCCTCCGAAGCTGGTTCGTCGCCCGCCAATACGACGAGCGGCCCTGTGAGCGCGATGGCAACAGTGAAGAACGCGACTACTGCGAGTGACCTCATGGCCCCCTCCTTGCGTGAGTGCAACTTCCAGACTAAGCATACAAGGTACTTCTTACTGTATCAATAATCTGTCGGCGTGAGGAGGATACTGTCAATCAGCCGCGCTGGCCCGACATGGGCGGCCAGGGCGAGGACGGCGGCCTGCTCTACGGCGTGGATCTCTCGCAGCGTCTCGGCGTCGCGCAACTCGAGATACTGAAGAGAGACCAACGACTCAGAGTCGATCACCTCGCGTGCCGTGGCGAGGACGGCGGCGGCGCTGCGCTCGCCTGCGTTGAGCAGATCGCGAGCGGCGAACAGGGCGCGCGGAAGGACAACGGCGGCTCGACGCTCCTCAGACGATAGGTAGGCATTGCGGGACGACATGGCCAGGCCATCAGGCTCTCTCACCGTGGGCACGGACACGATTTCCAGCGGGAAGCGCAGATCGCGCACCATCTGCTTGATGATCAGCAACTGCTGGTGGTCCTTCTCACCGAAGTAGGCCCTGTCGGGCTGAACGATGTTGAAAAGCCGCGCGCAGACCGTCGTGACGCCGCGGAAGTGGCCGGGGCGATGCGGCCCGCAGAGGCATTCCGCCAGCGGCCCCGTCACCTCGACAGACGTATGATCCCCGGGTGGATAGATCTCCACCACCGATGGGGAGAAGACGAGATCGACTCCCGCACCTTCCACCTTCTTCACATCACCGTCGAGGTCGCGCGGATAGCTCTCGAAGTCGGTCCCGGGCGGGAATTGGGTCGGGTTGACGAAGATGCTTACGACGACGTATCCGCACTGTTGGCGGGCGCGCTCGAAGAGGGCCAAATGGCCGTCGTGAAGCGCTCCCAGTGTCGGGACGAAGCCGATAGACTTCCTCTCGGCGTGGGCAGCACCGACCGCGCGCCGGACGTCTCTTGCAGTCTTTGCCAGATCTGACATCTTCCTACGGGTTCAGGAAGCTGCTGTATTGGCCGAAGTAGCCAGTCCAGAACTGAATGACGACAGCTGCAATCGCTATCGCCACAAGCAGATAGAACACAAGCCCGACTGCCACCGCGGTCTGCTTGCCACCGACATCGGTCTCCGATTCGTAGTAGTCGGCGACTTTCTCCAATGCGTCTTCTATGGAGCCGGAGCGCTCTGCAGTTGAGATCATGTCGATGGCCATGTCCGGTATCTGTCCGCTTGCGGCCAGGACCTCCCCCACCATCTTCCCCTGCAATACTCCCTCCGCCTCGCGCAACAGCGCCTCTTCTATCGCCGCGTTGCCAGAGGCCGAAGCGGCCGCCACGAGTGAGCGATGGACGGGCACACCAGCAGAGAGCAGCATGGACAGCGCTCGCGCCCATCGCGCCGTCGACAAGCGCCGGCTCAGGCTGCCGAACCACGGGAGCGCAAGCTTGATGCCGTCGAGCGCACGCTTCAGGCCTGGGACCCGCGCGACGAACCGCCAGCCATACCATAGTACTCCGGCGGCGACCAGGATGGGAAGCGAGCGGCTGAGTACGATGCGCAGCCATCCCCCGAGACTGCCGAGAACGAGGTGAGGCACGGTCGGAATCAAGATGAGGGCGACGAGGAGGAGCTTGGGGTAGAAGGTGTGCCAGCGATAGGTCTGTTCGAGCTGGAAGCTTCGGTCGAAGTACCTCGCAAGGCGCTCGGCGGTCTGCTCGATGAGCCCGGATTCCTCTCCCGCTTCCATCACGGCCAGTGCCACTTGGGGGAAGGCGGCCGGGTACTTGCCCATGACCGTCGACATCGGGCGCCCCTGGATCGCCGCTTCCGCCATCTCGGCCGCGGCCTGGGAGAGGATTCGACTCTGTGTGCGGAGTGATAGCGTGCGCATCGCCTCGCTCACACCCATGCCGGCGGACATGAGCACCCGCAGGGAGGAGAAGAACAAGGCGCGGTGCTTGCTGCTTACAGGGTAGAAGACCGGCGCGAGCACCTGGCGCTCAACCCTCGGAGCGACTCCTGTGCGAGCGTCTCCTTCCGGCCCTATGGAAACGACGAAGTAACCTTGAGACTTGAGTTGACGCGCAACTGCGTCCGCGGACTCGCCCTCGAGCCTCCCGCGCTGAACGTTCCCGTCCTGTTCTTTCACTTCATAAGTGAAGGTGGGCACGGACCCGCTGCTCTCGGCTGAGTCGGTTCGCCGCGTCGCGGACGGTCTCCCCGGTCGGACTCGCTAGTTCAGGTGTGAGGTCGGCGAGTGGCGCGAGAACGAACGCCCGCTCCCACATTCTCGGATGCGGGACTTCGAAGTCATCCTCGGTGATGTGCTCGTCGCCGAAGAGGAGGATGTCGATGTCGATCTCCCGCGATCCCCAGCGCTCGCGGTGCCTGCGGCCGATCTCTTCTTCGATGCGCTTTACAAGTGTGAGGAGCTCGCGCGCGGACATCTCGTCGTGCACCTCCACCTCGGCAACCATGTTGAGGAACTCGGGCTGATCGGCGATATGCATGGGCTCTGTCTGATAGACGCGGGATTGGCGCAGGAAGTTCACGCCCGCGGCCGCTTTGAGCCGCGCGATGGCCTCGCGGAGGTTCTGCTCGCGGTCTCCCAGATTCGTCCCAAGGCCCAAGAAGACCCGGCGGGACATGTCACTCCTTCTTAGGTCGGTCCGCCCAGGTGTGTTCGCTCTCCTGGAGCTCATGACTGACGCGGACGATCGCGTCGGCGACCTTGGCGACGCGGGACATCTCCTTCACGTCGTGGACGCGGACGATGTCGGCGCCGCCAGCGACGGCAAGAGCGACCGTAGCCGCCGTCCCCTCCAGTCTCTCCTCAGCCGGCAGATCGAGTATGGCCCCGATCATGGACTTACGCGAGGTGCCGACGAGAAGCGGGCAGCCCAGGTTGCGGAATTCACGCAACCGACGGAGTATCTCCAGATTGTGCTCCAGCTTCTTGCCGAAGCCGATGCCGGGGTCCAGCACCATTCGGTCGCGACTCAGCCCGGCCTCGGCGGCCGCCGCGATGCCCTCCTCGAGATAGTCGCTGATCTCACCGATGACGTCCGCGTACTTCGGGTCCTTCTGCATGTGCCGAGGTGTGCCCTGGATGTGCATGATGATGACTGCGGCCTCGGCCTCCGCGGCGACGTTGGCCATCTGCTCATCGGCGTGCAACCCGCTGATATCGTTGACGATATGAGCGCCCTTCTCCAGCGCGGCCGCGGCGACCGTCGACTTATAGGTGTCAATCGAAATGGGAACATTGACCTCGGCCGCAAGGCCCCGGATGACGGGCAGCACCCGGCTGAGCTCCTCCGCTTCCTCGACTCGCTCGGACCCCGGTCGAGTCGACTCTCCGCCGACGTCGAGCATGTCGGCCCCATCCTCGACCATCTGCCTGCCCTGGGCAATCGCCGCCTCCACGTCGGCACCAAGGCCATCCCCCGAGAAGGAGTCGGGCGTCACGTTGACGATGCCCATGATCAGCGTTCTCCGACCCACCGCCAGCTCATGCCCGCGGCAGCGCAGGACCCGCGTCGGCGCCGCGGCGACGTTCTGCAGGGCGGCTTCCATGCGTGCCCCTGCTTCGGCGCCGATGGCCGATGCGGCCGCCGCCAGTTGGTGCGTGGCGCCCATCAGGAGGACCTCTGCCCGGGAGGGATCAGCTCGGCCGGCTGTCTTGGCGAGGACCGCGAAGGCGCCCGAGTCCCTGGCCGCGTTGCGCAGTTCCTGTGCGGCCTCCAGCGAGAGCGGCCCGACAATCATCGCTCGCCCCAAGCCGCGGGCGATGCTCAGCTCCACCGCGCTCTTGTCTGACCCGCGGGCATGCAGTTCGGCGATGACCTCGTCGCTCGCCAGCGAGTCCAACACCCGTGCTCTCAATGAGCTTGCTCTCATGGCACTCCTGCAGGCGCATGTGCTGTGACCTCGCCCGACACGCCACGCGCACGCGGCGATGAGCCAACGGCCCGCCACCTCGGCGGCCTTATCTTGATAGTGATCGCGCCGTCGTGGTCCGTTCTCATGATCTTCGACCCCACTCTATCGAGCTCCCGCAGCATCTCGTCGCTCGGATGGCCGTGTGGATTGTCGTAGCCTACACTGATCACTGCCAGATCGGGAGCTACGGAGTCAATGAACTCAGAAACGGCCGGCTCGGGGGCCCCGTGGTGTGGGACCTGGAGGATGGTCGAGTCGACGGCCTCTCCCAGCCAGGCCATGCGGTAGGCGCCGGCCTCATCGATATCGGCCGCCAACAGGACGCTCACATCACCGTAGACGAGGCGCAGGACCACGGAGTTGTCATTCAGATCTGCTCCCGTGTCTCGCAGCCGCGGCTCAGGCGGGTTGAGGACGGAGGCGTAGATGCCCCTGCCCAGGTCCAGCCGCTGCCCCTCCGTGGCTCGCCAGTGCGCTATACCTTGCTCCTCCAGCTGCCTCACCAAGTCGTGGTACGTCTCGCTGTCCGTCTCCAACATGGGGTCGAGCACGACGCCGACAGGGAGCGCATCCAGGACGGCTGAAACTCCCCCGATGTGGTCTTCGTGTGGATGCGTGATGACGAGCACGTCAATCTGCCGAACTCGCCGCGCCATAAGCGCCGGGACGACCACTTGGCTGCCGACGTCCCAGCTGCTCGCCTCCTGACCGTAACGTCCCCCCGCGTCCACCAGCATGGTTCGTCCACCTGGCGCCTGCACGAGGATGCAGTCGCCATGGCCAACGTCCAGGATAGTGATCCTGAGCTCCTGCCGGATCTCCCTGGCAGCAAGCCACCACACGATGATGACAGCCGCAAGGAGGGCGAGCAGGAGAACGCGTTCGCGACTCAGGCGCGCCATGCGATGTTAGTTCGTGAGGCCGGAAGAGGGGTCCTCGCGCTCGACAGCGGGTGACCAGGTGTAGTCGGTGTCGGCGGAGAGGATGCGGTCGCGATGCACCCACCCGCCGTGGCCGGCAGCGAACCCGTAGTTGTCGCCGCGGAGGTGGCGGGCATCCTCTGCCAGCAAGCTGAGATCACCAGACGCGTTCCAGCCCGCGTCGGACTCAAAGATGACCACGACATGTGCCGGGTCCGGGATGTCGTCTAGGCGAAGGGCGCTGATGGCGGAATTGAAGGCGAAAGCGGAAGTGAGTTCGGGTGCGGCGGGACAGCGAAACGTCTCGGGACCCTCCACGTAAGGAAGAAGGTCATCGCACCAGGTCTCGGCGCTCGGGAGCACGCCCTTCTCTTCTGCATACATGCGCAGGGCGCGGCTGAGGCCCAACGTGTTAGAGGCGCAGATGGATCCGCGGGCGGACTCGCGTTCCTTCATGTATATGGCGAAGGCCCATCCCCAGGTGAAGAAGGCAACTCCTGCGAACACGCATAGAGCAATGAACACACCCTTCGCACGAGCAGCTCTACCTGAGCCAAAGCCGCCGGCCCGCGCGGCTTTGAGGATCACCACAAGGAGAACCACTGGCAAAGCCAGTGCTACGGCAACGACCATGTATACGGCAAGGGTCGATCCCCAGATGAAGCAAGCGACTCCTGCGAACACGCATAGAGCAATGAACACACCTATCGCACGACCAGCTCGGCCTGAGCCAAAGCCGGCGGCCAGCACGGCTTTGAGGATAACCACGAGGAGGACCACTGGCAATGCCACTGATACGACAACGACTATGTAGACGGCTGCCGCCAGCGCATAGCTGACTATGTCCATGCTGTGGTCCTTCCCTCCGCGTTAGCAGCAGCGCATGGTTCCCGGCCCCGCTCTGTTTGACGCAGTTCGGCCGCGTGAAGTTCTAAGCGGGAGATCCCCTCTGACACCTCGATTGAAGACGACGGATTCCCACGCCGAGCGCGACCAGTCCAGCATACCACAGGATCACCGCCACTGCGCTGGGGCGAGCAATGTCGATTGTGGCCCCCGGCAGTGAGGCGAAGGCGGCGCTCGTCCAGATCATGCCGCGGGTCGCGTGGCCGCAGATCCAGCCGGCGATGGGCGCGAGCCACGGCAGCACTACGCCGAGTGCACAGGTTGCCATAGCGGACACGAGCACCACCCCAGCAAGTGGGATGGCGAGCAGGTTGGCAGCGAAGCCGGCAATGGGTGCTTGGCCATAGTGCCAGGCGAGCAGCGGAAAGGTGGCGAGTTGGGCGGCGATCGTGCCGACAATGGTGTAGCCGAGCCACTTGGGCAGCCAGCTCACCAGGCACATCGCCTTCGGCGTGAGGTAGAGAATGGCCCACACGGCGGCGAACGAGAGCTGGAATCCAGGATAGAAGAGCGCTTCGGGTGTCGCTGCGAGGAGCACGAGGCCAGCCGCGGCCAGGATCGTGTAGTAATCGACGTTGAGACCGTGCTCGCGCGCAACGGCCGGAAGTCGCCGCAAGCCTATCGCGATCCCTGTGACCACCCCCATCACCGCCGCGCGCGCCACGGCCGGGCCGCCCTCTGTCAAGGTGGCATAGTAGATCACCACTACCACGGCCACTCCCGCCGCCCAGAGCCCCGGGCGCAGGCGCACACGCCCTTGGGCGCCGCTGGGCCAGCCGGACTGCCGCTCAGCCAGTACCCGACGCCAGGCTGCACCCACCAGCCCCGGCAGGAACACAAGGGCAAACACCATCGAGACCATGGCGCCGGAGACCACCAGCAGATGGATGGTGCCTGCACGGCGGAAGGTCTCGGTGATCTCGTAGGGCGGAGGCGCTGCGTGCACTCCGAAGACGACACTCGCTGCGACCGCGGCTGTGAGCTCCGGGTAGGGCCCAGACACATGTCGTTCGAGGAGTCGCACGGCCCCCTGCTGCGCCGCAAAGGCATGCGCGGAGATGGGATCGAGCCGTCCCGGCCCCAGCAGGTCAGCCAATTCCTCAGTGCCCACCATGAAGACCCGCGAGACCCTGAGCGGAGCAAGCCGCTCGGCCTCCGAGCGCTGCCCAGGATTTGCTGCCTCCCGGAGCGGCCGCAGCTTCCCCGTCAGCCGCCAACGCTGGCCTCGCTGCACAGCCCCACCCGTAATGAGGCGGACATACACGCGGCCGGACATCGGCTCAAGCTGACTCTCCTCTGCATGGGCTTCGACGTCAAGCACGAACCGCCAGACATCCTGCGAGGACCAGGGCACTTCGGCAACCGTGCCCACCAGTGTCTGCCCCCCAGGAGGTAAGGCCGACACGTCGCCGGTCGGCCCCGCGGAACTCATGACGAACGTCAGACCGCCAGCCGCTCCCGCCAGGGCCAACAGCGCAAACCCAGCCGCCAAGCCCCGCCTTCTCACAGCCAACGCAGCGACTACACATGCCCCCAGGGCCCCTGCTGCCGCCAACGCAAGGCCGCCAACAGTCGACACCGCGGCGATGCCCGCCGCGAAGGTCAGGGCTGCGCATACCAGCGGCCGGTGTGTGAGGTCCTGCATGTCCCTGGTGCCTACATGTTATTCAACTGACAGCTTCCTCCCTCTTCAGAGACTGGGGTCTCGAAATCCCTCGATTCCAGTGGCGCCGACAGAAATCCGCATAGTGTAGCAAAATAAGCCAGAGTAGCTCTTGACATATATGTGTAATGTGGCATAATAGCTCATGATACGTAGTGAACTACATCGACGGAGGGGGGGTAGGATGCCCAAGCGCAGACGTCCCCGGAAGTCTCAGGAGGCCGAATCTGAGGAGATGCTTAGTCTCGAACAGGCAGCAGCGGCCCTCGGCGTCAGCCGTTCGACCCTCTACCGCTGGCAGAATCAGGGACGTGTAAAAGGCTTCAAGGTGGGTCGTCAATGGCGCTTCAAGCACTCTGACCTCGACAAGTTCTCGAAGATGACGCATCCGGCGGCCGCCTCGGTCAACGTGGGCGAGCTGGACACGGCATTGGCCGAAATGATAGTCCGCGCCGGGGCTGGCGAGGAGGTCGTTTTCGATCCTGCCGTGCCGGGCTATCCCGCGACGGAGGAGGAGAAGGCGGTGGAGGAGGCATTCTCGGCAATGCTGGCCACCGCGGCGAAGGCGCGCGCCAGCGACATCCACATTGACGCCGAACGGGGGGAGACAACTGTGCGCCAGCGCGTGGACGGCGTGCTGCGTGAGATGGTGCGGGTGCCGAAGTCCTCCCACGGCGCGCTGGTGTCCTGCATTAAGGCGCATGCGGGCATTCCTCTCGACCAGCGGGGGCTACCGCAGGACGGCCGCTTCACGTTGCGGATGGCTGACCAAGAGTTTGACGTGAGGACAGCGACGATGCCTGCCGTCTACGGCGAGAGCGTGGTGATGCGGCCCCTCATCCAGTCCCAAGTGTTCGTGGACTTGGAGCGATTGGGGATGTATCCCGAAGATCTAGAGAAGTATCGCCGCGCGCTGCGCGCCCCTGTTGGTCTCCTCATTGTGTCCGGGCCGACGGGGTCGGGGAAAACGACGGTCCTGTACTCAGGGCTTAAGGAGATCGCCAGGGCGGAGGTGAAGATCATGTCCATCGAGGACCCAGTGGAATATGCCCTTCGCCATGTGACACAGGTTCCCGTAGTGAAGAAAGCCGGCCTCACCTTTGAGGCCGGACTGCGCGCGTTCCTGCGGCACGACCCGGACATTGTGTTGGCAGGGGAGTTGCGGTCCTTGGAGAGCGCGGAGACGGCGGCTCAGATCGCCATCACGGGACATCTGATGATGACGGTGCTTCATGCGCAGACCGCGGGGGAGGCAGTGACGCGCCTGCTTGATATGGGTCTCGAGCCGTTCATGGTGACGCAGACACTCATCTACATGTCGGCACAGCGACTCGCACGGAAGGTGTGTTCGAAATGTGTCGAGCCTCAGGAGCCTGAGTCCACGCTGCTGTCGGCACTCGCGGATCGGGCCCACCGAGGCGGGTACGAGTTGCCGGACAGCCCGATGTTCATGCGCGGGAAGGGATGTGACCAGTGCCGCCAGACGGGATACCACGGGCGCACTGGGATCTACGAGTGCATGGAGGTGAGCCGGGAGATCCAGCGGCTCATCATGGCGCGGGCATCGGCAGAAGAGATTGAAGAGGTGGCCGTTCGCAATGGGATGACGACACTGGCCGCCGATGGGCTTCGAAAGGCCGCGGATGGAATCACGAGCGTGGCCGAGGCGGCACGCGTGGTGGCGGTGGAGGCCGGGTGATCGGAGGTGATGTCTTCCATAGCAGTTGACGACATCGCCATACACGTCGAGGTGAGTGGCTCGGGAGTGCCTGTCGTTCTGCTTCACGGCTGGTTCATGAACAGCCTGAGTTTCGAGCGGCAGCTGGACGGCTTGGCTGGGCAGTTCCAAGTGATCGTCCCCGACCTGCGCGGACATGGGGGGACACCGTGCCCGCTGACGGGACGATCGTTCGACCGCCCGCGGGACGTTATAGGTGTCCTCGACGGGATGGGGATTCGGCAGGCCTTCCTCGGTGGGCATTCGATGGGCGGGCCGGTCGCCATCCAGACTGCGCTCGACTATCCCGACCGGTGTCTCGGCCTGGTTCTGTTGGCAACGGGTCCAGGCCCAGGAGACCGGCCCCTGAAAGCTCGGCCAGAGCGGCGCAGGGAATGCGAGGCGGAGGCAAAGCGCCTGCTAGAACTCGGGCCGGTAGTCTATTTCCACAGCATGGATGTTGCCCGCGCTCCGGGCGTTAGAGAGTTCCTGGCGAACGACTCCCACCGACGCGTCTTCGACACCATCCTCGAGCGGAACAACCCCGTGTGGCTCGCCGACTCCCTCCGGCTGGGTGGCATTGACGTTCCGCCGGAGCTTGAGAGCCATCTCACGTCGCGACGCCGCGCCCGCCTTTCGGAGATTAGCGTGCCCGTGCTATTCCTCGTCGGAACGATGGACTCCACATTCTTGCCGGTTGCGGACCTGGTACGGCGCGAGTTTCGATATCCTACTGTGCACGTGCTCGACAGTGCGAGCCACATGCTGATGATCGACGCGGGGGAGCAGGTTAACCGTGCCATCATCGAGTTCGTGGAGAGCCATCAGACCTGTGCCCGGTGAGGGAACCGGGACGGCCGCCGAGGTAAGGAACAGAATCTGCCTCTACTCGAACGGCGGCGGGAGCGCCTCGGGGTCTACGCTCCGGCGCTCGTCGAACTCCGTCCACCAGTCGTCGAGCTTCTGCGCGTGCTCGTCCCGCCGCTCGTAGTGCTCGACGTGCCCGTCCCCGTAGGCTATGGCGAAGAAATCCGGGTGGTAGTCCACTATCGCGACCGGCATTCTATCGACGCCACCTAGGTCGCCCCAGTATAGCCCTGGCGGCACGACATACCGCACGACGATGTCATCTTCGGTGCCAGGACGCATGAAGATGGTCTGACTCTTGACGTACGTGTCCAAGACCCGCATCAACCCCTCCGAATCAGTTACCAGCGGGAAAGTGTCGCCGTTGTCAGCGAGGTACATCTGGATGGCGAGGCCCACGTTGCGGATGTTGCCCACAACTTCTTCGACCTCTGGATTGCCGGTCAGCGCCGAGGGCCGCTTGTACTCCCTCGCGAAGGACGCGACAATCAAGGACGGCTGGCGTGGGGCCCATGTCCAACCTGTCGACGGGAAGCGCTTGCGCAGGGCGTCGGCATCGACACAGACGTAGGCCAACAGCTCGCTGTCGGACGACCAGGCAGGCCTTCCAGCCTCCGGGTCGATCATCGACCAGCCCGTTGTGTATGTATGCGGAAGCGAGACGCGGCTCGTCAGCTCCTCAATCCACCCTGACCCCGCCTCTTCCGTCTTCATCACGCGTATGAGCTGGGGTGCCGCCGAGTGCGCACTGGCAATCAGAAGGTGGTTGTCCCCAGCCAGCAGCAGAACGAGATTGCTATCTGGCGACCAGCCGAGTAGCTGCTTTGGGTGGGCCTCCGGCGTGGGGATGATCTCCCCGCTCGCCGACCGAGCCGGATAGAGCACCAACTGCCTCTCGTCCTCCTCCCCTATCGGCTCGAGAACGGCGCAGAGACTGCCGTCTGGGGACCACTGCGCGTCGGCCTGGCGCGGAGGTCGCTGGCCCATCTGCTCCGGCTCGGCCATCCCAGGTTGCCAGAGGAGTTCAGTCCAAGACCGGTCAGAGTCAGGACGGAGCCATGTCACATCGCCGTCCAGTGACCATCGGAGGTCGAACCCTCCCCGGCCGATGAGTTCGGCCTCGCCTGGTGGAACGCTCTGGACCCATACCGCTCGCCTCCCGTCAGACGCCGTGACATAGGCGACCTGCCGGCCGCGTGGGTCCCACACCGCATCGAGCACGTTGGCTCCACCAGTGAGCATCTCTGCTTGCCCTGATACGTAATCGACGCATACGAGGTCACTGTGATCCCCCGTCACAGCGCGAGCCAAGACCTTGGCCCCATGCGGCGGCCAGCGCACTGGCCCCTCGAGAGAGACACCTTCCGGCGCGGTCCACAGAAGCCGTGAGCGAGCGTCTATCTCTCTCCGCTCGATTGCCTCGGGCGACAGGTCGATCGGCACCACCCACAGGTGTGACCGGCCGAATTCATCTGCCGAGCAGTAGGCCAGCTCGGCACGCCCTGGGCCGAAGGCCATGGCTCTGATCGATCCCTGGGAGCGCACTCGCAGAACGTTCTCACCACCCTCGATGAGCCAATTGCCGACGGCCCACCGGCCATGGGCGTACACGTGCAGGAACTTCTGGAACTCCGTCTGTTCCTCGCCGGCTGTGCATTGTGCCGCCACAGCCAAGACCAGCATCATCAGACATGCGACGCACTTCCTCATGTTGGCGTCCCCCTTGCGCTATCGCTTGCGCACGAGATCCACGCTCCCATCCGCGTAGCAGATGAGATCGTAGTCGGGCAGGTAGCCGATGACTGCCATCGGCACATCCTCCCAGTTCTCAATATCGGCCAGCTTGGTCCCAGGCTCGATCAGGTACTCGACCGCTACCTCGTCGTCAGTGCCGGGCCTCACCCAGACAGACTCATCCCACCTGTACGTAACATAGTCGTGAAGTACGTCACGCAGTTGCCCCACGTCCTCCGCCATCGAGAACGTGTCGTTGTTATCGGCGAGGTACATCTGGAGGCAGTTGCCGATCTTCATCAGGTTGGTGGTCAGCTCCAGCACTTCCTCCCGAACGATAGGCACGGGCTTCAGGTACTTCGATCCGACGGCAGTGGCAACAAGCGATCCGACGGGTGCGAAGTCAGCCAGCTCGTAGCCCGATCCCTCCAGGGGCAGAAGGCCGGTTCGCTCGTCGAACTCCTCTGCCACCACATAGGCAAGCAGATCACACTCCGACGACCATGACGGCGTCCCGGCCGCCAGGTCAATGGGATAGCCCACGACGGCCGCTCGCCAGCTCGGCATCTCTGACGGATCTCCAATGAGATCGACCATCGCGTCGCCGGGCGGCAGCGCCGAGACGGCAAACAGGAAGTCCAGATCGCCCAACACCAGCAGAAGCCTGCTGTCGGGCGACCAGCCGAGCAGTGCTTTGGGGGCGACGTCCGCCAAGTCCAGCGCCTCGCCTCGCTGGCTGCCGGAACGATAGATGACGATCTGCTTCGCCTCGCCCTCGTCGCCGGGCTCGAGGACGGCGCAGAACCTTCCGTCAGGAGACCACTTCGCCCCCTCGGGCCGGGCAGGCCGTACGCCCTCCTCCGATAGCTGGGCAGTCCGCAAGTCCCATGCCATCTGGGTCCACACAAGCTCTGAAGCTGGACTCAGCCAGCGGAGCTCACTACCATCCAGAGACCACCTCAAGTCATATCCGCCCGTGCCCAGGCGCTCGGCGTTTCGTGCCGCGAGGGACCGGGTCCAGAGGGACCGTTGCCCATCCTCCGATGTCACATAGGCGATTCGGGTGGCATCCGGCTGCCAGGCTGCATCAACTACATGCGCCCCTCTTGTCAGCCACGCGAACTCGCCCGTGGCGTAGTCGACAACCACCAGATCCTCTGACTGCTCGCCGCAGGCGCGGAGGGCTATGCTGCTCCCGTTCGGCGCCCACGAAACAGGGCCTCGGAGGATCACTCCTTCCAGGGCCAGGCACAGCAGGCGAGCCCTTCCGCTGGTTTTCTGACGAGCGAACTTCGTCCGTTGCGCGAACTGAAAAGAGGCCGAGATCACCCAGAGCCCTGAACGCCCATTCCGCCCGGCCGGAGCGCAGTAGGCGATTTCCTCTCTCCCCGGGCCAAAGGCGAGGCCCGTGAACGGCCCCTCCTCGACGAGTTCGTTCGCCGGCCCATTGAAGGTGAAGGACCACTGCCCCGCTCGGAGGCTACTCCCCCAAGAGCGCCAGACCGCGACGCCATCCTGCCCCACGGCAAACCCCAGTGCCAACAGCCCAAGGCACGCGCCCACCCCCACATACGCCCAGCGGCGGTCCATTGTCCCTCCTCTCGCGGTAGCACTCGCCTTGTTAGACGCGGACCCCGACCCTTTTGTCGCCAGTACCGAGAGATCGTGGTCGGAGATGTTGGCGGGGAAGTGAAGAGGGTCAGACCTAGGCGCAGGACTACTTGAGGGCCTTTGGAGCCGTCATTGCGTTGACAGCACACGTGAGAGAAAGGAGGGTACGTCCTTAGGGGCCCTCGCCAATCTCGCGGGCCCACCTGACGGCATCGGGCCCATAGCGTCTGCGCAGGTAGGTGAGCGTCCTCTCGAGCTGGCCGCGGCGCTGAGCCTTCTCATCGAACAGGGAGAGCTGGCCGGGGCCGTGCTCGAGATCGGCCGCGCGTATACCGAGGAGGCGGACCCCCTCTTCTCCTCTATCTACAGCATCGAGCAACTCGTGTGCGATGCGCCGAATCACCGCCGGTTGGTCGGCTGGCTCCGCAAGCTTCGTCTGGCGGGTTATGGTGCGGAAGTCGGCGAACCGCACCTTGACGCCAACCGTCCGCGCCCTAGCATCCTCTCGTGCCAGTCGTCCGGCAACATCTTCGCTAAGCGCGGCCAGCGCTCGGCGCATCTCAGCCATGTCAAACAGATCGTTCGGGAAGGTGTGCTCAGCACTGACCGACTTCGCCTCCCTCACCGGCTCGACAGGGCGCTCATCGATGCCGCGCGCGAGCTCCCGCGCGACGTCTGCCCACGCCCCCAGCACCTGGTGAAGCGTTGCCACAGGCGCGGCGGCGACGTCGCCGATGGTCTTCACGCCGGCTGTCTCCAGCCGAGCGGCCGTCTTCGGCCCTACGCCCCAAATCTTCTGAACGGGCAGCGGAGCCAGGAAGCCCTCCACTTGGTCGGGCCGGATGACGACGAGTCCATCGGGCTTCTGGTGCTCCGACCCAAGCTTCGCCAAGAACTTGTTCGGGCCGGCCCCTATCGAGGCCGTCAGCTTGAGGTCGGACTTGACCTCCCTCCTTATCCTCTTCGCAGTCCGTTCCGCATCTCTGAAGTCTCGGGCGCGACCCGTCAGATCCAGAAAGGCCTCGTCTATGGATACCTGCTCGATGCAGTCGGAGTGCCGCGCCAGTATCTCCATGACCTGCTCAGAGGCCGCTCGGTACTTCCTGAAATCAACGGGCAGGAAGACGCCGTCAGGGCAGAGGCGGACTGCCTGCGCCGCCGGCATCGCGGAGTGGACGCCACGCTCGCGTGCTTCGTAGGAGGCGGCGGATACAACCCCGCGGCCCTCCGGCGTGCCACCAACGATCACGGGCCGACCGCGGAGCTCAGCGCGGTCGCGCTGTTCGACCGCCGCGTAGAACGCATCCATGTCAACGTGCAGGATGATTCTCTGAGATGGCACCATTGTGACTAGCTCTCCGCTCCCTCGCTCCATTTTCAACCAGTGCACGCGGCGTACCTTCGCCCGCAGCCGGGCGAAGCACACAGCAGAAGGCCCCGGAACACGGCCCCTCAGCGGGGCCTCGCCACAACGAAGGTGAAGTCGCTGGAAAACTCCCCACTGGCGAGGGCGCTTCTCTCGGCTTCATACAGCCGCTCGAGAACGGCCCTGTGAGCGGGGTCCTCCAGTTGGAAGTTCTGCACGATACTGTCCAGCAGCCAGTTGAGGACAGTCCCTCCGTATTCCACGCAGTCAACCACTGTGAAGCTGCGGCGAAGCAAGGGCACGATCCGATCCGAGTGCACGGCCTCTGACGGATCACGGTCTACAATGTCGGCAAGGCGCGGCCGGAGGAACCGCTGTTTGATGTCGCCTCCGGCCTCGCGGCGCAGGTCCTCCGGCACATTGGCAAGCAGGGAGTTTATCAACTCCACCTGCTTGCGCGGCAGCTGGAACCGGACAGGGCCGACGTACTCATTGACGATGAAGATGCCGTCCGGCTTCAGCGCTCGGCGCACCTTCTCGAAGACGCGCCTCAGCCTCCGCACGTGATGTAGGGCCATCCACGCTATCACAGCATCGTATCGTCCGCGGCCGAGGTTCGCCGCCTCAATATCGGCTGCCCAGTAGGAAAGACGGTTGGCGAGCCCTTCAGCGGCAGCTTTCTCTTGGCAGAGCCGAACGGCCTCTTCGGATATGTCGATGCCCTCGCACGAGACACATATCCCGAACCGAAGCAGGTTCCGTTCCACTCCACCGTCGCCACAGCATAGACTTAGGCCAAGTGCCCGCGGCTCTCTGCACCAGTGGTCGGCAACGTACTGGTACCAGTCACGTCGCCCGAACTGCGGAAAGACGTAGTCCTGCAGCACGTCGACAGAGTCTAGCCAGCGCGTGCCCTCGCCTGAACAGAGCTGCTCGCGCTGCTGCGCTTGAGTGCCCCATACGTCTGACACCCGGCGCCTCCAGCGGCTGCTCGAGGGAAGCACCGCCTCCGCCTGCCAGTATGCATTCAGACCTATGTCCCGCGCGCACCGCCATGCAGCTCGCCCCACAAGATACAGCGGCCGCAGTCCCGGCACCCGCTTCAGCCACTGCCGCAGAGAGTTGAGGCGCTCACTCGCCCCCGTATTGCTCCGGCCGCTCATCACATCGACACCGTCAGTGAACCAGTCTGTTGGTGACACGGTCCAGCCACGTTGCCATGTCCTTCTGGCGGAGCGGCTCGGCAAGATGTCCCGTTCCCGCCCTTGACTCCTTGGCCAGAGACGCCGCCACATCAGGCGACGCGCCGCCCGCAATGAGGGCGCGCTCGAGTATGCCCTGGAACTCCTCGCGCGCCACGAGTCGCTGCGGCTCGAATAGCGACAGGCCATCCATGGAGCCCGTTCCCGCCATGACACCGACCTGCCGCAGACGAGACGCGGCCTCTCTCGGGCCGCCATCGGCTAGGTCGGCGAAGTCGTAATCGCGCTCGCGGACCGGCAGCATGTGATCGAGCTGACGGCACACGGTCGTCGCCGCGTCTGCCCGAGTGACGAAGCTTCCGTCCGGCATCGCGGCGGCGAATGTGAAGCCGAATTGCTGCTGCAGTTGCGCATTCTCGGGCACGTGCCCGCAGCCGTGTCGGCACTCGCAGCGAGGAGGCGTGAGTCCGCTGCTTGGCATCTCTCTAAGTATCCTGCGAAACAGGCGATACTGGGGAGACCACCAGATGTCCCGGAACGGTGATTCATCGAGCGTACCCAGGGCGTTCTGACACGTGCAACAGCCGTGAACGGTACCATCGACATCGATCACGGTGAAGAGGTGGCCGATGAAGCAGGCCATGCTCTTGTAGGGATACGCCCGCGCCCTCGACTGGTCTGCCTCGCGTATGTTGTCGGTACTCAGGTCCACGCCGGCAGACTGCGCGAGTTCGGCGGCGTTCGAAAGATCGTCACGTACGCGCGCCCAGTCCTCCGCACTGAGCGCGAGGTCCGTTGAGTCGAACGGCACAGGCCGCATCCCGCCGACCACGATCCCGGTCGCGCCCGCATCGATGGCATCTCGCACGAGGGCAGGCAGCTCGCGGAAGTTCCACTGGGAGAGCACAATGCTGACGAGCACGCGGGGCCTGCGGTCCTCCCGCTCCGAGAGGCGTCTGATGAGGCCGAGCATTCGACCCCTGTCGGCCGGCGGGCCGGCGTGGATCCTCGCATAGGTCTCCGGTGTGCCCGAGTCGATGGACACGCTGATCTGCTGCAGACCCCACTCACACAGTTGGTCGGCGAGCTCCTCCGTAAGCGGCCCCCCGTTGGTGGTGATGATGCTTCGCATGCCCAGGGAGCCTGTGAGCTGCAGGATATCGCGCGCCCTCGGATGGAGCAGTGGCTCTCCTCGTCCCGCGAGCCAGACCTCCTCAGTTCCCATCTCCCCCATCTCGCGCAGGAGGCCTTCGACGCGGTCAAAGGGCATGTGCTGTGCTGGTGTCGGCCTGGCGAGACGCGGACTGTGATCCCAGCACATGATGCAGCGGTGATTGCAGCCCGTAGTGGGCTCCAGCAAAACGCGGCGCGGCCCCCGGGTAGGCTCGCGCAGGTAGGATCGACGCGCCCGAGAGAACTGGATGCGCTGCACGAGGGCGGGAGATATCGCGCCCAGGGTGGCTCGCGCCAAGCGCTTGGTGCCGGACTTCAGGCGCGCAGCAACGCTCACTTGCCCCTCACCTCGCGCAGACCCGGCTCAGAGTTCAATCTCCATCCCATCCTGGGCAACGGCCACTTCTCCCTCGAACCCCGCTGCCATTACGCGGTCGGGGATCTCCGCCTCGGAGGATTCCAGCGAGGCGAGGAGGTGTGTGACGACAAGCCGCTTCACGCCTGACGCGCTGAGAGCGGCCCCCACTTCCTCGGGCTCGAAGTGCGCGAGTTCAACGACTGCGATGTCTGCCTCGGCACCATACTCGGCCGCTTCCTCTGGCTCGGCAATGTCGCCTGACACGTATACCGTCTTGTCGGCCACCCGTACACGATAGGAGAAGGCCTGGGGCTCCGCTCGGGCGCCAATCTGCCGGCGCGCCTCCTCCCCGGCCACAAGATGGCGGCTCGGAACCGCGGACACCTCAATCCCATCCTCCTCGTATTCGAAGCCTTCGGCCACCGGGCGCAGGTCGAGATCGAAACCACTCAGTGGATACAGATATGTCATGTACAAGTAGTCTCGCACGCCGGCCAGGGAAGCGTCGGGCACGTAGAGCGGCAGTGGATCGGCGCGCTTGTTCAGCTGGATGGACTGGAGAAGAGGGGCGAGCCCTCCGACGTGGTCAGCGTGAGTGTGTGTGAGGAAGATGGCGCGCGTGGCATCGGGGTCAATATCCATCGCCGCGAACTGTTGGGCAAGGCCGGCACCGGCATCGAAGAGGTAGAGCGCCTCTCCGCGCCACAGACCGATGGACGTCGTGTGCGCCCGCTTCTTGGTTGGGAAGCCAGCGGCAGTCCCGAAGAACGTCAGGCGGATCCGGTCGGACATCGTGTCAACCCATCGTGTCGACCCATCGCGGTCTCTGCCAGAGACGTTCTGCGCGGGCAAGGAGGCGACCTCTGTGTCTGGGCCCCCTACCGAGCGGCAGAAGCCGGTCCGACCGTCTCCGCGAAGTCGTTGATGGGAACGATGGCGAACTCCTCCCCCTCCTTGCGGCTGGACAGCGCCAGCAGCAGAGCGCGGGCCGTGTCCAGGGAGGTCAGGCACGGTATCGCCAGCTCCACCGAGGCCCTGCGGATGCGGGCGCCCTCCCGTTCGGGATTCCGCTCCGGGGAAAGGGTGTTGAGCACCAGGTCGATCTCCCCTGACCGGACGAGGTCGATGATGTTAGGGCTTCCCTGGCTGATCTTATTGACTGGCGTTGCCGCGACGCCGACCTCTTCGAGATGCCTCTGCGTCCCGGCTGTTGCGTAGACCCGAAAGCCGAGGTCCACGAACTCCCGGATGAGCTCGGCGGCATCCTCCTTGTCGCGATCCGCGATGGTCGCGATGAGAGTGCCCCGGCTGGGAACCTCAACGCCAGAGGCCACCATGGCCTTATACAACGCCTTGGAGTAATCGGGATCGACGCCCATTATCTCTCCCGTGGATTTCATCTCAGGCCCCAGGTCTATGTCGACCTCCGTGAGCTTGGAGAAGGAGAAGACCGGAGCTTTGACCGCGTAGTAGGGCCGGGCCGGGAAGAGGCCCGGTTCATATCCCAGCTCACACAACTTGCGCCCGAGCATGCACTTCGTGGCCACGTTGACCATCGGTATTCCGGTGACCTTGGACAGATAGGGTACGGTGCGACTTGCGCGGGGGTTGACTTCGAGCACGTAGACCGTCTCGTCAGCATCGAGCACGAACTGGATGTTCATCAAGCCCCGCACATCCAGCGCCTTCGCAAGACGGGCGGAGTAGTCCACAACCGTCTGCTGGATGTCATCGCTGAGACTCACCGGCGGGCACACTGCCATCGAGTCGCCGGAGTGCACCCCGGCGCGCTCTATGTGCTCCATGATGGCCGGGATCAGAGCCTCCTCGCCATCGCAGATCAGGTCGACCTCGAGCTCAGTGCCGACCACGTACTTGTCCACCAGGATCGGATGCCGCGGCGACACGTCGGTGGCGAGGTGCATGTACGAAAGCAGCTCCTCCTCGGAGTAGACGATCTCCATCGCTCGCCCGCCGAGAACGTAGGAGGGGCGAACCAACACAGGGTAGCCGACCCCACGGGCCGTCTCGGCCGCCTCCCGAACCGAGGTCACACCCCGCCCCGGCGGCTTGGGGACACCGAGGTCGCGCAGCATCCGCTCGAACCTATCGCGGTCCTCTGCGATATCGATCCCCTCGAACTCTGTTCCGAGTATCCTGACGCCATTCTCGTGGAAGACGCCGGCCAGGTTGATCGCCGTCTGGCCGCCGAACTGCACGACGACGCCCTCCGGTTTCTCTCGGCGGATGATATGGAGGGTGTCCTCTTCGGTGATCGGCTCGAAGTACAGCTTGTCGGAGGTGTCGAAGTCGGTCGAGACAGTCTCAGGGTTGCTGTTGATGATGATCGACTGATAGCCCTCCTCGTGCAGGGCCCACACGGCGTGCACAGTGCAGTAGTCGAACTCGATCCCCTGGCCTATGCGGATGGGGCCCGCGCCGATCACGATGACCCGAGGCTTCTCGGCCACCTCCACTTCGCACTCAGACTCGTAGGTGGAGTAGTAGTAGGGCGTGACCGCCTCGAACTCGGCCGCGCACGTATCCACCATCTTGTACGGTGGGATGAGCTTCAGCCCGACCCGCCTACCCCGGAGCTCGGGCTCCGATATGCGCAGCATATCGGCGATCTCGTGATCGGAGAAGCCCTGCCGTTTCGCGCGCGCAAGCAGCTCATCGGTGAGTCCGTCGGCACCGGCCTTCCGAATCTCACCCTCGAGGTCCACGATGTTCTTTACCTTCTGGAGGAACCAGGGGTCGATGTGGGAGAACTCCGCGACTTCCTGGACCATCATCCCGCGGCGGAAGGCCTCGGCAACGGCGAACAGGCGCTCATCGGTGGCCTCCCGCAGGCACTGCTCGATCTGCATCTCGCCCCACTGCGAGACCGTCTTCGAGCGCAGCCCGTAGGCCCCGATCTCCAGCGATCTGACCCCCTTCAGCAGGGCCGCCTCGAAGGTGCGGTCGATGGCCATCACCTCACCGGTGGCCTTCATCTGCGTGCCGACGGTACGGTCGGCCAGGGCGAACTTGTCGAACGGCCAGCGCGGGATCTTCACCACGACGTAGTCGATGGTCGGCTCGAAGCAGGCCAGCGTCTTCTGCGTGACCGCGTTCGGTATCTCATCGAGCCGCAGCCCCACTGCGATCTTCGCGGCCACGCGAGCTATCGGATAGCCAGTGGCTTTCGAGGCAAGCGCGCTCGACCGGCTCACCCTGGGATTCACTTCGATCACATGGTACTCGTAGCTGTCGGGATTCAGCGCGAATTGAATGTTGCAGCCGCCCTCTATGCCGAGCGCCCTGATGATCTTCAGGGAGGCGCTTCGCAGCATCTGATACTCCTGATCGCCCAGCGTCTGGGCGGGAGCCGTCACGATGGAGTCCCCGGTGTGGATTCCCATCGGGTCGAGGTTCTCCATACTGCACACGGTAATGCAGGTGTCAGCCGCATCCCGCATCACCTCGTACTCGATCTCCTTCCATCCGATCACACACCGCTCCAGAAGGATCTGGCGGATCATGCTCATCTTCAGGCCGCGCTCGCAGATGTCGCGGAGCTGTTCGTCATCCCACGCAATCCCCCCGCCGGTGCCCCCAAGAGTGTAGGCTGGGCGCACGATAACGGGAAAGCCGATTGTGCGTGAGAACTCGATGGCTTCCTCGATGGTGTGTATGATCGCGCTGTCGGGAACCGGCTCCCCGATGGACCGCATCGTCTCCCGAAATCGATCGCGGTCCTCCGCCCTCTCGATGGCCTCCAGCGATGTGCCGAGGAGGTCCACGTCGAACCGGTCCAGCACGCCCGCACGGGCAAGCTGTGTCGCCAGATTCAGACCGGTCTGCCCTCCCAGTGTGCCGAGCAAGCCCTCGGGCCTCTCCTGCTCAACGATGCGGGCCGCGAATTCGAGCGTGAGCGGCTCCACGTATATCCGCTCGGCCATGTTCGTGTCGGTCATGATGGTCGCGGGATTGGAGTTGATGAGCACGACCTCCATACCCTCTTCGTGGAGCGCCTTGCACGCCTGCGTGCCCGCGTAGTCGAATTCCGCCGCCTGCCCGATCACAATCGGGCCGGACCCGATCACCATAACCTTCTTCAGATCAGTGCGACGTGGCATCTATCTCCTTCACATGGTTTCGTCAGTGAACTTCGGGAGCGATCTCCGCCCACCGTTTGGGATCTCGTATCCTGTCCACGAACTGCCTGAAGATGCCGCGGCTGTCGAGCGGGCCGGGGCTCGCCTCCGCGTGGTACTGGATGGAGAAGGCCCGCAGGCTCTCACACTCCAGGCCCTCGACCGTATCGTCGTTGAGATTGATCCGCGAGACAGTCGCACCACTGCCCTCGATGCTGTTCGCATCGACGGCGTAGCCATGGTTCTGCGAGGTGATCGTGACCCGACCGGTCTTCAGGTCCCTGACCGGATGGTTGCCGCCGCGGTGGCCGAACTTCAGCTTGAAAGTCGTACCGCCGAGGGCGCTCGCCAGCATCTGATTCCCAAGGCAGATCCCAAAGATGGGGACCTCGCCGAGGAGCCCTTTCACACACTCGACCGCGTGGGTGAGCCTCTTCGGGTCACCCGGGCCGGGTGATAGCAGCACGCCGTCGGGCTTCTCCTCGAGGACCTGGTCGGCAGTGGCCCTGCAGGGCATAACGATACAGCGGCACCCAACCGCGTGGAGGTTCTTCAGGATGCTCTCGCGCATACCGTAGTCCAGGCAAACGATCTTCAGGCGGTCCTCGGAATCCATCCTGGGCTGCGCGTTCTCGGTCGTGAGGCCGGGTTGCCATTCGTAGGGCGTCGGCGTGCTCACTTGCTCCACCAGATCGACCTCATCGTAGCTCGGGCTCTCCTCGATCCGGCGCAGGACTTTAGCTGCGCTCTCGTCGGTGGAGATCGCTCCCATCATGACACCGACTGTGCGGAGCTTGCGCGTCAAAGCGCGGGTGTCCACGCCAGCTATGCCGACGATCCCGTGCTCCTCGAGGAACTCGCCCAGCCCCCCTTCCAGGCGGAAGTTGCTCGGCTCTTCACATGCCTCGCGGACGACGACACCGCCCGCCTGGCACATGCTCGACTCGAAATCCTCGCTGTTTGCCCCGTAGTTTCCGATCAGCGGATAGGTGAAGGTGAGGATCTGACCCCGGAAGGACGGGTCAGTGATGCACTGCTGATATCCGACCATGGCCGTGTCGAACACCACCTCGCCGAGTGTCCGTCCCGCCTTGCCGATGCTCTGGCCTTCGAAGACCGTGCCGTCCTCAAGCACGAGGATCGCGTTCACTAAGCCGCTCCCGCTTCCAATATGCTGCCTTCCCTCATGGCCACGCGTCCGTCGACAATTGTCCCCACCACCTTGCCTCGCAGCTCATCTCCGGCGAAGGGACAATTGCGCCCCTTTGATTTGAAGTGCCTTGGCTCGACCACCCACGAACGCTTCGGATCGAAGAGCGTGATGTCCGCAGGCGCTCCCTTGCGGAGAGATGGCGTCGACAGTCCCAGCACTTCGGCCGGCCCTGAGGTGAGAGCCCTCACCGTTGTCTCCGGTGAGGCGGTGCCGGCCTCGACAAGGCGGGTCCACACAACCGCGAGGGTCGTCTCCAGCCCGATGACGCCGGGAGGCGCCTCCTCGTACCGGAGGCCCTTCTCGGTCGGCGCGTGCGGCGCATGGTCCGAGGCGATGACGGTCAGAACGCCATCGGCCAACGCACTGCGCAAGGCCGCCACATCTCTTGCGGTGGCCAGAGGCGGGTTCATCTTGAAGTCTGCGTTGCCCACAGGTGCGTCGTCTGCAGTCAGCGCCAGGTGGTGAGGAGTTGCCTCACCACTCACGTGAAGTCCCTTTGCCCGCGCCTCCGCAATCAGCCCCACCTCCTCGGCCAGACTGACGTGCGAGAAATGGACCCGCCAGCCGGCCTCGGCCGCGAGGCCGATGTCGCGTTCAACCATGGCCGGGCCGTCCACGTGCAGCGTCAGCGGGAGGCCCACCTGCTTCGCTGACAGGATCGCCGCCCGCATCACCTCCCCATCCTCTACAGACGCCCCATCATCGCTGGCGGCGACCGCGCCCGCGGCGCAAAGGGCCTCGAGGTCGGTCAGCTCGCGGCCCTTTTGTCCCAGTGTAATCGCACACTTCGGGAGAACCCGCGCCACGGCCGTGCGCTCGGCCGTCTCCATCGCCGCCGCAAGCCTGGCCGCCGAATCGCAGGGCGGAACAGTGTTGGGTTCACACGCCACTGCAGTGAAGCCGCCAGCGACCGCCGCCTGCGTACCTGTCGCAGTCGTTTCCTTGTGCTCCTGCCCCGGCTCCCGGAGGTGGACGTGCATGTCCATCAGGCCGGGCAGCACCCATAGGCCGGCGGCATTGATCACCTCGTCTGCCTGTCCCTCTGCGACTTCTCCCGATTCGGCTATCACACCATCTCGAACAAGCACATCGCCGATCCCGTCCACGCCTGAGCCGGGATCGAACAGGCGGCCACCCTTCACCAGCAAGCCGTTTCCCCGATCACTCATCTTCGCTCATCTGATCCCAGGGGTGAACGCACCTCGTGCTCGCAGTAGGCACACGCCACAGTGTCGGCCGCGTGCTTCACGAACGTGAACTGCGGCCTCAGGTAGCTCTCGTGGTTGGTCACACAGCGCGGGTTCGGGCACTTCAGCTGTGCCATCTTGCGGAAATCGACCTCTCGCCGCGGTTCGGGCCGATAGTCTCCCTTGCGCGCCCGCTTCACCTTGGCCGGGCGCTTCCCCAGCAGCGCCGCCAGCAGCGCCATTCTCACGGGCAAGCCAAACGCGGCCTGCCTGAAGTACACCGCCCGCGGATCTCGGTCGAGCTCGTAGGCCAGCTCGTCGACCCTGGGGAGCGGGTGCATCACGAGCGCGTCTGCCTGCGCCCGGGATAGGACTTCCTGTGTGATCGCGTATCCCTGCTTCGCGGTCTGATAGGCCTCGTCTGACTCGAATCGCTCCTTCTGCACCCGCGTGACGTAGACGGCATCGAACGTTGCAAGTAGCTCCGTGGCGAGGGCCTTCTGTCTGCCCTTCCGCCGCTTCAGAGACTTGGGATCGGTCACGACATCGGCCAAGCTGTGGCACTGGGTCGGCGTGCAGCCGAATTCCTTCCTCAGCCGCTCAACCAGCGGCGCGGGCATCTCCAGACCCAGCGGGGAGACCAACGTAACGTTGGCCCCAAACCGTGCCAACCCGAAGGCGAGTGAGTGAACTGTCCTGCCGTAGCGAAGGTCGCCGACGAGCGCAACACTGAGGTCGCGGAACTTGCCCTTCTCCCGCCAGATCGTATAGAGGTCCAGCAGCGTCTGCGTGGGGTGCTCGTGGGCGCCGTCTCCCGCATTGATGACCGGCACCGATGCATAGTCGGCGGCCACACGTGCGCTTCCCTCAAGCGGGTGCCGGATCACGATGATGTCGGCATACGATTCGATGATGCGAACCGTATCGGCGATGGTCTCTCCCTTCGCCACCGACGTGCTGCTGGCGTCGGCGACGCTGATGACTCCGCCCCCCAGCCTCTCCATCGCGGCCTCGAAAGATAGGCGAGTCCTCGTGCTCGGCTCGTAGAAGAGCGTACAGAGAATGCTGCCATCGGCGATCTTCAGGCCGACGTCCTTGTGCTCGTCCATCTCGTCGGCGAGGTCGAAGATGGCCTCGATCTCCCGATCGCTGAGGTCGAAGATGGAGACGAGATCGCGCCCCTCGAGGGCCATTTATGCCTCCTCCGGCAAGCGCTCGATGTAGACGGCTTCCTCACCGTCGGTGTCGGAGAGATAAACTGTAACGCGTTCTTGGCGGGAAGTCGGAATGTTCTTCCCGACATAGTCGGCGCGGACGGGCAGCTCCCGGTGTCCGCGGTCGACCAATACGGCCAGCTGCACGGAGGCAGGGCGCCCGCGCTCGATCAAGGCGTCCAGCGCCGCCCGCACGCTTCTGCCCGTGTAGAGCACATCGTCCACGAGGATGACCTGCTTGCCCGTCAGCTCGAAGTCGACCGATGTGCGGGGGCGAATGCCGTCGTGGGGCCGATCGTCCCGGTGGAGGGCGATGTCGAGCTCGCCCACCTGAACCGTCTCCCCCTCGAATCGCTCAATGAGCTCGCTCAAACGGTGGGCGAGGGGCGCGCCTCGGGTCCGCACCCCAATAAGGCAGAGGCCCTTTGCACCCTTGTTTCGCTCGAGGATCTCGTGGGCTATGCGGGTGAGGGCGCGGCGGATGTCGGACTGATCCAGAATCCGCCTTGCGCCGTTGAGGGGCTGGCGCCGGGCCACAGAAACGGCGCCCCCCTCGCTCTTTGTGGGAGGCGCTTGCGGTTTGCTCGACTTTGCTGGGTTCACTTTCTCAGCCTCTCTGGACTGGGTTAAAAGGACCCGAATTGTGGACGACTTCTTGTCCACCCGAAGGGTAGCAGACACGGGGCTACGTGTCAAGGACACCGCACACCGGCCGACCATACACGCAGATGTCCCGGCAGGATGGGGGGCGGGCCGACAAACGTCCCGCGGGTGTGGGTCAGTATGGCAGGCTGAAGGCTCGGCAGACGTACACGGCCATCTGATCCCGCGTCACTCGGTACTCCGGATGGTACTTGGTGTCCGGATACCCCTGCACTATCCCTTCCCCAGAGCAGTATTCGACGTAGAGGAAGGCCCAGTGAAATGCCGGGACATCGGGGAAAGCCTCCACCAGTGGTGGGGGGTAACCGATGAGTCCCTCGTCGCCAGTTGGGTCGACCACAGAGCGCGCGATGTACACGGCCATCTGGGCCCGGTCTACGGGAAGCCCTGGGCGATACAGCCCGTCCGCGTATCCAGCCACGATGTTGTGGGCGACCGCGTACTCGACGTACTTGCAGGCCCAGTGATCGCCCGGGACATCGGGGAATGTCGGCGGCCCGAACGGCGGGTCCACATTCGCATCACCGCCGGCCAGAGCCCGCGAGACATAGACCGCCATCTGGTCCCGAGTGACGGTAAGTTCCCAGTGGTACCTCCCGTCGGTGTACCCGGCGACGATGCCCGCATCGACACACGCCTGCACCTCGTCGTAGCACCACTGATAGCAGAGGACGTCCGAGAACGTCGGCCCTGCATAGCCCGAAACACCGAGGTGAACGACCTGGCCGTTGTCCTCATCGCAGACCCAGCACGATCCGTCTACCGGGTTGACGGAGACCCGAGAGCGTCGGAATGCCCCTACGCGTCCCAACTCCGCGCCGTCCTCCGCCAGGTGGATGATCTCCCGCGTGCCCCAGTCGGCGATCCAGCAGGACCCATCGGTGGGGTTGGCGGAGACCGAGGATGCCTCGGCGAACGCATCGCTGCTCCAGAGCACGGTACCGTCCTCCGACAGGTGCGATACAGAGCTCGTGCCCTGTTCCTCGTCGGCACTTGCCACCCAGACCGATCCGTCGAAGGCGTCGACCGATACGGCGCGCGGCGAGTCCACCCCGTACTGCCCGATCTCGGCGCCGTCGTGGGTGAGGTGGACGAGGAGATCGGCATCCTGGTCAGCCGCCCAGCAAGTGCTATCCGCCGCGTTGACGCAGACGGAGCTCACGCGCGCGAAGTGCGATCTGTGCGAGAGAACAGCGCCGTCTAGACCGAAATGGTACACCTCGTTGGCGCTGGCCGTGCCGCCACCCATGACGCCCGCCCAGCAGGAGCCGTCATTCGGGTTCGTCGAGACAGAGCTCACCATGTAACGTCGCTCGCGCAGAAGCTCCACTCCGCCTCGCGACAGGTGAACGAGACCTCCGCCCTCCTCGGCGACCCAGCAGGACCCGTCGAAAGCGTTCGCCGACACGGAACGAGGCTGATACTGCGAAGGTTCGGGACGATTGACTGCAAGCAGGTGATCCGGGCTAATGCGTGCGATGGCCCCGCTCTCATAGTCGCCCAGCCAGCAAGACCCCGTAACGTGGTCCACGGAGACGCTCACCGGGCGCGTGAAGCCGCCCAGCCGTGCCACTGCCTCACCAGCCGCGCTCACATGGGCAAGCTCGTACCTGCCAATCACCGATCCCAGCGCCTGGCGATTCGCTACCCAGCAGGAGCCGTCGAGGGGGTCAACCGACACCGCCCGGGGATCGCCGCTCCAACGCCAGAGCTCTGTGCCGCCAGAGAGGATGCGAAGCACGTACCCCGCGCCAGCATCGGCCACCAAGCACGACCCGTCGGTCGGCTGCACCGACACGTCGACGGGGGACGTGAACTGTGTGCCCTTCCACTGCACCGAGCCATCGGAAGCCAGATGTGCCACACGTCCGCTGGCCGCGTCGGCCACCCAACAGGACCCATCGGTCGCATTGCGCGACACCGCTCGCGGGCTGGGAACGACGTCGCTCTCCAGAAGCACCTCGCCGCTGGTGGATATGCGGAGGACGCGGCCGTTGCCCTCATCTGCGACCCAGCACGCGCCGTCCCCCGGATCGATGGCGAGGGCCCCCCCGACAGGCGCTCCGGCATCGGGGTCGGGCCAGGCATATCCGCCCAACCGCGTGGACTCTGTACCATCGGCAGCCAGGCGCACGAGATCGCCATTGCCCGAATCGGCCACCCAGCAGGAGCCATCGATAGGGCTGACAGCCACCGAGATCGGCCGACTGAAGACGCCGCCGCGCCACAACTCCGTGCCATCCTCGGCCACGTGGGCCACCTGATCGTTGTACGTGTCCGCCACCCAGCAGGAGCCGTCGGCGGGATTGACGTCAAGGCCGAGAGGAGAGGAGAACCCATCTACCTGGAACCGCAGCGCGTCCGAGCGGCTCACGCACATCACGCTGTTCCCCACCGCGGCCCAGCACGCGCCACTGCCTGTGTCCACCGACACCGCTCGCGGATTCCCGAACGGGCTCCGCCACAGCTCACTGATCTCCTCTCCGCCTGCCGAGGCCGAGGCCGCGATCAGGCCGAGGAGTGACAAGAGAAGACGACACCGCACCCAGCCCCGCTCCACGGGACAGTCCCCCTTTCGCTTCTCGCAGAACCTGTCGTCTCGAGGTACTCCCCCAGATTGTAGCACGAGAAGCCCAGCAATGTGGAGGCGGCCCCCACGCGCCCGGGGCCGCTCCTATGCGAAACCGCTGTCCTGAAGACGCCGTGCCGCGGCGCGGCTCAGGTGTCCGGATGCTCTGCGTCCTACAGGATCCCCGGAGTGGCAAGGCCCCGGTATCGGCTGCTCATATAGAGGCGGCCCAGAGTCTCCTCCGAGAGTGAGAGGCCTTCGTCGAGTTCCGCGATGCTCTCCTGCTCCCCCGCCAGCAGCTCCCGCAGCGCGCGGCCGGCTTCCAAGAAGCGTTGCCGAAGGCCGCCGAGTCGGACCTGGAGTGCTTCCAGGCCGAACGGCTTGTTCCGGCGCAGCCACTGCCTGCGGAAGCTCTCCTCAAGCTGCTCCGTCAGCCCGACGAGGCCAGGCACGCTGTCGAGCACGGCCTCTAGCTCGCCGCGGTCTCGCTTGCTGTAGGCCTGTTCAAGCTTCATCCGGAATCCGATCTTCGCGGACAGCAGTTCAGCCAGCGCGGCCGCGTGCGCGAGGTCAACCGCCTGCCGCTCGCCGCGGTGCCTCGCCAACTGGGCCGACAGGGCGCGGTAGTGCTCCGCCGCCTTCGGCCAATGCCCTGGATGACGGGCATCGAGAGAGCGCCAGTGCATTCCCAGGAGCGGGTCGTCCCAGAGCGTCGCCGCGGCCATGCAGTCAGCCCCCCAACGGTTCTGCACCTCCAGAGGCGGAAACTCGATCTGTGAGCCCAGCAGACTTTCCTCGTATCCAATCCCACACACGGCCTTGTGCCTAGCCTCGAGCGATCCCAGCTCTTCGCCGTAGCATTCGGCCGCCGCGAAGGCAAGGCCGGTAAGCGCGGAGTCGAACTCGCAGTAGCCCCCATCGTCCCCCCACATAGTGAAGAAGATCTCTTTCAGTCCAGCCTTCCTGCACGCGCGGACGCAGGGCGCGACGGTCGCCTCCGTCTCCTTCCGGCCGTACCACAGACGGAGCCACGTCCAGACCCCCGAGGCCATGATCGGATCGCGCGCAAGCTGTCGGTGCCGCTCGATGAGCCGCAGGTAGTCCTCTTCCTCCTCCCTATTGTAGTCCCAGTAGACGAGGTCGAGGTCCTCGGGTATGGCGTCTCGTACTTCGTCGGGAATGCCGCTCTCAACATCATAGTCCGTGTGCATGTTGCCGCCGAACTTGAAGAACATGTCCGACCAGATCATGGGGCGCAGCCCATGGCGCCGGCAGATGTCGACAACCTTGGCGAGATGTTCGGTGAGGATTTCGTACCCGGACTTGTGTCCGCGGAGATCCAGGAAGCGTCCCCTGCCGAGCGTCCACGTTTCGTCCATGCCCACATGTATGCGGCGACTGGCGAACGCATCCGAGCATTGCGCGACCATCTTGTCTATCAGCTCGTACGTCTTCGGCTCTCCGACGAGGAGCTCGCGCTCGGTATCCCTGACCTCGCCGTAAGCAGGCCACTTCAGCATCTGCTCGAGATGCCCAAGCGTCTGGATGCACGCGATGAGCTCGATGCCGAGGCGCGAGGCGTAGGTGTCCAACTCGGCGAGCTCATCTCTGCGGTAAGCCCCGCGGAAGACACCAAAGAAGGGCTCATCGGGGAGCGCGTACGTGTCTTCCGTGTACAACATGACCATGTTGTAGCCGAACAGCGCAAGACAGCGGAGCCACCACTTGAGGTGCTCGACCTTCATCACCGCGTTGCGCGAGCAATCAAGCATGATGCCCAGGGTGGCGAAGTGGCGCTGCTCTGAGACGACCTCCCGGTCCTCCGGCACCCGCGCCAGCGCCGTCCCGAGGCCGCGCAGTGCATCGCTCACCCCGCCGTAGGTCACCGTCACCTCATCCCCCGACCTCCGAACCTGGCACTCCCCGGGATCGGCCCCGGCGGCGAACCGCAGGCGCACGGCGCCGCGCCCCTCCGCAACCGGGACCTGCTCCGAGAGCATCCGCAGCGCGTCGTGCAGCTCTGCGGGCGTCTCCTCCGCCTGCCATTGGAAGACTACTGCCATGCCTGATCTCCTCTCCGTTCGGGGACTGGTTCCTCGGGCCGCACGACCCTCCTGCCGAGTCTGTCTACGGGCTAGGCCCGCCGGGGGACGTTACTCGCCGATGGCCTTGACGACGACACGCTTGCGGCGCTGGCCGTCGAACTCGGCGTAGTAGATCTGCTGCCAGGGACCGAGGTCCAGGCTGCCGTCCGTGATGGGCACGATCACCTGGTGGTGGACCAGCAGGCTCTTGAGGTGCGCGTCGCCGTTCGTCTCGCCAGTGCGGTGATGGTGGTAATCCGGCCCCTCGGGTGCCACCTGATCGGCCCATTCATCGATGTCCTGGATGATCCCCGGCTCCGCGTCGTTGACATAGACACCGGCCGTGATATGCATCGCGGACACCAGCACCATGCCCTCGCGGATTCCACTCTCGCGGACGACCCGCGAGACTTCCTCGGTCACGTTGACGTATTCGCGGGGGCGCGTTGTGTTGAACCACAGGTAATCGGTTGCGGACTTCATGGTATCACCTCACACGTTGTCTCTCACCAGCCCAGTCGCGATGCCGATGGACCCCTGTCCGGCCGGCTCCGCCGACACTGAACTCGCTATCTCGTAGCTGCCAAGCGAGAATTGCCGGGGACTGAATTCTCTGAAGCGTAGGGGGGCGCCTTTGAGGCATGTTCGTCGGCCGCGCTTGGCGGACCGGCATGATTCCCGGAAACGTCGAGCAGAGCACCGTTGCTGAGGAGGCCCGATACACTGCCTCCTCTGGCGACGGCAAACGCGAGAAGCCGGCGGCGACCAAGTTCAGGTCCGCCGCCGGCGTGCTGTCGCCAAAGGCCTGCTGCGAGCTCAGGCGCTGCTTCCAGCGGGGTCCGCACCGGCGCGGGCCGTGCTCTCAGCCATCTCATCCCAATAGGTGAGGATCTCAGCTGCCCGCTGTCTCACCTCCGGCGAGGAGTCGCCCTCCGACATCCTCGCCACATCAGCGCGCGACTCCTCGGCGCCGACGATGGCCAGTCCTTCGAGTCCCGCCAGTCGGACTTCCGAGTCCGAGGACTGAAGATCGGCCGAGAAGTCAGCGGGCGTGCACCGGGTGCCGACAACATAGGAGAGGGTGCCCATCGCGGCGGCGCTTGACTCTGATGTCGCCTTGGCCGCGGCCGCGAGCAGTTGCTTGATGACATCCGCCTCCGCCTGCTGAAGCAGCTCAAGCGCCTGCGCTCGCCGGCCCAGGTCCGCGAGCAGCGTCACCAGGGGCTCGGTCACGCCGTTGCGAGCGAAGTTCAGCGCTGCTGACGTTGCGGCCTCTCGCACTGGGAACTCCGGATCGCCCGTCAGCGCGACAACTTGGGCCGCGACCTCGTCGTCATCAGGCGCCATGGCCGCCAGGGCCTCAACCGCTCGTGCCCGGACCGATCCCTCCTCGTCGGACAGCCCCTTACGGACGGCATCCAGATGTTCGCCGGCCGCCTGTCCGAGCTGTGAGAACGCGTACAGGACAGTCGCTCGCACCGACGGGTCGGGGTCGACCGCGAGCTCTGCGAGCGGGCCCGCAAACTCGGCCGCCTGGCTCTCGCCAAGCACGCCCGCTATAGTCAGCCTCACGCGCGCGTCGTCACTGTTCAGATAGGGGACCAGCAGCTCGGCGTGGCCGCTCTCCGCCAGGCCCCAGAGGCCCTCTGCCGCCTGCCTTCGTGCGTCCTCGTCTTCATCGCCCAGCGATTCCACCAGCTCCCGCGCTCGTGCAGCCAGGTCCTCCGTGTCCTCCAACGTGGGCTCATCGACCATGCCCTCGCCGGCGGCCAGGGCTTCGGCCGAGATCAACTCCTCCGCCGGCACGGCCTCGGCGCCAGCTTCCTCTTCCGCCACCGGCCCCTCGACCACGGATGGCTCATCCGCCGCCAGCGCGTCGACTGCAGCTTCATCTTCCTCCACGGGAGTCAGGCTGATCGACCCCTCGACCTTCGCCTTGCGGGCGCCCCCCGAGCCAAGCCTCGACAAGGCAGCCTCTCCTCCTTCGGGTGCAAGCACCAGGTATCCATCGACGATCCTGCAGCGGACCGCAGCCTCCGTCGGCTCGGCTGCCGGCGCGACTGCCTCACGACTCAGGTCCTGCCCGCTGTCCGGAAGAGGAACCGTCTCGCCAATGGCGATCTCGGCCGCTTCGCTCTGTGCAGCTGCGCCGCCTGGCATCCCGAACCGCTTTCTCAGCCACACGGCCAGCGCGGCGATCACTATGATGATGGCAACTGCCGCGAGCCCTCGAGCCAGGTAGCCCTTCCAGGAGACGGCCGCTGCCTGCGCGGCCGGCGGTGGGCCGGCAGGAGCAGTCGCCGCAGGGCCGGCTCCCGGCGGCTGCGCGCTTGGGGGCTCGGTCCGTCCGGGGGTCACCCCTGTGGCGGTACCCGTTCCCTCAGGCGGTTCCACCCCGCCCGACGCGACGGCGGTGTCCGGAGGGGACGGTGGCTTAACCCCGGCCCCTGCCGCCGGCTTCCCCGTATCCGGCTTGGCCCCCGCGGACGCGCTCGCCGCGGCGGCGCCAGAGGGGTGGGGCTGCTGTCGCCCAGAGGATCGTTTCGGCGGCTTCGAGGCACCGGCGGCGGCCGCGATCCGCGTTCCTGCTGGCTTGGCGCTGGCCGCCCCCGACACTGAGGAGGCGGGTGAAGGCGGCACGCCTTCGCCAGACGGAGGCGAGACTCGAATGCTCAGCTCCCCGTGGCCGCCCGAGCGATCGGCTTCGTATTTCACTTCGCTTGCCGGCACCCTCAGGTCGAGGACCACCCGCGTAATCGGTGGCTCTTTGGAAAACTGGCCGACCCTCACACGCTCGACCTGAGGGTGCGAGCTCTCCAGGTGGCCCGTACGCCCGGGCTGCCACAGGTAGTCGCGGAAGTCCATGACCAGTCGGTCGGGCTCTCGCAAGGGGAACGCCGAGAACACCGGCGGCTCCGGCGAGGTCGTCATCACCCGTACTTCGAGCTGGTCGGCCTCACTCGTTGCTTCGACGGCCTCGACGACCTGAGGGTCGAGTCCATTCGCACATGCCCCCGAAACGGTGGCGAGGACAAGAATGGCGCCCCCGACAAAGGCGAGACAACAGTGAACCCAGGAGGAGAGATGGGCGTGGCTCGTGCTGCATCGGCCGCTGCGCAACCCTCCGCAAGAGTCGTGCCTATAGTACATCGGGTCATCCCCCGCTAGTTAGAATCCGCCGCGCTCGGCGCGCCAGGATGCCTCCGCTCCCGATTCGCCGCGGGTATTGGGCAGTGTCCACGGTTTGTTCCATAACCCGGCTCGATCCCTATCATCGAGTTTCGGGGGGCAAGAAGACAATGCCAGTCCGGCCGATTCCCCCAACAGCACGGCAAGGCGGGCGCTGCAGCGGGCGAGGCATTGTCCGCCCACGCCGGCCGAAGGAATGTTGGTCGATGTCCCAGTATGAGAGTGCCAGACTGAGGGCACAAGGATCTTTGCTGTGGATATCCAGACAGCGCTCCGGACAGGTGGAGCCGCGATGTTGGCGCTCTGCACGCTTTGCTGTATCGGAATGGCACTACCCGCGATGAGCGACACGAGACATCCGGTCCCAAGAGACCACCCGCGGCTGCTGGGCCCTCGGGAGCGGCTCCGGAAGCTGGCCGAAGAGCGAGCAGAGGCATATGGGCGCGTTGTCCAGGTGGCCCGACGCGAGGAGGCCGGTGACCACCCCAAGATGATCTCGCTCGCGCTCGTGTGCGCGATAGAGCAGGACGAGGAGCTCGGCCGACAGGCCGTGGCGATGGCCATGGAGTACGTGAACGGCCCTATCCGGCACGGCCACGTTTCCTTCGGCGCCGACCTCGCGCGCTGCGCGATCGTCTACGACCTCTGCCACGAGTACTGGACGCCGGACGAGCGCCGCGCATTCCACGACTACATGAACAAGACGGTGGACGCGAACGTCGAGTCGGAGACTCACGTCTTCCACAACGGCTGGTATGGCTACAAGTGGTGGGGGATCGGGCTGGCCTCCTATGCGACGTACTACGAGAACGAGCGCGCGCCGAGCATCCTACGAGAGCTGGACAGGGAATACCGGACCCGGGCGGCTCCGGCCCTCGAGCTGGCCGGAGCTGGTGGAGGGTGGGCGGAAGGATACTACATCAACTACTTCCTGTACGAATGGCTGTTCTTTTGTGAGGTGGCACGCCACTGTGAGGGCATCGACTACTACGCGATGGCGCCGGGCTTCTTCAGGCAGCGGGCAGTCGCAGGGATGTTCGAGGCGTACCCCGGCATCCGCGAGTACGGGTCACGACGGCCGGTCCCCATGGGGGACGGCGGCGGGCGTGTGTTTGGCGGCGATCGCGATCAAGCACTGTCCTCTCGGCGCATGCTGGTGAACTTCTACCGAGACGACCCGGCGCACCAGGTTGTGCACACCCTCAATGAAACCACACCCAGGTCGAGCGTCGGCGTGTACGCCTACAAGGACTTCCTCTGGCGCGATGTCACAGTTGCGAAGAGATCTCTCGAGGGCTTCAGGCTTTCCCACATCAGCCCCGGGCCTGGCTACGTATACGCCCGGAGCTCCTGGGATGAGGACGCAACCTACTTCTTCTTCAAATGCGGCGACAGGTTTACGGCCCACCAGCACTTGGATGTGGGCCATTTCCTGATCTACAAGCACGATGAACTGGCCGGCGATGGCGGCCACTATGACTCATTTGGCACCAGTCACGACGTCAACTACCACCTCCGAACGATCGCTCACAGCACCATGCTCGTCCACGACCCAAACGAGAGCTGGCCGGGTATTCGCGCCGGCGACGTCTTCGGCAATGATGGAGGCCAGGCCCACGACTGGCCGCATCACAACGGCGCTGTGGTGGATGCGTCCAGTTGGCTGGAGGACCGCGACCTCTACGAGATAGCTGACATACTGGCCTTCGAGGACCGCGGCAGCTACCTCTACGTCGCCGGCGACTGCACGCGGGCCTACCGTGCTGAGAAGCTCGAGTACTTCACTCGTCAGATCGTGTTCCTGCGGCCGGACACGTTCGTCGTATTCGACCGAGTCAAGTCCAAGCGACCGGATTTCAAGAAGACGTGGCTGCTACAGGCCATGAAGGACCCGGTCGCCACACCCACGCACTTGGTGGTCACCAATGGCGAAGGGCGGCTGCATATCCAGACCATGCTGCCCGAGAACCCGGTCGTGCGGCTCGCAACAGGGGAGGCCCTGTATCAGTACGACGGGCGAGCGTATCCGCCGGGCAGGAACACGGGAGCCGCCCCCACGTGCCGAATCGAAGTGTCGCCATCCAAGCCGGCCGACGTCGACTACTTCCTTCACGTCCTCACTGCCACCGATGCGACCATCGACTCAGTGCCGCCGGCCGTCGCGCAAGTCGAAGATGACAGGATCACGGTCGAGGTCGGCGACGCTCGCCTTTCCTTCATGACGGCCGAAGTCGGGGGGCACATCCAGATCGGCGATCACGCGGGCCCGCTGGCTCGTGAGGTCACGAGCGTCCCATGAGGTCGTCCCCCCTGTAGGTCAGAGATCGGTCTAGTCGGGACGGAACGCAAGGCGCGGCTGATGGAAGCGAACGCCGATGCCAGGCGGCCGCGCGCCGGCCCCGGCCAACGCGAAGGCGAGACAGGCTCCACATGTCCTGCCCCGCCTCTGGCGTCAGCTCTGTGTGCCGTGCTGCCCTATGCCGTCACGAGGACGCGTTCACTCTCTCGCTGTCCGGCAGTGCCCTCCCAGGCAGCTCGCCGCTGCACTTGCCCGCTCTTCAGAGCCTGCCTGAGCTCCGTGGTCCGCTCCAGGTACCGCCGGGCCTCCGCGTCCATAGTCGAGGCTATCGTTGCCGCGAGCTCGGCGGCATTCAACCTACCCATTTTACTCTCGTGCTGTGCCGCCGACATTGTGCTCCTCCCTAAGTGATTCACTAGTCGTATACGTAGCAGGTGCGCAATAGGTTTCACTGTGCTGGCGGAAGTGCGCTCCTCTGAAGATGATCCACTACTCCAATACGGATGACGTGCATGAAGTGCTCGCGGGGGTCGCACTCCACCTGGCCCGCCACGTCCTCCCGGGTAAGCGCATCCTGGCGTAGGCGGCTCTGCCCTCTGAAACCTGGCGGCTCCCCCGTGCGTATGGGTAAGTGTCGGCAGCTGAATCAGAGTGGTGTCGAGAGCCGTGGTTGGTGCTCCACGATGGAGCCCTGCGCCCCACGGCTCTCGGCGCGTCTCCCCCTGAGTCTCCTGTGGCGTCCTCACCCTGGGTGCCGCCGGCAGCCGCCCATCGGCACAGCGTGGTCTTTGTTGCACATCCGAACATAGTCTGAGAACCAATCGCCCAGAGACTGCGTCTAAGCTGGTAGCTCGATCAGAGTGACTCTGCCTCACTGGGTGGAGCGAGAGGGGCCGCAATCATCCGGCGGCCCCTCGTCGTTTCCTCCGGTCTCGAAGCCCCGAAGTGTGCCAGAGGCAATCTGAGGCCTCTAGGACGCCAACGACCGCGGTTCCCACGCATCCTCGGGGTGACGTCTCGCCCTCGCGGCGGCATGCCGCCGCCCACGTTCTGGTATGTGATCCTGATGGCGTTGTCTCCCATCTACCCCGTGTTCGGTGGCGATCACGGGTAGGCCCGCCTGTTCCCGTCAAGGGCCAGTGCCGTCAAGGAAGCGGCCAGGGCAGGCTGTCCTGGGCACTGCGCGTGTCCCTACAGGGATGGGCAATCCTGGTACAATGTCGTTGATGCCAAAGCTGCGCCCTGCCTGGGTCGTCTGCATCGCCGTCGTGCTAGCGGTCGGGGCAGTTCCCGCCCTGCGTGGGCAGGCGCGGCTTCAGTACCAGGCCCGGCCACTGAGGCTCCCCATCCACCGGCCACAATACTGGCTGCAGAGGCTGCAGGACATTGGGCTGGCGTCCCCCGGATCGGTGTCGACGGAGTTCTGGCAGATCGCCACCGAGTGGCTCGCCCGTATATTCGAACACTATCGTGAGCGCTCAGCCACGCACCTCGTAGGCGCGGAAGACGCTGACCCGGATGAACTCCTCCCACGCGCCCTGCTGGGTTGGGACTCCGATCACATTGCACTGCTCAGGCAGGTAGCCGAGCGTGGCGGCAGGCCGGCAGCGTGGGCGGCCTATGCCGATGTACTCGCCAGCGATCTCGATTACCGGCGGATAGGGACCGCTGGTGTGGACCCGGCCGATCCTCAGCAAGTGGCTCGCGAGGAGGCGGACATCGTCGAGCGCGGGCTTCAGCGGAGGCTCCCTACGCCAGAGGCTGAGGCACTGATTGACGTCGCTCGACGCTGGCAAGAGGCAGATCCGGACAATGGGTTCCCCCTCGCGTTGGAGGCGTGGGCGCTCTACGGCCTGCACCGGGATGCTGAGGCGAGAGAGCGATGGGTGCAGGGGTCGCTCCGCCCCGTGGTGAGCTACCGGCGGAAGCAAGTCTTCACAGCAGCCCAAGAGCTCCTGGTGACGGTCGGCCTGCCGGAGCTGGAGGCCGGCGCCGGGTGTTGGGGCTTGTCGTTCAGGTCCTTCGGGCGAGTTCTGCGCACTGGCTCGCGCATGGCACTCTACGAGGGTCAGGTGGCGATGCTCGACGGGAGGCCGGACGAGGCGCTGCAACTGTGGAGGGCGACGTTCGACTACGGAAACAAGCTGCGGGAGTCAGCCAGTGGTACGCTGCCACACTTGAACGGTCTGGCCGTGATGGGTATCGGGATCAGTCCCGTCTGGACATGGTGGCACTCAGGCGCCACCGGCCTGCCCCGCGGCCCGATCGACGGAGGGCACGTCTGGTACGGGGAACAGCACTCCCTATTCGTCGAGCAGTTGGGCGCCGAGGCCACGGACGCCATGAGGGACTCGTACCTGCGCGCCAAGCTCCGCGGTAAGCTCGTCCTATCCTTCCTACGGTCACCTGACTTTGCTGCCACCCGGTTGGGGCGGTCAGCCTTCCTCTTGTTCCTGGGCGGCTGGGTCGTGGTTCAGGCTGTCCTCCTTTCTGTGCTCTTGCTGATTGTGGGGTCGTGGCGTCGCCGCGAGGCAGACGGGGCTGCGAGCCTTCGGCCCCGGTGGCAGTTCCTCATCGCGGGCGTTGCTGCGCTGCCACTTGTGGCCGCCGGCGCGAGCATCGCGCTATGGGCGCCGTGGCCCGTCTTCCTGTCCCCCGCGGAGGCATGGGTTGCTGTCGCCCTCCCGTCGGTGATCTGCGTGCTGCTTGCGGCCCTCGTTGCCGGACTTTCCCGCGCTGCATCGGCGGGGCTCCTTGTCGCTTGGCGGGGCAACCTCCGGCGCATGATTCCCACCGCTGTGGCCATGCTGGCCATCTGCTATCTGGCCACGTCAATGGTAGCAGCAGCCATGCGGGCCGATCTCCTGCGCGATCTCAAGGAAGCCGACTGGAGCGAGGTCACTTACCTGGCCCAGCACATGGGGGCCGACTGGACCGACCCGCGGATCCCGCCGAACTCCTGGTACGCGGAGTACCCTCCGCAGGCTCGCGACGACAGCACTCGGTAGAAGCAGGCACGTGACGACAGGCGACGCAGGCCCCGCTCCCTCGCCGCGTGACAGAGCTGTAGGTTTGCCACACTCTCTGGTGCCGCAGCTGCGCGCCCGGCCTGGCCTTCCGGGCTCGCCACGGGGGACTTCGCTGATGCGCGCATCCTCTGGAACCTCCTCTCGACGAGTTCGCCAGAGGTATTGAGGAGATTCCTGGAAGCCCTCGCCAAGAGGATAGAGGGGTCCGCGGACGGCCGGGCTGATATCTGCTACTCCCCGCCACTGCAGGAGCTATCAGTTCTATCCCGCTCAGCGGAGAGAGCTCGACTCAGACGCTAGGCAAGGAGCACTCACCCTGGATGGCTCGATCGGGCTACCGCTCCGGCGTTACAAGAGGCGAGGGACTCATGTGCTTGCTGGTTCGTGCCGGCCGAACGCTTCGTGGCAACCGCAGCGAGGGCAGTAGGCAACTCGTAGGTTCCAAGCGGAGGCCTGTTTCGTCGCAATGCGCAACGCGCTTGCCCCGGTGCTCGTGAGGCGATGGCGCCTTCCGGAGAAGGGCCGCCGCCTCAGCCATCTAGAGTTGTTCCCTTCGCCTCCCGTCCTGCGCGTGCTGCGATGTCATCCTGAGACGGAGCCCCTTCGACGCCGAAGGCGAAGACGGGCGCAGGCGAAGGATCTAGGCTTCGCTGACCACCTCGTGCTTCTCCTCGGGGACGAGCGCGCCGGATGAACCGCGGCTTACACTTGACGCCATCACCCCCCCCTCACCCACGTCCGGACACCAGCGACACCATCCCTCCACTTCCCCCCCGCCGGGGACTCTGCTATGATCACACGACAGTCTGGTAGGGGAGCCGACGCATCGAGGGGATCCGACCCACAGCTCGGGCCGCAATAGCCACGCGGGTGCCGGGAGTGCCGCGTCCCGTGCTAAGACTGAGGAGTCTCGTATGGTGTCCCCGGAATCCCCCGAGAGCTGAAATGCCCCCCTTGGTTGCTGCCTCTAGAGTGGCAACGGAAAGCTGTCTTCCGCGCCCAGGAAGAAGTACTCCATGCGGTCGTTGCTGCTCTGTGCCAGCTCCGCCACCTTGGTCTCGATGTCCTCCATGTGATTCCTGCGGATGGTGGTCGACGGCGTCGTCGAATTGTGGTTGAACCAGAGCTTGAAAGTACCTTGAACTCCGGAGTTGAGCCGACCGTCCACTATTGCCTGAACGATGTCCTCATGGGGGTTCTCGTGAGCACCGTTGGCACTGAAGATGTAGTGGTCCGCCGTCACCTTCTTGCAGAAGTCGGGGTCGAGGTTGTGCTCTGATCCGTGGTGAGGCACTTTAAACACATTGACGTGCAGGCGTCCGTCGGTGAGCTTCTCGCGCGCATCCAGGCACCCAAGGATGTCCTCGGCGTGACCGTCACCGGTCAGCAGTATGCTCTTGTCACCTTCCTCCACCAGCAGCATGATCGACGCCAAGTTCGGTTTTGTCACCTCGCTGCGGCGTCCCAGCTCGTCTGCCTGGGTGAGCGCCGAGAGCAGCAGCCTCGCTACCTCGGGCGACGCCAGCGCCCCCGAATGGAGTCGCGCTGACGGCTCGGAGGCACCCGAGATCAGACGCTCCTCGTCACGTCGCATTTCATCGTCTATCTCTCGGATACGATCATCATTGCCGCGCACCCACTTATCCCACTTCTTCCGCACCTTCTCCAGCAGGTCTTCAGTGGGACCAATGATGGTCAGCGACATGCCGCCCAGTGTGGGATCAGGTGTGCCGTCTTGCACCTTCACGTACCCGTCGTCGAACCCCGAGTTCAGCGGGATCCCAAGTTGATCGGGGCCGATCCGCCGGGACAGCTCGACTCCCTGGGCGACGCCCGTCGCCAGGTTTCGGAAGGACATACCTTCCGTTCGGAGTCTCTCAATGTCGGCGCCGGATAGAACGCGACCGAGGTATGTGAGCATCGATTCGATCGGCCCGGTATTCTCCCCCACCTGGGCGCCGAAGCCGTTGTGCCAGATGCCACTCACCGTCGGCGGCTGGGGGACGGAGGGTGGTTCGTAGTCGTCGTCTCCGATGTCCTGATGGTATTGGTAGACGCGCCAGGCAACTTCGTCCTCGAACATCTGCAGCACGCCAGCGATGTGGTCTTCGTCGATGTGCGACACACATACCAGGTCAAGTGGTTCGTCTTGCTGCTGCAGTTGGCTGAGCGCGGGAGCCACATGCGCGTGGTAGGAGTTGGGCATCCCGCCGTCGATCAGCATGCGCCTCCCGTCTGCTCCCGTCAGCAGCAGACAGTCGCCCTTGTCAGCGCGGAAAACCGTGAGTTCCATTGACACAGTCCTCCCTTCCAGTAATGCTAGCTCGTGGAGTTCGAATCGAGATCTCTGGTGAGGTCGGGCCTCTTGTTGACGTCACGTGCCTCCTCCAGACACGCCTCTGGTTCGATCCTGCCAAAGCCTGCGGCGTTGCACCACGCGTAGTCTGCTCCCGGCAGCGGCTGTCCGGTGCGACGTAGTATCCCCAGGATCTGTGCCGACGTCAGCTTCCGCTCAACCGCGAGCATCAGCCCGATCACACCCGCCACGTGTGGGCTCGCCATGCTCGTACCCGACATACTTACCCACAGGTCATTTGGGCCGGCAAACCCCTTCGCCGCCACTATGTCGGTACCCGGAGCAGCGATATCCGGCTTGGACCGGCCGTCCCGCGTGGGGCCCTGGCTGCTGGTCTTGTTGATCTTCTCGGCCGCCTCATCCAGGTTCGCGACCGAGACAACGTTGTGCCCACAGCAAAGAGAGTTGACGGAATGGTCGTCCACATTTGATCGCTCCGAGAAGAACGAAGGGAATGACCAGGCGGTCTGACTGTCGCCCAGCCGGCCTATGGGTCGGGGGTCGTCGCGTTCTATCCATCCGTGGTACTCGCCGGCTCGAACGTCGTCGCCCTGCAAGCGCACCAGCCAGCTTCCGGAGCGCACGCCAACCGCGCCTGGCGAGCGTAGGAAGGGGCTCAAATATACGGAGATGTAGTTGGAGCCGTTGGCCGGATGGTAGACTTCGTTGTACACGCTCAGGAAGGTCCTATCCTTGAGCTGCTGGTTCTCGAGACACTCACGAGGCTTGACGGGACCGATCCAATCGCCCCCCGGTGGCCGCACCAGGACGCTGAACCGGTCCTGCGGGCCGTACCAGATCTCGAGTTCGTTCTCGGAGATGTCAGCGATGCCGTTGCCCACAACAAGCCAGTCGATGTCTGAGACCAGTTTGCGGGACGGGATGCGGCCGGCAGTGTGGATGCGGCCCATGATCCAGCCGATATCGCCGTCGTGCTCGGCCTCCTCCTGTCCGGCATTGCCGGCCGAGACGCAGACACTTCGGCCGGGTACTGATAGAGCGGAGTCGATCCACCGGCTGATGGCCGCGCTCCCATCATGGGCATGGCCGTTGGTTCCGAGGCTGATGTTGATCGAGACCGGCATCTTGTGTTCTTCGGCAAGCGCGATTAGATACTCGACGGCATGAGCGAGACACGTAGAGTCGTAGAAGGATTTACGTCGTGCCATATCGTCATCGCTGAGGGATATGAGCACGCCGGCGATCATCGCCTTCCGGCACACACCGCTCTTGCCGGCGGCGATGCTGGCCACGTGCGTGCCATGGGAGCCCGGGACCATCTGCGATTGAGGCTCCAGGTCCTGCGGGGGCACATAATAATCGCCTGCCTTATCTATTGCCCTGTCCATTTGCTTCTTGGTCAGCTCGCGGCCGTAGGGAACGCGGGAACCACTGCTGGAACCGCCGCTCGAGCGACCGCCTTGGTCCCAGATCGCCAGCCAACGCGTCTTGCCATCCTCACCGATGAAGTCCGGGTGTGCGAAGTCGAAGCCCTGGCAGTCGATGATTCCCACCAACACACCTTCGCCATCTTTGTGAACGGCCGGACACGCAACTCTGCGCTCCTCGTATTTGGGCTCCTGTGGAGAAGTGTCTGTGACCTCCGGTGTCGGCATCGAGAGTGGCTCCCCCAACTCGACGAAGCTGATCTCGTCGGGTTCGACCATCTCCCTTAGGCCAGATAACGGCACCTTGGCAGTCCTGAGATTGCTCCTGCGCCCCGTCTCCATCAGTACGTCGGGCTCCTTGCCGGTCTCCGCGGTATAGACGAACACGTTGGCTACCACTCGTTCTGGAATGGGCCCCAGATCCTGTGCAGTGAGGTCCTCTGCAACCTGGCTTTGGTCGACAGGCGCGGCGCCCACGCCGCGACTCACCTCCGCCTCCTCAACCAACGGCGAGGCCCCCGCTGACAACGCCGCGCAGTGTTCGGCGCGTACGACGTTGACCAACTCGCTGCCGTTCGCTATCATCCGCAGCTTGGGGTGGATCTTCCGGCACTTGGGGCCGAGCGGGTGCGCCTTATCGCTGTTCATCATCGCTCCTCCATTCGCTCACCGGACGGCCTGTCTCCACGCCCGAGCAACTGCTGTCCGGCGCCGCGGAGACCTCCGGCGCGCCATCATCGTTCATCGGGAGAGTGTCATAGAGCACAGCAAGGAGAAGGGCTCGCAGCAGGGGGATGGCGAGAGAAAACGACACCTGCATGGGAAACAAGCGCAATCCCACCAGGTCCGAGGAACTCCACAGCCGAGTGTCTGCTGTCCCTCAAGGTTCCCCCTCTGCGACCGCGAATGTCGCGCCGAGAGTTGAGCCGCGAGGCAGCCAATCTCTTGCGACACGGGTTGTCGGCTCGCTTGACTAGTGCCAGTCCCTACCACGGCGTCAACGACGGGGCCTGACCTTCCGGAGAACACTACCACCGAGGCTTCGTCGCGTCAAGAGCTTCCCCTCATTCCCTTGGCTCGCCCTCTGCACATCCTGGAGCCTCCGCGTGTCCCCCTCCATTCTCGTCAGGGAGGCAGCCCTGGCACTGCAGCTTCACATTGGGCGTGGCTTGGGAATCGGCAGAGAGTGGATCCGGGCACACCGCGCCAGATCACTGCGTGGGTCGCGCGCGCCCGTGGATCCTGTCTCCTGCCCCATCGGCACGCGTGGCGCCTGACGGTTGCTTGCCCCCTCCACCTGGAGAGCTGCACGGTTGCAGAGTCCCAACGCGAGAGTAAGAACACCTCCCTACCGCGCAGCCCTCGCTTCGGCCTCCCGCAGCCGCTGCGACCGTCGCCCTCGGCCGTTCACAAGGAGGAGCTACCGCGTGAGGAGGACGACGCTCCCCAACGCTGGAACGCGGGCCGCCGCCTCCGTAGGGGCGTAGCACCCTCGGGGCGAAGCGGGCGGTCAATCAGGGCCGTTCAGTGCCCTGGTCACATAGTCCGCCGCGTTGTCGCTGAGGTTCTCCCGCGCCCGATCGTATCTCTCCGTGGTCCTTGGGTCAGCATGGCCCGCAGCATACTGCACTCGCCGAAGCGACGCCCCGGCCTCCAGCGCAATCGTGATGAACGTATGCCGCAGCGAGTGAGGACTGACGGCGGCCGCCACCTCGGGCGGAAGCGCCGCATCAGGAAGTCCCATGTGGTGCAACTCACGCGCGACCTCCGTCGTCTACTCCTCCGCGCGGACCGCCCGAAGATCAAGGTTTTCCTCAGCAGCATCCTCGACAGCGTAGTCGTAGGTACAGATTCCGTCGAGGTGAACTACTCGTTTCCGGTGGACGACGGCAACGGGAAGGCACCGAAGGCTCAGGACATTCTTGCCTGGCGTCAGCGGAGAGAGTGGGATTCGAACCCACGAGACGCTTGCGCGCCTACACGATTTCGAGTCGTGCGCCATCGACCAGCTCGGCCATCTCTCCGCCCACGAGTATAGGAGGTGGCAGAGCGGCTGTCAAACCGCTCCGCCGCGGCGGCGGAGCGTTAGCAGCGCGAGCTCCGGTGGACAGTTGAGCCGCATCGGAGGGAAGATCTCTCCCAGCCCGCGGTTGATGAAGATGAGCCGCCCATCGAGGCTCAGGAGTCCTGACATCCGGCGCCGGCCCAGGCGGGTGGGCACGTACAGAGGCCCAATCCACGGGAACACGACCTGGCCTCCATGGGTGTGTCCGGACAGGATGAGCGAGGCGCGCTCAGAGAGTGGTTTGTAGACTACGTCCGGGGAATGCGTAAGCATAATCACCGGCGCACCATCGGGGATCCCGGCGAGAGCTGCAGGTAGGTCGTCTCGCCTGACGTAAGAAGCATCCTTCACACCGACCATGTAGAGAATATCGCCGTTGCGCGCCAGCGTCAGGTGCTCGTTGCCGAGCACTCTTGCCCCCCTCGCAGCCAGGGCCGCCGCTACTCTCTTCTCCCCTATCCAGTGGTCGTGATTCCCAAGCACCGCGATGGTGCCGTCACGTGCCGTAAGGCAGGCCAGGGCGTCGGCGGCCTCCTCGACCGCTCCGTGCGAGGCCGCTAGATCGCCGGTGAACACCACCAAATCGGGGTGCAAGGCTTCGGCTTTGGCCAGCCTATCGGGGACGGAGCCTCGGGACAGATGGCCGCCGCCATGGATATCTGAGACATGCAAGATCTGGTATCCATCGAAGGCGTGGGGCAATCGGTCGACGGTCACTTCCGTGCACGTCACCCCCACATCCTGCACGCGTGGCCGGAGCATGAGCATCACGGCGAGGCCGGTGAGAAAGGAGAACGCGGCCACGCTGGCGCCGGCCACTAGAGCGCTGGCCGCCGAGACCCGGCCGGCATTCATGGCCCAGATGATCGCCGACCAGCCAAGCCAGGGAATGGCGTATTGGAGGGGGCCGGCTGCTGCGGCTGCGACCCAGTACGCGCCTTGCGAGACTCCCGTAAGCCTCTTCGGAAGTGTGACCGCGCCGATGACGACCAACAGCAGAGGCCCGCACGCTGCTACGCACGGAACGGCCTCCCGCAGCGCGACCCACCACGCAAGCCCTAACACGAGACTAAGGATGGCAGCGTAGCCCGATGTCAGCCACAGGAGGAGAAGCGAGAAGCCGACCAGCTCGCGGCGCGTGGGCGCAGGAATGGCAGGACAAGCGGTGGTCATACCAGCAAGCGCCGTTCGTCCAGCCGACGCAACCCAGCATCGAGCGCGGCCTGCACGGCCGCCCGATACTCCGCGCGCGACAGCGGCCGGGCGATTGCACTCACCTCCCGAGCTCGATGGGCCGGACGATACTGTGCCATGACGTTAACATATGTGTCCGCGCTGAGCGCGGCCAAGTGCTGCATCACGACGGAGCTGCGTGCCATGTCTTCGGGAAGCACCAGATGCCTGACCAACACGCCGCGCGTTGCCACCCCCTGCTCATCCAGCTCGAGAGCACCCACCTGGCGGTGCATCTCGGTCAGAGCCTCCCTACACCGATCCCAGTAGTCGGGAACGCCGGAGAGCTGTTCTCCGACCGCGTTGTCGCCGTACTTCGCGTCCGGCATGTAGATGTCCACGATGCCCTCCAGCAGTCGGAGGCAGTCCACCGACTCGTACCCCCCGCAGTTGTAGACAATGGGCACCCGGAGGCCCTCGGCCGCCGCCAGCCTTGTGGCCTCGACGAGCATCGGCACCTGGTGTGTCGGCGTGACCCAGTTGATGTTGTGGCAGCCGCGGCGCTGGAGTTCCAGCATCATCCGCGCCACCTCTTCGACGCTCACCGCACGACCTTCGCCGAGCTGGGATATGTCGCAGTTCTGACAGAAGATGCACCGCAGGTTGCAGTTCGTCAAGAAGATGGTGCCCGATCCCATGCGACCCACCAGCGGCCTCTCCTCTCCGAAGTGGGGCCCGTAGCTCGACACGACCGGATCTGCTGCGGTCCGGCAGGCTCCCAGCTCCCCGTCCGGGCGGTTGACGTTGCAGTGCCGGGGGCAGAGCCGGCAGGCTCGCATCATGTCCCGGAGCGCATCCGTCCGTTCTGTGAGGACAGGCTCTGGCAGACACGTGTAGCCAGAAGTGAATGGTTCCTGCGTCATGGATCACTCATCGACCATACGGGGGCGCGAGCGCGCGGCCGAGCTGTCCGTCAGAAGCTGACCGCGGTACCGTCTGCCGGCCTACCGCGGCCAGTCCAGCCCCCAATCGGAGAGGTCCTCAATCAGGGCCTCATCTGTGACGTCGAGCCGAACTGGCGTCACGGATACTCGTTTGCTGGCAATGGCGTCCGCGTCACCTCCCGGTTGCCTCGACTGGTCGACTCTCTCGCCGGTGAGCCAGTAGTACACTCCCCCCCGCGGATCGGTACGTTTCTCGATTCGATTGCTGTATCGTACTCTTCCCTGGCGGGTAACGCTCACCCCCTCGATCTCAGCAGGGGATACCGCGGGAACGTTGACATTGAGGAAGCTCGCCCTCCGGAGTCCATGCTCGGCGATCTCCTTGGCAAGGTAGCGCGCGAAGTCGGCCGCAGGGCCAAAGTCGGCCTTCTCGTAGGAGGCCACACTTATCGCGAAGCTGGGGATGCCACAGATGGCCGCCTCCATGGCGGCCGCGACTGTTCCCGAGTAGGTCATGTCGACGCCCAAGTTCGGTCCGAGGTTGATGCCGGACACCACGAGATCGGGACGGCCGCCGACGTGATCGCTCACTCCCAGGGCGACGCAATCCGCAGGAGTGCCATTGCTGGCATAGCCGGTTTCCCCGTCCGGCATCTGCACTGCGCGAAGTCGCAGGGGCTTGTGGAGCGTGATGGCGTGTCCGCAGGCGCTGCGCGGGCGCTCCGGCGCAATCGCCGTCACCTTTCCGAGCTGCCGCAGTGATGAGTAGAGGCCCAACAGCCCCGCGGCATGGATCCCGTCATCGTTCGTGATGAGGATTCTCATTCAGAGCCGCTCACAGCTCCACGAGCTGCGCTGTCTCTATGCCATCGACCTGTAGAAGCTGCTCCATCACGTCCGAGGGCACAGGTCCATCGAGTGCGAGAACCATGACCGACAGGCCCCCAGGGCCTGGCTGCCCTCGGCCCACGTGCATGCCCGCGATATTGACCTGGTTGTCGCCCAGAATCGTGCCCACGCGGCCGATCATGCCCGGGCGGTCGATGTGCATGGATACAAGCATATGTCCGGCCGGCGCGAAGTCGACGCGGTACTTGTCGACCTGCACAATGCGCGGGTCGCTGCGCCCGAACAGGGTGCCGGAGATGGTCCGTTCGCGGCCGTCGACCGCCACGCGGGCGCTTATGAGGCTCACATAGTCCTCTGGCTCTCGGCTTCGCGATTCTACTATCCGCAGCCCCCGCGCCTGGGCCACAACCGAGGCGTTGACGAGGTTCACGGATTCGTCAATGATCGGCGACAGCAGTCCCTTCAGGAATGATCGCGTCAGCAGTCGAGGGTCCTCGTCGGCCAGCTGCCCTGCATACGTGATCTCGACCGATCGGAGCGGTCCTTCCGCGAGCTGCCCGTGGAGGCTCCCCATCTTCTCAGCCAGCGGCAGGTAGGCCTCCAGCGCCCGGAGCGCCTCCGGGCTCACCGGTATGACGTTGACGGCGCTGCGCGCCGGCTTCCCCTGGAGAACATCGAGAACTTGCTGCGCAACATCGACGGCCACCTTGATCTGCGCCTCGGCTGTCGACGCACCGAGGTGCGGTGTGAGGACGACGTTGTCCAGCCCGAGCAGCGGGCTCTCCGTGGGAGGCTCCTTCTCGAAGACGTCGAGGCCCGCACCGGCCACCCGCCCGTCCCGGACCGCCTCCGCGAGCGCGGCCTCGTCCACGACAGCCCCGCGCGAGCAGTTGATGATCCGCACCCCGGGCTTGACCTTGGCCAGGCTCTCCCTCCCGATGAGGTGCCTCGTGTCCTTTGTGAGCGGCACGTGAACGGTTATGAAGTCGGCGCGCTCGAGCAGCTCCGGGAGCTCGACGATCTCCACCCCGATTCGTTCGGCCTGATCTGCCGCGATGAATGGGTCCTGGCCTATGACTTTCATTCCGAAGGCGGCCGCTCTAGCGGCCACCTCGCCTCCTATCTTCCCCAAGCCGATGATCCCAAGCGTCTTGTTGAGCAACTCGACGCCGAGGAAGGCGCTTCTTTTCCACTCACCACCCGAGACTGAGGTGTCGGCGGCAGAGATGTTCCGCGCCAGCGCCAACATCACAGCCAGGGTGTGCTCGGCGGCCGCAACCGTATTGCCCTCTGGCGAATTGCACACGACAATGCCGCGCTCGGTCGCGGCCTCTACATCGATGTTGTCGACGCCGACGCCGGCGCGGCCGATCGCGACCAGGTTCGGCGCGGCCGCGATGACATCGGACGTGACCTTCGTGGCGCTACGGACCAGCAGCCCGTGAGCGCCGGCGATCGCCTCCTTCAACTCCTCGGGCGACAGGCCCGTCTTCACGACGAGATCTATCGCCGGATTCTCCCGAAGTGCGGAAAGGCCCTCCTCGGCCAACTTGTCGCTGGCCAGGACCTGCCATCGCTGCTTACTTGCCACGCATCAACCTCCCAAGGAACTGACGGCCGCCCCTACACCGGCCGCCGGGTCTACGTCGACGCCGAGCTCCTTCAGGCCGAGCCCGAGCAGCCCAAGCGTCGCGATCACATCGGCCTCTCCCACATACCCGAGATGGCCGATTCTGAAGATCTCATCTTTCAGAGTGCCCTGGCCGCCGGCCAGCACGACCCCGTACTTCTCTCGCATCAGCTTGCGTAGATCGGCGACGGCCACGCCCGTCGGCCTCCGCACAGCGGTGACGGCGTTACTCGCGTGGGCCTCGTCGGCGAGCAGCTTCAGCCCCAGAGCCTTGACCCCCTCGCGGGTCGCCCTCGCGAGGCGCGCGTGGCGGCCGAAGCAGTCCGTCATCCCCTCCTTCTCGAGCAGCTTCAAGGCGGCCTGGAGTTGGAACACCTGGGGCACTGCCGGCGTCCATGGTGTCTGCCCCTGTTCGAGGTAGCTCTTCGCCTTGCCGAGGTCGAAGTAGAATCGCGGTATCTTCGCCTGCTTCATGGCCGCCTCCGCCCGGTCGTTGATGGCAACGAAGCACAGGCCGGGAGGGATCATGAAGGCCTTCTGGGAGCCTGCCACGAGCACGTCGATCTGCCAGGCATCCATCTGGCAGTCCATCGCGACGAGCGAGCTGATGCCGTCCACGAGCAGCAGTGCTCCGTGCTCTCTCACGATCGCCCCGACCGCGGCCAGATCGTTGGTTACGCCAGTGGAGGTTTCGTTCTGGGTGATCAGTACGGCCTTGATCTCCTTGCCGCTGTCCTGGGAGAGCCGAGTCCGAAGCTGCTCGGGATCGGCCGCTTGCCCCATCTCGAAGTCCATCTTCTCCACCCGCGCGCCGTAGGTCTCGGCGATGTCCGCAAACCGGTCGCCGAACACGCCGATGCTCACCGACAGCACGAGATCGCCTGGGGACAGCATGTTGACGATGGCCGCCTCCAGTCCGCCGGTTCCGGAGGCGGTGAGGATGTACATCTCGTGCGAAGTCTGGAAGACTCGCTTGAGTCCTCTGGTGCACTCGTCCAGCGCGGCCTTGAACTCCGGCCCGCGGTGGTTGACCATCGGGCGGGCACCGGCCAAGAGAATCGACTGCGGGACCGCCGTTGGTCCGGGGATCATCAGCAACTGCTTCTCGTCCAAGGGTTCCGACCTCCTGCGTTATGGGGTTCACGAGGACCTCACGTCGAGGGACCTCATTATGGCCGAACCGGTCGCGGCTTGTCAACGCCGCGGCCGGCGGCCTAGTTGAACCGGTTCATGGCTTCGTCTATGCCGTGGTACACCCACGTCTCCATCGCCTGCGCGGCTCGCGCGAGGACCTCGCGCACCGCCGGCCACTCCCCGCGCCCGAAGCCTCTCAACACGTAGTCCATCATATCGACGCCTTCGGGCGGCGCGCCGACTCCCAGCCTGAGGCGCGCGAAGTCCCGGGAGTGCAGCTGTTGGATGATCGATTCCAGTCCCCTGTGGCCGCCCGCGCTGCCCGAGCGGCGCAGCCGCATCCGCCCCAGGTCCAGATGCACATCATCGCAGACAACGAGCATGTCGACGGGAGAGCACGAGGATTGGCTCAGGACTCTGGCCACGCTCTCCCCGCTCCGGTTCATGAACGTCATCGGGCGGACGAGGATGATCTCCTCTCTTCCGATCCGACCACGGGCTTGGGTCGAGCGAAATCGCGCTCGCCGGAATCGCATCCCCCTCAGATCGGCGAGCGCGGCGAGCGCCATGAAGCCCAGATTATGCCGCGTCCTGCGGTACTTCAGACCGGGATTGCCCAGACCGACTATGATCTTCACGATGCACGATGGCTTCGGCGGGACAGGAGGGAAAACCTCTGGAGGCTCACCGCGGTGGGTGGCTGGGGCCCCCGGCGCGACTCGAACGCGCGGCACGGGCCTTAGGAGGGCCCTGCTCTATCCATCTGAGCTACGGGGGCGCGCGAACTCTCTGCCACCAACCTGAGTCTAACAACATGGTGCGCAGCCGTCAACAAAGGCAGGAAGCAGTCAGGCCTCGGAGAATTCGCCGGTAGGAGGCGTGAGGGCCGACGATGGCACGGATAGACTTAGGCGGCGACGACTCCCAGGACGACCTCGCCGAGGCTCTCCGCCAACTCGAAGACCAGCAGCAGAAGCGGGGGGCGCAGGCCGAGCCCTCTGCCGCGCCGGAGGACGTCTCCGAAGAGGATGCCGCCAGGCGCCGCGCGCGGGAGGAGCAGGATGCCGAGCGCCAGAAGTCCCGAGACGAAGTTCAGGGCGCGGTTGAGGCGATACGCGAGCGCCAGGTCGCGGAGCGCGCGGCGCCTCGTGCCCGAGGCGGACCGGCGCGATGGATCGCGCTCGGCGCCGTAGGGGCAGCGCTCATCGCCGCCGCGGTCCTACTCCTCCGTCCGGAGCCGCTTCCGCCTCCGGCCGCGACGCCACAGGAGGCGGTTGAGGGGTTCTGGCAGTCGATGGTCGGAGGACACTACCGGGGAGCCACCGTCTTCTACCCGGCCCTGGTCGACAAGTACGGCTCCCGGAGACAGGCTGCTCTCCATCTTGAGCAGATGTTCGGGGATGATCCGCCAGTGAAGGTGTCTGTGGGTGATCCGGAGGAGCTTCCGGACTCGGGGGATCTGCGCGTCACCTACGAGGTATGGCGGCGCAGCGGACGGCCGCGGACGGGAGAGCTTATCGTCCGCCATTCCGGCAGCAGCGCGACCGGGTATGTGATCATCTACGGGCCCTGAATCACGGCTCGGGCCAGACGTCGGGACGCGCTGGAAGGAGCAGCACATCTTCCACCTTCCGAAGCCGTGCCGCAGGCCGCACCTCGGCGGCCTTGCCGGGCGCCGCGGGGTCGGTTTTCACCGACGTAATGATACCCACGCGCAGGCCCGGCGGGAAAACGCCACCCAGGCCCGAGGTGAGGACCACGTCCCCCGGCTGCACATCTGCATTCGGAGATAGGTAGCGCAACTCACACCGCCAGCCGCCCAGACCCTCGAGCAGCCCTCCATCGCGGGAACGCTGAAGCCTCACTGCGACAGAACTCGCAGGCTCGGTCAGTGGGACGAGCCTACAGGTGCGCGCGGCGACCGCGGAGACCTGCCCTATGAGACCCTCCGGGGTCACGGCCACGTCGCGCACGCGCACTCCATGGGCACTCCCTCGATCCAAGGTGAGGTGGTTGAACCAGCCTCCCTCGCCGACGCCGATCACCTGCGCCAATCGATCCCTGCCAACGCCGGGGTAAGCGGATCTCAGCGCGGCCTCGCGGCCATACGCCGCTCGCTCCTCGTCGCTCCGCGATAGGGTTGCCTCCAGCATGGCGACGCGCGCGGATAGATCCGCGTTCTCATCGATGAGGTCTCGTGCGTGTACTGTGGCAAGCCACTCCCTCTCCACGAAGTCGGCGCATGAGGTCAAGATCTGTTGGAGAGGACGTGAGACCCCGCATACCGCGCTATCCAGCCATGTCGCTCCCCCACCCCTCCGCGCGGCGCCCTGCCAGAGGTGCAGGGCCAGGGCGAACACCGCGAGCCCAGCGAACAACACTGCCGTCCGGCCTCTCTCGCTGCGGAGTCTCGCTATCATTGCTGGATCCTCAAGAAGGCGCGAAGACGTCGGCGAAATGCTCGAGGTCTTCGAGCGCACTGCCGGCGCCTTCGACGACGCAGGTCAGCGGGTGTTCGGCGACGCGTACCTGCATGCCGGTATCTTGAGCGAGCAGCAGCTCGATTCCCCTGAGCAGCGCGCCGCCGCCTGTGAGCACCAGGCCGCGCGCCATGACCTCGGACGCCAACTCGGTGGGCGTGCTCTCCAGTGTCAGTCTGATCGATTCCGCTATCCCCGCAAGTGCCTCCGCGATTGCCTCCCGGATCTCTGGCGCGCTCACCTCGACTGATCGCGGGAGACCTGTAACCAGGTCCCTACCTGCGGCGACGGCAACGAGTTCATCATCGCCCTCGAAGGCGGAGGCGGATCCTATCTCCAGCTTGAGTCTCTCGGCCGTCGGCAGGCCGATCGCCAAGCCGTGCTCGTGCTGGAAGAACGTCACGATGGCCTCGTCGACCTCGTCCCCCGCTATCCGCATTGAGCGCCCGGCGACGACTCGGCTGAGCGCTATCACAGCGACCTCGGACGTACCGCCGCCGATGTCCAACACCATGTTCCCGGCAGGCTCCCAGACCGGGAGCCCCGCCCCAATCGCCGAGGCCATCGGCTCCTCAATCAGGTGGGCCTCGCCCGCGCCCGCGCGAATGACGGCCTCTCGCATCGCACGCCGTTCCACCTCCGTGACCCCCGATGGGATACCCATCACGACCCTAGGATGAACGAGTGCTCGCCGCCCGTGTACCTGGCGGATGAAATGGCGCAGCATCACCTCGGCCACATCGAAATCTGCGATCACGCCGTCCTTCAGCGGCCGCACCACCTCGATGTTGGCCGGCGTGCGTCCCAGCATTCGCTTCGCTTCCGAGCCTACCCATAGGATCTGCCCGTTCGTCTGGTCTATCGCGACCACGGAGGGCTCGTTCAGCACGATCCCCCGCCCTCGCACGTGGACAAGGGTGTTCGCCGTGCCCAGGTCGATCCCCATGTCCCGCGAGTATCGGGACAGCACGCGCCGCCAGATCATCGGCGGCTGCTCGCCCCGGGCCGAGGTGCGGCCTTCCCGCCTCTCTTGAACTCCACGAGCATCCTCAGCACCTTCGGAAGTGGAAGTCCGATCACGTTCGTATAGCAGCCCCGGATGGCGCGAATCAAGGCCGCGCCTCCGCCTTGGATGGCATAGGAGCCGGCCTTGTCCATGGGCTCGCCGGTTGTGATGTACCGGTCTATGTCCTCGTTCGACAGGGGCCGGAGGGCCACCTCCGTCCGCTCGTAGTCGACCAGTCGCCTCTCTCCTTCCACCAGGGCCACACCCGTGTAGACGGAGTGCCAGCGCCCGCTGAGGCTCAGGAGAGCGCGCCGCGCGTCGTCGGCCCCGGATGGCTTGCCAAGGACCCGGCCTTCACAGACGACGATTGTATCCGCGGCCAGTACCAGCCCCGTCGCCGTCTGCGACACGGCGACGGCCTTCAGCAGAGCGGCCACGCGGACATACTGCGCATACTGCCGCCGCACAGGCGACGGCTCCTGTATTTCGGGAACGACTAGGCGAAACTCGATGCCGGCCGAGCGGAGGAGCTCCTGGCGCCTGGGAGATCGCGAGGCCAGGATGAGCGCCGTCACAGCTGCCCAGGCCGCATGGCCCGCAGGACAACCACCAGGCCGGTCAGGAGCGCGCCCGCGAAGGCGACGCCGCCCAGGACCGCATGAGTCGTGTGTTTCCCGAGGACGAGGAGCACCGCGCCAGCGATGAGCAGCCCCATGGCAACGGCGCCGAGCGCCAGACGATTCAGCGCTCTGCTCATCCGCCCCCACCGGGTATCGATGTCCAGGTCCTCCACGCGGACGCGCAGTCCGCCGTGCTCGATGAGAGAGAGCACTCTGTCGAGCCTCGCCGGCAGCCGGCCGAGGCGCCGGGCCGCACTCTCGACAGCGCGCGCCGATCTGTCAACCAGCTCTTCGGGGACCAGCTCCCTGGCCCGTGCCTCCCGGAGCACCGGCGCCGCCACTTGTCTGAGATCGAAGTCCGGGTCCAGATCCGTCGCCACCGCCTCGGCCATCAGCAACGACTTCGCGGCCAGGGACAACTCCGCGGGGACCCGGATGTGGTTGAGCCAGAGGCCCCGCAGGGTCCGCATGAGCACCTCACCCATGGGGAACTCGCGCCGAGGAAGCACCATGAACCGGCTCACGATTCTCGCCAGCTCCTGCCTCAATGATTGCAGGTCTGCATCACCGCCGAGCGTGCCGAGCTCCGACATGGCCGCGACGAGCCCCTCGATGTCCTCCTCATAGAGGCGACGCACGGCCTCGCAGAGCAGACGCCGGGTGCGGGGATCCAGGTGCCCTACAATGCCGAAGTCGAGCAGCACAAGACGGCCAGCATCGTCTATGAGCAGATTGCCGTGGTGGGGGTCGCCGTGGAAGAAACCGTCCACGAAGACTTGGTGGAGGAAGGCGCGGCCGATCTGCTGTGCCGCCGCCTTCCGGTCGATCGCGCAGCTCCGGCCAGGGAGCCGGTCCACGCGCTCTGCCCGGATCCTCTCAGTCGTGAGCGCCTCTCGCGCGGTGAGGTCCCAGATGATCTCGGGGATGCGGATATCGACCCCGGCCGAGGTGAAGCTGTGTCTGAATCGGTCCGCCGTGTGGGCCTCGATGGTGTACGACATCTCGTCTTCCATCTGGGTGGCGAAGTAGCGCACAAAGCCGGGAAGATCATGGCGTCTGAGCGCCGGGACCTGTCGCGTCAAGAGGGCCGCCGCATCGGACAGAATCTGCAGATCGGTCTCAACGACACGCCGGACGCCAGGGCGAAGCACCTTGACCGTCACCTGACGCCCGTCAGGCAATACTGCTGCATGCACCTGGCCCAGCGACGCCGAAGAGAGAGGATCAGCTTCCACCTCGCGGAAGCAGCGCTCGATCGGCCGTCCGAGCTCCGTCTCGATGACGCCTCGGATTTCGGCGAACGGGACTACCGGCCCTTCGTCCTGAAGGCGCCGAAGCTCCTGGACGAATGCCCGCGGCAGGAAATCGCCGCGCGCGCCCAGCACCTGGCCAAGCTTGATGAAGGCGGGCCCGAGTTCGGCCAGCGCGAGCCGAAGTCGACGCGGCCCCGGCAGGCCGGCGTACTCCCGCGAGGGGCGGCGGCGGCGCGCGATTGGCAGGTGACGCGAGAGCCCGAGTTGATCGAAGACGTAGCCGAAGCCGTAGTCGAGAACGAGAACAGACAGGATCTCACGGGCCCGACTTAGGTTGCGAAGACCGATTCCCAGGTTCATCGGTGTTTGGCCTGCAGCGCGGGCCGTTACTCGGCTCCGGCGGCGCGCTTTTCGATCTCCTCAAGCCGGCGCTCAATCTCTTCGATCTGGGAGCGCCGGGCGATGTCGGCCTTCGCGAGTGCGCGCTCGACGATCTCCGCTACGAAGTCCTCCATCTTCTCCTTCTGCCCCCGCCCCTTCTCCAGCATGTCGGAGACAAGCTTCTTGCCTTCTTCCCGACTCACGTCGCCTTTCTTGACGAGTTCGTCCACCAACCTCGTCGCCGACTCCTTTGTAAGCAACGCCGCACCAAGGCCCAGCTCAACCGTCCTTTCGAGCAACTCGCGCCAGGAAGTGATCTTCATCTCGTCGCTCATGCTGCAATTCCTCCTTTTCTCGGCCGGACTACGTGCCGACAATCGCCACCTTTCCCCCGCAGTAGTCACATTTCCCGCCGCTCACCGCCACCTTTGACACGCTGAAGCCCCGCCGTTCCACCACAGCCTTGCCGCAGCTCGGACACCGCGTGTCCTCGCCGTTCTCGCCCCACACATTGCCGATGTAGACGTAGTCGAGCTTCTCCAGCCCCATTTCCCGCGCCCTCAGGAGGGTATCTGTGGGCGTCGGCGGCTCGCTCAGTTTGTGGTCCGGATGATATCGCGAGAAGTGCAGCGCGACCTCAGTGCCCACGCTCGCGACCCAGTCGATCAGCGCTCGGATGGCACGCTCATCGTCGTTCCAGTTGGGTATGATGAGGTTTGTCACTTCTACGAGGCAGCCGGCCGCGTGGGCCATCTCCACGGTCCGCCTCGGCGGCTCCGCCTGTCCTCGACAGAGCTCCCGGTAGAAGTCAGCCTCCATGGACTTGATGTCAACGTTCATCGCGTCGATGTATGGCAGTAGTTCGCGAAGGGGCCGCTCTGAAACGTAGCCATTCGTGACAAGAACGTTGTGCAGACCGGCCTCCTTCATGCGCGGGGCAGTCTCGGCCACGAACTCGTACCATATGAAGGGTTCGTTGTAGGTGTAGGCGATGCCGATGTTCCCCGGCGCGTCCAACGCCATCCGCACCGCTTCCTCCGAGGACATCCTACGCGTGCCACCGGTCGACTGAGATATCGACCAGTTCTGGCAGAACGCGCACGACAGATTGCAGCCCACCGTCCCAAGGGAGAGTATGTTCGACCCAGGGCGGAAGTGGAAGAGGGGTTTCTTCTCGATCGGGTCCATGTTGACGGCGGACACTCGATCATAGTTCAAGCTCCGCAGCACTCCGTCTATGTTCTGTCGGACCCGACAGACCCCGGTCTCCCCCTCGGCGATGCGGCAATCATTGGGGCAGAGGAGGCAGTGCACGCGGCCCCCCTCACCCTCCTCCCAGAACGCGGCCTCTCTCAGTCCGAGTTGAGCCATCGCGTTGCTGTCCCCCCACGATTCTACTCGTCTGTCGACTCGACCGCAAGTCGAGACCGCCCTCGACCCGCGCCGGGCGCCGCAATCGTTTCTGATTCAGGGCCGTTCAGGGAGGCTGGCACGCCGAGGGCCTCGCACCTGCTAGGATCATGCTCCTGGCCGGAGTGCCGGAGGGCGAGCTGTGGCCAGGTCCGACGGCCTGGCGAGGCGGGCGCCGCCAGCGGCCGTGGCGTGCTCACAGCCGCGTCCCCAGCTCCTACTTCTCCAGCCCAACGTCTCCCAGGGCCAGGTAGGCGAGCGCGCCCGCAGCATACAGGAGAGCCAGCGAAGCTGCCACGATTCCGGAGTCATTGAGCACGAATGCAGTCGCCGATCCGGCCAGACACGAGATGAGCGCCGCCGAGAGCCATGTCCGCTCCTTGAGCACCGCGACCACCCGCGCCGGCCGCGCCGCGACAGCGACTCCCAGCACGCCGAGAGCCGCGGCCGCCATGCCGGTCCACGACGAGACCCGGAGCAGGAGCCAGTTCATGGAGAACTTGCGGGACAGGACATCATAGACGGCCTGCCATCCGTGGCTTCTCAGATCCGTCACCCAGCGGCCGATATGTGATGCATCTGGGCCGCGGTAGACGACATCGACGATGATGGCAGCTCCCACCAGGAACGTGGCAAGGAGAAGGCCCACACCTACTTCTATCCAGCCTATCGATCGTTGACAGAGATACAGTGCGAAGACCGCGGCCCCGATGGCCAGCGCGAGCGACATACCGAGGTTCGCGCCGCACCGGGAAACTCCTACAACGACGGCCAGACCCAGGAGGCCCCCTGCGACCAGTACGCGCTCTCCAGGTCCGGCCCGGTCGCGCGGCCAGAGCACAGAGGCCGCTCCTACCAGCGATGCTCCAAGGAGTGCGCCCGCGTACTCATTGCCTATGCCGTAGAAACGCGCGCCGCCGCTGGGAGAGTAACTCAGGGGCGACCAATAAAGCATCTGCTGTCCTCGAATCAGGTCGTAGGTGAGTAACCCGACGAGCAGAAGACACGGAAGAACGTGCCCCGATCGCCACCCCGTTAGGTGGGAGCCCACGAGCGCTGTCGCCCCCGCGACCGCTATGCCAGCCAACAGCATTTGTTCGGCAGGCAGGGGCCGTGTAGCGGCCAGCAGCATCCCGGCTGGAACGGACAGCACGACCAGCAACACCCCTCTGAGAAGCACCCGCAGTACGCCCGGAATACGCTCGCCGACGAGAAGGAAGAAAGCCGCGACCCACAGTGCGATGGTGGCAGCCATGGGGAGCACTCGGAAGACCCGGCGACGCGCGGTCTCGGATGCTCTGTGACGCGCCAGCTCCTCTTCCAGCCTGCTCAGCGCGCCCCCCTCCGCCTCGGCCACCGCGATCGGCCGCCCAACCGGCTCCTGGGCCGCCTCGACGCCGAAGTGCGCCAACACCGTCGGCGCTACATCTATGTTCAGCACCAGTCCTGGGCGTCTCGTGGAGGGCGACGAGAGGAGCCCAGGTCGGCGCCCCGGGCTCCACAGGATCACCGGCGCCAAACCGAGATCGCTCTCTCCCGGCTGCGGCTCTCGTAGGCTGGGCGCCAGGACCAGCACGGACCACTGCTGCGCCGACAGAGAGGAGAGGGCCTCAGCGATGAGATCATCGGTCTCCTCAATCGCCCTGCGCCGCTCGGCCTCGACCGTCCTGGCCGTCATCTTGTCTGCACAGCTTTCCACACGCGAGGTCTCGCCTGGGTCGAAGACCACGAAGTCCGCGGCCCTCGCCGCACGCCGAAGCGCAGACCGCATAGCAGGTGGGTTGAACGTGACCCCACACGGGCGGGCAGAGTCACTGACCGCCAGCCGCGCGCGGACATCACCCAGCGCGACGCGCCCTTGCTCGTCCATGGCAATGGCGACAAGCTCGCGGTGCGCGCGCCCTGGGGTATCAGCATTCCCGACGCAGGCAACTCCGACGCCGGCGCGGCGAAGCGCCCCGCCCAGCAGCCCCAGCTGCAGGGGGTAGTCAGCGGCCGCGTTCTGCCGCACCAACTCGCCGATCGAAAGCTGAATAATCGGGTCTCCTGCGGCTTGCCACCCGGTGCGCGCTGTGTAGATTTCGCCAGCCGTGCGTCCCCCGACAACTTCGCTCACCTGGAACGCATGCGCCTCCGCATTGGTCCGGGTGACTGGGTCGAGCCGAGAGGCGGCACGCGATCCAGCGCCGATCGTCAGGTACTCGCCGCCATAGCCGCGCGCGGCCCGGACGCACATGAGGCCGACCGCGCCGTCCTCGGCGAGGCGCCGCAGCGTGGGCGCCTGCACATCTTCGGACATCAGGTCGTGCCACGTGACCTTGTCCAGAACCACGAGCAGCAGCTTCTGTTCGGCCGCCCCGCCCGGGCGGGGGCTAAGTCCGACCAGAAGGCACGCGAATGCCAGCATGTGGGCGATGCGTCGAGGGATCATTTCTTGCCTGCCTCGACCTCCTCTCGAATGACGTCGGCGTAGACGGCCTGCGTCCGCGCAAGCATGTCTGTTATGTCGAACTGCCCGACCGCTCGCCGCCGGCCCTCCTCCCCCATCTCCCGCGCCCGCGCCGGCTCACCGAGGACCTCCTCGATTCCTGTGGCCAGCATCTCCGGCCGCCCAGGCGCCACGAGAACCCCGGTCTGGCCGTCGGCGACGACCTCCGGCACCCCGCCGACCGCGGTTGCCACCACCGGCTTCGCCAGCGACATCGCCTCCATCGCCGCCACTGACGATCCCTCGGAGACCGAGGCGACGACCAGCACGTCCAGTGCTGCAACCAAGTCGCGGGCCCATTCCACATGCCCGGGCAGGTGCAGTCTGCCTTCCAGATGCAGATCCTGTCGAAGCTGCAGAGCAGACGGCGTGAGAGGCCCATCTCCTGCGAGAACGAAGCTCGCGGTGGGCCACGACTTCGCCACTATCGAGGCCGCGCGGATGAAGTCCTCAACGCCCTTCTGAGGCGCCAGCCGGGCGAGCATCCCCACGAGGGGGCCCGCACCCGCGAGGCCAAGCAACTCGCACACGTCTTCACGGCTGCGGGTCGGCTTCTTCCGGGTATCTATGCCGTTGTGGATCGTCAGACACTTGCCGGTGGCCTCAGGATGCGCCAACAGGAGGTCGCGCTGCAGTGCCTCCGAGACCGTGATAATGCGGCTTGCGCGCTGCACCGCCAGCCCCAGCGCCCAACGGTGGCCCGCTGAGTCGGCCGCCATGCCGGCCGCTCCCGGCGGGTAGTTGTGCACCGTCACCAGCAAGCTCGGCGATCGCACTACCGTGCAGGCGAGGCTGCCGATTGCGCTTGCGGCAAGTGAGTGAGTGTGCACGATCTGTGGTCGGAACCGCCTCACACACTGGATCAGCCGAGCTGCCCGGATCGCGGTTGGCAGCGGCCCACCGGCTGCCGTGCAGATGATTCCAAACGCCGGCAACTCCAGCTCGGCCGTGGCCTCGGCGATGCGGCCGCCGGGCTCGCAAGCGACGCCGACGCGATACCCGTCGCCATGCAGGTCACGCATGAGCGAGATGACGTGATTGGCCAGCCCGCCCGCCGCTGGCGGTGCGACGAGCAGGACCCTGGCGCCAGTCGTCACGGCCTCGGCATCTGAAGATGCGGCGACGGCCTCCATCGCTCCCCTACCGGCCTCTCTCGGCCGCGATGGTTCTGTCGTACTCCTGGACCTCCGCGATCCAGTGCCTACCCGGGGGGACCTCACACCTCATGCAGAGGTGATCCCAGATATCCCCAAAAGGCAATGCCTTAGATTCCTCTAACCACGCGAGACGAGTGAAGGCGTCGCCGGCCCGCTCCGCCTCCTCGAGCCTTTTTGCCGGCTCCAGCAGGGCCCTCAGCAGCGCGACGAGCGTCGCCCGAGCGCCGATCGCCCACGCCCCTACTCGGCTCATCGCAGCATCGAAGAAATCCAACGCGATGTGCACGCGCGCCAGGGCTCGACATCGGATAACCTCACGCATGAGCTCCTGCAGCTCGTCGGTGACAATCACCACGTGATCGCTATCCCAACGCACCCCGCGGCTCACGTGTAGGAGGATGCCTTCGAAGAACTGAAGCAGCGCCGACACCTTGTCGGCCACAGATTCGGTGGGATGGAAGTGCCCCAGGTCAAGGCACACCATCTTCCCGGCCCGGAGCGCATAGGCGAGGTAGAAGTCGTGTGAGCCGACGACGAATGACTCGCTGCCGATGCCGAACAGCTTGCTTTCGAGCGAATCCCTCAGGTGCCGCGGGTCATGTCGCAACGCGTAGATCTCGTCCAGTGCCTCCAGCAGCGCGGCCCGCCGCCAGAATCGATCGACCGGCATGTCCTTCGACCCATCGGGTATCCACAGGTTGTGCACGCAGGCACTCTCGCGCGCCCGACCCATGAATGCACCGATCTCTCGGCATCGCTTCACGTGTTCGACCCAGAAGGAGCGAATGGCCTTCTCTCTGTGGCTGAGGGTGAAGCCCGATTCGGCCTTGGGATGGGCGAAGCAGGTGGCGTTGAAATCAAGGCCCAGCTCTTGCTCGGCCGCCCACTCGACCCAGCCCTGGTAGTGTTCCGGCCCGATCTCATCGCGGTCGACCTCTCCGGCGCCGAACTCACCATACATGGCATGGAGGTTGAGCCGATGCCGCCCCGGGATAAGGGAAAAGGCCTTGACCAGATCGGTCCGAAGCTCGCCCACCGAGCGCGCCCTGCCCGGATGGCTGCCGGTCACCTGGATCCCGCTGCCCGCGAGAGTGGCGCCGCGGCGCTCGAATCCCCTCACGTCGTCGCCCTGCCAGCAATGAAGAGACAGGGGCACGCGCTCGAGTGAGGAGAGGGCCGCCTCCGTGTCGACGCCGGCCTCGGCGTAGCGCGCTCTCGCCTCCTCGTAGGCTTTGTCAGTCCCTCCGGTCGGCAACGAAGTTCCCTCCTCTGCCTGCGAATCCACTAGCCGCAGAGCTCACGGAACCGCTGGTAGAGCGAATTCCACTTTGCGGCCGGGCGCGGCTCGTAGTGCCCAACTGGGAAGGACGCCCGGACGATCTCTCGGAGTTCCTCGTGGGAGCCGACGTGCCCGAGCGCCATCGCCTGCACCAGGAGGTTTCCGATCGCGGTCGCCTCGGCGGGACCTGCGACGACCGGCAGTCCCGTCGCATCGGCCGTCAGCTGACACAGGAGTTCGTTCCGCGCCCCGCCGCCGATCACGTGGATCCGGCTCATGGGGTGCGAGTAGATGCGTCGCAGTTGGTCTAGCACGAGCCTGTACTTCAGCGCGAGGCTCACGAGAATGCAGCGGACGAACTCGCCAGGGCCGTTTGGCTCGGGCTGGCCGCTTCGCCTGCAGAAGCCGCGGATGGCCTCCGGCATGTCGGGTGGACTCAGGAAGTCGGCGTCGTCCGGATCGATGAGAGACTCGAACGAGCAAGCCTCTGCCATCTCGACGAGCTGCTCGTACGTATACTGCCGGTCCTCCTCCCACGCCCTGCGACATTGCTCGAGCAGCCAGAGCCCCGCGATGTTCTTCAGGACCCTGAAGGTGCCGCCGATCCCGCCCTCGTTTGTGAAGTTGAAGTCGAGAGAGTCCCCTGTGATGATTGGGACCTCGCTCTCGACCCCCATCAGCGACCACGTCCCAGAGCTGATGTAGGCCCACTCCCTCCCCTCGGCCGGAACCGCAGCCACTGCGGACGCGGTGTCATGGCTCGCCGTCGCGACCACAGGAATGGCCGCCGACCCGGCGCTTCGGGCCACTTCCTCGTCGAGCGCCCCGAGGACAGTGCCAGGGGGGACGATATCCTGCATGATCGCCTGCGGAATCCCCAGAGCATCGAAGAGCTCGCCGGCCCACTCCCGGCGACGAGGATCATAGAGCTGAGAGGTGCTGGCGATGGTGAACTCGGCCTTCTTCTCCCCTGTCAGCAGGTAGTTGAAAAGGTCGGGCATGAAGAGCAGGGCACTGGCCACCCCCAGCAGAGGTGATCCGTCACGCACCATTGCATAGAGCTGGTAGAGAGTGTTCAGAGGAAGGAACTGAAGGCCGGTTAGCTCGTACACACGCTGCCGCGGCACGCGCTCGAGGAAGCCCTCGATGGCGCCCTCCGTGCGCCCGTCTCGATAGCACACAGGAAACCCGAGGAGACTGCCGTCGGCGGCCAAGAGGCCGAAGTCAACTCCCCACGTGTCCAGGCCGATGCTCTCAGGAGTATCCGCTTGCTGCGAAGCACACGCCTTGAGCGTATTGAGAACCTGCTCGAACAGATGGATGACGTTCCAGTGCAGATGGTCCCGAATCCGGACCATGTCATTGCGGAAGCGAGATGCCTCCCGAATGCGCAGACCCGCGCCATCGAGCGACCCGATCAATGCCCGGCCGCTTCCGGCTCCGAGGTCAATCGCTAGGAAGTTCTTGTGTGCCATGGCGAATCCCAAGCGAATCCACGTGCTTGCCCCTCACGCGGAGTCACCAAACGATCTGAAGAACCTCTCGACCTCCTTGAGTTCCGCCAGCTGCGCCGCTGTCAGCCCTGCCGGCTGCAGTGCCGCGCTCCTGCAGAGCAGGTAGATCTGCGCAGACTTGTTCGGGGTGTCGATGAGGTCGAACGCCTCGGCCAGGCTTCGTCCTGTGGCGATGGCACCGTGCTTCTCCCACACGACGATGCGGTGTCGATCGAGAGCGGCCGCGGTGGCCTCGGCCAGCCCTTCAGAGGCCGGGCGGAGATAGGGGACGAAACCGACGCCTTCTGGGATGAAGACCTTCACCTCGGGGTGCATTCCCCACAGGATATGGTTGAGTTTCTCCTCCTCGCAGAACTCCTGGGCCTGCGTGAGCGCGATCAACTCAGTGGGGTGCGTGTGGACTATCGCGCTCTGCACGGCCGATCGCGCACGCAGGGACTGATGAACGCGAAGGTGCACGCACAGCTCAGAGGTGGGTGGGCGAGTCATGCCCCCGGATGCTCCCTGGAAGGGCCTGTACGCGCGCCCGTCGGCCGAAATGCCAATGGCAGCCATGCTCACAGAGGGATTCTTGGCCACGTCGCGCATGCGGGCGCCGCTTCGCGAGATGAGCATCACGCGACATGCCATCTCGGGGCAGGCCGACTCCAGTGGCGTCAGCGGAAGGTGATCGAACTCCCCGTCGGCCACGTCGGCTAGCTCGGTGACATCGGCCGAGATGTTGCCGGCATTCCGCTCGGCCCAGCCGCGCTGGCACAGCAGTGCGGCCACCTCACCCGCGTCCGCGAGCACCTGCTCGATGTTCCCGAAGAGACTACGAGGAGCGTTCATGGACCTCGCCTCGCGGGTGCCCGCAGCGGCCTGAACGGAGGCGGACGTCGCCGCGGGTCCGCCGCGCTTCCGGCCTGGGATTATAGCCCTGCCCACGCTCGCGACGCAACCCAAACAGAAGGCGGGCCCGTTCGGGCCCGCCTTCTGGTGAGCTGTTGTGAGCCCCGCCCATATCAGAGCCCCGCGAGTGCCGTGAGTCCTACGAGCTTTTGAACCTGCCGAAGCAGGTGGGTGCCGCGCTGGTCGTCCGCGTGAATCGAGGCGAGTCCGCCAGGATTCTACTTGGCCGCCAGACTCTGGCTCCCGGCACGTATCTGTTGGCTCAAAGCTTCTAAGGACAACACGCACACCGCAGGGCGAACTGTCCTTCCGCCTACATGGTAGCACAGGTCGGCCGCGCCTGCAATCAGGCCTAGTCGCCAAAGAGCATCAAGGAGCGGGCCCCCGACCCACCACACCGAAGGAAGACATATCGGGGCGGCCGGACTCGAACCGACAACCACCGGCACCCCATACCGGTGCGCTACCAAATTGCGCCACGCCCCGATGCCTTTGCGAACCTGCTGTACGTATTATACCAGGCAGGAGGCCGCTGTCAACGCGGCAGCTCGGTCTTACCGCGCGCGCTTGCGCCTCTTGGACTCTCTGCCCGTCAGGGTCTCCTTCAGCTGCTTCCCCGGGCGGAAGTTCAGAGACCAGGACGCACCGATGCGGATGACCTCCTGGGTGCGCGGGTCGCGGCCGATCCGCGCCTTGCGCCGCCGCGGTTCGAAAGTGCCGAACCCAACTATCTGGACTTTCTCGTGGCGTCTCAGCGCTCCCATCATTGCAGCGAAGGACGCCTCCACGACACTGGTGACATCCTTCTTCCTCAGCCCAGTCGCCTGTGAGACCTCATCGATCAGATCGGCCTTGGTCACCACGACACCTCCCGCCAGTTGTCTCGTGTCGCCCGAAGTCCGGCGGCGAACCTTTCTTCTCTGCTCCGCCCAACTCCTTCCCCTTCTAGGTGGTCAACGACGCCTACGCTTCCGAGCCTTCGAGCGCGCCCGGGGACTCTGCGCGCGGCGCAGTGCGGTCCGCAACTCGACAACTGGCATCGCGTTCAGCACATCGGGCGCTTCCAGCCATCCGCGCCGGGCCGTTGCCACGCCGAACCGCATCAACGAAAGGTGGTTGGCCCAGTGCGCATCGGTTGCGATGAGCACCGGGACTCCGATCTCCTTGGCCCGCCGAGCATGAGTATCCTTGAGGTCGAGGCGGTTTGGATCGGCGTTCATCTCCAGGGCGACGCCGGCGCGCGCAGCGGCCTCGAGCATCGCTTCGAGGTCCACGTCATAGGGCTCCCGCTGTCCGACCAGTCTCCCCGTGGGATGGCCGATGCAGTCCACCCACGGATTCTGGATGGCCTTGATGATACGCTCCGTCATCGCCCGGCGCTCCATCTTCCAGCCGGAGTGCACCGACGCCACCACGAAGTCGAGCTCGGCCAGCACCTCGTCCGGGTAGTCGAGCTTGCCGTCCCGCTTAATGTCAACTTCCGTCCCTTCGAAGATCTCGATCTCCGGCACGGCCCTCCGCGCGGCCTCAATCTCCTCGCTACGCGCCCTCAAGCGGTCGATCTTCAGCCCGTTCGCCACCGTCTGCGAGGGAGAGTGGTCTGTGATGCCCAGGTACTGATAGCCGGCCTTCTTGGCGGCCCGCGCCATCTCCTCTATCGTGCTGTGCCCATCGCTCCAAGTGCTGTGCACGTGGAGGTCGCCCTTGATGTCAGCCTCTTCGATCAGGCTGGGGAGCCTCCCCTCGCGGGCGGCCTCGATCTCGCCCCGGTCTTCCCTCATCTCCGGCGGCATGACGGGAAGGCCGAGGGCGGCGTACATCTCTTCCTCCAGTTCTCCGCCCAGGCGTTCCTCTTCGTCGCCTTCCACCCGGAAGACGCCGTACTCGTTCAGCTTGATCTTCCTGCGAACGGCAAGATCGCGCAGCTTCACATTGTGTTGCTTGGACCCGGTGAAGTACTGCAGAGCGGCGCCGAATGAGTCCGGCGCCACCACTCGGAGGTCCACTTGGACCCCGGCCGGGGTCAGTACGCTGGATTTGGTCGGGCCCCGCGCCACCACCTCCGCCACGAGCTGAAGGTTGACGAACGCCTCCATGACGGCTTCCGGGGCGCCGGAGGTGGCCAGGATGTCAATATCACCGATCGTCTCGCGCATGCGCCGCAAGCTTCCCGCGGCGGCCAGCCTGCTCACCGGCGCCGCCTCCCTCAGTTGCTCGATCACGCTGTCCGCAATGTCCCATGCCAGCCCCAGGTCGATCCGCTTCCCGTACTCGCGGAGATGTGCGATGCCCCTCAGAATCTCCTGCTCTGTCTTCTCGCCCATCCCGGGCAACTCGCGAAGCACCCCTGCCTGCGCCGCCTCTTCGAGCTGCTCGACTGTCACGATGCCCTCACGCTCGGCGAGCATCTTCACCGTCTTTGGCCCCACGCCTGGGATGCGGAGCATGTCGAAGACGGTGGCGGGTATCTCCCGGAGCAGGTCCTGGTGGTAGGTGCAGTTGCCGGTGTCCAGCATCTCCTCGATCCTATCGGCGATGCCTGCACCCACCGCCGGAAGCGAACGCAGCCCCTCCTCCCCGGCGCGCACCTGTTCGACCGTCTGGGAGAGGTCGCCTACCGCCTCCGCCGCGCGCTCATAGGCGCGGACCTTGAACGGATTCTCTCCCTTGATCTGAAGCAGTACGGCGATCTCAGACAGGACACGCGCGATCTCTGTGTTGTTCATGTCAAGACTTGTCCAAGCCTTCCTGCGCTAGGAAGGCGCTGCTGCGAAGCGGCCGATCGAGGTGCGAGTCCACGAAGGCCCTCATCAATCGCTCCAATTCGTCGCGTGCACTGGCAGACAGGCGCCTCCCAGCCACTGTTTCGGTGTCCGTGTGGCGAAGCTCTCTCAGAGCCTGCAGGCCGGCTGTGGAGAGGCGAGCGCCGCCCGCCGCCGACCCGCAGGTGCCACAGAGCACGCCGCCTTGCACAACGGAGAATCCCTGCTCGCGCCCGTCCATCTCGCCGCCGCAGGAGGTGCACGCGTCGAGTTCTGGGCCGTATCCCAGACGCGTCAACAGCTTCAGCTCGAACGCGCGAATCAGGGTGGGGGCATCGCCGCCTGAGTGCAGGGCCGCCAACGTAGACAGCAGGAGGCCGAAGAGGACACTGTCTGCCATACCTTCGTCCGTCAGCGCGTCCAGCAACTCGGCCGCGTACGATGAATGAGCGAACCGCTCCATGTCGCTGCGGAGGTCATAGAAGGTGTCCAGCGCCCGTGCCTGCGTCACGACTTCCAGCGAACGGCCGGCTGCCAGTTGAACGCTCGCATGAGAGAACAACTGAAGACTCCCGGCGAGCTTGCTGCGGGGCCGCCTGATGCCCTTGGCCACTGCGGAGAGCTTGCCGCGCTCTCGCGTGTAGAGCATGAGAACCCTGTCCGCCTCGCCGAGGTCTCTCTGGCGGACCACAACAGAGGAAACGCGATAGAGCCGTACTCGCCTCACTGGAGACACCCGCCCTGAGGCCGCGCTGAGCGGAAGCTTACCGGAGGACTTCCTCCGTAACGGCTCCCTGCGACTGATCATACGCCTCGACTATCGCCACCCCCGTGCTCGTCCCGATGCGGTTGGCGCCGGCGTTTATCAGGGCGCTTGCCTGCTCGATGGTCCGGATCCCGCCGGCCGCCTTGACGCCCATCTCCCGGCCGACGGCCTGCCTGATGTGCTTGACGTCCTGCACCGTGACTCCGCGGGGGCCCCGTCCAGTGCAGGTCTTGATGAAGTCCGCGCGAACAGCCTTCGCGATCCGACACACTCGGGTCTGCTCTTCCCGCGTCGTGAGACCGACCTCGATAATCACCTTCGTCAAAATATCATCGCTGTCCTCAGTGAGGCCGGCGAGATTCGAGACGGTCACAACTTCTTCGAGGTCCCTTTGGACGCATACGTAGTCGTGGGACCTCACGGCGCCGAGATTGACCACTACGTCAATCTCGGTCGCTCCCGCGTTCATCGCCTGTCGGGCCTCATAAACCTTCACCTGTGTCGGAACGGCACCGAGGGGATAGGCGATGACCGTCCCCACCTTCACGTCTGAGCCCCGAAGCCGACGCTCCGCCACATGGCACCAATACGGGAGCACAACGACGGAGGCGAAGTGGTACTCCATAGCATCGTCGCAGTACTGAACGATATCGCTCTCGGTAGCATCGGGCCGCAGGATCGAGTGGTCAATCATCTTCGCCAGGGCGATTCTCGAGAACATGACTCTCCCCTTACTCCTGTCCGCCACTCCGCATGTCCGCGCCTCTCTCAGAGCGGATCCGGCTTCGTCACGCGCTCGCTTCGCGTCGCCGCCTTGAGCTCGCGAACGAACGCTCCGACAGCCTCGGCAGGCCCCGCCGACCCCGCCTGCCGATCGATGAGCGACACGACGGCACTGCCCACGACCGCGCCGTCAGCGACCCGACATACTTCAGCCACATGCTCGGGCCGAGATACCCCGAACCCAACGGCAATCGGCTTCGTCGTTTCGCCTCGGATGCGGGCCACGAGTTGCGCCAGATCCGTCGGCAGCTCAGGACGCGCACCCGTCACTCCCAACCGGGAAACACAGTACACAAAGCCACCCGCAAGGTCAACCACTTTTTTCACGCGCGCGGCGGGGCTGTTGGGAGAGAGTAGAAAGATGGTGTCGATCCCGCGCTTGCGCGCTATCCCGGCCCAGTCGTCGGCCTCTTCCGGCGGCAGGTCCGTGACGATCACTCCGTCTACTCCGGCCCCAGCACTTGCCTCCGCGAACTCCTCGAGGCCAAACTGGTAGACCGGATTATAGCATGTCATCAACACGAGGGGTACATCGCGCGCGGCCCGGAACCCAGCCGCTAGTTCCAGAACGCGAGCGGGCGTCATGTGCTCCGCCAACGCCCGTTGGGAGGCCGCCTGAATCGCAGGCCCATCCGCCAGGGGATCGGAGAAGGGAATCCCCAGCTCGATGATATCCGCGCCGGCCTCCGCGATGGCGACGAGCAGCTCCGAGCTGAGCGCCGGGGTGGGGTGGCCAGCGACAGTGAACACGACCAGAGCCCCCTGCTCCTTCCGTCCGAGTTCGTCGAAGCAGGCCCCTATGCGGCTCACGGCGTCCGCTCCGCCAGGACGCGCTGGACCTCACCCACGTCCTTGTCCCCGCGGCCGGACAGGTTTACAAGCACGACGGCCTCCTGGTGGGATTCGGCCGCGACCCTCATAGCGTGGGCCACCGCGTGCGCGCTCTCGAGTGCGGGCATGATCCCCTCGAGGCGGTTGAGCATCTCGAACGCATCCAGCGCCTCCTCATCGGTGGCGCCCACGTACTCGGCGCGGCCGGTATTCTGCAGGAGAGCATGCTCCGGCCCGACCCCGGGATAGTCCAGACCGGCAGCGACTGAATGGGTCGTGCGAATCTGTCCCTCTGCTGTCTGGAGGATCTTCGTGCGCGCCCCGTGGAGCACGCCTTCCGAGCCTGCGGTCAGAGACGCGGCATGCTCGCCCGTGCGCAGGCCTCTGCCGGCTGCTTCGACGCCCATCATGCGGACATCGTCCTCCAGGAACGGATGGAAGAGTCCAATGGCGTTGCTGCCCCCGCCCACACAGGCCACCAAGCAGTCGGGCAGGCGGCCCTCTTGCTCCAGAATCTGCTGGCGGGCCTCGCGGCCGACGACCGACTGGAAGTCACGGACCATCGTAGGATACGGGTGAGGTCCTGCGGCCGTGCCGAATAGGTAGTAGGTCGTCTCGGCCGTCGCCATCCACACGCGGAAAGCCTCATTGATAGCGTCCTTCAGCGTGCGGCTACCAGAGGTCACCTCGATCACCTGCGCGTCGAGGAGCCGCATTCGGTAGACGTTGAGCGCCTGGCGACGAACGTCTTCCTCGCCCATGTAGATGTCACATTCCATGTCGAACAGCGCGGCGACAGTCGCGGCCGCCACGCCGTGCTGCCCGGCCCCCGTCTCGGCCATCAGCTTCGTTCGGCCCATCCTCTGCGCGAGCAGAGCCTGCCCGACCGCGTTGTTGAGCTTGTGCGATCCGGTGTGACAGAGGTCCTCGCGCTTCAGGTATATCTTCGCTCCCCCGCAGTGCTCGGTGAGCCGGCCACAGAAGTACAGCGGTGTGGGCCGGCCGACATAGTCTCGAAGCAGCGCCTCCAGTCGCTTGCCGAACTCGGGGTCACGGCGCGCCGATCCATAGGCCTCCGCCACTTCGAGAAGCGGTGGCATAATGGTCTCGGGAACGAAGATGCCCCCGAAGCGGCCGAAATGCGATCCCTCGAGGATCGACGGCCCCTGAGACCGCGACGCCATCTCAGCAGGCATCTCGATCGGCCGCCCGAACGGCCGCGATGAAGTCAGCCACCTTCTGGAGGTCCTTCCTGCCGGGCGCCGCCTCGACGCCCGTGCTCACGTCAACAGCGTACGGCCGAACGGCGGCCACCACCTCGCCGACGTTGTCAGGCGTCAGCCCTCCCGCCACTATCACGCGCCAACCCTCCTTCACCAGACGACCAGCGACCGCCGGATCGAAGCGCTCTCCCGTTCCGCCCGCTTTCCCCACCACGTAGGTATCCAATAGGATCGCCGCAGCATCCTTATACCGTCGCAGCACGGTCTCGTCAAGGGCGCCGCTCACTCTTATCGCCTTCACAACCCGGTATGGCGAGAGGGCCGGTATGAAGTCGGCCGGTTCGCTCCCGTGTAGCTGAGCAACAGTGCACGAGCCGGTTCGCAGCGCGCTCCGCACCTCTTCGGCGCTGCTGTCGACGAACACGCCGACCCCGGTGAGGAACGGACCGACGTCGGCCATGATCTCGCCCGCCCTCTCGGGCGACACCCGCCGCGGGCTCTCGGCGAAGTTTAAGCCGATGGCATCCGCCCCGCACTCGGCGGCGTGCAGCGCGTCCTCCGTGCGAGTAATCCCGCAGATCTTGATGCGCGTCATGCTGCCCCCATCAGCTCCTCGATCTTCCGCGAGGGATCATCGGCCGCCATCAATGCTTCCCCCACGAGGATGGCATCCACGCCCGCGTCGGCCAGCTGCTGCACATCGTCACACGTATGGATCCCGCTCTCCGATACCACGGGGATCCCTGTCGGCACGCGGGGCCGCAGCGACAGCGTCGTCTCCAGCGACACTTCAAACGTCCTCAAGTCGCGGTTGTTGATGCCGACGATCTCGGCCCCGCTCGCCAGGGCCTCCTCCAGCTCATCCTTGTTGTGCACTTCGACGAGTGCCGCCTGCCCGCAGCGCGCGGCCAGCTCGCGAAGCGATCGGAGTTGGCTTGCATCGAGCGCGGCCGCGATCAGCAGCAGACAATCCGGGCCATCTGCCCCTGACGACTCGGCGACCTGGCACGGGTCGATGATAAAGTCCTTCCGGAGCACCGGAAGCTCCGCGGCGCCGCGCGCGGCCAGCAAGTCGTCCATACTTCCTCCGAAGAACCGGATGTCTGTGAGGACCGAGAGCGCCGCCGCGCCGGCACCCGCATTGGCCCGTGCCACCCGCGCTGGGTCCGCACCCACATTGATGTCACCGCGCGAGGGAGACCGCCGCTTGAACTCCGCGATGAGCGATATCCCGGCGCGCTGCACGGCGGCCGCGAAGTCCCTGCGCGGAGGAGGGACAGCCGGCGGCGACCAGCCTTCGCATAGTGGCCGAAGGCCGGCGATCTCCGACCGTTTGCGTTCCAGGATCTCGTCGAGAATCATCTCGCCTACAACTTCAGAAGGCCTGGAGCTGTCGAAGCTTCTCGGCCGCGGCGCCGGAGTCGATGGACTCGGCCGCCACCGCGACGCCCGCTTCTATGGTGTCTGCCAGACTGGCAGCTGCGACCGCCGCGGCCGCATTCAGCACGACGATGTCTCGTGCCGGCCCGTGCTTGCCGTCCAGTATCTCGGCGAGGAGGCGTGCATTCTCCTCCGGCGTCGCTCCCTGGATCGCCTCCGGGCCCGATGCCCGCGACAGCCCAACGTCCTCCGGCACGAGCTCGTAGGTCTCGAGAGCTCCGTCCTTGAGCTCGGTCACCCGCGTCTCGCCCAGAGTCGACAGCTCGTCGAGGCCGCCCGCGCCGTGGACCACGAAGGCTCGACTTGCCCCAAGACTCTGGAGGACTCCGCCGTGGAACTCCGTGAGCTCCGGCGAGTACACCCCCAGCACCTGGGCATCCGCGCCCGCCGGGTTCGTGAGCGGCCCCAGCATGTTGAACACTGTGCGCAGCCCAAGCTCCCTGCGGACCGGCATTGCATGCTTCATGGCGGGATGGTATGAAGGCGCGAACATGAAGCCAAGCCCGACCTCGTCGATCGCCTTTGCCGCCTCCTCTGGCGTGAGGTCGAACCGCACACCAAGCGCCTCCAGCACGTCGGCGCTACCGCACTTGCTCGTCACGGATCGGTTGCCGTGCTTGGCGATGGCGACGCCGGCCCCGGCAGCCACGAAGGCCGCCGCGGTCGACACGTTGAAGGTCTTGATCGCGTCGCCACCGGTGCCGCACGTATCTACCAGCGGTCGCCTCTTGGTCTTCACCTCGCGAGCGTGCTGGCGCATGACGCGGGCGAACTCGGTCACCTCTTCAACAGTCTCACCCTTCATCCGCATCGCCACGAGGAAGGCCCCTATCTGAACCGGGCTGGCCTCGCCCGACATGATAGCAGCCATGGCCGCGTTGGCTTCACCACCTGTCAGATTCGATCCGTCCGCAGCCTTGCGAATGGCATCAGCGATCATCGTCCTCCCCCTTCTCTTGGAGAGCCAAGAAGTTTCGAAGCAGATCCTTGCCGGCCTGCGTGAGGATCGACTCCGGGTGAAACTGCACCCCCTCAATGGCATGATCTTTGTGCCGCACCCCCATGATCTCCTCTTGATCGGTCTCGGCTGTGATCTCGAGGCAATCCGGGAGCGTGTCCCGCTTGATGATGAGCGAGTGATAGCGCGTCGCCTCGAACGGGTTTGGCAGCCCTTCGAAGATCGTCTTGCCATCGTGCTGGATCATCGATGTCTTCCCGTGCATCAGACGCGGCGCGCGGACGACCTCGCCGCCGAACACATATCCGATGCATTGATGGCCCAGACAGACGCCGAGGATGGGCACCTTACCCGCGAAGCGCCGCAGGATCTCGTTCGAGACCCCGGCCTCTTTGGGCGTGCAAGGCCCCGGCGATATCACGATCCGTTCGGGCTTCTGCTGCTCCACCTCGTCCACGGTGGCCTGGTCGTTGCGGTAGACCTTGATGGCCTGGCCGAGCTCGCCCAGGTACTGGACTAAGTTGTACGTGAAGGAATCGTAGTTGTCTATCATCACCAGCATCACACCACCTCCGAGATTGATGCAGCCTGCTTATCGGCCACCGCGGGAAGCCCAACGGCGGCAAGCGCCTTCTCCAATGTCCTTGCGACCACCTGACGTCCCTGAGCCGTGCCCGAGAAGAGAATATCTCTCAGCTCGTCGCGTCGCCTCTCGCGCCACGTTCGCCGCTCGCGGATCGGCTCTAGGAAATCCACAAGCACCTCTGCGAGATGCTCCTTCACAGCAACATCTCCCACTCGGCCGGCGCGATAGGCCGCTTTCAGATCGGACACACGATCTTGATCGGGATCGAACGCGTCGAGGTAGGCGAACACCGGATTGCCCTCAACATGCCCGGGGTCGGTTGCCCGTTTGCGCGTAGGATCAGTATACATGCTCATCACCTTCTCCCGCACGACCCCCGGCGGATCGCTCAGATTGATCGCATTGGCGAGGGAGGCGCCCATTTTCGCTCGGCCGTCGGTGCCCGGGAGCCGCGCGCCCACGGCTGGCATCATGGCCTCAGACATCACCAGCGTTTCGCCGTAGATGGAGTTGAACCGCCGAACGATCTCACGGGTCTGCTCGACCACGGGTAGCTGGTCCTCGCCCACAGGCACGAGGTCGGCCTTGAATCCCGTTATGTCGGCCGCCTGGCTCACCGGGTAGCAGAGGAATCCGGCCGGAACATTCGCCCCGTAGCCCTTCTCGCGCATCTCTTCCTTCACTGTTGGATTGCGCTGCAGCTTCGCCAGCGTCACCAGGTTCAGGTAGAGCTGGGTGAGCTCCGCCAGCTCCGGCACGCCTGACTGAAGCACGAACGTTACCTGCTCGGGGTCGAGGCCGACCGCCAGATTGTCGAGGAGTACCTCCCACACTGCTTGGGACACTATCTCGGGCCGGTCGGAGTTGTCCGTCAGGGCCTGGAGATCCGCGATCAGGACGTAGGTGCGGCACTGCGACTGCAGCCGCACGCGGTTGGCCAGCGCGCCCGTGTAGTGGCCGAGGTGAAGCGGCCCCGTCGGCCTGTCGCCTGTCAGGATCACCGTCTTGGCGAGGTCCATGGCACTCTACTCCAGCCCCGCCTCGGCCATCTCAATCGCCCGCAGCAGAGCTCCCCCCTTTAGTTTCACACACTCGTCGTACTCCCGCGATGGCACCGAGTCGGCCACGATGCCAGCGCCGACCTGCATGTGAGCGGTGCCATTCGTGCAGACGATGGTGCGAATCGTGATGGCCGTGTCCATGTTGCCCGAGAAGCTGAAGTACCCGATCACGCCCCCGTAGGGGCCGCGCCGCGTCGGCTCCAGCTCTTCGATGATCTCCATCGCGCGCACCTTCGGCGCGCCCGATAGCGTCCCGGCCGGGAAGCAGGCCCGCAGCACATCGAACTGATCGCTATCGGACCCCAACTCGCCGCGAACATTCGAGACGATGTGCTGCACGTGCGAGTACTTCTCAATCACCATCTGCTCGTCGACGCGAACGGTGCCATACCGGCATACCCGGCCGATGTCGTTGCGCCCCAGGTCGAGAAGCATGATGTGCTCGGCCCGCTCCTTCTCGTCGGCCAGCAATTCCTGTGCCAGCGCCTCATCTTCCTCCGCCGTCTCGCCGCGCGGCCGGGAGCCCGCGATGGGACGTGTGACCACCTCGGTGCCCTCCACGGAGACGAGCCGCTCGGGGGAGCTTCCAACAATACGGAGATCGCCGTAGGTCAGGTAGTACATGTATGGCGACGGGTTCACCGACCGCAGCGCGCGGTAGATGTCGAATACATTGGCAGCCACTTCACGGGTGAGCCGCTGCGACAGCACCACCTGGATGACATCGCCGGCCGAGATATACTCCTTCGCCGCGCCGACGATCCGCTCGTACTCCTCCCGCGTCAGGTTGGTCTTCAGGCTTGTGTCCTTCGGGCGCGGAGCGGGGGCCGAAACGGCCGGCACCGGAGCGGCCAGTCGAGCGCAGATAGCATCGATCTTCCGAACCGCCTCGTCATAGGCCGCCTCCGGATTGCCGTTGACGATGGCGTTCGACACGACCTTCCCGCGGTGGTAGGCGTGGTCGAAGATCACGCAGGTGTCGGTCAGCACGAGCACGCAGTCCGGAAGGGCGAGGTCGTCCGTCGTCTGCTCGGGCAGCTTCTCGAAGAACCTGACTGCGTCGTACCCGATGAATCCGACCGCGCCGCCGCAGAACTTCGGGAGGCCCTCGACGGGAACGAACCTATACTCCGACAGCAGCCCCTCGAGTGCGTTGAGGGGGTCCTCGCCCTCCGCGAGCTGGCGAGTTTGCTTCCGGCCGTCCCGCATGACCGTCACCGTGTCGCCCTTAGAGGTGAACACGGCGAAGGGCTCTGAGCCAAGGAACGAATGCCGGCCCACGCTCTCGCCGCCTTCGACGCTTTCGAGCAGGAAGGCGTACTGGCTGTTGCCGATCTTCCGGAACGCAGACACCGGTGTCTCGGTGTCGAGGAGCACCTCCTTCCAGACGGGAATGAGGTTGCCTCTGCGCGCTTTCTCTTTGAACTCCGCCTTGCTTGGGTAGTACATCGCCTTGCACCTCGCTCATTTGGTGGTAGCCGAAATCAAGAAAACCAGCCCGGGCTTGCCGGGCTGGTCTGATCGCTCTTCGTCTCGTATTTGGTTTGCGCTCTAGCTCAGTCGTGCGCGCGGGAGCCCGGCAAGCCGGAAGACCTACCGCGCCACCACCAGCAACCGCGCACCGCATTGTCGAGAGCTGATCGCAACATCTGTCCGTAACCACTTCTACCACAGATTCGCCGCCGCGTCAAGCGCCAACTCCAAGCTGGTTTGGCTGCCATGCAGGCGGCACGACGCGCGGGGCGGTCAGCCTTCGGCGACGAGGCCCCGGATCGCGGCACGCGTCAGTATGGCGGCTGCATCCCGGGAAAGCCCGGCACCGTGCCAGGTGGTTGCCGCTCGGCGCGATCAGTGTCGATGATGCCGGCAAGCCACCAGGCGCCGTTCACATCGAGGGCCCAGGCGCTGTGGCCGGCGCCGGGGATGACAACGAGATGGATGCGGGGCTCGAGGCCGTTGTCGTTGGCAAACTGGCGCATCGCGTCGACCCAGGCGTCGGCCCGGTCGACGCGGGTGTCGCCACGCTGGGCGACGCCCATTCCCGTCGCGTCGCCCGTGTCCCGGGACCCCATGACAACGCGCACGGGCAACACCGTTGCCTCAAGGAAACCATCGGGATTGGGGCTATTGCGGCGGCCGTAGGGCCAGTCGACTGTCTCGTCGGGGAAGGTGTAAGTGCCAGCGGAGGAGAGGACGGCGGCGAAGACGCGGTGTGGATGAACCAGGAGGAAGCGCTGGGCGAACTGCGCGCCGGCGGAGTGGCCGACGAGAATGATGCGATTATCCACCGCGTCGAAGTGGCCGCGATAGCTGTCCACGATTCTGAAGATGAACTCGTCGGCGTCGATGGGGGATCCCTTGAGGAAGCGGTATCCGTAGAAGCGCCAGTGGTCGAACGACGGCGCGACCAGAATGAGGCCGGTGGTGTCGGCGAGCAGCAGCCATCCCCTCTCGTGGATCGACCTACGGGCGCTGACGCGGCTGAGTTCGAGGTCCATCTGGTCATCACCGTAGGAACCATGAGAGACGATGGCGACCAAGGCGGGCTCGACGACGGTGTGGGGGACATACTCGAAGTAGTCGCCATACGGTGTGCGGCGCTCGACGATCTGGCCGGGGACAAGGGGCTCGTCGGGTCCAAGCCAGGGATCGCGGTCCCACTCCGCCTCTTCCTCGACGATGTCAGCCGGCGGCGGAAGCTGCTCCGGCTCATCCCCAAGCCGCTTCAGCTCGAAGTCGTCGAAGCGGACATCGAGGAAGCAGCCATAGCGCCAGACCACTACCCCAGCACTGACCGCGAAGCCCTCAATCGAGGCCGACACGGTTCCGAGCAACACGCCGTCCACAAAGCCCCGGGCCGATCCCTCAGAGGGATCGTAGGCGAGGCGAAGCTGGTGCCACTCACTGGCCTCGTCGCCGAAGGCGGGGGCTGTTCTCAGTTGATCTTGCCGGCCTGAGCTGAAGAGAACGTACCCAATCGTGGGCTGGTATCTGATGTGGACCGCGCCGCTCTCGCTGTGAATCGCCAGGGAAACTGCGCACTCATCGCAGCCCAACTCCTGCAGACGGAACCATACCGAGCAGTCAATTGGCTCGTTGAAGAACGCCTTGACGGTGGCCGCTGCGCCCCCTGCTTCGGCAGACAGTGCCTCCCCAGCAATGCGGAGCTCGTGGTCGAACTCCACGACTTCGATGCCCGGGGTCGGGAGGTAGCGCATCCAATTGGCGCTGTCCAAGTCTTCGTCCTCGAACCCATCGGAGAACGGCAGCCCAAAGCCCTCCGTGGCTGGCCTCTGGCCTAGACCCTCCCGGTAGCTCTCCGCAGGCGCGGCGAAGCCCCCGGCTTCCGGCTCCCCGGGCTCCCCCGGCTCTGGGGGTTCCTCTGGTTCAGGCGCGACGACTTCCACCCATACCGCTGGCGATGTGATCTCGTCGTCGTCCTTGAACACCGCCGCCTGGAGCCAGTGCCTTCCCTCCCCCCACTCGGTGCTGTCGAAGGACTTGCGATAGGACTGCTGCCCTATCCAGACTCCTTTGCCATCCACGCGCAGGCTGAAAGGGGAACCTTCGAGCGTCCGGCTGAGCTCAATCTCAACTGTAATCGGTTCGCCGAAGGTGACGACGGTGCCATCCGCGGGCGAGACGATGCTCACAGTCGCCTCGTCCTCTGCGCGGGCGGCCCCAGGCAGAGCCATTAGTGCGACTGTGGCGACAGCGACGAACAGCGTGCAGCGCAACATCAAAGCACCTCAGCAGAGGGCGAGTCTGGCGCGTGAGTTGAGTAAGGGGACCCCTCTCCCTATCATGCTATCACCGGGAGGGCTACCCCGCAAGTGCAGTGTGCGGCGACACCGGCCGTCGGTTCTGCGCCGCTGCGACGGAGGGCTCACATGCCGCGGAGACGCTTGACTCGGTCTTCGATGGGGGGATGGGTCGTGAAGAGACGGTTGATCCGGCCTCTGTGCTCTGTGAGCGGATTGATGATGTAGAGGTGCGCGGTGGCCTTGTTGGCCACCTCCAGTGGCTCGGTATCGGCGCCGAGCTTCTCGAGCGCGCTAGCCAGGCCCTCAGGATACCTGCTGAGCCTGGCTCCGGACGCGTCTGCGAGATACTCTCGCCGGCGAGACACGGCCATCTGCATCAGCCGCGCGATGATAGGAGAGAGGATGACGAACAACAGCCCGATGAGGAGCAGTATCGGATGCCCTCCGCTCTTGCTGCTGCTTCGCCGCCGACGGTAGAACAGACTCCGCAGCATCCAGTCGGACAGCAATACGACCGTGCCGACAAGGACCGTGACCAGCGTCATGAAACGAATGTCGTAGTTCTGGACGTGGGACATCTCGTGAGCGATGACGCCCTCAAGTTCCAGCCGGTTCATCTTGTCGAGAAGCCCACGAGTCACCGCGATCGCGGCGTGCTGGGGATCCCGGCCCGTGGCGAAGGCGTTGGGGGCACTGTCCTCAATCACGTAGAGCCGGGGCATCGGCAGCCCGGCCGCGATGCTGAGGCCCTCCACCGTGTTCCACAGGTATGGCTCTTCCTGCTTGGCCACGGCGCGGGCCTGGCTCATGCGGAGGACGATCTTGTCGCTGTAGTAGTAGCCCCCCCAGGTCGCCATAAGTGCAAAGGCGACGGCAGGGATCACAATCCAGTGGCCCAGCTCATAGTAGAGGCCGAAGACGTAGGCCACCCCGACAATGAGGAGAACCACGACGAACAGCAGCAGATAGGATCGCCGCCTATTGCTGGCGATCGCGTCGAACATCGGCTTCTCTTACCTGCCTAGAACTGCACCTGCACCGGCCCGCGCGCGGCCTCCTCCTCGATCTCGAAGTAGTCGCGCTTCTGGAAGTTGCCCATCGACGCTACGAGCCGCGCCGGGAACGACTGGATCAGGTTGTGATATCCGAGCACGGTGTCGTTGTAGAACTGCCGCGCGTAGGCGATCTTGCTCTCCGTGCCGGTCAGCTCTTCCTGGAGCTGCATGAAGTTCTCGCTGGCGCGGAGCTGCGGGTAGTTCTCCGCCACTGCGAAAAGCCGCCGCAGTGCCTGACTGATCATGTTCTCCGCTTGTGCCTGATCCTGGACTGTCCGCGCGTCGATGCCGGCCTGCCGAGCCTTCGTGACCTCCTCGAAGGTCTGGCGCTCGTGGGCCGCGTAGCCCTTCACCGTCTCCACCAGGTTCGGGATCAAGTCGTACCGTCTGCGGAGCTGGACATCCACCTGCGACCATGCGTTGTCGATGCGGTTGCGCAGCACGATCATGCGGTTGAAGGTGGCGATCCACCACAGCACGACGATCGCGACTATCCCAAGTATGACCCAGATCTCGATGCTCATGGACTCCTCCTTGAAGCGGTCCTCCCTATGTTACTGCGGCTCGGGATGATTTTCCACACCTGCATGCGGCTTTCCAGCCCACGTCACCGGCCGCCGGCGCCCGCGGCCGCTGCCTGGCCGTAGACCTCATAGAGCACCAGGGCCGTCGCAACCACCACGTGATGTGAGTCACACGTGCCCATCATTGGGATGCGGACCGTGACATCGCAGAGCGACTTCTCCTCAGGCGACAGACCGACGCGCTCGCTTCCCGCGAGGAGCACAAGCGGCCAGCGGTAGACAGCTTCCCGATAGTCGCTCGCCGCGGAAGGCGATGTACCGACGAGGAGGCATCCTCGCTGCTGCTTCCACTCGGCAAGCTCATCAAGCGTAGTCCGCACCAGTCGCTGCGAGAAGACCGTCCCGACGCTGGCGCGCACCGCTGCCGGGTGATGTGGATCCGCTGAATCCCCGACCAAGAGCACGCCGGAGCCCCCAACCGCCTCACAGATCCGGATGATGTTGCCGATGCTCCAGGGCTGGCGGATCTCCCTCACCGCGACAGCGACGGAGGTCGAGGAGGGCAGTAGTTCATCCAGGCCCGACCACTGCTGCCGCACCACAGCGGCGATGCCCTGACGCCAGTGTTTCGCCGAGAGCGAGCGGAGCACGTCGGGGCTCACTTGCGTCCGCGGGACTCCGGCGAGCTGGTCGCTGGCGTCGAGCCATCCCTTCGTCTCCTCTGACACGACTTCGGGGGCCTCTATCAGTGAGTCGAACTCCATCCCCCCCTCGACGGCGGCCCGGACCAGCCGGACTCCGTCCGCAAGGAGCAGCTGCTCGCGATCGCGGTGCTTGCGCTGAAGCAGACCCCGTATCGCCTTGACCCGTGGGTTGTGACGGCTGGTGATGAGCATGGCACGCGTACGCCGGAGGGATGGTCAACGACGCACACACCGAGATGGGCGGCGAAGAAAGGCCGCCGCCCGACGCGGCTCACGGCACTATGCCGACAGATCTCCACTACACGTGAGTCGGAACAGGCCCAGTCTATTTCGAGGGGGGCGGGTTGTCAAGCCTATTGCGCTGCCTACCGGTCGACCAGTTCCAGCGCACCGCCCCTTGTTACCGCCCCTTCGCCAAAGCGGTCCTTGACCTGATCCATATAGTCGGCCAGTCGTTCCCGCCGTTCTTCTTGCTGCAGCAATGGCAGGCCAAGCTGCCCGCCGCGCGGACCGGCGGCGAGGCGACCGGCAGCAATGCGCACTCGCCTCACCAATCGGCCGCCCAGCTTCATCCTATCAAACAGCGATCTCGCCGCCCCGAAGATCACCTCAGCGGAGCGAGTTGCCCGCCCAAGGGTCCGCCGCGCGCCGACCTTGCGCATGTCGTCAAATACAACAACCACCTGCACCCGCTGTGCCACCAGCCCTTGCCGGCGCAGCTTTCGCGCCAGGCCGTCGGCGGCCTTCCGCAGCGCGGAGTGGACGCGATCACGTTCCTCGGTGGCCGGGCGCAGTTCCGCCTGGGCCGAGAAGACCTCACTCCCTTCCGGGTAGAAGAGGGCGCCCTTCCGTTGCTCGCCGGGATCGTCGCCGTGGGCGATCTTCCACAGCCTCCGCCCCCACGGCCCAAGCGCCCGCTCCACTGCCTCGACCGGCAGAATCGCGAGCTCACCTGCCCGCCGGATTCCCATATCTCTCAAGCGCTGCACCCACTCCGCGTCGACCCCCGGAAGCACAGCGACCGACAACTTGCCCACGAACTCCGCCGCCTTCTCCGGCGCGACCTCCACGATTTGCCCCGGCTTCGCCACATCACATGCCAGCCGCGCCACCAGGCGATTCGACCCTATTCCCGCCGACACCACGACTCCAACCTCCGCCTCGAGCCGATTGGAGATCTCTTGGGCAATCTGCTTCGCCGACCCGAACAGGCGCTCGGTTCCCGTTAGGTCCAGCGACAGCTCATGGCCACTTTCGGTCCTCAGGTCGGGTGTGTAGTCGCCGCAGATATCCAGCACTCGCTGCCAGAAATAGGCGTACTTCTCTCCATCCGGTTCGGCAACGAGCACCTCCGGGCAGAGCCGTTCCGCCTCCCAGCACGTCATCCCCGGAGAAATCCCCCGGCTCGATGCTTCGGGAGACACGCTCGTCACCTGGTGGCCGCCCTCGTCACACAGCACCACCGGAAGCCCCTCATCCCCGTGCTCGCGCGCCTCCACCGAGGCCTCGAGGCCGTGCACCCGCACGTGCGCATACACTCTTCTCAGTCTCCGCCTCCGCTTGCTCATCGCAACCCCCTTCCCTACACGATCCAAATCACACCCGGATCACCCACTCACATCGATCTTCTCGAGGTGCCATCCCATCGTCTCCGACCGAAGGAAGATCTCATACAAGTCCGCCCCGTTGTCCACCGTCACCGCGAAGTGATAGCACCTTCCAACGCCCTCGTTTGCCACCCAGCGATTGCGAATGCGCTCGATTCGATATCGCCTCCCTTTCCAGTCGAACCACAGCGGCGAGATCCTGCCCCGCCTGAAGAACGCACACACCCGAATCGGCTCACCAATGATTTCCAACATCCTCTTACCCACATAAGTGGACATATTATAGCAAACAAATGTTCTCAGGTCAAGGAAATTCGAACACATGTATGCCTTTGAGGACAAGGGGCTCAGGAAGGCACTGGGACCTCAGACGCCTTTCTCGGTCAGCTGTGACCTACTCGCCACCCAGCGGAGGAGGCCCGTCCCCCCGACAGAAGTACCTGCGGTGTCGCTCCTGCGCCTCGCAGCAAGGATGCCCCATGAGACAAGTGCCTACATGGCATGCCTACGAGAGGCTTGCGGCTGAGGGGAGACTTGAAGGCGTCAGCGACTCGCCCTCGCCGGATGGCGAGGACGAAGCGACGTTCTTCCGCTCTGCTCTCGAAGGTAGAAAGAGAGTCCTGGACCTCGGGTGTGGCGCCGGAGGCCCTCTCCTCGCGCTCGCCAAGTGCGTGACGACCATCTGCGGACTCGACGCGGCGCCATCCATGCTGGCTCTCGCGAGGCGGAACATCGCCGCTCTCGGCATCACGAATGCCGCGCTCGCGCGCGGACTGGCCGAGATGCTCCCCTTCCCCGACGCGGTCTTCGACGGCGTCGCGGTCAGTGGCACACTAGAAAGCCTGCCTGATCCCGACGCGGCGCTCGCCGAGCTGTCACGCGTCACCGCCGATGAGGCCGTAATCGCGAACCTCGAATGGGACTTCCGATACTTCGTGCCCGACGGCCAGCCCCGCACCGAGTCCTGGCTTCGGCTGGATGGAGAGCAGCTGGTGTTCCAGGCACGACACTATCTCGTGGACCCCTACCGCATTCGCGACGAGCGCTATATGCTCGATCCTGGCAGCAACTTCGCTCGGCAACTGTCGGCCGATGAGAAGCTCCGCGCTGAGTGCCGGAAGCTCACCGATCTCACACCGGAAGACATCCCGCGGGAGGCGCTCCTGGACTGCTTCTACGACGTCGAGGCCCACTTCGACCCGGAGACGCTGCGGGAGGCGTTGGAGCGCGCGGGCTTCGAGGTTGTCCGCCAGCACGTCGCGCCAAGCTTCGGCGTACCCCACATATTCTCAGTCTTCTGCAAGGCCGGGTGACTCTGGAGAGCCGAATGGCAGGACATCGAGCTCCAAGGAGGGCGCTGCCTGCCGACGAACTTAGTACCTCACCTAGCGCTGGAGTGAAGCAGGGGTACCGCTATGGCGGACAAGCCAGATCTCTGGGTCGAGGCGTTTCGCGAGACCGCCGCGGGGTGGTTGCTGGGACCCGAAGACTCGCGCACGGGCCTCCCCCGTGTGATCGTCCTCCCCATGGAGAACCCGGACGTCTACGATGCCAGCTGGATCGGCGAGCACGCTCGCGACCTCCAGCAGGTTAGCACGGTCACTCTCGGCACTGTCGGCGACACTCGCATCGCCTTCTCCTCGCCGAAGTTCGGCGCCCCGGCCGTTGCGATGGCAGTTGACGTCTTTGCGAAAGCTGGATTCAACGCCGTTGTGGGCATCGGCTTTTGCGGCGGCCTGCAGCCGGACGTCAAGTGCGGCGAACTCGTCTTGCCGTGCTCGGCCGTACGAGACGAAGGCGCGTCTCACAACTACGGTCCCGCCGACCACGCGGCAGAGTGCTCGCCCAAGGCGGCAGAGGTGGTGAATGCCTGCGCGGCCGAACTCGGCATCGATCTGCGGCTCGGCCCCGTCTGGACGACCGACGGCATCCTGCGAGAGACCCGAGACAAGGTGGGGCGGCACCACAGCCTCGGGTGTCTTGGAGTGGATATGGAGACGGCCGCGCTCTACACCGTCGCCTCGGCCATGGGGATGGACGCGGTGGCGATTCTGGTCGCCAGCGACAACGTATATGAGTGCAGACAGACCGACCTCGACCGCCTGCGAAGGGGATGGCGCGGCGCGGCCGAGCTTGCTGTGAGAGCTGCGCGTGCGCTAAGCGGCTGAGGTCTTCGTCGCCGGCCACCTGCACCACAGGTACGCGGCCAGCCCGGCTATCCACAAGATGGCCTCACCCCACATCAGCCGCCCGACCACGCACCCAGTAGATGAGAGTGCCAAGGGCCCCGACGATACACGCGACGGCTACGACCGTGAGCATTGGCTGCCCTTCGCGGAGCGCCCAGCGATTGTCGCGGGAGAAGACAAACACCAGGGCAATCACCAAGAGCAGACCCATCGCACACAGGGCAGATACCGACGCCACGAAGGCATGGCGACTGAGCCAGCGGTCGCGGCGGCCGGCGACGAGAAGCAGCACGATCACCGCTAGTACAAAGAGGGTCAGCATCCCGTAATCCCACGGCCGTCCCCCGCCCGCAGTCAGGGCCGCCAGCCACAGGGCGGCAACAGTCGAAGTACAGATGGCGGCGATGGGTAGCCCAAAGGATCTTCTCGTGAGCAGGCGAGAGCCCAGCCAACCCAGGCCTGCCAGCAGGGCACCGAGAGGAACTGCGTGGACGGCGAACCGAATGAGACGTGCTCCCCAATGGATCTCCACGTGCGGCGGAAGGCGGAAGAGGACCGTCGCCCAGAACCAGATTGTGCCGATGACAACGGGCGCGGCGGAGAGCCACCAGAACCGCCGACCACCTATCATCCCGACGAGGATACTCACAGGGATGAATATCCCGTACTCAACCAAGGCCGCGGCGGGCCCCCAGTCGAGCCCTGTGAGGGGCATGATGACACCTGCTATCAAGTGGTCTCGCCCGATCGGGCTGTTCATGAACTTGTCCAGAGCGACAACATGCCCGAGGGCCACGGCAAGCGCGGCGACGGCGCGGAGTGTACTGGGGTGGCGGTGGCGGGCGTTGCCCTGGAGAAGGTCACGGCCCACCTGCTCCGGATCGCCGAACGAACCCACCGCCCTCGCAGTCGCTTCGTCATCCTCCGTGCCGCCAGCGCGCAGTTCGGCTGCTCGCGCCTCGAGATGGCTGCGCAGCTCGGCGACAATCTCCTCAGCGCGCCTGGGGTCAAGGTCGCTGAGGTGGGAGCGCAGTCGGGCGAGGTAGTCGTCGATCTCAGACATGGCTGGCCTCCAACACCGAGTCGACGGCGCGGGTGAAGTCCTGCCACGTTTCGAGGCGGCGCGCGAGTTCCTTCCGCCCCTTCGCGGCGAGGTGGTAGTAGCGGCGCTTGAGGCGACCTTCCTGCTCGCGCCACTCGGCGCGGAGGAAGCCCTGCTCTTCCATCTCATGTAGCAGCGGGTAGAGCGCGCCCTCGCCGAGCCGGAAGTAGCCCTCGCTGCGGTCCTTCAGGTGTTGGATCATCTGGTAGCCGTACATGGGCTCCCGCTCCAGCAGCCTCAGCACCAGCAGGCGAACCGTCCCCTTCACGAGCTGTGGATCACTTCTCATCGTTACCTCTGAGTCATATATATCTGACTCAGAGGTATTCTACCACGTCTGTCTCTCCTGTCAAGAGCATGCACATGGGAGTTACTGCGGGCACGCCATGACCCACAGGTCGTCACAGGTTGTTACGCCGCGGCCACAAGCCGATCAGGGGCTGGCACTGGTCTTGGGTGCTCTGAGAGGCATCCTCCGCCCTCCACGGCGAATCCACACACATATCCACAGGTGTGGGTATTGGTATTTGTCCCTGCATACCAGGTACGTCGACCGCGTGTGCGCTCACCTGGACAAGACACCGGGCGACCACACTGGCGGGTGCGAAGTGAGGAACTTCACTTGTCCGTGGCCCGGGGCGGCCCAGTCATCTGCCGCTCGCCCGGCCTACAGGTCTGTTCGATGGGCAAGGGGCGGGAGGTCGCGTCGCAGAAGGAACAGCGAACATGCACATCATCACGTTGAGCTTCGACGACGGGTTCCGGAAGTCCAACCTCCAGATCGCCGAGATCTACGAGCGGCTCGGGCTGCAAGCCTGCATGAACGTACTGGCCGCGCCCGATCAACTAGTGCCCGAGCAGCACACGTGGGGCACCGACCGGGGAGACTTCGGGTTGTGGAACGAGCTGCAGGCCCGCGGGCATGAGATCATGCCCCACGGCTACGACCACGCGAACCACGCCGAGCTGCCGTCAGACGAGGCGAAGGAGTCCATCCTTCGCTGCCTCGACGTGTTTGCAGAGAAGCTCGATGGATTCGACCCGAAGAAGGCCGTCTTCAACTTCCCGTATAACCGGTCCACACCGGAGCTAGAGGAATGGCTGCCCACCGTCGTCAGGGCCTTCCGCTCGGGCGGAGGAGGGCTGAACCCCCTCCCCGGTCCGGAGACGACGAAGCTCACGACAACAGGTGCGGGGCCGGACAACTGCGAGTGGCACGTCAACGAGCAGATAGAGCTGCTCCTGTCACGGCCCGACGGATGGTTGATCTACAACACGCATGGACTCGACGATGAGGGCTGGGGGCCCATCCGAAGCGGCTATCTCGAGATGCTCCTCGAACGGCTCGTCGCCGCCGAGGGAGTCGAGGTCCTGCCTGCTGGAGTGGCGTTAGAGAAGGCGGGCGAGGCCTGACGGCCTAGCCCACCGGACTTCCCTAGGCGCTCCTGTGCCACGCAGGCCTACGAGCAGAGATTCTCCGCGATATACTCGAAGCTCATCCGGAGGGAGTCGAACGGGTCGCCATCGCACGAGTCCTGCTCCACGACGTACCACTCGCATCCCGCCTCCTCGGCGGCGCCGATGATTGAAGTCCAGTTCAGGTTGCCGCTCCCGATCTCGGCAAAGGTGGGGGTTCCATCTGCCTTCACCTTGTAGTCTTTCATGTGCAGCTGTGGCAGTCTGCCCTTCAGCCGACGGCACCACTCCACCGGATCGCAGCCGCCGTATTGAATCCAGTAAGTGTCTGGCTGCGCTTTGAGGAGCAAGGGATCGGTCTCCTCGAGAAGGACCTCCAGCATCAGGCGGCCGTTGAACCGACGGAATTCCACCGCGTGATTGTGGTACGAAAGCACGATCCCCGCATCGTGGAAGACCTTGCCTGCAGCGCTGAGCCCCTTCGCCAGCCCGATAACGTCATCCAATGTGTCCAGCTTGACGCCGCCCGGATGGGGGTAGGCTGTGTGCTTGCAGCCGAGCTTCCCCAGTCTCTCTGCGATGGCTTCCGGCTGCTCCAGGATCTTCCCAGAGGGCTCGTGCGTCGAGCAGCATGTCAGGCCTGCATCGGCCAGCATCGCCGCGAGGTCGCTGTCCGGAACCGGCCCGATTCCGCTCACCTCGACCCCGGCATAGCCGATCTCGGCAACCTTCGTGAGGGTGGCTGCAACATCGGCAGGCGTCTTTGCGTGCTCACGGACTGTGTACAGTGCAGCTGCAACTTGACTTCGCTTCATCTCGACCTCGCTTCAGACCCAGTATAGGTGCTTGATTCCTACTCCAGTGCGACGGGATGACCGCGCCGGAGAGTTAGAACGTCGGTATGGGCAGCACCGCCGCAGGGCTACCAGTCCCGAGCGACTGATCCATGGCCTGCAGGATGGCGATGGGACGGAGATAGTCGGCCGGGGGCAACGGCTCCTGTCGGCTCTCGAACATCCCCGTGAAGAGGCGAATACCCGCGATGTAGAGATCCTCGTCCCACGGAAGCTCTGTGTGGCGGGCGCCGTCCTCGCCGTAGGCCGCAGCGGTGAAGTTGGCGGCCCACCACTCCTGCAGCAACTGGTGAGTAACGACGGGGCCACCCTCGAAGGCAACGACGGCGATGGCGTCATCGCCGTGGCGGGCGGTGGTGACTTCGAGCGGCGCCGTATCGAGGAACTTGGTGACCATCTCCACCTGGTGGATGCCATAGAAGAAGACGCCGCCATACTCGCTCGCGACATCGCAGGGCCCGGCGGTAACCAGAGAGCGAAGCCGGCCGAGCCGCTTGGCGGCCTCGTAGAAGGCGAGGACTGACTGCTGCAGAGGCACGGTGCTGAAGCTCGTAACCGGGACGTTCTTGGCGCGGGCGAACTCTACGAACTCGATGCCCTCCGCGAGGTCGGTGCAGAACGGTTTGTCAACGAACACCGGTATCCCCGCCTCGACGAAGGGCCGGGCCGCGGGCAGGTGATACTTGCCATCTCGGTGGTCGAGCATGACTCCGTCGATGTGGCCGATCATGTCGGGAGGATCGGCGACGATGTTGGGGATCCTCCCCTCCTGCGCGGCCTTCGCCGCGAACTCGTCCGTCTCACCCCAGACATGGGTGACTTCGACGTCCGGGGCAGCATGCTCGATGTTGAGGCTCTTGGCGATGTGCGTGCAGTGGCTGTTCTCGGCTCCGACTATCCCTATCCGCATGATGTCGCTCCGCTGAATTCGATGCAGTGAGAGGTTCGGCTCGTCCCCGCCAGGTCCTGTCGGCAGCGGCCGGCGCTAGAAGTCCCAGTCCGGCCTCATCTCGGGCAGGCGAACGGCCGAGTCGAGCGCGTCGAGCAGTTCGGGCGGTCCGTCTAGATCGTCCGTGAACGCGAGGCCCGTGGCTAGCCCCACGCCGAGCCAGAGGCGGGTGAGGGCCAGGCACTGCTGCAGGTCCAGGACCCGCGCCTGCCAGAACGAGAAGGCATTGCAGCGATTCTCATACGTCGATTCGCCTGTGATAGACCGCTGCCGGAAGGGGCGAGCAAGGAGGTCCTGGAGCTGCATGTCCTGAGGCTCGTGCATGCGGACGAGGCGAACCTGGTCTCCGAGGCCCGCGAGCAGAGCCATCAGCTCGAGGAATTGCTCGCGGGTCTGGAATGCCATCCACTGAATGTGGTAGGGGCCACGCTCTACGTTCTCGGCGGTGCACCAGAAGTGGTGGGTGAGCTCACCATTTGGCCCGTCGCAGTAGCCCAGCCCGAAGCCCTTATCGGGCCAATAGCGCATTTCCGCCTCACTCAGCGCGACGGCAGGGTAGTTGACGGCCCCGTGCCCGCGGCGCCGGGCGAGACGAGACGCATGCACGAGTCCGGCGTCGTCGGCTGTCAGGCGCCGAGGAACGCGCGGCCGGACATCCACCCGGAGCGTGCTCGGATCGAAGAAGAACGCGTGCCCATACGGGCCGGGCCCGAACCCCAGCTGATCGTAGAATCCCAGGTCGAAGGGGCATACCCGGGCCACCACAGCCCCCTCGGCCACATCCGCGGCAAGCGCGCGGGCGAGGACGCGCTGCGCAAGCCCCTGGCGCCGCGCCACGCGGCTGGTGGCCACGAGCGTCACTTCGACGAGTGGAAGCTCCTCCTCCAAGTAGCGCATCGTCCCCGGCGAGGTGCACACGACACACTCAGCCACTCCGTCTATGTCGGCCACCAGGGAGCGGTCGCACTCGAGCACGAGGTCGAGGACCTCCTCTTTGCCCGGCTCGGCCCACCCTACCTCGCGGAGGACGCGATAGACGGAGTCCTTGTCCTTCTCCGGGTTGTAGTCGCGACAGACCATCAAAGGGCCTCATGCCTGGGATGATGCTGCATTCGCCAATCGCCCGCGTCTGTCCTGCGCGAGCACGAGATTGTTGCCCGGCCGAATGCCGCCGGAATGACCTGGTCGCGATGGACGGGAGGGTGTCAGCGCCTCAACTCGTGAACGCGAACTTCCCGATCTTGAGGGCCGGAACCCAGGCGTATTCGACCAGATGGCCCTCCCGGCCGATCATCTCGACGTCGCTGAGCGCTTCAAGGATGCTCTGGGTGAAGCGGAGGTTCTTGACGGGCTTGCTGACCTTCCCGTTCTCGATGAGGAAGGTGCCGTCCCGCGTCATGCCGGTGAAGATAGTGTGTTTCTCGTGGACGATGTTCGTGTAGTGGAAGCGAGTGACGAGAATGCCGCGGTCGGTCGAGGCAATCATCTCCTCGACCGACGAATCGCCCGTCCCCAGGAAGAGGCGCGTTGGCGCGGGCCCGAACGTGTTCGGCGCGGGGAAGGCGTGCCCGGTGGACTCCTTGCCCTCCTTGTGCGCCGTGTAGGAGTCGTAGACGGGACCGCGGGCGACGCCGTTCTCTATGATCGTGACCTTCTGCCGCGGCACTCCCTCCCAATCGAAGGCCCAGGCGAGCTGGCGCGGGTCGGTGGCGTCGTCCCAGACGGTGATATTGTCGCCAGCGATCTTCTCCCCTATTCGGTCGCACATGAAGCTGCGGCCCTCCTGGAAGGCCAATGCGCCCATTCCCATGTAGGCGAGCATGAAGAGCATGTCTCCCACCGCGGGTGGCTCTAGGATCACCGCGTACTCCCCCGGCTCGATGGCCTCGGCGCCGCGGCCGTCCACACACTTCCGGGTGGCTACCTCGGCGACATGCGCTGCGTCCATATCAGCGACGTTCGTGCCGCGCCATTCGGCGTACCCGCTGGAGTCATCGTCCGCCACGACGGTGATGAGGGTCGCCTCGGTAACGGGTGTGTAGGCACGCACGCCAAGCGAGTTCGCCACCGCTATCTCGGCCGACTCCGCCGCCAGTGACCCCGAGGCCCGACATCCCTGCTTCTCGGCTACGGCCGCGATTGCGTGGGCGACCTGCGCGCGCTCGTCCGGGCCGCAGTCGGCCGTCGCCTGTGCGAAGCTCTGCACCGGGGGTATCGGCTTCGGCCCGGGGAGCGACACGAAATGCGCGTCATCGGCCGACACACGGGCCAGCTCGAACGCTCGCTGAGACACCTCCCGCACGCTGCCTTCATCGAGCTGGTTGCCGCCCGCGACGCCGATCTTCTTCCCCAGGACTGCCCGCACGGAGATCATCGCGTCGGTCTCGGCGACGTTCTGGTGAATGGCAGAATCGGCGAAGCGCGTGAGGGCACTGTTCTGGGCTACCAGTATAGCCTCGGACTGATCGCAGTCGCACTCGTCGAGGGCCGCCGCCAGAAGTTCAAGACACTTGGCTTCACCGAGCATAGACTGTCTCCTTAGCGGACATAGCAGACGATACGGTCTTGTGATGGCAGGACGCCTGCCGTCCCCCAGCGAAGTCAGCCGCCATCCTCACACGGAGGAAGATCGAATGGCCAACATCGAGCAGATCACTTACTTCGAAGATACCGGCAAGTGGCGGCAGAACACGGCGGCTGTCGTGGACATCGTAGGCAGGCATCTGAAGTCGAGCCGGATTCGGCACGTCGTGATGGCGACGAACACGGGGTATGTCGGCGCGCAGTTCGCCCCGCTGGCCCAGGCGCGCCCGAAGGTCAACTTCGTCGGCGTTAAGATGGCGCCGGCCATCGACAAGCTGTACGACGTGAAGTGGAACGCGCGTCACGGCCGAGCGATGGAGAAGGCCGGCATAAAGCTCGCCTGCGGGACCCACGCGCTCACGGGCGGGGTGGACCGGGCGCTGCAGAGCCAGTTCGAGGGCTTCCCGCCCGGGGCGATCATGGCGCACACCCTGTACTTGTTCTCCCAGGGCATGAAGGTCTGCGTCGAGATCATCGCGATGGCCTGCGACGCCGGGCTGCTGCCGGAGAGAGTGAAGGTGATCTCCTGCGCGGGGACGGGGCACGGAGCGGACACGGCGATCGTGGCCACCTCCGCGGCCAGCGCCAATCTCTTCAAGATGAAGGTCCATCGTATCCTGGCCGTGCCCGGGTAGGTCGCACACCACCGCTGTCCTAATCCTCATCGGCTCCCACGCCGACCCGGACCTCCCGGAAGCGGGCCGGGGCTACGCCGTGGCCGACCCACATCACCTGCATGGGCTCGCCCTTCCCGCAGTTCAGCAGCCCCCACGGGTACCATTCGTCCTCGCCCGCGATCGCGTCGCAGCCCCCCCAGAAGTCCGGCGTCACGCCCTGATATGTCACGTTGCGCAGCATCCGGCCCAACTCGCCGTTCCTGATCTCCCATCCGATCTCGGTGGCGAACTGGAAGTTGAGTCGCAGGTCGTCGATGCTCCAGCTCTTGTTCGTGACGGCGTAGATTCCGTCGTCGGTCTCCCGGATCATCTTCTCCAGACTCGAGTCGCCCGGCGCCAGGTTGATGTTGGTCATGCGGATGATCGGGGTACGGCTCCAGCCGCTCGCACGCATCGCGCCGCCGCTCTCGATGCCCAGGCGCGCGGCCGTCTCCCGGGAGCTGAGATAGCCAGAGAACGTGCCAGCCTTTACCAAGTCAACACGCGCCGCCGGAACGCCCTCATCATCGTATCCGAAGCTCCCCAGGGCGCCGGGGATCGTGGCGTCGGCGTACAAGTTCACGACGTCGGAACCATATCGCAGTTCGTTCAGCTTGTCCGTCGTCAAGAAGGATGTGCCGGCGAAGCTGCGCTCCGTGCCGAAGACGCGGTCGAGCTCCGTCGGATGCCCGCACGACTCGTGCACCTGCAGGGCAAGCTGCCCTCCGTCGAGGATCAACGTCGTGACCTTGGCCGGACATGGATCTGCTGAGAGGAGCGCTACTGCCTCCTGTGCCACGCGCCGCGCGTTAGCGGGTAGGTCCATGGTTTCGACGAACTCGTAGCCTCGGTTGGCATTGCCGCCCCCGTGCGAGGCCGGATAGGAGCGCCGCTGTACCTCGCCGTTCCCCTCCGCCATCGCGTGGATGCCAGCGCCCGACTGAAGGCGCGCCTGGACGATCTCGGCGCCTTCGCTGCTGGCGAACGACTTCTCCTCCCGAACGAAGGTCATCTCGCCGGCTGCCACTCGTACCCCGGGAACATCACGCATCCGCTTGTCCGCGTCCAGCAGCAGTGCGAGCTTCTTCTCCAGCGGCACAGAGAAGGGATCGGATTCGTAGTCGGCCGACCACTCGGCCCGGCAGGGATCCTGTGGGGCCAGCTCGACACCCCCCGCAGACAGAGTCGCGCTCGCTCGGGCGATGCGAACCGCCAACTCGGCCGCTTCGTCGACGGCCTCCTCTCGAGGCGAAGCAGTGCTGGCGAACCCCCAAGCGCCCTCGGCGATGACGCGGATGCCAATGCCTTGATCTGTGGAATCGCTGAGCCCTTCAGGCGCGCCGTTCTTCGTGTTGATCTCCTGGGTGCGACTGACCACCGCCCGGGCGTCGGCGTAGGTTGCCCCCGCGGCCCGGGCGCGCTGGACGGCGCGCGCGGCGAGATCTCTCACGTGCGGTCCTCCCTTCCTTTAGCTGAAGCTCACTTAGGGACGAAGTCGGTCCCGGGCTTCAGATCGACACAGAAAGTCGCAAGCAGCTTCGCCGCGGCCTGCAGGTCGCGGATGTCGAGCACCTCGATGGGGGTGTGCATGTACCGCAGCGGCACGCTCACAACGGAGCTGGCGAGCCCGCCTCTGACAAGCTGCATGGCCCACGCGTCCGTCCCAGACCGGCCGGGGACCCCGATCATCTGATGCTTGAGGCGGGCCTTCGTCGAGGCGGCGAGCAGATGCGCTGTGACGACCGGATTCATGTTGGCCCCCCGGTGAAGAACGGGTCCGCCGCCGAGCTTGGTCTCTCCGAACTGCGTCTTGTCGGCATCGGGGTAGTCTGTCGCATGGGTGACGTCGACCGCGATAGCGACCTGAGGATCGACGGAGAAGGCGCTCGTCGTGGCGCCGCGAAGGCCGACTTCCTCCTGCACCGTCGAAACGGCGAAGACGGCTGCCTTCAGCTTGGATCGCGGGATCAGGCGCAGCGCCTCCATCACAACGAAGCTGCCCATCTTGTCGTCGAAGCCGCGGGCCACAGCGATGTTGGTGGTCAGCCGCTCGAAGACCGTCGCGAACGTGATCGCGTCGCCTACACTCACCCGCTTCTCCGCGCCCTTCCGATCGACGGCACCGATGTCGACCCACTGCTGGTGGAAGTCCAGGACCTTCCTTCGCTCCTCGGCCCGCATGAGGTGGATGGCCTTCTTCCCCACTACGCCCAGTACATGCCCCTTGGCGCCGTGAACATGTACTTTCTGACCTGGCACGAGATGCGCGTCAACCCCGCCAATCGGCGAGAAGTGGAGGAAGCCCTGGTCTGTGATGTATCGGACCATGAAGCCGATCTCGTCGCAGTGCCCGGCCAGCATCACACGCGGCTTGCCGCCAGGGTTCACGCCGGCAATGACGTTTCCCATGACATCGGTCACCACCTCGTCCGCGAACCGCTCGGCGTACTGCCGGACCACCGATTGGGCCGGCTGTTCGAAGCCGGAGGGGCTCGGTGCGTTGACGAGTTCCTCGAGGAAGACAAGGGATTCTCTCCGCATCAGAGTCCTTTCTAGCACGAGTCCGAGTTCGTCTTCTCGGCGCGGTAAAGACGGAAGCCGCCCCCCTTCGCGACCTCGCATACGTCGCCAAATGTTGCGGACATCTTCTGCGACAGCCTAACCACTCCTTGTTTGGTTCGGCCGACGAGATAGAACCGACCGGCCTGAGCGAGGTGATCCCTGGATTCCGCTATGAGTCGATGGACAACGGCGAGGCCGGCCCGGATTGGCGGGTTCAGCGCGATGAGGTCGAAGGTGCGGTCACGCACAGGCGCGAAGCCGTCCCCGCACAATACCTCCGCGTTCGAGATGTTGTTCAGGGCGACGTTCTGCCGGGCGAGTTCGACAGCCCGGCGGTTGATGTCTACAAGGGTGGCGCTGCCCTCAGGCGCAAGGAGGGCGGCGACGATGCCGACCACGCCATAGCCGCAGCCGAGGTCGAGGACACGGTCAGTTGCACACACCTCGAAGTGGTCGATCAGCAGACGGGTGCCGCGGTCGATTCGCTCCCGGGAGAAGACCCCGGCCTCAGTCAGGAGCCGCAGTGCAAATCCGCGAAGCCCGACCGCCATAAGCCGCCGACCGCCTCTCGCGGCCGGCTTCTCGCTGAAGTAGTGATCGCCAGGCATACGGAACGGCTTCGAGACGGGCCCGTCTGCTGCCTGCCAGCTCCCGGCGAGCCGAAGCCGACCGGCATGGATCACATCCTACTTGCGGAACGCCTACGGTCCGACGAGGCCCGCGCGGACGCGTCGGCAGACGGCCTTCAGTCCTCCTCGACCCAGACGCCGCGGACGATCTCCTCGAGTGTGGTCTGGCCCTCGCGAGCCTTCTTGAGGGCGTCCTCGCGCAGACCGTCGAAGCCGATGCTGCGGGCAAGGCGGCGGATCTCGCCGGAGGATTCCTTTCGCACGATGGCAGACGAGATGATGTCGTTGACCATCATGATCTCGAACACAGCCGTGCGGCCGAAATAACCCGTGCCGCGGCACTGGTCGCAGCCGCGGCCTCGGTAGTAGGTGGCGCCATCGTCCGAGATGCCGAGCGTCTCCAGCACCCCGGGCTTCGGCTTGTCCTCTGTCCTGCAATCGGTGCAGACCCTTCGCACGAGGCGCTGAGAGATGAAAGCTGTGGCCGCGGAAGCAACGAGGAAGGGCTCGGCCCCCATGTCCACGAGCCGGGCCGCGCCGCTGGCCGCGTCATTGCAGTGCACCGTGGTGAGAACCAGGTGCCCGGTCAGGGCCGACTGGATGGCCATGCGGAGGCTCTCGAGGTCACGGATCTCCCCGACCATCAGGATGTCGGGGTCCTGTCGCAGTATGTGCCGGAGGCCGACGGCGAAGTCGAGGCCGATCTTCTCGTGGACCTGGATCTGAGTGGCCCGCGTCAGCTGGTACTCCACCGGGTCCTCGATGGTGACGACATTGCGGCCGACCCGGTCCAGGGAGCTCAGTATCGCGTAGAGCGTCGTCGTCTTCCCCGAGCCCGTCGGGCCGGTGGCGAAGATCATCCCGTGTGGCCGGTTGACTATGTGCTCATCCATTTCCCGCTCGTGTTCAGGCGAGAAACCGAGTTCGCTCAGACGCAGGCCGGTCGCCGTCTTCGGCAGCAGGCGGAGCACGGCCGTTTCGCCAAAGGTCGCCGGGACCACCGAGGCCCGGATATCGAAGACCTTTCCTCGCAGCCGTGCGTCGAAGCGGCCGTCCTGAGGGAGGCGGTGGTCGCCGATGTCCATGCCGGCCATGATCTTCAGGCGGGATAGAACGGAGGCGTGGAGATCCATCGGATAGCTCTGGTGGTCGAAGAGAACACCGTCGACGCGCAGCCGGACCTGAAGCTTGGTGGCCCCGGACTCGAAGTGTATGTCGCTCGCCCGCGACATGATGGCAGTTTCGAGGAGCTCGTTGACCAACGCGACGGCCGGCGCGTCCTCCCCTCGCCCACGCATTGGGCCCATCCGCGCGTCCGCCTCGACAACCAGTCCGGGCTCCATGAGGGCCGGACCGGTCTCGAGCTCCTCGCGCTCACCGTAGAACCGTTGAATGCCGCGATCGATCACGCGGAGATCGGCACGCGCTGGCTTTACGTCCTTTCCGGTCAGACGCCGCAGCTCGTCGATCTTGAGGATGTCATTCGGGTCGACCATCGCACATATCAGACACCCGCCCTGGAGCTGCATTGGGAGGATCTGCAGGCGCATCGCCTCCCGCCTCGGGATAAGCTCGAGGGCCGCGTCGTCGACGTACAGGTTCAACTCGGTGATGGTCGGTACTGGGTCGCTGCGCATTTCTATTCCCCCGAACTTCCTGTTTCGGCAACCGTCGCTCGTCCGCGGCTATGATAGTACAGATGCCAGGATTTGTCACCCTGCGCACCCGACCCCCAGACGACGCCCGAGCGTCTCTCGCTCCCCGTAAGCCGAGCGTCAGGCATAGACGCGTGCCCGCGTGTGGAATACTCCACTTGAGCAAAAGGCGGCGAGACAGGACACAACAGACAGGGGGACAAGGATGACCTGGAAATCTGCAGTTCTGCTGGGGCTAGCTCTCTGCCTGGCTGGCGGCACGGCGCTCGCCGTCGACCTCGGCGAGGCCATTGTTAAGACGGTCGCAGTCGGCGCGGTCGTCACCGCCATCGCCGATCCGGCCGATGACGCGATCAACACCCTCACCGGCAACCGCAGCCTGCCGGCCGGCACCTCGACGAAGGTCGTGCCGATCCTCACTCTCGGTGAAAAGGGATATGTCGGCGCCGCGCAGGTGGCCGGGTCGCAGGGGCTGGTGAGCCGGACGAAGGCGGTGGGGCAGCTCGAGACCTCGTGGAGCAACAAGCAATACCGGATCAAGCTGCTCATGCCGCTGGACTCGGTCAACCCGATCGGTGTCAGCCGCGTGCAAGGCCTCGGCATCACCGGGTTGCTCGACGTTGCACTCAGCAGCAACGCCTATCTGGTGCCGGCCTCGCGCGGTTGGAACGCGGGCGATGTGCTCAAGGGCGCGGCGATTGGCTATGCTGTGCGCACGTACGGCCCGCAGATCAACTCCTTCATCAACTCGGTCTACAAGGCCGAAGGCGGCACCCCGGCGGGGGCAACGAAGGTCGTGCCTTACCTCACCTTCGGCGAGAAGGCCTACATCGGCATGATGCAGGTCGCCGGGCCGAAGGAGCTGGTCGACCGTGTGCAGGCAGTCTGGCAGTACGAGGACCTCTTCGACAGCGGCCGCGTGCGGCTGCGCGCACTCGTGCCCAGTGACTCGCTGAATCCGCTCAAGACGCAGCGCGTCAAAGGCGTCGGCTGCACCGCGATCATCGACGCCATGCTGCTGCGGGCGAAGGAATACGAGCAGCATCCAGACCAGTACCGCTACTTCGATCGGGTCGCTCTCTTCGTGGGGCCGGGCGAGGATCCTCGCTATAGGCCGCCGGGATGGGATCGCGGCCGCAAGACCGGCTGGGCGAAGCACGGCGATCCCTACCATCCGCCAGGACTCAGCAAGAAGCAGGGCCCCCCTGTAGTCGTGGTCGTGGAGGACGACGACAAGGGCAAGGGCAAAGAGCACAAGCAGAACAACCAGAACAACAAAGGCAAGGGCAAGAAGAAGTAGCGAACCAGCCGAGTCTGACCGAATGCTGAAGGGGACGCCCCGAAGGGCGTCCCCTTTCTCTCAATCCCGTGGCGTCCGCGAGGGTCGCCACGTTGACTGAGTTGCTGACCATAGGTCAGAATTCGCGGGCGAGGGCTTGGCCGGCAGCCTCTGGCTTTCTCACGGGCTATTGGGGCTTCTCGCTTTCCCGCTCGGCGCGGCTGGCGGCGACTTGCTCGTGCCAGGCGAGGTCCTCGGCGAGTCGTGCAGTCCAAACGAGCCTATGGTCGGGGTGGGAGGAGCACGTGACCAGCACGTCGCCGATCGCCGGATCGCCTGACGGTGGATGGTAGCTGAATGGTCCGGCGACGGGACACCGGAAGAGCATCTTGAGCCACTCGGTATCTTGGTTGGAGAACCAGTCCATACCCCAACTTGATTGGAGCGAGTGCTGCTCGACAGCAGCAAGGTCGTCTGGGAACTCGCCCGCGTCTGCGACGTAGGAGACCAGGCGATATCCCAGGTAGTTCACGCGCTCCTGGCAGCTCTCGGCGAGGAGCTCTCTAGAAGAGGTCGCGGTGAGCTGAGCGCACTTGTCGGCGTAGAGCAGGAGCTGTCCTGGGCTGAGGTTGGCGAGCGGGTACTCCCAGGCGAGGCCGCCGAAGATGTCGGCGGCGGCCTGGAAGGCAGCCCGGGCCTCGCGGGGCTTGCCCTCGAAGCGGCCGATGTTGCCGAGGGCGTACTGGTAGACCGCTTCCCGGATGGCGTCGAGAGCGCCCACGGTGTGCTCCTCCTGGCGCGGAGCCAGCAGGCTGTCCTCGGCGCTCCCGCCGAGGTCGGCAAGAGGGCCGGAGCCGTCGGCGGCGATGATCTGGACTCCCTGCTCCGTTGCAAGATAGAGAGCATCCCCGGACGGCATCCACGCGAAGCCGCTTACTTCGGCCTGGGTTTCGAATACGGGCGCCGAGCCCGAGCCATCGGCGGCGGCGACGCAGATCGAGGTAGTGCTCTCGGGCCAGCCACTCTCAGGATCGTCTTCGCCGTGGACGCTGAAACGGTACGCGACGCGCCGGCCGTCGGGCGACCAGCGGGGCTCGAGAGCTCCCTCGCCGGAGGGCGAGATGGGCACAGATTCGTCGGTGCGGAGGTGGTGGACAAGGATGCGGCCACTTGTAGGCACGCCGGCGAACCAACTCCCCCCGCTCTGGAACTCGCCGCAGTAGGCCACCTTCGTGCCATCAGGTGAGAAGGTGCCGCCGGATCCGTTGACGCCGAGATCACGAACCTCGCCTGTGTCGGCATCGACCACGATAAGTGGGTGGTGGACCACGTAGCCTTCCCCGGTGTCGGCGACGATGCGGCGGTTGTCAGGCGCCCAGGACATGGGAGTCTTCATCCAGCCGTCGAGGAGCTTCGTCATCTCACCAGTGCTCCTGTCGAAGACCCAGAGGCCCCCCTCGCGCGTCTCGCGATCATCGGGATCGGGCTGGTAGCGGCCGTTGAAGGCCAATCGGGTGCCATCGGGCGAGAGGTCGGTGTAGAGAGGGTCGGCGCCCGGCGGGAGATCGAAGGCGACGTCCTGGCCGGCGGCGGCGTTGAGAAGCCACGCCTGGTCCTCGACGATTGGGTGCCCGGCCGCGCTGTGGGCGCGGCGGTTCTCGAAATCGGGCTGCGTCCAGATGACGCTATGGGCGCTGTAGACGAGCCACCGCTGGCCAGGGAGCCAGGGGCCGGGAGCGAACCCCCACCCGAGGTACGTCTTGAGGCGGCGCTTATTGGAGCCGTCTGCGTCCATAGCCCAGACCTCAGTGGCCAGGGCCTGGGCCGCCTTTCTGCTCACGATGTAGGCGATGTCGCCGAAGTCGGATTCGATGTCGGTGCGCCCGTAGTACCACTCCGCGGCGGACGCGCGATTGACAACCTCGCCCTCCCCCGGCGGCAGAGCGGCGACGAGGAGAGCGCGGCGGCCTGACGTGACCTCGGCCTCGCCGTGCCTGTTGGCGAGGCGCACCTTGCCTTCGAGGACAGTGACGGCGACACTGCTCTCGTTCTGGACGTGGGCGTCGAGGGTGGTTCCAAGCAGGTGGATGCGCCCGGCATCGGTGTCTATCCGGGAGACCTCTCCGGCGCGGCTGCGGCAGTATAGGCGACCGGCTGTGAGCGCCGCGACGTGTGCTCCCTCCAGCACAAGAGCGCTCTCGCTCCCCAGAGTGAACTCCGTCCCGCGGCGAGTGATCAGGGTAGCGCGCGCCTCCTGTCCGGTCCGGACGGTGGCCCCGACGGGAAGCTTGTCGCCCACGGCGAGGGGCTCGCCCTGCGCGTCCACAACGGAGCCGCGGGCCGCGATGACGGCCACGAGCGGGGCCCCGCATCGGACCGGCGCGCTGCGATCCCCGAGGAGATGCCAGGCACCCAGGGCGACCCCGAGGAGCGCGACTCCGACGGCAAGTTTCGGCAGCCACCAGCGCACAGCTCGGCGGGCACGACGCGCCACAAGGGGTGTCGTCCGCGACAGCAGGACATCACGGAAGACGGCCGGCGCTGCAACCTCCTGATAGCCGCCCGCGAGCAGGCGGGCGATATTGGCTTCGTGATTGTCCGATTCACTCACGGCTCTCCACCTCCTGAACCGTCCTTGAGCAAGGCGCTGAAGGCACACCGGAAGGCCGCGCGGGCCCGCGAGAGCAGCGATTCGATGGCCTTCGGCGTCGATCCCATTTGGGCGGCCAGCTCCTCGACCGTGTGGCCGGTGACATACTTGCCTATGAGGACCGCGGCCTGTCGTTGGGGGAGCGAAGCGAGTGCGCGGTTCACAACCGCACGGTGTAAGGTCGCATCTGCGGCATGGTCGGGCACTGGATTCGCGGCTTGGACCCCGGCCTTCGCCACATCGGGAACCAGCGGCATCTCAACCCGGCGCCGTCGGCAGAACCGCGCCAGCCTGTGCCTGGCAAGCCCGAGAAGCCAGACATCCAGCGTGCCGCGCTTGCCGTCATACCGGCCAATCGAGCGCGCGGCGGCCATCATGATGTCTGAGCAGAGGTCCTCTGCGTCGGCATGGTTCCCGGCCAGATGATGGTAAGCAAAGCGGTAGGCCCAGGGGGCGCAGCGGTCAAAGAACGCTCCCCAGGCCGCGACATCTCCCCCTGCGATGCGGCGCGCGACGGCTGTGTCGTCACCCGCGCCCGACGGGGCCCTCTTCGCTGCGCCGATCGCCTCCGCGGTCGAGTCCATGCGTCCTCTTCCCCAGAGTTGCTGCGCCCTGCCACAGAGAGGTTGCCATCTGGCGTGCGAAATCCTTCGCGGCCCAGCGATTAATGGGCGGAATCCCGGAGCGCCCGCTGCTCCGTGGTGCCTACTGCGAGGCAACTCCAGCGCGCATCAGGCTGATCCTGACCCGAGCGCCTGCGACCCGACATTCTGCTGACTGAGCTTCCTTCGGGACCTCCGCGGCGGCCAGACTGTCGGCAAGCGTCTCCGCGCGGAGGTAGGCCGCATGCTGGGCCACAGCGCACCCCACCTCGCCGGTCCCGTCAGGCTCGATCCACAGGTAGATACGCTCCTCCACATGCAGCCCGGAGCGCTTGCGCAGGTTCTGAACATGTCGCACGAGATCGCGCGCGATGCCCTCAAGTCGGAGATCTCGCTCGATTCGTGTGTCAATACCTACGGCCAGGCCGGCGTCCTGGACGGCCGCATCGCCAAGACCGGCGTGATCGGAGACGAATTCGATTCGCCTGACATTGAGCTCGTCCATCACGTCTTGCTCGAAGTGCGGCAGCGGCCGCTCACGATCATACACAGACGTCAGGACGAAGGCGGCCGCGAGTGGCTGTCGCACTCGGATGCCGGCCTGCGCCCTCGCGGCGCGGCCGAGGCGGACAACGTCGCGAGCGCGAGCACATTCGTCCAGCAGAGCCTGATCCTCCGTGAACTCATCGGCGCGAGGGAAGTCACATAGGTGCACGCTCTCCGGCAGCTTTCCGGCGAAGGGCGCGGCCAGCTTCCGGTGGAGAGCCTCGGCCGTGAAAGGTACAAAGGGGGCCAGCAGTCGACTCACGCAGTGAAGGGCCGCCCAAAGGGCCGCGTAGGCGGCCTGTTTGTCCGTGCCGTCGCCGCTCTTCCAGAATCGCCGCCGACTTCGCCGGACCCACCAGTTCGACACATCGTCCAGTAGCGAGAGGCCTTCTTTGGTCGCGCGAGCCGAGTCAACCGACGTCAGCGCTCGGTTCACCTCCTCGACGCCGGCGGCCAGGCGAGCCGAGAGCCACCTGTCCAGGGGCGACGCGGGCTCGTCCCGAACCTGCGTCGGGGGGAGGTGGGACATCGGCCAGCGGTCCACATTCGCGTAGGTGGCGAAGAAGCTGTACACATTCCACAGCGTGCGGAGCCAGCCACTCGCCGCCATTGCCGACGCCGACCCGAAGCGTAGGGGCTGCACGACCGGGTGCGCCGCGCTCATCCACCGTACGAGATCGGCGCCAACTTCCTCGGCAGCTTCAGCGAAGAGGACCGCGTTGCCCTTCGACTTGTGCATCTCCTCGCCGTCCTCGTCAACGACGAGCCCATGCCCGACGATCGTGCTTACCGGCGTGCGGCCTTCGAGCATGGCGCTCATGGCGAGGAGCGCGTAGAACCAGTTGCGGAACTGGCCCGGGAGGCATTCGACGATCAGGTCGGCCGGGAACCACTTCTCCCACTCCTCACGATCCTCGAAGTAGCCCATGGTGGAGTACGGCACGATCCCAGCGTCCAGCCAAGGATTGCCGACATCGGGGATGCGACTGGCAAGCTCCCCGCACTTCGCGCATTTGACCTTGACCGCGTCTATCCAGGGACGGTGCGGAGTGTGGCCGTCGAAATCCGCCCAGCCGGCGGCGGCCCGCTCTCGAAGCTCAGCCTTGTCGCCGATCACGTCGAACCAGCCGCATTCGCACCGCCAGATGGGGAGCGCAAGCCCCCAGTACCGCTTCTTGGAGATCATCCAGTCACCCATGTTGGCCAGCCAGTCCAGCTCGACCTCCCGACCATAGCTTGGTATCCACGCCACTTCTCGCGCGAGCCGCTTGATCTCCTCCCGCCATGGGTCCATCGCGATGAACCACTCGTCGACGAGCCGGAACAGCAGCTCAGAGCCACATCGCCAACAGTGCGGGTATCTGTGCCTGTGCTCATCGACGCGGTAGAGCGAGCCCCGTTGGCGAAGCGACGCGACAATCGCATCGCCCGCCTCGGACGCTGTTATCCCTTCGTAGGGGCCCGCACCCGACACGAACGTGCCGTTCTCGTCGATAGGCACAACAACCGGCAGCCCGAGCTCGCGCCCGAGGTCGTAATCTTCCTTGCCACAGCCCGGTGCGATGTGGACGATGCCAGTGCCCTCCGCCTCGGAAACCTCTGTCCAGGACACTACACGGTGAGCCGCCGCTGCCTCGGCTGCGAGTGGGAGGTCATCGAATGGTCCATCGTACTCCAGCCCCACCAGCTCGCTCGCTGGCAGTCCACGCTCGACTCGCCACGGTGCGCTCTGGCTGAGTACCTCGCGCACGCGCTCCGCCGCCAGGTAGTAGACGCCATCCCCCTGGCGGACCCGTGCATAGGCAGCGTCCGGCTGGACGGCGCAGGCGACATTCGCCGTCAATGTCCAGGGAGTCGTCGTCCAGACCAGCAGATGTTCGCCCGCGCGGCCCCTCAACGGGAACTTGACGACGACCCCTGGGTGGGTCGTCTCCCGATACCCATCCTGCACCTCCTGCTGGGAGAGCCCGGTGCCGCAGCGCGGGCACCAGGGCATGACGTCGGCGCCCCGATAGATGAGGCCGCGCTGATGGCACTTCTTGAGGAAGTGCCAGATGGCATAGTTGTTCGTCTCGGAATCGGTGGAATAGGAGCGCTCCCAGTCCATCCAGCAGCCGAGGCGGATGGAGTCCTGCGTGATGAGATCGGCGAAACGGCGGACGCGCTCCTTGCAGCGCTCGACGAACTCGGCCACTCCGTAGCGCTCGATGTCGCGCTTGCTCGTGAAGCCGAGCTCGCGCTCCACCTCCACCTCCACCCACAGCCCCTGACAGTCGAAGCCGTTCTGATAGCGCTGGTCGCGGCCGCGCATGGCCCAGTAGCGCTGGGACAGGTCCTTCAGAGTGCGGCCGCGGGCATGGTGGATGCCCATGGGATTATTGGCCGTGATGGGGCCGTCGAGGAAGGAGAAGCGCGGTCCGCCGCGGTTCTTCTCTCGCAGCTTCTCGAAGATTCTCCTCTCGCGCCAGAACGCGAGCACCCCCTTCTCCAACTCTGTCTGATCGGGCAGACCTGACTGCTCCTCGAACATCTCCCCGCTCCGTTCCTAGCACCACAAACGCGAAAAGCCCACCGCCTCGTCTGGCGGTGGGCCGGAGCCTGCTGGCGCTCGTTGTCTGGGACTACCTTCCTGACATCCAGCATCGCTCCCGGCTCACCGCCGGGTCGATAATGATGATGCTGGCAATCAGGATGGCCATGCGGTTCATCTGTCTGTTGCACTTATACCATGAGCGAGCGCGGCCCGTCAAGGCTGGAGGTTCGGCGGGTACTCGGCCCGCCAGGCGTCGGGCGGAATGGTGGGATTGTGCCATTCGGGGCCGGCCTGCTCAATGAACTTCGCCATTTCGGGCCGGCCGAGCTCCTGGGCCGATCTGCAGCAGCTGTCAACCGACATGATGGAGATCACTAGATACCAGACGGCGAGCAGCGCAAGCATGGGTGGGACGATACGCCGCAGGCTCGCGCCCCAAGTCGCAATGAACGGGCCGCGGTCGGCCCATGCAAAGAGGGCGAAGAGGAAGGTCGTCACAAGCACGAGCAGACCCGGCAAGGCGAAGAGGCTAAGTGGAAGGCCGGGATATATCGGGGATTCGGGGAAGAGGCGTGCTCCGCCGAGCGCCCACGCAATGGCGATGGTCGTGACGACGAGGAGCCACACCGCGAGGCGTCTCAACCTGCGCACCCACTCCCCAGGCACTCCATAGCTTCGGCCGAAGAACCCCACGATGACGAGAAGGGCCACCAGCGGCAGCCCTGCCCCGGCGACGAGCTGGCCGATGAACGGGAAGTAGCCAGAGAGCAAGAGACGCTCGTAGGAGGTGTCAGCACCGTAGTAATCCCTGTGCATGGCAGAGCGGAGCTTGGCGACCAGAAGACTGTCTCTGATCTGGTCGGCGGCCTCCTCGCCCATCTGTTCGACATAGAACTCATACTGAGCCCCGTACATGAGGCGGCCGCGCATGAGCGGCCCATCGGGGATGCCAGTGACGCTGTCAGGGCACCAGCGCCATACCGGGCTGGCGGCGATTCCCTCCACTGCCAGGCCCACGAGATGCTCAATCAACGTGTGGGCCGACCTCGAGTGGCTGCGTGCGAGGTTGATGGCAGCGGTCCATAGCGCGATGGCATCCTCGGGCCGACCTTCGAGCTGGGCGCGGCGCCCTTCGTAGACGGCGATGCGCCCGAGAGACCGAAGCCTGCCCAGGACCCACGGGCTGCTCCAGACGTTGCTGGCTGTGAGAATCGCGTCCAACGGAGAAGCGTCCAGTTCCAGGGCCAGCGCGCGGACGGCCTCGCCCCGTTCGGCCCCGCGGCCGGTCGCGATCGGCAAGCTCGCGGCCTCCTTCAGCGCCGCTATGGCTTCCTCGTCCCGCTCCAGAGCGTACAGCACCCACGCCCGAAGGGCGACTGGCATCGCGTTCTCGGGGTCGGCCTGCTGCCATCCGCGGAGAGCGCCAAGAGCCTCCTCGACTTGCGTGGACGTGGGCTCGACGAAGCCCAGTTCGGCATCAGACGCTAGCCTCTCCTCCAGCTCCCAGCGCGCCTCCTGGACGGCTTGAGCGTCTTCGGGATCGATCCCCAACGCGCCGATCCGGTTACACGTCAGATGCCACAACGCATACTCAGCGTAAGCGGCCCAGCAGGCGGGCGGGCCGTGCTGTGATGTGGCCCGCTTGAGGAGCGAGTGCATCTCCTTTCTCAGAGCTTCCGCGTCGTCCGGCCGTCCGTGCCACTCGAGGTCAGTCGCCTCACCTTCGCCCAGAACAGCGGCCGCGGTGAGCATCTCGGCATCGTCCGCATGGTGAGCCAACACGAAGGGGATCGCACGGTCCCCAATGTCGGGAGCAGAGCTCCAAGCCATCCCATGCGCCGCGGGGCTCCAGAGATGGCGCTCCCCAAAGAGCCATTCGGCTCCGGGGTCACTTTCAGTGGGCCGATAGAGAGCGGCCCTCAGTTGGCGCCTGGCGAGCTGTCGGAGCGTCGGTGTGGCAGCGACCACCACAACGACAAGGGCGACGATGAGCCAGGGAAGCCTGAGCTTACTCATGCCACCTGTCCTAGGGCCCTCTGCCTCCTGGGGCGCCTCGCATACCTCGCCTGCCCATGGAGCCTCGCATCCCGCGTCTGCCTGGAGGGTGCGGAGGAGGTGGAGGTGGAGGAGGCGGCGCGGCCCGCCAGGCGTCCGGTGGGATAGTGGGATTGTGCCATTCGGGGCCGATGTGCTCGATATGCCACGACATCTCGGTGTTGCCGGGGGTGCGCCAGTAGGCAGCCCAGTCCTTGCGGATGTTCCGCCCACTGATGATGAGAGCGAGGAAGATGAGCGCGAAGACGGCGAGCACAGGCGGGAAGATGCGCCGGATGTAGCCCCGCCAGGCGGCGAACGGGCTGGCGCCAGGCGCCTGGCCCTTGTGTCCGGCCAGGCTGGTGAGGAACACGGCAAGCAGCACTGAGAGGATGGGCGGGCCGAAGAACACGAAGGGGCCGAGGTCCACGCTCTCCACTGGAATGTCGAAGGGAACGATGTCGGGGAGGTCGGGCATTCTGGTCGGCATACGTTCCCCGACGAACGGTACGGCGAGGGCTCCGACGACCAGCGGCAGCAAGATGAGGCCGAGCAGCACTGGGTTCCACAGGGGGCCGGACCGAACAGCGTCGTCGGCAGCGCGGCGAGACCAGATACCAAGGGCGCAGAACACGACCACCAGAGCCATGGCCGCGATCAGCAGCGTACCAGCATAGTGAAGATAGCCGGCTGCAAGGTAGTACTCGTCCGCGATCTGCGGCCAGCCGCCTCCGCGGCGCAACTTCGTGCGCACCTTGGCGAGGACAAGAGCGGCCCGCATGTCCTCGTCGGCCTCCGCGCCCATGACGGACACGTAGAAGCCGTGCTGAGGCCCGTAGAAGATGCGCCCGCCCAGGAGGGGGCCGTCGGGGATGCCGGACCGCTCGTCATGGATCCACTGCCAGACATGCTGGGTGCCGATGCTCATGACGGCCGAGCCGACCAGCCAGCCGATGAGAGTATCGGCGGAGTCCTGCATGTGGCGCCCGATGTCGAAGGTGCTCTGCCACCAGGTGACGGCGTCTTCGGCGCGGCCCTCGATCTGGGCGACGCGCCCCTCATATCCGGCGATGCGAGCGCAGTCCCGTAGGCGAGCGAAATGCCGCCAGCGGACGCTCGACCAGGCGGCGAGGCGCGCGTCTGCTTCAGGCATGCCCATGGCCACGAGCACATCGGTGATGGCATGCATGTGGCCTGTGGAATGGGCGGTCAGTGTGGGCAGCCGGCTGGCCCTGGCCCAGGCCATGAGCGCCTCCCTGTCTTGGTGGAGGCCGTACAGATAGACGGATTCATGGACGACAGGGAGGGCGTTCTCGGGATCGACCGCCTGCCACCGGCGGACGACAGCCAACATCGGCTCGGCCTCTTCCGGGGAGAGCTTGTCCGGGATGCCGGAGTGGGCGAGGCGCGAGCGTTCAGCCTGCATTGCGAATGCGTCGTCGGGGTCGACCCCGCCGGACCCCACGCGGGCATAGTGCGGGCCCTTCGCCGCGAGACGTTCGGTGTAGGCGGCCCAGGCAATTGGCTTCTCGCCCAGCTCGGCGGCGCGCTCGAGCAGCCGCAGAGTCCGATCTCCTGGAGAGAACTCGTCAGCGAGGAGCGCCGCCGCGGTCAGCATGCGCGGGTCGTCCGGATAGTGCTCTTCGACGAAGGCGATGGCTCTCGCTTGGTGGGATCGGAGCTGACTGAGGACGCGGAGGTAGGAGGGCGGTCCATGCGCCTCCGCAGGCATGTTCTCGTCGAGTCCCAGTGCTTCTATGTCCCCCGGCTTCAGTGAGAGCCAGGCGAGCCCCGCGTGGTGGCGCAGCGTCGGCACCGCGGCGATGATGCAGACGACGGCGACCACAACCAGCCACGATAGGCGCGGCTTAATCATAGTTCCCTGCCAACGCGGCCGCCCGAAAGCAGCAAGTGGCCGCTATTGCCTGCCTTTCGCTCTATGCGCCAGGTGGCAGCTCGGCCCGCCAGGCGTCGAAGGGGATGTCCGGCTCCTGCCACGCTCCGCCGAGCTGGTCGACCATGTCGCTGAACTCGGTCACCCCTGGCGCAGACCACTTGGCGAACCACGCACCGCGGATGCGAAGCGCGGTCACATTGAAGTACAGGAACAGAAGCGCAGACAGGGCGACCGCGACCGGTAGCACGCGGCGCAGATTCCCTCGCCACGCCGTCCGCACCCGGGCCCCGCCTGCGCGGGCCAGGACCGCCCCGAGCAGCGGAAGCAACAGCACAGCCAGCACCGATGCCGCGGCCAAGCCTATCGCCACATAGGGCCTCGCCTCGACCCAGGCACGGGCCGCACGTAGAGTCGCCGCGACGGCCGCTTGGCCAGCCGGAAGTGCAATGGACGCCGCCGGGCCCGCAGCCGGAGACGCGCTCCTCAGGGCAGGGCCGGCGCCGCCGCTGGCGAGTGCGAGGGTGACCAGCGCCGCGGCCGGCAGCAAGATAAGCACCGCGAGGAGGAACTGCCATGCGCTGCTGAGTCGTGTCGCATCATCTGCGGCGCGCCGCGACCACGTGCCGAACAGCACGAGGACAGCTATCACTACAATGGCGAAGAAGGCCCAGAGGGCCGCCGCCCCAATGTGGCGATTGGCTTGGTAGTAGTCCTCAAATGCGCCAAGGCCGCCGGGTCCGCCAGTGTATTCGTGCACGAGGCCGCTGCGAACTCTCGCCCCAGCGAGATTCTCGATCATATCCTCTTCGGCCCTCCAGTCCATGTGCTCAACGTAGAAGTCGTGCTGAGGGCCGTGGAAGTAGCGGCCACCCAAGAGTGGCCCATCCGGGATGCCGGTGACGTTGTCGTGGTGCCACCGCCACACGGGGCGGGCGCCGATGCCCTCGATGGCGACGCCCACGTGGAACTGGATGATCGTCTCGGCCGAGTCCTGGAGGTTGCGGCCGAGCCCGACGGTGGACTGCCACCAGTTGATGGCGCCCCACGGATCGTCCGCCATCTGCGCGCGCCGACCTTCGTAGTAGGCGACGCGGGCGAGGCTGCGGAGGCGCGCGAAGCTCGGCAGGATGATCACCTGCCAGGAGCTCGCGAGCGCGTCGGCCTGGGGCATCCCCATCGCGGTGAGAAGGCATTGTGCCTCGCGGGCGCGAGGGATCGCATGGGGCGTGGCGAGCGGCATTCGCCCGGCCTGGGACCAGACGATGAGCGCGTCTCGGTCCCGATGAAGTGCATACAGGTAGCGCGCCTCCAGCGCGACGGGCAGACCGTTCTCGGGATCGGCGTCCTGCCAGGCTCGAAGCGCCCGAAGGTTGGGCTGGACCTCCTGGGGCGTGAGCTTCGCCGGGAGCCCTGATTCAGCGATGCGTCGCTCTTCCTGTTCTACAGCGGCCGTGTCGGCGGGGTCGATGCCGCTCAAGCCGATGCGCTCGAAGCCGCCTCCGCAGGTCAGGCCTGGCCCGCAGCTTTCGAGCAGCTCGCAGTAGGCCGCCCACGCGACGGGATCGTCGCTGGCCTCGGCCGCGCGCTGCAGCAGGGAGACATCGCCGGCCAGCACCCCGGCGGCCAGCATCATGTCGGGGTCGTCTGGGTGATGTTGCTCGACGAAGGCAACGGCGCGATCACACCACGGCTGGATCTGTGCCAGATGTGCCTCGGAGGGATCGGGCTCCTCCCCCAGTCGCGGCATGAGCGCATCGGGCATCGACCCGACCTGCTCGCGCAGGGACGGAGCCGCTGCCGTCACAAGGACAACGGCTCCCAGCACGATCCAAGGAGCATAGGCCAGGCGCACTGCCATCACCCCCTCTCTTCCCTGCCGATTGGACGCGGGAGAGCCTCGAAAGGTTCTTCGCGCGAAGAAGCTACACAGCCTGAGCCGGGATGCCCGTCTTCTCGCACATGTGCTCGTAGGCGTAGTGCATCAGCCTCTCGAGGTTGACGATGTCCTCCCGGTTGTAGGCCTTGAGCAGATCCAGAGCTTCCTGACTGCCGCGCTCCCATTCCCGCCACAGCCTGACCGCGTCCCACCCGCCGAGGCCCTCAGTCTCGGGGCTGCGAGCGATGTTCAGCTGCCGCTCGATGTTCTTCAATCCACCCTTCAGGCCGAGGCGACGCAGCACATGACAGAGGTCAATGTGCAGTTGGTCGAGGCGCAGGCCGAGGAAGCGCCGGCGGAGAAACGGCAGGTCGAAGCACGACCCGAAGAACGTGACGAGGAGTCCGTACTGCCGGATGTCGTCGGCGAAGTCCTGGAGGTCTTCGCCTTTCGTGTAGATGCGGACACCGCGGGCATCGTACACCCCCACCATCGTCACCGAGTCGTGTTCCCCCATTCCGGTTGTCTCGATGTCCACGTAGGCGACTCGATGGGAGAACTCCGGGTAGGCCCGCCAATGCTCCCTCGACGCGAGGGCAGAGGCGAAGTAGCTGTGGTTCCCGGCCTCGAGGTGGCGCAGCGAGGCGCCAATGGCGCTCTCCGCCTTCCCTGTGATTCGGGCAGGCAGACCCGCGGCGCCGGGCTCCCGCATGAAGTCGCGCCAGGACAGCACGCCGCTGTCCCAGATGCGCCGTTCCGTGACGGGACCCACGCCCGGAATGTGGATGAACGTGCGAGAAAGCAGTAGACACCTCGACCGCGCTAGCTGATCACCGACGATTCGCCCAAGAACTATCCGCCTCCCGACAACTGCCGCCGCACGCGCCCGAAGATGATCAGCACGACGACGACGGGCAGGATGACGGGCACGAGACCTATGAGCACGCCTATAGCTCGGCCGGGACTGCCGCCATCCCGGCCCTGCGACAGCTCGGGAACCTCGATTGTGTTGAGCTGACCGTCGAAGCCCTCGGGCCCGCCCGCAACATCATGCGCCTGGCCGACGCGCTCCCCGGAAGAGGGAGGGCGTTGACGCGCTTGCTCCATCGCCGGGATAACGATGGCGGCTAGAATCCCGAGGATGGACACGATTACCAGGAGCTCTATCAGGCTCGGCTTCTGTCGGCGCGGCATAGCCTGTGCTTCCCCGGTGGTCACTCGCCCTTCAGATAATCGTTCACTGCATCGACGAGGGCGCCAACGAGCTCTCCCTCGGGGACGGTCGCGATCGGCTTGCCCCCAACGAATACCACACCTCTGCTCGCACCTCCAGCGATGCCGACGTCGGCCTCACGCGCCTCACCCGGCCCGTTGACGACGCATCCCATCACCGCCACTCGAAGCGAACGCCCTTCCCTGCGGAGATCCCGATCGATAGGGCGAAGCTGCCCCTCCACCGATCGCGCCAGGCCCGCCAGGTCCAACTCGCACCGGCCGCAGGTGGGGCATGTCACCAGCGTTATGCCCGCGCCGCCCAACTCGAGGGCCGACAGGATCTCCCGACCCACGCTCACCTGCAGCACAGGATCTCCTGTGAGAGAAACACGGATGGTATCGCCGATTCCCTCCTTGAGAAGCATCGCGATGCCGATGGCAGAGCGCGCGATCCCCGCAGGCGGCAGTCCGGCCTCGGTGATTCCCAGATGCAGCGGGTAGTCGCGCTCTTTTCTGAACAAGCGGTTCGCCAGCCAGGTGGAGCGCAGGTCAAAGGCCTTCAGCGAGACGACGATGTCGCTGAAGCCCCACCCCTCGAGCAGCTCCACGTGGCCGAGGGCAGTGTCAACCATGGCCGCCGCGACCTGCTCCTGCACGTCGCCACGTCCCTTGTGACGCTCCCTGGCATCCTCCGGAACGGAGCCTGCGTTGACCCCGATCCGTATCGGGATGGCGCGCTCGCCGGCCGCCGCGACGACCGCCTCTACCTGCTCCGGCCGGCTGAGGTTGCCGGGATTGAGGCGGAGCTTGTCCACGCCCTGCTCGGCGGCCGCAACCGCCAGTCTGTAGTTGAAGTGGATGTCGGCGATCAGCGGCACGGACATCTGCGACTTGATCCGGCTGAGGGCCTGAGCGGCCTCCTCGTCGGGCACGGCGACCCGGACGAGGTCCGCGCCAGCATCCTCGATCTGACGAATCTGGGATACTGTCGCGTCGACGTCGCGAGTATCCGTCGAGGTCATGGACTGAACCGTGATCGGCGCGCCGCCGCCGATCCTGACGCCGCCAACCGTAACTGAGCGCGAGGATTGGGCCATCGCAGGATCACCACTCCTACCTGGGACCGGAGTTCGACGCAGGAGGCCTGGCATCCCCCAACCATCGCCTGGCGAGGGGATAACCGTCCGGGGCTGCGCCCGGAGAGATCAGCGACTCGTTCGAATCCGCTCCAGACGCCGAATCCGCTCCTCGACGGGCGGGTGCGTGCTGAAGAGGGAGCTCATCCCTTTCTTCGTGAAGGGGTTGACGATGAACATATGCGACGTCGCCGGACTCGCCTCCATTGGCACACGCTGCGTACTCCGGCGGAGGGAGTCCAGAGCACGGGAAAGGCCGCGCGGGTTCCCGCTCAACTTCGCCGCTGAGGCATCGGCCTGGTACTCTCTGGACCGAGAGATGGCCATCTGGATAAGCAACGCCGCGATGGCGCTGACGATCGCTACGAGGATCAGAGCGATGCCGCCGCCGCGGCGGTCGCGACCGCCGCCTCCGAAGATGGCCGCGAACTGAGCGATCCGGGCGAGGATCATGATGGCACCGGCCAACGTTGCGGCAATGGTGCCGATGAGAATATCGCGATTCCCGACGTGGGAGATCTCGTGCGCGAGGACGCCTTCGAGCTCCTCATCGTTCATGATCTGCATCAGGCCCTGCGTAACGGCGACTGCCGCGTGCTTCGGGTTCCGTCCGGTCGCAAACGCGTTCGGCTGCGCCTGGGGGACAATGTACACCCTCGGCATGGGCATGCCTGCTCGCTGCGCCAGGCGACGGACGATCCGGAAGAGGCCTGGCTCGGTCGCTTCATCCACTTGCTTGGCCCGATACATCGCCAGCACGATCTTGTCGGAGAACCAGTAGCTGACAACGTTCATCAAGAAGGCAAACCCAAAGGCGATGATCATGCCCTGCTCGCCCCCGATGAAGTAGCCGACCACGATGAACAGCCCTGTCAGCAGGACCATGAGGCCGACTGTCTTGGCTGTGTTCACACGTTCCTCCTGAGTCTACAGATAGGCTCCGGCAGGATACCGTCTATGTACTCCCATTATACAATACCCAAGCGCGAGGCGAAAGCGCGGTAGATGCCTCAGCCAATGGTTACACCATGCGCGCGTGTGTCGCTGCTATCATTCCCGTGGTGTCACAGGGCATCCTCGCGGGCCTTCACGTGCTCAGACACGCGCTCTTGTCTCAGGCTGCAGGGGGGCGCCGCCCGACATAGAGGAAGTGCTCCGACGTCGCCACGACCGAAGGCTCCCTGCAGGTTGCGTCCAAGACCTCGAGCCACGCCTCCCAACGCCCATCGTCCTCTTCCCGCAAGGCGTTCGTGGCTTCTGAGAGATTGGATGACAGCCCCTCGAGCGCTCGGAGTTCGACCGTCTTCAGGCCTGCCTGTTCGGCCAGTTCGCGAAGCTCTTCAGGCCGGAAGAAGTGGCAGTCACAGTACCCGCCTTCGTGATGAACGTGGTCGCCTTTGCCGAGAAGGGCCTTACGCTCAGACGAGCCCAGGGAGCCGGGATCTCTGCACAGGAGAGTTCGCAGCACGGCGAAGTAGCCCATCACGGAAGCAAAGACCGGCCGTTCTCGCCTCACTACCCGTGCCAGCTCCGACATGGCCCGCTCCCGCTCGGCACGGTCCATGATGTGTGACAGCGGACCTCCCAAGCAGAGCGCCGCATCGAAGCTCTCATCGGAGAATCGGGAGAGATCGCGGATGTCGCCGACCTCGGCCGCCTCCAGGCGGCCTGCCACCTCCGCGGGCAGCTCGGCAAAGCTCTGCCGAGCCAGCTCTACGCACTTCTCGGAGTAGTCGAGGAGGAACACCTGGTAGCCACGCCGACACAGCTCCGCGGCGTATCGGCCTGGCCCGCCGCCGGCGTCGAGGAGGCGGCCGGACGAGGGCAGATACTCATCGAGCGCGGCGATGGTCGACCGCCATTCGAGCGAGTGATAGGGATCCTGGAACAGACGGTCCCACTCGTACTGTGCAAGCCGGTCGTAGTGCTCGCGGACGTTGTCCATTGGTGCTGCCGTCACGTCCGGTTCGCTCCGGCGGGTCGGAGACAGAAGAACTAGACGGGAATGGTACCCCAGGCAGGATTCGAACCTGCGATCCAGGCTCCGGAGGCCTGTGCCTTATCCACTTGGCCACTGGGGCACGCGCGTACGATTATAGGGTAGGCCAAGAGGCCGGTCAAGCTCAGGCGCGAGCGGCGAAGCCGATAGAGACGATGTACACCGGCCTCTGGTCGGAAGGGAGACGGAGGACGTCGGCGACGGCCTCGTCATCGAAGGCGCCCACCGGCACCGAGCAGAGGCCGAGGGCCTCGGCCTGCAGGTGGACGTTCTGAGCTGCGTGGCCGACATCCATGTAGACGTAGCGGATGCCGCGGTCGCCGTAGCGGCTCGTCGTGCGCTCGAAGACGGCGGAGAAGATGATCGACAGAGGCGCTTCAGCAATGAAGGCCTGTCCGAAGCAGGCCGAGGCAAGCGGCCCACGGATGTCTTCGGCCTCAGCCTTCGTGACGGCATGCTTCGCCGGCTCGTAGCGGAGGAGGCCGTGGACGCACGCCAGATACGTCTCGAGCGGATAGCCCGCCCCTGCCGACGGGGCCGCTCGCAGACCGTCTTCGGAGGTCACGCCCTGTGCGGCCCAGAGCAGCTGCGCGGCCTGATGGAACCCAGGCTCCTTCGGGGAGAAGCTGCGTACACTCCGCCTTCTAGCAAGAGCCTCCTCCAGCGCCATCTCCCCGGCTTCTCCGGGCCGAGGAAGGTCCATGCCCTCTCCGACTGCGAGCCGGGCGAGTTCGCGCAGCTGGGGGGTCTTCTCCATGTCGGCGCTCACACGAGCCCTGTCGAGTCGGAGGTCATGGTCTTGCTGGCGCGGATGCCGGCATCAGCTATGGAGTAGATCCAGAGGCACGCGAGCAGCACCACCCAGACCGCACTGAGGCCGCTGAAGAGCCCCGACACAATGCGGCCGATGTCAACGCGCGGACCGTACAGGATCCCCTGTGCGGAGGCGGGAGTTGCGGCAATGTGAGCGCGAAGTGCAACCGCGGTCAGGCCGAACAGCGCGATGAAGAGCGCTGCCATGATGAAGCCCTTGATCACCTCGCCGTTGTAGAGCTGGCCGAGCCCGGGGACTATGAGGGAGAGCACCGCGGCCAGGCCAGGCTTGCGCTTGACGGTCGAGGGCCCGCCCATCCCCTCCAGGAGCGCCTCGGACATGCTGGCGGCGCGCTGCCGCGCAGCCCGAGCGAGTGCGGCGCGCCCGATCTTCTCCTCGAGCACCCCTCGCGACTGGTTGAGCTCCCGCGCCCGTCGGTAGTTCTCCAGGGCGAGATCGCCTCGGCCCATATCGAGGTGGAGGTCGCCCATCAACTCGTGCGCTTCCCAGCTTCTCTCGTCCAGATCGATGGCTTGCTGGGTCAGCTGGAGCGCCTCCCTGCGCTCCCCCCGCGCGCGAAGAAGAGTGGCGCGGCCGAGCAGCTCGCGGATCCGGTTCTGTATCTCCGATAGGGTCGGTTCGTCTGACATGATTAGCTCGGGCCGGATTCTCGATCCGACAGTCGGCGCGCGTCGCTCCAGAGCCTCTCCAGCGAGTAGAACTCTCGCTCTTCCTGTCCGAATATGTGAACGATCACATCGCCATAGTCCAGAAGCACCCACTGCGCCTCACCGCGGCCCTCTACGCCGCTGGGCCGCACGCCTATCTCCTTGAGCGATTCCAGCACGGCGTCGCCGAGGGCGCGCACATGGACACTGGACGTTCCGTGACAGATCAAGAAGTAGTCCGTGATGAGCGTGATCTCTCGCATGTCGAGCAGAACCGGATCGACGGCCCGCCTGTCGATCAGCGCGCCCCGCGCGCGTGCGGCCTTGTCTTCGGCCGACAGCCCGCCACAGGACGCATCGACGCGCGCGGCCCGTTCGCTCATCGAGTAGCGCTCCCGAAGTCACCCCCGAGGATCACAGTGACATCGGCCGGGTTGTCGCCGTCAGGCACTGCGGAGATAACACCCATGCCGAGCGTTCCCGCGACCCGTTGTGCGCGCCGGGCCTGCCCGCGGTGGTCGAGGATCAGAGTACTTCCCGTCTTACGGTCTGCATTACCGACATCCAGAATGTCATAGCCCTGCTCGGCGAGGAACTCAGCCGTGCGGGCCGCCAAGCCCTTGATGTCGGTAGCGTTCAATACGACAACTCTGGTTCCCTGTCCCCACAGGACCCTATCGACGGTTCGCTGCACCTGATCCGCGTCCAGCTCCAGCACGCTGTCACCGTCGATCATCCGGGGATGGCCCGGCAGCGTCTCCATCAGGACTCCGTCGGGCCCGACCTGCTCCACGAGCTTCTTGAGGCTCAGAATATCCCGGACTGCCAGGTTCGTGTCCACCGTCTCGAGAAAGGCGTCGACGAGGCTCGGGATCCGGCCCACCTTCTTCGGCGACAGGAGCTCGCGGGCAAGCACGCGGAGGAACTTGCGCTGCCGTTCGATGCGCCCGATATCGCCCGTTGCGTCGTGGCGGAACCGGACATAGCCAACTGCCTGTTCGCCGTTGAGATGCTGCAGCCCGGGCTGAAGATCGATGAGCAGGTCCTGCGATCGGTCGCGGTAGTACATCCGCTTCTCCACCTCAATGTCCAAGCCGCCTACTGCATCGACGAGGCCCACCAGCCCCGGGACGTCCACCTCAACGTAGTAGTCGAAGTGAGACCCGAGCAGCATCTCGACGGTGCGTACCGTCAGCGGGCGGTCGCCATAGGAATGAGAGGCGTTGATGCGCATCACCCCCACCCCTGGCACGAGCACGCGGCTGTCGCGAGGAATCGAGAGCGCGGCGAGGTCCCCTCGTGCCGGCCAGACGGCCAGTGCGATGATCGTATCGGCGAGGCCCCTCCCCTCGGAGGTATCCACTCCGACGGCGAGCACCGTGACGCGATCGCGGCCCCCGAAGGGCGGTGCAAGGAGGTGAAGGAATCCGTCATCCTCGCCAGCCGATCCGCCGCCTGCGACGGCGCCGAGCAGGGCGCCAGAGAGGAACACGCAGGCCCCCGCGGCGATCCAGATCAGCCACCACCACTCGAACGCCAGGCGTCTGTTCTGCGACGCTTCCAGTGATTCGTCTGCTGTCACCAAGGCTCTTCTACCAGTTCGGCTCCGGCCGCGCTACCTTCCACGAGCCCCGCACAGTGCCGCCTGTCGTCGGCGTCCTCGGCGCTCGAGGCCCTACACAGCGCTCAATGACGCGGGGGGCGGGGTCTGGCCGGGCCCACGGTGAGACGTCGACCTCTGACCTCCACCCCATCCATTGCATGGATAGCTTCCTCCAGACCCACACCGTCAATCTCAACGAAGCCGTAGCCGCGAGAGCGTCCCGTAACGTGATCGGCAATGATGCGGACCGCTCCCACCTGCCCAATCCTGCTGAAGGTCTCGGCCAGCTCGTCTTCCGTGACGGTCCAGGGAAGGTTCCCGACATAGAGAGTTACCGCCACGATCCTTTCACCTCCTCCCCCTCCAGGCTCGTCCAGGCTGAGCCCAGGGACGGTGTACAATGTGTTGCGCCGTCTATCCCGCCGCTGACGCGCCCGCGCCCAGGTCGGCGTATAGCCGGTGAGCCCCTATGTACTGCTCCACTGCGGGCGGCGTGAAGTAGCGGAGTGACTCGCCGCCGGCCGCCCGACGTCGAAGTCCCGTGGAAGAGATATCAACGCCCGGGATCGCCAGCACCCGGCACCGTGCCATGAGGTCTGCGCCCAGTGCCTCCTCCAGACGTCGCAAGTCATACCCGGGCCGTATGACAGCGATGAACTCGCACATCTCCGCCAGGCGACGCGGCTCGTGCCACGTCAGCAACTCGAGCACGGCGTCGGCGCCAGTGATGAAGTAGAGCCGCGTACCCGCGCCGAACCGGCGCCGAAACTCCGCGAGCGTATCCACTGAGTACGATGGCCCTTCGCGGTCCAGTTCGACTCGTGAGGTCTCGAAGCCAGGGTTGCTCGCGGTGGCCAGGAAGACCATCTCATAGCGCCGCTCGGCCGCCGTGACATCGTAGTCCTTCTTGTGCGGCGGATGGCCGTTTGGCACGAAGATGACACGGGCCAGCTCGAACTGGAGGCGCGCCTCTTCAGCCGCCACCAGATGCCCGAAGTGAATCGGGTCGAAGGTTCCTCCCATTATCCCGAGCGCTTCCCCCATCGTTCTTCCTGTTTACGAGCGAATCTGCCCCTCGCCCACGATGACGTACTTGTAGCTCGTCAGCTCCGAGAGCCCCATGGGCCCGCGCGCATGCAGCTTCTGCGTGCTGATGCCTATCTCTGCTCCCATCCCGAACTGCCCCCCGTCGGTGAACCGAGTGGAGGCATTGACGTAGACGGCGGCCGCGTCTACCTCTCTGGTGAAGCGGCGAGCGTTCCTAAGATCCTCCGTCAGGATGGCTTCGGAGTGCTTCGTGCCATAGCGGCTGATGTGGCCGATGGCCTCGCCGACGTCAGCCACCACCTTGACGGCGAGGATCAGCGACAGAAACTCCGTCCGCCAGTCCTCCTCGCCGGCCGGCCTCGCCTCCGGCAGGTGGCGGAGTGTCTCCTCGCAGCCCCGCAACTCCACGCCCATCTCTCTGAGCTTCGCCCCCACCCGAGGCAGGAAGCAGGCTGCGACCTCCCTGTGCACGAGCAGCGTCTCGGCCGCGTTGCACACGCTCGGGCGCTGGCACTTCGCGTTTACCACAATCGCTTCGGCTTGGTCGAGGTCGGCCGTCCCGTCGACATACACATGGCAGTTCCCCTCGCCCGTCTCGATCACCGGAACGGTCGATTCTTCCTTGACACGCTTGATCAGTCCCCCGCCGCCGCGCGGAATGAGCACATCGACGTACTCGGTCAAGCGCATGAGCTCCGCGGCGGCCTCTCTGTCGGCGGTCTCGATGATCTCGATCGCACCCTCCGGCAGGCCTTCTCGCGCGCCGGCTTCGTTGAGAATGCCAGCGAGAGCTACGTTGGAGCCTATTGCGTCTGACCCCCCCCTGAGGAGAGTGGCATTGCCGGCCTTCAAGCAGAGCCCTGCAGCGTCCACGGTGACGTTGGGCCGCGATTCGTAGATGATCCCGACGACTCCAAGCGGGACGCGCACCTTGCTGATCTCCAGGCCGTTGGGCAGTCGCCACCCGCCGATGACCTCGCCCACCGGATCGGGCAGGCGCGCAACGGTGCGCAGCCCTTCCGCCATGTCAGCGATGCGCGCCTCGTCCAGCAGCAGCCGGTCGATCGGCGTGGCGCTCGCGCCGCGCTTCTCGGCCGCGGTCACATCGCGAGCGTTTGCCTCCAGCATGCGCTCCTTGCTGCCCTCCACCGCTTCGGCCATGGCGAGGAGAATGCGATCTTTCTGCTCGCGGTCCATTACGGACAAGCGCGCCGACGCCGTCTGCGCTCGCCTCCCCTTCGCGATGACTTCATCCCTTACGATTGTCGACACCTTACGACCTCACTCCACGAAATCAAGCTCGACGGTCCCGATGGTGACCCGGTCGCCGTCCCTGGCTCCAAGGTCACGGAGCCGGCGCATGACGCCCATCCGCTCAAGTCGCCGATGGAGGTGGCGCACGGCCTCCTCGTTCTCCAGATCGGTCATGATGACGGCCCGCTCCACATCCTCGCCACTGATCAGGTAGCTGCCAGTGCCCGCCCTCTCCACCCGCAGCGGCCGCTTCGGGCGCGGCTCTGCCCGAGGGGGCGGCGGCATCTCCTCGCGCGTCTGCGGCTCCTCTTGCGCCAGAAGCTGAACCGCTCGTCCCATCAACTCCCATACGCCCTCACCGGTGAGGGCGGAGATCCGGAACACGTCGTATCCCTCTGCCCGGAGCGACTCCTCAACTGCCTCCAGCTTCTCGGCCGGAGGCCTCAGATCGATTTTGTTGAGGGCCACGAGCTGCCTTCGGGACGCCAACTCCTCCTGATACAGCCTCAGCTCCTCGTTCAGAACGGCTAGGTCGGCCAGCGGATCGCGATCGGGAACGGTGGCGTCCAACATATGGATCAACAGACGCGTTCTCTCCACGTGTCGCAGGAATCTGTCCCCGCGACCGGCTCCTCGATGGGCCCCCTCCACGAGACCCGGGAGATCCGCTATCACGAAGCTCGTTCCCTCCTCGACTCTCACCACACCCAGGTTCGGCACGAGCGTGGTGAACGGGTAGTCCGCAATCTTGGGGCGCGCCGCCGAAACGCGCGCGATGAGACTGGACTTGCCGACATTCGGCATGCCGAGCAAGCCGACATCGGCCAGCAGCTTCAACTCCAGGCTGAGGCGTCGGCGTTCGCCCGGCTCTCCCTTCTCCGCAAAGCGAGGAGTCCTGCGGGTGGCTGTCGCGAAGCTGGCATTCCCCCGACCCCCGCGGCCGCCTCGCGCCAGCACTGTCTCCTGGCCGCCATGTGTTACGTCGGCGAGGACCGACTGGTCCGCGGAGTCCTTGATGACTGTACCTACGGGCACCCGGATGATCTCGTCAGCACCATCTCGTCCGCGGCGGTTGTTGGATCCCCCCCGGACGCCGCCCTCAGCCCGATAGTGAGAGCGGTAGGTGAAGTCGACAAGGGTGCGCAAACTCGGATCAGCCGTTCCCCTCACATCGCCTCCGCGGCCGCCATTGCCCCCGTCCGGCCCCCCGCGCGGAACGTGTTTCTCGTGCCGGAGACTGACTAGACCGTCGCCGCCGTCACCGGCGGCGACCTCTATTTCCGCCTCATCAACAAACACTGCGCGGCCTCTGCCGGCCGGCACGGCCGTCAGTGGGCGGCTGGCAAAACGTGAACCTGGCGGCGGCCCCCAGACTTGCCAGCGAACTGGACGATGCCCTCAACTCTGGCATAGAGAGTGTCGTCGCGGCCTTGCCCAACATTCCGGCCCGGCCGAATGGGAGTCCCCCGCTGACGAACGATGATGGCGCCAGCGGGAACCAGAGCCCCGTCGAAAGCCTTCACGCCCAGCCGCTTCGACCGACTGTCCCGGCCGTTCCGCGAGCTCCCCATTCCTTTCTTGTGCGCCATCTCAGCTCTCCTTCTTCTTCCTGCGGGCGCGGCCCGCGGTGATCTTCTCTACTCGAAGCCGAGTGCACGACTGCCGATGGCCGAGCTTCCGCTTGATGTTCTCCTTCGCCTTGTACGTGAAGACCTCGATCTTGCTGCCTCTGCTGTGGCCGAGAACGCGGCATGTCACCTTCGCGCCCCTCACCCAGGGCTTCCCCACCGTGACCTTCCCGTCACGGGCCACGAGACAAACCTGCTCGAACTCGACCTTCTGGCCGGGCTCGGCCGCAAGCTTCTCAACGACGACATCTTCGTCAACCGAGACGCGGTACTGCTTGCCGCCGGTCTCGACGATGGCGTACATCGGTCATGTGCCTCCAGACAGGCTATGTTATCAAACCGCTGGGGGATGTGTCAAACGGCTCGACGACGCGGCCCTCCGCCGACTCCCGCTGGGCCCTCTCAGACCGGCTGCCGCAGGCCCCTTGCGAGCCGCCTCGCGCCGCGCCGCAGCAGCCCCTGCTTCTTCTTTGCGCTCCCCGCGGCTGGTGTCTTTTGCGGCGCTGCGGCCTGCTCGCGAGGCTCCTCAGGTCGGGCCGCCTCCTTCTTGGACCGGCCGGAGTCCGAACCCGCCTTCCCAGCCGCCTCCGCGGTCCTACCACCCTTCGCCGCCTTGGCCTTCCGGCGGGGCCGGCGACGCTTGCGGGCCGCTGCAGGCTTGCCGCCCTTGCGCCGCGCCGGTTGTGCCGCCGGCGCGGCTCCTTTCACGTGCCCTCGGCCGAAGGAGCGGCCAGCTTCGGTCAGCACTATGACAGACCCCTCCGCCACAGGTTTGCTGGTGTCCACGAGGACGCGGTAGCCGTCCGCCCAGCCATAGACTTCATCCCCTTCCCCGGGCTGTGGGGGATCCACGCGGTCCAGCACGACCTCCTCACCACGGCTGTGGGGGCTCACGAGCCGCTCGGCCTCGGCGCGAGAAGTGGGCAGCAACTCGTGCTCTTCCACTGCGAGGTTGTGGTCGGCACGGATGTATAGCGTGGTCCCGGCGTGCGTCTCCAGGGCAGCAGCGCGGGCCCCGAGTTCGCCTATGAGGATATCCGCAACGGCCGCAGCCGCCCGGATCACCTCTGCCTTCACCTTGTCCTCAGCCGCCAGCCGATAGGCCTCGCGCTCGAGCTTGAGGGCAATGGTAAGCGGGCGACGCACCCGCCCCAGACCGGCGCAGTGAGGACATGTCTCGGTCAGTATGCCCATGAGGCTCTCGCCGCGACGCTTCCGCGTCATCTCCACAAGCCCAAGCGGGCTCAGATGGAGTATCTTCGTTCGCTGCCGATCCCGCTTCAGCGCGGCCTCGAAGGCCTTTGTCACCCGGCTGCGGTTCCTGGCCCGTTCCATGTCGATGAAGTCGATGACGATGATGCCGCCCAAGTCTCTCAGCCTGAGCTGACGGGCGATCTCCTCCGCGGCCTCCATGTTCGTCCGGAAGATTGTGTCCTCGAGCCCCTTTGAGCCGGTGTAGCGCCCGGTGTTGACGTCAATGGCTGCGAACGCCTCGGCCTGGTCGATGCTGATGTAACCTCCCGCTCCGAGCCAGACTCTCCGTCTCAGCAGCCGGTCTATCTCGTCCTCGATGCTGTACTTGTGGAAGATGGGCAAGCGTCCGCGATACAGCTTGATCCGCTTGCGGAGCTTCGGCGCGATGAGCTTGACCAGCTCCACTGCATTGTCGTAGACGCTCTTCTCGTCGATCATCAACCGCTCGACGTCGTCGGTGAAGACGTCTCGGATCACTTGGTAGATGAGCGTCAGGTCCTGGTGCAGGACAGCGGGTGCCTTCGCCCGAGACGCCTTCTTTGTCAGGCGATCCCGCAGGTCGAGCAGCACCTTGAGGTCAGCCTCGAGATCTCCTCGATCATGGCCCTCCGCCTCGGTCCGGATGATCAAGCCGGCATCTTTCGGCCGGATTCGCTCGCCGATCCTGCGAAGTCTGTCTCGCTCCTTGCGCTCCTCGATCTTGCGTGACACTCCCACCTGTGTCCCATGCGAGGGCAGGAGAACGAGGTACCGTCCGGGCAACGCGAGCCGCGTGGTGGCCCGCGCTCCTTTGCCGGCCACGGGCGCTCGCACGATCTGGACTACAACTTCCTGTTTCTCCTTGAGGCGCTGAGCGATGGATGCGGATCTCGGGGCCGGGGTGGCCGCAACACCGTCTCGGCTGACGAAGCCTACGTCATCAGCAGAAAGGAAGACGTTGCGGTCGAGCCCGACATCCGCAAAGGCCGCGTCCATTCCTCGCAGAACGCTCACAACGCGCGCCTTGTATATGCTGCCGACGATGCGGGGGTCGCGCTCTACATGTAGCTCCGCAAGTTCCCCGTCCTCTAGAATCGCCACTCTGGATTCGAGGTCGCTCGCGTTTACGACGATCTCTTTCTTCATGACTCTGAGTCTTTTCCTCGACTTCTGCGGGCTCGCGTCCATCGCCGCCACACGCCGCCGCGGCGCTGTGTTGGCGGCCCGGCGGAAGCATACAGGCCGGTGCGGTGGTAGCGAACCACGCGCCCGTCGTCGTTCAAGTCAAGCAGGTCCACGACCTCCTGAGGCCGAGCTCCTCCGTGACTGCCCGTTCTCAGACGGGCCTGCAGCTCGATCTCGTGCGGTCCCGTTCTGGATACCGCCAGGCTGATAATGAGCGGCCTTAGGTCGACCTCACGCTCGGGACGGCCGCCCCCGCGCCGAACGGGCAGCGTCTCCGACTCCATGAGGCCGCTCACGCGATTGCCAAGTTCTTCCTCATTCAGCCCGTTGGACACCATGATCTTGTACTCGGCCACGTCCACCTGCCCGAAGGTCTCCCGCTTCTGATGGACAGGAACTCGCCACGCCTCCAGTACTTCGAGCCCAGATGGCAGCTGCCGGTTTAGGAGCTGCTTCAGCCCCTCCGGTTCCAGGGGCTCTGCCAGATGCAGGGCGAGCAGCTCTGCATCGCCAGTCGCGCCGAGTGGGAGTGGCGGCCCAAAGCTGAGCTTCGGGCGCGGGTTGTGTCCCTTCGTTAGCTCCAGCGGCAGCCCGGCCCGCCTCATTGCGCGCTCGAGTGTGCGCTTGAGATCCAAATGAGAGATCCACCTGACCCGTTCGCCCTTTTGGTAGCGGCAGATGAACTGGGCCATCTCAGAGCCCTCCGCCCTCGATCGCCCTCTCCGCTTCCGCCTTGAGGACGCTCTTGTCGGGCCCGCATGACACATGTTCCCAGGCGAGATGCGCCCCATAGTCGAGAGGCGAGTTCGCGTAGTCACCGATTGACAGACCCTTCTGGGAGAATGCCGCCTCCCAGCGGCCGAAGTCGAAATACTCGCCCCACGAGTCAAACCGGGCGCCCTCGCGCCACGCGGCCTCTATGGCAGCGCCAACTCTGCGGTCACCGCGAGACACGGCTGCCTCCAGCGCGCTCGTGCCGGGGTCAGTCCAGGACAGCTTGATGTGACGTCCACGCAGGGCGGTCTGCAGTATCCTGTGCTTCCGTTCGAGCTCGTCCCGAGCATGCTGCCCCACCCACTGGAACGGCGTGTGAGGCTTCGGCACGAACGTTGCGGCACTGACAGCGATCTGCAGGCGGTTGCGGCGAGGGCCAAGCACACCGCGTCCGAACTGCACCAGACGCCGAACCAAGTCTCCGATCGCCGCAACGTCGTCGTCCGTCTCGGTTGGGAGACCGATCATGAAGTACAGCTTCAGACGCGTCCATCCGGAGGAGAAGGCCGCCTCCGCAGCCGCGAACAGGTCGTCTTCCTCCATCTGCTTGCCGATGGCACGGCGCAGTCGCGCGGTGCCCGCCTCGGGGGCAAAGGTCAGGCCAGTCTTCCTCACTTTCTGTATCGTGTTGGCGAGCGCGACCGAGAAGGCGTCGGCGCGCAGCGACGGTAGAGCGACGCCGATGCCCCGCTCTCCGAATCTCTCGACAAGCCGCGCGGCCAACTCCTGGATCGCCCCGTAGTCGACGCTTGTGAAGGCCAGAAGGGAGATCTCATCATATCCCGTGTTCGCGATGAGCTCGTCGGCCTGGCGCAGCAGGGCCGCCACGCTGCGCTCCCGCCGCGGCCGATAGGCGGTGCCCGCCTGGCAGAAGCGGCACCCCCTCGCACAACCCCTCATGATCTCCAGCGTCGCGCGCGCGTGCACGGTGTCGAGGAAGGGCACGATCTGGCGAGTGGGGAACGGCGCTGCGTCGAGGTCCTCCACTATCCGGCGCCCGATCACCGGAGGCGCGCCGTCGCGGGGTGTGACGCGAGCGAGGGGGCCTACGCCCTCGTAGGATACCTCGTAGAACGACGGCACGTACACGCCCGCTATCTCGGCGAGTCGCCGGAGCACGTCAGTCCGCTCGGCCTCTGCGACTGCCTCCGCCATCTCGACAATGGCATCTTCTCCCTCGCCGATGAGAATGGCGTCGAAGAAGTCGGCCATCGGTTCCGGGTTCGCGGCGCCCGGCCCGCCGCCGATTACCAGAGGATCATCCGGTCCGCGATCACTTGCTCTAATCGGAATGCCGGCCAGGTCGAGCACATTGAGAACGTTGGCGTAGGTCAGCTCATAGGGAAGGGTGATGCCGATCGCATCGAACTGCCGCAGCGGCGTGCGGGACTCCAGGCTCGTCAGTGGTAGGCCGCGCGAGCGAAGCTCGGACTCCATGTCCGGCCACGGCGCGAAAGCGCGTTCGGCCACGAAGTCCGGCGTGGAGTTCAGGGTGTGATACAGGATCTGGAGACCGAGGTGGGACATCCCCACCTCATATACATCGGGGTAGACGAGCGCAAAGCGCGCGCGCGCTGACGCGGTGTCCCTGTGAACCGCGTTCCATTCCCCATTGGTGTAGCGCGCGGGCTTCGTCACCCGCGAAAGCAGCACGTCGAAACTCGAAATCTTCCTCTCCACCTAACGCAGCAGGAATGCTCCACCGCCCACTGCGTTCCCCAAACGTCCCACCGCGGTCCGCGACTACGCTGCGGCTGCCTCCATGATCGCGTCAGGGATGTCGAAGTTCGCGAAGACCTGCTGGACATCGTCCAGGTCGTCGAGGGCATCCATCAGGCGCAGCACCTTCTGGGCCTCCTTCTCGCCCAGGGCGACGCGCGTCTGCGGCACCATGGTCGCCTCGGCGCTGTCGTATGTGATGCCCGCCGCCTCCAGCGCCCGCTTCACCGATTCGAGATCGCCCGGCTCAGTTCGGATCTCATAGGAGGTATCGTCCGTCTGCAAGTCCTCGGCGCCGCCCTCCAGGGCCGTCTCCATCACTTGCTCTTCAGAGGCCGCTTCGGTCGGCACCAGCACGATTCCCTTGCGATCGAACAGCCACGCGACCGCGTTTGATTCGGCGAGGTTGCCCCCGTTCCGGGTGAACACACTTCTCAACTCGCCGACCATGCGGTTCCGGTTATCGGTAAGCACCTCCACGAGAATGGCGACGCCGCCTGGCGCGTAGCCCTCATAGACGGCCGACTCGTACGTGGCACCCTCGATCTCGCCCGTGCCTCGCCGGATGGCCCGCTTGGTATTGTCCTGAGGCATGCCCGCCGCCCGCGCCTTCTCCAGCGCAGCGCGCAGTCGAGCATTGGCGCCCGGATCGCCCCCGCCCTCCCGAGCCGCCGTGATGATCTCCCTCGAGAGCTTGCCGAAGATCTTGCTCTTCTGCTTATCCTGGGCCTGCTTCCGAATCTTGATGTTGTGCCACTTGGAATGGCCGGACATACGCGGACCCTCCGAATCCCCTTTCGCTCAGATTCTATCGTATTCAGTGCCGATTGACAAGCGCGGTCGCCTCGCAGCGCACCATGCCGAGTCCCGCTAGCCCTCTGCGTCTGCGGCCAGGCCTGCGAAGAACAGGTCCCAGAAGGGATCCTCCTGCGGCTCCGCAACACTCTCCTCCCGCGCCGCGCGTCTCACTCTCACCTCGGAGGCCGCCCCCGAGAACCGACCCATCTCCCAGGCCTGAATGCCTGCCTTCTGCCAGGCGCCCATCACGGTCGAGACTGCGCCCGGGTCGGCCGCGACGAGAAGCGTCCCCTCGCTGATGGCCGCCCAGGGATCGAAGCCAAGCGCGGCAGCGACCTGGGCGATGTCTTCCGGCACGTCTACCGCGTCCAAGTCGGCGTCGATGCCGACACCTGAGGCGGATGCCATCTCCCACAGGCCGCCGAGAACGCCGCCCTCGGTCGCGTCGTGCATCGCATGCACGCCGCCCGCCTCGAAGGCGGTCAATGCGTCTGCGACAACGGTGATCTCGTCAGAACGCGCACAGGCCCGTCCCACGATGTCCTCGCCCAACTCGGCTTGCAGGCGATCCCGATAGAGGATGGCCAGCAGCGCCGCCGCCTCGATGCTCGGACCCTTAGTCAGCAGGAGAGCGTCTCCGTCCCGCGCCCCGCCCGGCGACACCCACTTGTCCTTGTCCGCGAATCCCCACACCGCGACGCCGCCCACAGTCGGGATCGTCACCGCGTCATACCAACCCGTGTGGCCGCCCAGCACTGTGATCCCGAGATCCTCGCAGTGCTTCGAGATGGCTGTGATGATTGCGGTAGCATCCGACTCCGGCGAGGTCCGCGGCAGCAGCAGTGTGTACGTCATGTACGTCGGCTTGACCCCGGTGACGGCCACATCGCTGGCCCCGATGTGCACTGTGAACTGCCCCATGATCTCCAGCGGCAGACCAGGCGCGGGGAAGATCGGGTCCTCCGCAATGGCCATCACCCGCCCATCGCCGAGGTCCAGCACGGCCGCGTCGAGGCCGGGGCCGGGCCCCACGAGCACGCTGTCGGAGGGCGCACCGAAGTTGCCGGCAAGGAGCTGCGCCAGGCGAGTCGGGGACGGCTTGCCAACGTGGCCGCTACTCATGTGACAGCTCCCGGCCGAGAACCGACGCCACGTCCTTCACCTTGCCTTCAAGGCGCCCGCTCGCGCCCTTCCGGTCATCGATGGCGATGTGGGTCAGCACTCGGGGCACGCTCTCCAGCATCAACTCATGGCACGTCATGATGAGCGCCATTACCTCGTGGGGCTCGCCCTCGACCGTCGTTTGCATCGCGCCGAGCTTGTACGAGAGCCCGGACGTGTCGATCACGTCGAGCACCTTCGCAACATGCTCCCCGAGCTCTTCACCAACACCGATAGGAACAATCGAGAAGCTGGCTAGCATGAGAGACCTCCCGCAGTCCTGTAATGGTTGCCGCCGCGCACCTCGCGACGCGACAGCCCCCTCATGTCCGAGCTTCTTGGCTGGCCGGGAGCCGGCTTCCTTCCGGCTCGGCGGCGTCGCGCTCCGCGCTAGCCGACAGGCTCATACGTCCGCAGCCTCAGCGCGTTCGTCACCACGGAGACCGACGAGAAGGCCATGGCACCCGCCGCGATGGCGGGGTTGAGAAGTGTATGAATGACGGGGTAGAGCACACCCGCCGCAATCGGAATCCCCAAGCTGTTGTAGAAGAAGGCGAAGAAGAGGTTCTGCTTGATGTTGCGGAGCGTCGCCCCGCTCAGCCGGATCGCTTCGGGCACGAGGCGGAGGTCATCTCGCACCAGGGTGATGTCCGCCGACTCCATCGCGATGTCGGTGCCGCGCCCGATGGCGATGCCGACGTCGGCCTGGGCGAGGGCCGGCGCATCGTTGATGCCATCTCCCACCATCGCCACCCGCCGCCCCTCCGCCTGAAGGGCCTTCACGGCCTCGGCCTTCTGATCTGGCAAGACCTCGGCGCGCACGTCGTCGACCCCCACCTCGCGGGCGATGGCCTCGGCCGTCCGCGCATTGTCGCCGGTGACCATCGCGACCCGCAGGCCCATCTCCTTCAGCAAACGGACTGCATCACTGGCCTCCTCCTTCGCAACGTCTGCCAGGCCGATCACGCCGATGGTCTTGCCATCCACGGACACAAGCGCGGCCGTCTTCCCCTCCCCGGCCAGCACATCGGCTTGTCCCTGCATTGTTTCGACGGCCACGCCTTGCTCGGCCAGCAGCCGGCCGGAGCCCACCAGCACGGTGGTCCCTTCGATGCCGGCGCTCACTCCCAGGCCGGACATAGCCTTGAAGTCGGCGGCCTCAGCGATATCGACCTTCCTGTTTCGTGCAGCCCTCACGATGGCCTGGCCCAGGGGATGCTCGGAGTAGCGCTCAGCTGAGGCCGCGAGGCGGAGGACCGACTCTTGAGTGTGTCCAGGCGCGGCCACTATGTCGGTCACCTCAGGCGTGCCGCGAGTCAGAGTGCCCGTCTTGTCGAAGAGCACGGTGTCCGCAGCGCCGGCCACCTCGAGCGCCTCCGCGCTGCGTATGAGTATGCCGAGCTCCGCCCCTCTCCCGGTACCGACGAGAAGGGAGGTCGGCGTAGCGAGGCCGAGGGCACACGGACAGGCGATGATGAGAACGGCAACTGCGGCAACCACCGCGTAGGTCGGATTGGGCCCGACGAAGAGCCAGATGACGAACGTGATGACGGCGATGGCGATGACGATGGGGACAAAGATGCCTGCGACCCTATCCGCGAGCCTTTGGATGGGAGCCTTCGTGGCCTGGGCCTCCTGGACGAGCCGAATGATCTGCGCGAGGACCGTGTCCGCTCCAACCCGTGAGGCGCGGAAGCGGAAGGCGCCGCTCAGGTTCACGGTGCCGCCCACCACCAGGTCTCCCGGACCCTTCTCGACGGGCATGCTCTCTCCCGTGACCATGCTCTCGTCCAGAGCCGACTCCCCTTCCAGTACCTCGCCGTCCACAGGCACGCGCTCGCCGGGTCTCAGGACGACGACATCCCTGATGACGACATCTTCGATGGCGACCTCCACTTCTTCACCATCTCGCAGCACGCAGGCCGTCTTCGCCTGGAGCCCCATGAGCCGCCGGATGGCCTCGGAGGCCCGTCCTCTCGCCCTGGCCTCCAGCGTCCGGCCCAGCAGGATCAGCGTGATGATCATTGCCGAGGTGTCGTAATAGAGGTGGATCTCCGCACCTACACTGACTATGACGTCCGGCCTGAGGGTGACCACCAGGCTGTAGAAGTAGGCGGCCGAGGTCCCCACGGCGATGAGTGTGTTCATGTCTGCGAAGCGGCCGCGCAGAGCCGTCCAGGCTCCGCGGTAGAACTGGGCCCCGGCCCAGAACTGAACCGGTGTCGCGACGACGAGCAGCGCCTCGGCGGGCACCGCCACGACGTGAGAAACGACGTGAATGCTCAGCATGATCACGGCAACGGCGGCGAGCGAGAACCACAGCTTCCGTTGGAGAGTGCGAAGCTCTCGCTCTCTCGCTGCGCGCTCGTCATCCTCGGCGCCCGGCATGACGACGCCATAGCCCGCCGCCTCGACCGCGGCCGCAATTTCCTCGAGGCCGAGACGCTCGTCGTCATAGAGGAGGCCGGCACTCTCCGTGGCGAAGTTCACATTCGCCTCGGAGACCCCCTCGGTCTCGCGCAGCGCACTCTCGACGCGAGACGCGCAGGCCGCGCAGTGCATGCCCGTTATCTTCAGGTCAGCTCGTCTCAGACCCATGGTGCCGATAGTTTGCCGCTCCCGCAGCATCGCCCTGCGGCCGAGCTCGTACGACGTGCGCGACGATTGCTGTGCCAGGCCGACAACTCAAGGAGATGTCATGCCGCGGCCGGCACCCTCTTCTCCCCGCGCACACCGATCGTAGCGACCTCGACGGGGATATCTTTGCCGGACTGCTCGAGCGCCCGCTCGACGATCCTCAGAAGTCCGCCGCAGCAGGGAACCTCCATAATCGCCACCGTGATCGAGCGGATGTCCGAGGCCGTGAGAATCGCTGCCAGCTTGTTGGCGTAGAAGTCAGCATCGTCGAGCTTCGGGCAGCCCACCACGACCGCCTTTCCGGCGAGCAGATCGGCGTGGTAGTCGGCGTAGGCGTAGGGGACGCAGTCCGCCGTCACCAGCAGGTCGGCGCCCTGGAAGTAGGGCGCATCCGGCGGCACCAGTGTGAGCTGCACCGGCCATTGTCCCAGCGCGGACGGCTGGCCCGTGGGAGCCTCCTGCCCGGCCGGTGTGAATGCCCGTGCGGCGGTGCCGGGGCAGCCACAGGCCAGGTTCTGACCGGCCTCGGCCGGCGCGTGTTCGTTCTCCGCGCCGGGGTCATGGGCGGCGTTTGGATCGCGCCCGATGCTCTGGAGGTGCTCCCGCGTGGCCTGGACGTCGTAGTCCGGGGCCTCCCTTTGCTCGATCCAGAGGGCCCCCGTCGGGCACTCGCCGATGCATGCGCCCAGACCGTCGCAATAGACCTCGCTGACGAGGCGCGCCTTCCCGTCAACCAACTCGATCGCGCCCTCGGCGCAGGCCGTGGCACACTGCCCACAGCCGTTGCACTTCTCCTCGTCGATGTGGATTATGTTGCGGACCCTAGCCATCTCTTTCCTCCTGCAGATTGCACTGTCATCAGCAGGATACCGCAGGGCCCGCTCGAAGCGCCTTGACCCAGGTCAAGAGCTGTCAGATCCTCATCCCAGCCGCGATCTGCTGGAGGGCAGGGCGATCGAGGATGTCGATGCGCTGGCCCTCAACTCTCACGATGCGGCGCTCCCGGAGACGGCGCAGCGTACGGGAGAGCGTCTCGCTCACCGTGCCAAGACGAGCGGCCAGGAGGCTCTTGCGGACCTCGAGGACGACAGCGTCGCTCTTCGCGCGAACAGAGGCGTCGAGGAGATACTTGGCGAGCCGCGCCGACACCTCGCGGAGCGCGAGGGCATCCACCAATGAGGCGAAGCCCCGCAGAAGCTGGCTGAGCGCCACGATCATATTGACCGCGAGTTGGGGGCTGCCTTTGAGTAGGGCCAGGAAGTCGTTGGCCGGAAATCGTACTGCGACCGAGCGCGCAATCGCCTCACAGTGGGCGGGGTAGTCGCCCTGCGAGAGCGCGGCGGCCTCGCCAAAGGACTCTCCCCCACGCACGATGCGCATGACCTGCTCTCTCCCGTCGGGCGACAGCTTGAAGATCTTCACTTGCCCCTTGAGGAGGACCCAGAGCGCATCTGCCTGATCGCCTTCGGAGAAGATCGTCTGTCCCTTGCCAAACCGGTGCTGGGTGGCGACGCGAGCCAGGCGAGCCGTATCGCCCGCCGGCAGATAGGAGAACAGCTGCCATCCTGCCAGGTCAGATGCCGTGACTGCTCCCATGTAAGCTCCTCCTCCCGCAGTTGACTCAGGTCAAGGAGTTCCACGCCCCCTCCCGGCTATCATCCATGTGGACACGGACATCTCACCCCGTGATCTATGTGGAGAGCAGAGCAATGTGGAGCGAGTGCCCAGGGGCGAAGCAGTTCAAGCAGCCGACGCTGGAGTTCATCCCCTGCCCGGTCTGCCATTCCGAGGTGGAGATCTGGACCGACGAGATCGAGGTCAAGTGCGCCGACTGCGGCACCGTCGTTTCGCGGGAGCGTCTCCAGGGCTGCATCGACCACTGCGAGATGGCGAGAGAGTGCCTCGGCGACAAGCTCTACAACAAGCTCGTGGCCGGACGCAAGAAGTGACACCATTTCGACTCGACTGAGCTGCTCCAGCGGAACCGGCAGGCCTCCGGCAGCGCGGCGGCGAATTGTCCCCCCGAGTCGGCCACGAAGGCCTACCCGGCGCGGCCGACTCTGTATGGGAGTTCATGTCTGGCCTATAGAGGGGGCTCCATGGGGGAAGACAGCGGGAAACACTTCACCTTGGACCCACGGAAGATCCCCGGGTTCGCGCCGGACTGGCGGCGAGATATCGCGGGCGTGTGGTACGGTGCGGACACGGTCTTCCGACCTGTGTCCAAGCGTATCGACACCGAGCAAGGCGTATCATCTGTTCAGTTGGACTGGGGTTGTGAGTGGCTGGAGGACAGCGGCGCTGAGTGCGTCCTGAACCGCGGTCTGCACTTCGGGCTACCCGAGGCTCCCATCGAATGTGGGCCCCCACTAGATCTCCCGCCCTACACGGGCATTGGGATGGCGGCTATAGCCGGGCCGGAGACGGATGACTGGGAGCCAACGCCGCTGGAGCAGCGGGCCCTCGCCCGCATGTGGGCTCGCGTTCTCAAACAGCTCTACGACCCTGATGACTACGAAGTCTGCTTCATACCCTCGTGGGTAGCTGAGCAACACCCAGACGAGGTCAACGTATTTACGCCGGAGGGCACCGCCGCTGCCATGGAGCACTTCCAAAGGGAGTTCGAATGCCGAAAGATAGCGGTGTTCCAGGCAAGAGACTACAGAATCGATGGCCCACAGCTTCTGCCATGGGGATACCTGTGTTGCCCGTATGACCGGCTTGAGGACGCGTTCGCCCAGGGCGCGGGGGCCGGTGCGACCGGGTTCATCGCTCCGCGCGGGCGTTCCGGCCAAGTGAAGAACTGGGCGAAGCTCGTCTCGCCCGTCGTCCGCCTCGATGCTCAGCTCAATGACTGCCTGCTCTTGTTCGAGGTGCTCTGGCACGGTGAAGCGCTCGTCATCCTATCACGCCACGCCGACGCGGATGGTATCGAGGATGCGTGCAAGGCCGACGACGTTACCTCGCTCGTGCGTCGGCTGAAACCGAGGAAGTTCGAGCCCGAGGAGAGCCTGACACCCGAGGACACGTCTCCCCCTTGGCTGTCAGAAGGCGATGAGTAGTGTGTGCGTCAGGCGCTTGAGGGAGGGGCCTCAGCGCTGCCTCGCACATACAGAATGCATCAGGCGGCCCCGTCGGCCTCGGCCTGGCGTTCACACAAAGCCGCCGCCTCAACGTGCCACGTCTGTGGGAACATGTCGATGGGCTGCACGCGGGCGCAGGGGTAACCCAACTCGGCCAGGTGCTTCAGATCGCGGGCGAGGGTGGCGGGGTCGCAGGAGACGAGGACGATGCGGCGCGGCTGCAGCTTGGCCACAGAGGCGGTGACGATGGGGCCGGCGCCCTTCCTCGGCGGGTCCAGCACCACGACATCAGCCGTGCGGCCGCGCTCGACCCATCTCGGCAGTACTCGCTCCACGTTGCGCTGGTAGAAGGTCACATTGCGCAGGCCCCAGGCGCGCGCGTTTGCCTTCCCATCACTCACCGCCGACTCGGCCGCTTCGACCCCGAACGCGCGTCGGGCCCTTCCGGCAAGGGGCAAGAGAAAGGTCCCCACGCCAGAGTAGAGATCGACCACGGTGTCGCCCGGGCCGATATCCGCCCACTCTCTCACCAGTTCGATCGCACGCGCGGCCTGCACCGGACTGGTCTGGAAGAAGGAATCGGCAGACACCCTATAGGTATGGCCACCGACCTCTTCCAGCAGGTGCCCTTCGCCCATGACGAGTTCGGCCGGCGAGCGGTGCACCGCGGCTCGCCCGCGTCGCCGGGCGAACAGAACGCCGGCCACCTCCGAAACGTCTTCCGTGAGTGCATCGGCCAGTGGTCGCACGAACGCAGGCTGGCCCTCGCAGACGAGAGTAATGAGGGCCCGCCCCGCAGAGAAGGAGACGAACGTCTCAACCCCGAGAAGCAGCGGCCGCTCCCGGCCCCCCTGATCGGTGGGCGGGAGGAGTCGCTCGATAGCCGTGCGGATCCGCTCGGAGAGAGGATGCTGCAGCTCGCACTCCGTCAGTGCGACTATCTCGTGAGCGTGGAACCGAGCGAAGCCGAGCGCCAGTTCTCCCGACTCGTTCACGGCCGCGCTGTACTGCGCGCGGTTCCGGTAGCGCCAGGGCTCGTCCATGCTGGCCGTCTCACCGACCTCGACATCTGTGAGCCCGCCGATGCGCTGGAGCGCGTCGCGCACCATCGCGGTCTTGTGCCGGAGCTGGGCTTCATACGAGACGTGCTGGAGCTGACACCCCCCGCAATCGCCGAAGTGCGGGCAGGGCGGATCGACGCGGTCGGGCGATGGCTCGATGACCGACCGGACAATACCGCGAGCGAACCGTCGAGAGACCTCCGTGATCTCCACCTCGGCCTCATCGCCCGGGCATCCCAATAGGGTGAAGACGGCCATGCCCTCATGCCGTCCGACCGCCTCGCCACCGACGGCGAGAGAGTCGAGCCGGAGTCTCACGGTTTGCCCCTTCTCAACCGGGCGCTCCGCCATGCTCACCTCAATGGGCGGCAGATGAAGATCGGCCCAGCCACCTTCGCCATCGAATCCCGCCGGTCCTGGGGGAGGGAGTTGCAGACGGCTCAGCGAATACCATGCCGGACCTGAACGCGAGGAGGAAGACGGTGAAGAAAGGCATCAATTACTGGTCTTTCCCAGGTGGACTCGAGGGGAAGAAGGACATCGACGAGGCGATTGCGGAGGCGAAGAAGCTCGGCTACGAGGGCATCGAAGTCTGCCTCTTCCCCGATGGGCCGCTGAACATCGACATGTCCGATGACGACGCGAAGGCTCTTCGGAAGAAGCTGGACGGCGCAGGGCTCCGGGCCGCCTCGGTGACGACCGGGATGCTGTGGGAGTACCCGCTGACGTCAAGCGACGCGGCGGCGCGGAAGAAGGGGATCGAGTGCGTCAGCCGCTGCCTGGAGGTCGCCAACCTGCTCGGCGCCACCGGCATACTCGTGGTGCCGGGCGCAGTGGAGGTGTTCTTCAACCCCGCGATGGAGGTCGTGCAGTACGACGTCGCGGTGCAGCGCGTCGAGGATGCCATGAAAGAGCTGGTCCCGGTGGCCGAGAGGAACAAAGTCGCCATCGGGATCGAGAACGTCTGGAACAAGATGTTCCTCAGCCCGTTGGAGGCGCGTGACTTCATCGACAAGTTCGGCAGCGAGTACTTGGGCTGGTTCTTCGATGTCGGCAACATCATGCTCCTGGGTATGCCGGAGCAGTGGATCCGAATCCTCGGCAAGCGGGTGAAGAAGGTGCATGTGAAGGACTTCCGACGCACCGTGGGCAACCTCGACGGCTTCGTCGATCTGCTGGAGGGTGATGTCAACTGGCCCGAGGTGATGAAGGCGCTGAAGGAGGTCGGCTACGACGACTTCCTCATCGCGGAGATGATCCCGCACTACGCCCATGCACCCGAAACCAGGCTGGCCAACACCTCGCTCGCGCTCGACAAGATACTGGCAATGTAACGAAAGAAGCGCAGAGGGGTTCGAGAGAGGCGCTCCCGCGCGTCACGCGGGGGCGCTTCGGTCTTCGGCCGCCGCCTACTTCAGAGCACCGATATCGGAAGTGGCATCAGCCGCTGGCCGGGTCCTGCTCGGGTCCTTCCCTTACCCCGCACGCGGCCAGCGCACCGCGCCACGCCGCGCGCCACCTCTCGATAGAGTAGACCTCGGAGACGATCTCCCGCTGCTCCTCCCCTACCTGCTTCCGGTTCGGATACACGGCCTCCATCGTCTCGACCAGGCCGGCGACCATCGGCAGACAGTGCGGCCCGGGGAGGTCGCGGAGGCCGGCGACATAGGTGCAGATGGTGGCCGTGCCACAGGCCATGCTCTCCAGTGCGCCGAGAGACGTGCCCTCGCCACATATGGATGGGATGAGTGTCATCTCGGCGCTCGAGTAGATCGCAGGCAGCTCGTCGCGGGGCACTGGCCCATAGAAGACGACACACCGGCGGAGGCCGCGCTCCTCGACCTCCCGCTTCAGGGCCGCCACATACTCCCGCTGACCTCCGCCGCCGACGATGAACAGGATCGTCTCCGGATGCAGGGGATGGAACTGAGCGAAGGCCTCGATGGCGAGGTGAATGCCGCGGTTGCGGAAGAGATTCCGGGGCACGAGGATTGCGTTCCATTCGCGCAACTTGTGTGCCGGCTGGGCGGGCCGGAACTTCTCAGCATCCACACCGTTGGGGACGAACCACACGCCCGGCGCAATCAGCGAGTTCATGGCCTGGCGGGGCTCGATCTCCATTCCCATGGCGCGAAGGAAGTGAGAATCATTGGCGATGTAGAGGTGAGCTCGACGGAATGCGATCTTCGTGAGCCACGCCTTGACGAAGCTCTTCGGCGAACCCGGCGCGTCATCCCAGAAGACCCCGTGGGAGACCGCCACACGTAGAGGCCGCCTCGCGAAGAAGCTCATGAGGTCCAGCGCGAGCAAGTAGTGCGGGTAGTGGCAGATCACCACGTCGTGCGCGAGCAGCTCCTTGCGAAGGCGAAACAGCGCCAGCGCCTGGGTCCAGAACTCGAGCGGCGCACCATGCCAGGGATTGGGCACGAAGGTCACGTCGGCCGCGTCGGTTTCGGATTGTCGCTGGTAGACGCGGTGCTCGTGTCCGGCCGCTGTGATCATCTCCGCGAGCTGGGAAACATAGACGTCGGCCCCGCCTGAGAGCGGGCGATAGGTATAGGTCACCTGGGCGACTGACAGCGGCCGATCGGCCGGCAGCCGGGGCGGAGCAGGCCGATGGCGGAGGAAACCGCGGGAATAGCCGACGAGGTGCGCGGCATCCACTGTCAGCGAAACACCCGGAGACACAAGCGCGGCAAGCCATTCCGCGCCTCGATGCCGGGCGCGTGTCGTGTAGCGCACCCAGTGGGCGGCGAGCAGTCCCACCAGCACAAACGGCGCCCACGCGGAGCCGGTCTCGGTGAGCAATGCCAGCAAGAAGGCGAGAAGGAATCCAAGATAGGCCTTTCGGTAGTGGACGAACCAGTGCCCGAGTTGGCCGTCACTCCGGGCGTAGCGGAAGAACTGCCGGAACACCCGCAGCAGATCGGTCTGCATGCGCCAGTGGACGACAGCGTCAGGCGCGAAGTCGAACTTGCAGCCCACTGCCTTGAGCCGGACGCCGAAGTCCGTGTCTTCGGCGTAATCGACATACTCGGGGTAGCCGCCGACGCGCCGCCAGGCATCCCGCCGGAAGGCGACAGAGCGACCCGACGGCAGGAAGGTTTCGGGGTCAACCTCGGCCGATGCCGGCACGGTAGCGACGGCGATTGCGTCCTCCATTTGCGTGTCGGTGTCGGGCTCGTAGTAGCCGGCGACGACGTCGGGTGGGTCATCTGAATCAAAGGGAGCGATCAGGTTCGCGAGCCAGTCCCTGCCGGCAACACATCCCCCGTCGATGCTGGCAACGACTTCGCCGGTCGCCTTCTCAATGGCCCGGTTCCGGCCCTTGGAGCGGTTCGCGCCCTGCTCGACGATCAGCCGCGCGGGGAAGCCGTCGACGATCCACTGCCGGATGATGTTAGCCGTGCTGTCCGTGGACCCGGCATCACAGATGATGATTTCGTCGGGCTGCCTGCGCTGATCGGCCAGCGACTGGAGCAGGGGCTCGATGCTCCCCTCCTCGTCGAGGACGGTTGTGATGAGCGAGACGGTGCACCTGGGCATGTCAGGCGAAGCCGTGCGCGCGGTACATCGCGAGGTACAACTGCGCGACCTTCTCCCACGTATTCTCGGCGGCCAGCTGCGCGCCTCGCTCGCGCATTGCCTCGCCAGCGGCGGGCGCGCCCACGTGGCGGTTCAAGACAGCCGCAAGATCAGCGGCGCTGTCGGAGATCACCAGTACCTTCTCGGCCTCCGGGAAGCAGGCGACGTAGTCGCGTTTCAGCTCGTTCTCGTAGACGCCGAAGACGAGACGCCGCCGAGCCAAGGCCTGCCAGATCCCGAGATAGCCCGAGACGAAGGCGAAACTCGCCGCGTCGAGCAAGGGACCTGGGTCGGCCACCGCGCCCAGGAACCTTACGCGCAGGCCTTGAGCTTCCGCGAACTTCTCTGCCACCGATCGCAACGGGCCCTCCCCGACCACGGCGAGCTTAAGGTTTCTTCCATAGTCGTGGCGCAGGATGGCGAGCGCGTCCAAGTACAGCATGAGCGACGTGTCCTCGGCAAGGCGCCCGATGAAGACGGCCGACGGTTGCTCTGGAAGCGACGGAGGGACGGCCACGGGGTCTGTTCCGCCGTATGACACCGCGAAGCACGACGTCTCGTACCACCGACAGATGAACTCCCCCATGCAGAGTGCGTTGATGACTCGCCGCCGGACGAAGCGCCGGCGGCGGATGGCCTCGCCTAGGATCGGGTACTGCTCGTAGCCATGGAAAGTGGCGAAGACCGGGCGGCGGGGAGGCAACCAGCAGGATGGTAGGTAGAAATGGAGGAAGCTGTAGGCGTCGTGGCAGTGTACAATATCAGCGGAGGCGATGTGGGGGCGGGCCGCTCTCCACGCTCTCAGCCAACCGGTTCGTGGGAGCCGGCGCACGCGGACCCCTGCAAGCGTCTCTTCTGAGGCTGCATCGGCGTGGGTGAGCACGGTCACCTCATGGCCCTTGTCGACGAGGCATTCGGAGACGCGGCGCACGTGTGTTTCGACGCCGCCGATGGCGGGATGGAAACTCGGAGCGATGGATAGTATCCGCATTAGAGGCTGAGCCATTGTAGCAGAGGAGTTGGCTTTTGTCAGGACCGCTATCAACCGAGGAGTCGCCGAGGCCGGACCCCGGGAAGGCTCTCGTCGTGGTGCCAACGTACGACGAGCGGGAGACGCTGCCGGCTCTTGTTGAGGCCGTGCTAGCTCTGTCTGGAGGCTGGCGACTGCTGGTGGTTGACGACAACTCTCCCGACCGCACGGGCGAGTTGGCGGACGATATCGCGCGTGAGCAACCACGCGTATCTGTGCTGCACCGAGAGCGGAAGGAGGGCCTCGGTCCGGCCTACCTCGCCGCCTTTGGGGAGGCGCTCCGGCGGCCGGACGTTCACTTCGTGGGCCAGATCGACTCGGACTTCTCTCACGATCCGTCGGACCTTCCCCGCCTGCTCGAGGCACTCGGCGAGGCCGAACTGGCCATCGGCTCTCGGTATGTGCCAGGCGGGCGCACCGAGGGATGGGGTCTCCGACGGCGATTGCTCAGCACGTGGGGCAATACGTATGTCCGGGCAGTGCTCGGCGCGCGCGTCCGGGACCTGACGGCCGGGTTTCGGATGTGGCGCCGCCGCGCACTCGAGGCCATCGACCGTGACGCCGTGAGGACGCGCGGCTACGGTTTCCAGATCGAGATGGCCGTCCGCGCCGCGGCGGCCGACTGCCGCGTTGTGGAAGTGCCCATTTGCTTCACGGAGAGAAGGGCCGGCAAGTCGAAGATGTCCGGCTCGATTGTGGCCGAGGCGCTGGTTCTGCCATGGAAGCTCAGAAAGATCCGCCAGTAGACCGTCCCAGGCTCGGGCCCCTGGAATGGGCACTCATCGCCCTGCTCTTCATCGGCACGTTCTATGTCACGGTCGTGACGGCAACCCACTACGGCCCCACCTATGACGAGCCGCACTATGCCTCAGCGGGTATCCGCTATGCCGACTGGTGGGCGCGCGTCTTCCACGGGGACTTCCAGGCCTTCGGTCGGGATGAGATCCATTCGACCTGGCGTCTCAACCACGAACATCCCCCGCTCCAGAAGTGTGCCTCCGGCTTCTCCGAGCGGTGGTTTGGCCAGTACCTGCCGGGCTTGGCGGCGATCCGGCTGCCGAGCGCGCTCTGGTTTGCGCTCACGGCCTGCGCGATCTACCTGTTCACCCGGGGAATCTGGGGGCGGCGAGGAGCGCTCTTCGGCGCGCTGGCCTTCGCGCTGCTGCCGCGGGTCGTCGCTCACGCGCATTTCATTGCGCTCGATATGCCGATCACGGCCTGGTTCTTCATCACGGCCGCGCTTGCGGCGGAGGCCGTTCGCAGGAACTCCTGGCGCTGGACCGTCCTCGCGGGAGTGGCATTCGGCCTCGCGCTCATGTCGAAACTTAACGCGTTCTTCCTCCCCGTCCTTCTGCTCGCCTGGGGGCTCTTGTTCTACCAGCAGCGCTGGCTCAAGCTAGTGGTGCTGCTCTTGCTCATCGGCCCGGCGGTGTTCGTGCTCGGATGGCCGTGGCTTTGGATTGGGTTCGGGGACCACCTGAGGGAGTACCTCGCGTTCCACTTCCGGCATGCGGCCTACAACGTGTGGTATCTCGGCCAGCTCCACGAGTACGCGCCCTGGCACTACCCGTTCGTGCTCACCGCGGTGACGACCCCCACGCTCATCCTGCTGCTGTCGCTGCTGGGAGCACAGCGGGCATGGGCGCGCCGGAAGAGGGATCCGGAACGGGTCCTGATCCTGTTGGGCCTGGCCCTGTCACTGCTCCCCAGCGCACTGCCGACCAGCCCGAAGTACAACGGCGTTCGCCTGTTCTTGCCCGCGTTCCCGTTCTTGGCCGCGCTGGCCGGAGGGGGGTTCGCGTGGCTCCAGGCGCAGCTCACCAGGCCGGTTCGCCGCCGGCAGGCCCATGGCGCGCTCCTCTCGGTCGCGGTTGCAGTGATCCTCGGGGGCGCTCTGCTGCTGCCGAGCCTCAGCGGGATCGCCCGCACCCACCCCTACCAGCTCGCCTACTACAACATCCTCGTGGGAGGGCCCGAAGGTGCGAGACAACGGGGATTCGAGACCATCTACTGGGGGCAGGTGTTCCAGGAGGCGCCGCTCTTCCTCAACCAGGTGGAGAAGCCCTCCTCCCGCGTGCTGTTGATCCCGACGGGCGTCATCTACCTTCTCGAGTTCCAGCAGCAGGCCGGGAGCCTCCGGCCGGACGTCGAGTTCACCGGGGAAGAAACCGACGCGCGGACCGCCGACTACGTGATGTTCCAGGCCATGCAGAGCGACTACACTCAACTGGCCTGGTCACTCGTAAGCGAGGAAGAGCCGGTCTGGGAGGTCACCGTGGGGGAGACTCCCGTGCTGCTCGCCTACGACCGCGCGGCCGTCTCTGATGTCCTTGCCGGCGCGGCTAGGTAGGCTGCCATCGCCCAGGCCGACAGCAGCGAGACGGCAAGCAGCGAGATGTACAGTCCCAGGCGGAAGCTTGTGGGCTCATAGCGGAGTGTCACGCGCTGTCGCCCTGCCGGCACTGCGATCCCTCGGAATGCGTAGTTGGCGCGGACAATGGTCGCCGGTGTCTCGTAGACCCAGGCGCGCCAGCCTGGGTAGTATGAGTCGCTAAGGACGAGCAGCGCCGGAGCCGCGCTCTCCGTCTCGATGACGATCTCATTTGGCGCGTCGCGCACGAAGCTCACCTTCGCCGCGGGATCCCCCAGCGCCGGACTGCTCCGGCGAGCCAGCTCAGGGCCCGTTCCGTCCGGGTGCAAGATCGCCTTCCGAGCGCGTCGGCCGCCCTCTTGCAGGGCGGCCATGCCTTCGGCATCGGTCCCGGTCCGGAAGTCGTGGACGAGGCGAGCCCTGGGGACAGCCTCCGTGTTCTCGTAGATCGGGCTCTGTCCCGGATAGGCCAGCATCCAGCCGTCCTCAACTCGTTGGCGGGTCATGAGGTAGCGGACGCCCAGCGCATCCAGCAGCGGCGAATCGGACGGGGGATAGCGAGCCTGGTCCAGATCTTCCCCTGAGACCAGTTCGAACGACCGCCTGACGCGGAGAGAGTCCGACCCATGGATATCCCTCAGCCCAAAGATCACCGGGCTGTTATGGGCCATCCAGTCGAGCCTATCGGAGGCGAGGGAGACCATCCGCGAGTGCTCGATGTGACTCTCGAGCCAGCGCGTTGAATCGGTCGTGGGGTAGGCCATTCGGGCATCGGTGAATGGGTTGAAGCCGAGGCCGAAGAGGAAGAGATCGGCAAGGAGCAGCAAGCAGGCCACCGCGCCGACGGCGCCTGTGGGGAGACGAGCACGCACACGGAGCCCGACAAGAAGGCCGGAAAAGACCACCAACGCAGCCGCGATTACGATCTGCCAGACCAGGTACGCGTTGAAGCGCAGAGTCGCGTCGAGGAGGTTGCGGAGCGGCTGATACTCGTAGTAGGCGACCGTCATCCAGACGAGCCCTAGCATGGGAGCGATGACATATTGGCTGGATCGCTTGGGCAGTCTGTCGCCGAGGAGATCGTTGAGGCCAACGGCGGCGAGACCGGCAAGGCCGAAGGCGGCCAGGCAGAGCACGCGTCCCAGCCCGGCCAGCTCGCGGAACCCGGGCACTGCCTTGTGCAGCAGCAGGTAGACCGGCGACCCGATGGCCACCAGCACGGCCAGCAGTGTCAGCGCGCCGAAGAACACGACCTCACGGCGCCGCCAGAGCCGCAGAGACCAAGCGCCCAGGAACAGCGGGAGCACACCGACATAGCATGCTGTCTCAAAGAAGTTGATGACGCCGGGATTCTGATAGTCGCCCCAGTAGTTGTAGTTCACCGGATTCCCGAAGAAGTTGGGGACGAGATAGAGGACCAGATGCGTGAGGGGGAAGGCCGTGCCAACCGCGGCGCCGGATTCGGCCGTCACGCGCCCGCTGTGCTCCGCCAGCTCGAGCGTCGGGAGCACCTGAGCGGCCGCGAAGGCCAGCCCGACCACCACTGTGCCGATGGCGAGTCCGCCAGCAACGGCCCTGTACCCCACGCTCTCCTTGCCGCCAGCGACCCGCACGAGCGCGTAGAGCAGGAACGCGAGCATGACATACGTGGACACCTGTAAGTGCCCCCCGAGGAATTGCACGCCGACGACGGCGGCGCAGAGCGCCGGCCAGATGGATCGAGGGGCGCGGAGCGCGCGCTCGTAGCACAGCAGAAGGCCCGGCAGCCACATGAAGACCCAGAGCGAAAGCGTCGGGAACTCGAGCCACGCCACTGTGAATCCGTTGAACATCAGCACCAGCGCGCCCACGAGCGACGCCGCGGGATTCAGCCCCAGTGTGCGTAGGAAGGCGTACATGAAGAGCCCACCAAGGCTCAGATGGATGATGGCGGAGACGCCGAAGCCGTGCCGAGCGCCGACAAGCAAGAACAGCAGGTTCAGGGGGTAGAGAACTGTGGACTGCAGGTTGGCGAGAAACGGCGTTCCGCAGAATGCGTAGGGATTCCACAGCGGGATGAAGCCGGCCCTGAGCGACTCGACCGCATAGATCCGCCAGGGGAGATACTGCTGTATCGGATCGAACATCGGATTGTGCGGCCGGTAGAACTCGGGGAACTGTGATCTCAACTCGTTCCACGGCAGCATGAGCAGACACATGTCGGCTGGCAGCATCACGCGCCCGGCGAACACCGGCCAACAGAACGCGCAGGCCGAGCCGACGATCAACAGCACCGGCCACCAAGAGGTGCGATCCAGTTTCTTGCTCGGGACCTTCATAGGATGCTGTACACGGTGAGATAGCCCTTCATGAGAAGGGCCTGAACTACCTGCAGCAACACGAGCAGAGGCACGACGTACTCGCGGCCCGCCCGACTGGTGGACCAGGCGGCGGTGGCCAGGGACGCCGGCCAGAGCAGAAACAACCAGATGCGGCCTACCTCCCCGCGCACCGTGCCTGACAGATCGAGCAGAACGAGTATCGCGAGCCAGCTCACGACGAATGTCCTGAGCCTCGCCAGTCTCTCGTCGCCCAGGGCGCGCCACGACCAGAGCGCAGCCACGGTGAGGGGCAGGCCGGCGAAGATCGCGCATTCGAGTGGGTTCAGCAGCACCCACTTCCAGTACGTCCGGACGGACTCCGTGGCGGCGATCGTCCGGTGCATGGACAGGGCCTGCTTGGCGACCTCGATTGGTCGATACCCAAGGAGCACGGCGAGCCCCAGATAGAGGATGACGAGCCCGGCCGCGGCGGCCATCCCCCACAGCAGTACCCGCCTGAAGTACCGCCCGGCGTGAGCTGCGCGACACACACCCACGAAGGCCCACATGACAAGCCACGCCACGACCAGCCCGAAGGCCAGGCTGAAGAACAGCCCGATACCTGCAAGCGCGCCGGCGAGCAACCCAATCCAGATGGTCTTGCCGCGCCAGGCGGCATACGCGGTGGAGAGCGTCGCAATCGCGAGCGTGCACACCACCAGATCAGGAGATGCACTAAGCAGGAGAAGGCCCGGCATGCTGCCGGCCAGGCAGGCCGCACATATGGCCATCCTGGGGCCGGCGAGGCGACAGGACAGGAAGTACAACGGTAGGAGTCCCAGCGCGCCTATCAGGGCGATGGCAAGTGCACTCACGACCGCCGCGGCGGCGTCGGCAGGAGCCAGCCCGAGCCCAAAGAGATCGGAGTAGCTCTGGGCAAGCTCGGCGAGTTGCGGCGAAGGAGGGCCAATGACGGCGGCAGTCGCCCGACGAATGGCGAGAAAGAAGAGCACGAACCCGGGTGGATGGGTGGCCGCGTGGTAGGGAAGCGCGGGGAGGGCCGCCGCGTAGTCGGCGACCCACTCGGCGGCGTTGCTGACCTCGAGCGACACGCCGAAGTAGGTCGTGGCGTTCGGGCTGAGGATGTACGCGCCAGGAGTGACCCAGGCCGGCCCCACTGCGTTGAGGAGACTGACCTGGAACGCGAAGACGAGGAGAATCAGTGCGGCCATCCAGGCGGCGCGATGGAAGGGGCGCCCCGCCTCCCACCGGCGGCCGCAGCAGAGCGCCGCTGAGAGCAGCACAAGCGCCAGACCGATCCCGAGTGGAGCCCAGAGGCGCGCGGGAAGCGCATTCCGGCGCCAGACCCACTCCCCCCGCAGGCCTGGCTCCCATCCCAACACCAGCGCGATTCCCAGGCCAACGGTGGCAAGGGCCGCCGCCAGTATCAGCAGAGATCTGGAGTTGCCGTCAGATGCGCGGCCCATGGTCTAGTCTACACGATACAGGGAAACGCTGTCGTTCGCGTAGACCGGAACCAACCAGGCCGCGCTCTCGGCGTCGAAGGACGGGAGCACCTCTCCCTCGGGGGACAGGTTGTACGCATCATCGTAGATGCTCCGGTCACGCAGAACGTACGTGATTTCGGCTTGGCGGACAAAGGCCTCCCTGGATGAGTCGTCTGCCCTCGCGTTGAGGAAGGCCGCGTAGACTCTGAGCTTCTGTGGGAAGTGCAAGGTCTCCGCCCAGTGTCCGAGATAGACCCGCGTTCCTGCCAAGGATGGAGCATAGCTTCCCATGAACGAACTGCACAGCAGAACATCGCCGTAGTCGGCGCGCTGATCTAACCACTTCAAGGCGGCGTGCTGGTCCGCTCGGAGATAGAGTGGGGGCATGAGGTTGGGCAGGTATGCTTTGTTGTTCGTCTGCAAGTCCCTCACAGTGCGTGCCACGAAGAGGACGCTCGACGGCAGTGTGAGGAGCACGATGAGGGCGGCGAGCATCCCTGCGGCACAGCCTTTAGCCCGGGCGAGCAGAGGCTGCATGGCGAACGCCATGAGCAGGATCGCAGGAATCTGGACGCCCTGGGCGAGTTTGCGCTGGAAGGGGACGTCCGGCAGATAGGGCGCGGCAAGCCCGATCACAAGCCAGACTGCCAGCAGCACCGCGCCGGGCGGCGCCCCACGCCATGCTGCGCGGGCAGCCCCAACCACTGCGAAGGCAAGCGGCAGGCCGATTCCCATCGCCAGCATGAGCGGGGCCGGAGAGGAGACTGGGGTATCAGCGGCCTTGATGGCCAGCGTTACCTCGCCGCTTCGTAGGAGCCATAGCTGATACGCGACCGATGGGAGTGCGATCCCCGCGGAGAGAGCCGCCAGGCCGAGCGCCCGAACACCTGCCGAACGCCGTATCCACAGGTAGGGCAGAAACACCGCCAGCGTCGCGCCAACGGGGATTATGTCATAGGTATGGATGTTCCCGAGGACGAGACCTGCTAACCCAGCGATGACGGCGGATCGCAGCGAACCCGAACAGAAGGCATGCGCGCCAAAGCCCACGATGGCGACCATGAGGAACATCGAGAAGCAAAAGAGCGGATTGAGCAGCAAGCTGAGAAACGTGACCGCCTCGGGCATGATGAGTCCTGGCCCGTAGTCTATCGGATGTGGCTGCCCTGGCTGTGCTCGCCAGGCCCACCCCAGACCCGAGGCGAAGGCAGCAAGGACGAGCGCCAGGCGACGGGCGCGGACATCGGCTATCGCCTGGGCTCCGAGGCAGTAGATGGCCATCAGCAGCAGCCACCCAGAGGCGAGCCGCGCCATGTGGTAAACGACAGGCAGCTGGAGCCTCGTTAGTCGCGCGAATAGACCGAGGCCAAGGAAGAAGACGTTGAGGACGCGCCCCGCCTGCGGCTCCGAAGTGAACGGATCGATCAGGAAGAGGCGGCCTTGCTGGACCTGCTTCACGTAGGCGAGGTAGACGTTGTGTTCGTCTGGATTGGTGAGAAGGCCCGAGTAGTAGGCGCCTTCGGGCCGGATCGACAGACCGTAGAGATACGGGATGCTGAGTAGCAGCACGGCCACTGCGGCGAAACCGCCCGCCCAGCGGAGCTCGGAGGCAGTCGTGCCGGGGGGTCTCCGTATCGGAGGTGAGTCAGTCACGGAGTGGCACCGTAGTACATGGTGATCTCCGGCGCGGGATAGAGCCAGTCTGGGGGCTGCCGACGTCGAGGCGGCCCAAGCCAGGAGAAAGGAAGGGTCCTGGCACCATACACGGCGCGTGCACCGTATGTCTCGTCAAGCGCGGACAGAAAGTTGACGACTTCCACGCGGCCGAGGCGCCTGAGATCCGCGCTCTCCAGGTCGGAGATGAAGAAGAGCACCGGAGGAGCCGCGCGCAGCCGCTCGGCGTCCCACCCCGTGATCGCGATCCGGCTACCTGTGGCGTTATTCCATCGCTCGAACCAGGCGACCGAGAACTGGCCAGCGTTGTAGGGGGAAACGGGAGGATGGTAGTGCCAGGGCACACCTGCAAGGCCGATCCTCGCCCGACGTCGGCCGAGGTCAACAGGGATGGGAGCCAAGGCTGTCTGCCGAACAGCAAACTCGGGGAGCGTGTCTCCAGCCGCAGCTCGGGAAGCGAGTATGGTCTGCCCGCTCCGCCAAGCCATATCGCGCGGGTCGAGCCGGACGAACGCGGAGATCTGACCGAAGGAGTAGAGCGCACAAAGCAGCGCGAGGACGATGGCTGCAGCGCTGGCGCTCACCTGCCCCCGGGCGCGCTTCGCGGCAACGAGGGAACACACGCCCCAGGCGGCGAGAAGGCAGAGGAACGGCGTGAGAGGGACCAGGTACCGGATGAATCGCTCTCTGCCGAAGCCGATGGCAAATAGGTAGATGGCGACCCACAGGAGGCACAGACGGGTGGCAGGAGAGCCCCTGACAATGGCGGCGATGGCGCCAACGCCGGCTGCAAGGAGCAGCGGATAGCCGAGCGCGACGGGGAGACCGCGAGTCAGGTGGTAGGCCCAGCCAGAGCCGGTTCCCTCGAAGGCCAGTGTGCCGCCCCTGCGCGCGTGGTCAAGCTCAAAACGGATGCCCTTGGCAAACTCCTCCGTCCAGACATAGGGGTTGCCGATCAGGAAGCCGAGTGCTGCCCCCGCGGGGACGCCCACGAACCAGGCCGCAAGAGAGCCACTCTCGCGCCTCACAAGGAGTGGAGCACACAACACCGGCAGGAGGAACAGGACTGAGTTGTACTTCGTGGCGGCAGCCAAGCCAACGGCAAGGCCGGCGAGCATCCCACTAACCGCGTTTGGCTGCCTCGCGCCGCGAAGCGCCAGGAGGAAGGCGACAGCCAGGAAGAAGGTCGCCGGCACGTCGACCGTCGCGTAATGGCTGTTCACCACGTGCAGCGGACAGACGGCAAGCAGCCCGGAGGACAGCAGTGCCATCGAGCTGTGCTCGCGTCGCAAAGCAAGGTAGAGCAGAGGCACCGTGGCCGCGCCGAGGAGGGCGGTGATGAGTCTCGCCTCCAGGTACAGCGCTCGCACCCCCCGAGGGAAGTCAGCGAAGTCAGGGACAAGGCCCAGCGCCACGGCCGGCAGGCCGACGAGGTATAGGTAGAGGCTCCCGTAGTTGAAGAACCCTGGGTTGAACTCGCCGACGGCAAAGCGGAAGGACGGCAGCAGCAGGAAGACCTCGTCGGGGTGATAGGAGAAGTAGTGATCCTCGTTGGGCAGGCCCCAGCCGAGCCCGACAACGCGCACGGCGAGGGCGCCGACAAACAGCAGGACCGGGGCCGCGATGAGCCATCTGCCCCGCGAGCCCTCCCCCTGCCCAGGATCACTCATCGCTGTTCCCGTCGCCAGACCGGCTGCTGTGCGCAGGCGGCTGCTATCGCCATCGCCGTGAGCAGCGACACGAAGAGGCCCACCCGGAAGCTCCCCGGCTCGTAGCGGAAAACGACCGACTCTGCGTCCACAGGCAGTGACACCGTCCGGAATCCCACGTATGCCGGCCGGATGGCAAGCTGCCGCGCGCCGGCGTATGCGCGCCAGCCCGGCGCGAACGCATCCGCAAGGAAGAGATAGCCGCCGCCAGGCCGGGAGAGTTCCACCGCGACCTCGTTGGGCGTCGTGTCTCGAACGCGCGCGCTGGGACGCTCCTCTCCCGCCACCTCCCCCGCCAGCTCCTCCATGCCGGTGACTATCACGCAATCCTGGCTGGGACCGAGCCGCACAAGTGTCGCCACTGCATCGGTGTGGCTGGCAACGTGCACCGCCGATTCCGCGACCCACGCGCGCGGCCACGCGTACGGGTTCGAGTAGACGTAGTATGCTCCCGCTCGCTCCATCCTCAACCCGCGCACAGGGATCGGAGAGACCACTGTCTCGACGGCGGCCAGGCTCATCATGTCGAGCCCATATGTCTGGCTCAGCCTCGGCAGCAGCATGTTCCCATTCAAAGGCGGGCTGGGATCCCCATGCTGAACCGCGGCCGCGAAGTCACGGAAGCGCGCCAAGTACAACGAGTCATATCCGAAGGCATCGCGAAGTTGGTAGACAGTCGCCGAGTTGGGCGGCAGCGCGGCAATCGGGAACCGATTGATCGGCCAGTCTCTTGCGTTGCCGAGGACGCGTCTCTCCTTGCTCCTCTCGAATGGCAGCGCGCTGTAGACCCACTGCTGTCGCGAGATGTGCAGATGGCCGCGCGCGGCCAGCACCAGATCCGCGGCGAGCAGCATGATCAAGGCCACCTGTCCGATGTGCCGCATCCTGGGTCGCGAGAGCATCACCACGCAGGAGACGGCAAGTATGATCACCAGTCCAACCTGAATGCCCTCCCACGTCGCTCGAGTTCCGCCCCCCGGCTGCAGCGCTATGACCCCCGGCTTCACGCGCAGCAGGTAGGCCCAGTAGCCGGCACCCAGCAAGAGAACTGCGACACTGAACCCGCCAAGCGCGCCAAGCCTTCGCTGGGCGCTCCTGCGCGCGAGCTCATCGGCGCCGACAGCGGCGAGCACACTCATCGCGAACACGGCGAGGAGCACCAGGCGTCCCGGGCCGCCCGAGCGGGCGATGCCTGGAACCCAGTGATACAGCGGCCAATTCAGCGGCGTGCCCAGCACCAGAAGGAGCGACACGAGCAGGGCCGCCGCGAAGTACCGCGCGTACCAGGTGCGAGAGCCGACCGCGCCCCACATGGCGAGCACAACGGCGGCCGCGCCGACATAGGCTGCGAACTCGGCATAGTTGTCTCGACCCACATAGCTCCCGAGCCCAGGATGTCCGAAAGCATGGGGGACGATCAAGCCGGCCAACTGCGCCCCAGGCATGGCATGAGAGAGGAAGTAGCGGTAGCCCTCGGGCCCAGGGGCCCCGGAGCGATGCGCGATCCCGAGCAACTCCCAGGTGGGGAGAGTCTGCAGGGCCGAGAGCCCCGCACCCGTCAGGCCGATGACAAGGCCCATGGAGGCGAGTCTCCCCAGCCGTTCAGGGAGCGCCAGATTCAGGCCCCGACTCCACGCGCGAGCGATGAGATAGGCCGCCGTCATGAGGCACACGAAAAGGAATACCTGAGGATGGCCCCCCAGGTAGGAGACGCCGAGGGCCACGCCCGCGGCCACTGCCGACCGCGCCCAGCCCGAGGCGACGGCTCGTCCTGCCAGCAGCAATACCAGCGGCAACCAGGAGGCCGTGGCGAGGACGGTAGGCAGATGCATCCAGGCAACGAAGAAGGCGTTGCCCTGCCACACGACGGCCCCCGCAGTTGTCCCAAACCGTCCAACGCCGAGCCGGCGAAGGAACAAGTAGAGGAACCATCCGGTCAGCCCCAGGTGCAGCCAGGCCGACCACCCGAAGGCGCTTGCGACGGGAAGGATCCAGAAGATGATATTCAGCGGATAGAACACCGCCGACTGGCCGTTCGCGACGAAGGGCGTGCCGCAGAATTGGTGCGGGTTCCACAGAGGCAAGACGCCGGCGCCCAGCGCCCGAGCCGCGAACACACGCCAGGGATAGTACTGCGCAATCCCGTCCCACACCAGAGGGTCCCAGTAGGCGCGCGGGATCGCGTCGACTTGCGAGCGCCAGGGCTCCATCTGGACGAGGAAGTCTGCGGGAAGCAGCGCGCGGCCGGGCAGCAGCGCCGGGCCAACCAGCAGCGTCGGAACGGCGAGCAGAGCGAGGAGGACGAAGATCCGCCTGCTTCTAGCTGATTCGTGTTCCAGCGGCCTCTATCCCTTGGAGACGCCATAGCTGGCCACCAGCACCAGTCCGGTGACCATGAGGAGAATCCCAGCCCACTGGAGGGGCATAACCTGTTCCTTGAAGAACACGCGGGACAGCAATACCACCAGCAGGTAGTTGGTCGCGATCATCGGATAGGCGTAGCTCAGCTGCCAGCTGCTCAGCACGACGAGCCAGAAGCCAGAGCTGATGGCGTACAAGCTCAGGCCGAGGAGCACGTACGGCGTGAAGACGGCCCGCAGCAAGTTGGACACAAGTCCGGCGCCCGGCTGTCCGAGAGGGCCGAACTGCTTCATCCCGTGCTTCAGCGAGATCTGCCCGAAGGCGCCAAGCGTTATCGCGATGAGAAGGAAGAGGGCAACCATGAAGGGACGCAAGAGAGCGACTCCTTTCAGCGTGTAGTATCCGCGGCGATCGCGGTGGGCTGTTCATCCCGGCCCAGCAGACGGATGCTGGCAGGAGGATATACCACCGCCACCGCCACGCCTCGAACGAGATCGGCCTTGACCGCGCCGTAGCGCCTGCTGTCGACACTGGCGTCGCGGTGATCACCCAACACGAAGTAGCTGTCCCTGGGGACCTTGATCGGACCCAGCGAGGTCGGCATCACGGGAGCGGTGTACGGCTCGTCGTAGCGTTGCGAGTTGACGTAGAGATCGCTGCCCAGGACTACTTCTCTCCCACGCACGACCGTGACATGCGGCACCATGGAGACAACATCACCCGGCATTCCCACAATCCGCTTGATGTCAATGCCATCGCCCCCGGGCTCGCCGAAGACGATGATGTCGAAGCGCTCCGGCCCCAGTGGCTTGAGGGTGAGCACTCGGTCGCCGGATTGGAGCGTGTCCGCCATGGAACTCCCCTCTACGTACGCCGTCTCCACGACCCAGATACGGAGCACGGCGATCGATCCCAGGACCAGAACGGCCGTCAGCGGTGTGACCCGCGTGCGCAGCAGCGACCTCTTCTTCCTCTGGGGCGGGCGATACTCGTACGCGGTCATCTGGGGTCGCGCTCCTGGAGAGCTGCCAGCCATTCACGCTCCCGTCCATGATGGCAAGCGGGCGCAGGTCGCCCCACGTGCGCTGGCGCCTGCGCCGCATTCGCCCTCCCGCAACGCCTGTGTGCTGGTGAGGCCGGCTACGCCTAGACCGGAAGGAGCTGCTTGGCCTGCTCGACTGCGCTCGCCGCGTCGGGCGCGTAGCCGTCGGCCTTGATCTCGTCGGCGTAGCTCTGCGTCACCGGCGCGCCGCCGATCATCACTTTGACCGCATCACGCAGACCGGCCTTCTCCAACTCCGCCACAGTATCGCGCATCGAGCCCATCGTCGTTGTAAGCAACGCCGACATCGCGACCAGGTTGGCCGAGTTCTCCTTCCCCGCCTCCACGAACTGCGCCGGCGACACATCGACGCCGAGGTCGACAACCTTGAATCCTGCGCCTTCCAGCATGGCGGCGACGAGGTTCTTGCCGATGTCGTGGAGGTCGCCCTTGACCGTGCCGATCACCACCGTCCCGACGTAATCGACCTCCGCGCCCGACATCATCGAGAGGCTTTCCTTCATTGCCCGCTGAGCTATGAGCAACTCGGGCACGAAGAATTCATTCGCTCTGAACTTCTCCCCAACCACCTCCATCGCGGCGGCGATTCCATCGACGACGATCGTCCGCGCTTCGACGCCTTCGTCCAGCGCCTTCTGCGTCAACTCTTTTGCCTTGTCCCGGTTCCCCGAGATGATGGCCTGCTTCAGATCCTCAAGCACCGCCATGAACCGCTCCTCCTTGGTCGAGAGTCATCTCCTCATATTGCCAGGCCGACCTCGCGGCCGCGCAGGCTACCCCTCTGCCGGCAGAGGCCGAAGCATCATAGCATCCGCGAAGCGATCGTAAAAGCCCTCGCGCTCCGCCAGCTCGACATGCTTCACTCGGCGCGCCAACTCCTCCGCTCTCACCCTCTCGCTCACCGAGCAGAGCAGGAGGCGGGCCCCGACGCCGGCCGCGTTGCCGATCGATCTGATTCGCTCCATCGGCACAGACGGGATGAGCCCAATGGCGAGCGCACTCTCACGCCGTATGTAGTTGCCGAACGCTCCGGCCAGCAGCAACTCGTCGAGATCATCCGGCGCAGCTCCGACCTGCTCGAGCATCAACTCGATGCCGCCGTAGATGGCGGCCTTGGCCAGCTGCGCCTCTCTCACGTCGCGGGCCGTCAGCGTGATCGCTTCGCCGCCATAGCCCTCGTCCGCCGTGGCCAGGACGAACTCGGTCCCGTTCTCATTCTCGACCAGGCGCCTCCCCACCTTCTCCGGCAGCGAATCAGCCTCCTGCGGTCCCACCATCCTGCCGGAGTCGGCGATGACCCCCACCCGCACCAACTCGGCGATGGCGTCCACGAGGGCGGAGCCGCAGATCCCGCGCGGGCGCGCGTCCCCTATCACACGGTATCTTACGTCATCCTCGATGTGCACCGCGTCTATAGCGCCAACGGAGGCGCGCATCCCTGCGCTGATCGTCGCCCCCTCGAAGGCAGGGCCGGCCGCGGTCGAGCACGCATAGATCTCGCCACCCGACGCCAGGATGATCTCGCCGTTGGTCCCGATGTCCACGGCCGCCCGCGGCCCGCCGGAGCGGTACAGCTCGCTAGCGAGGATGACTCCAACGCTGTCCGCTCCCACGAACCCGCCGATGCACGGAGTGACGTACACGCTGGCCGCCGGGTTCACGCTGATTCCCAGGTCAGCCGCGCGGACGGTCTGCCCCGCGCGGAAGCTCGGGACGAACGGCACGCGGCCGAGCCCAGCAGGCGGCACCCCAAGGAACAGATGAGTCATGCACGTGTTGCCCACGACGGCAATCTCGTAGATCGCGGTCGCGGGGATGCCCGCCTTATGGGTGGCCCGCTCGACGAGGTCGTTGAGGACGGTGACGACAGCGCTCGACAGGCCGAGCAGATCTTCCTCGCTGCTCGTGGCCGCGTGTATCCGGGAGATCACATCATCACCGTACTGCGCCTGCGAGTTCAGATCCGAGGCGACGGCCGCGAGTTCTCCGCTGGGAAGATGACAGAGGTAGGCGACGACCGTTGTGGTGCCCACGTCCACAGCAAGGCCGTACGCCTCATCACACGTGTCGCCCGGTTCCACCGTCACGAGCCTGCCGCCGGCAACGACCGCTGTGACATGATAAGCGTTGCTCCGAAGCAGGCGAGGAAGATCCCGAACGGGAGCAAGACGCGCTGGCGGAAGGGGGCCCTCGCCGATCGCGTCCATGACCCGAGTCAGGTCAGCGCGCGCATCGTCCTTAGAGGGGCGGGGCAGACGGAAGCTCTGCTTGCGGACATTAGGCTCCACTTCGATCTCACGCGCTGCCCCCTCGATAAGGACGGTAGGCTTGAAGGCCCGGGAGGAGTACGGAACGAGCACTTCGGCCTCGCCGGTCACGCGCGCCTGACAGGCGAGGCGCCAACCCTCCCCCACCTGCGATGGAGACAGGACGCGTCTCTCAATATCCGTCGGCTCAGAGAGCCCGGCCGCGGCTTTCACAAGGCACTTGCCGCATCGGCCCTGCCCGCCGCAGGGGGCCTCGAGCGGCAGCCCTGCGGCGGCGGCCGCGTCTAGCAGCGTTGTGTCAGCGGCAGCCGAAACGGACTCACGACTCGGCAGAAACGTAATAGTGAAGTCGGCCATGGTTCACCGAAGCGGCATCCGCTCTGGGAAAAGAGCAGGTGCGGGCGAGAGGACCTAGCCCGCACCCTCGAAGTACTTGAGTTGCTTTGTGGCTTCAGGATGTCCCGGATGTAGCTCGAGCACCAGGTTGAACTCAGTCTTCGCCTCGTCGTACATGCCGAGCATGGCATAGGTCTTGGCCAGGTTCAGGTGCCCATCGACCCATGCTGGGTCGCACTCGACCGCTCGCTTGAGCTCCTCAAGCGACTCATCGAACCGCCCGACAAAGCAGAACACGAGCCCCAGACCGAGGTGTGCTCTGGCATGGTCTGGACAGGTCTTCAGGATCTCCTGGAACTCGGCCGCGGCCTCGTCGTACTGGCCTTGGTTCTTCAACTCCAGGGCCTGATCGCATCGCTGCTCGATGTTGTCGGCGCCGCCTGTTCCCACTTTGGGCACCTTCCCGACTCTTCCGAGGGGTGGGACATCCCGGAAGCCGACACCGATATCAACTGCCTAATCGCCCGCCTACTGGAAGCCGATGCCCCTTCAGGTACTCCGCGGCGGACATAGCTCTTCGCCCAGCCGACTGCACACGGGTCACCAGCAGACGCCCGTCACCAGTAGCCACCCAGAAGCCATCGCTGGTCAATTCCATGATCTGTCCAGGGATTCCTCCTGCCGCGGCTGCGTTTTTGCCAGGCCGCGCGGCGAGCACTTTCAGCAGATCGCCCTCGTGCGTCGTTCGCGCTCCCGGACGAGGAGAGAAGGCGCAGACGAGCCGCGCCACCTCCTGGGCGGATCTGCCCCAATCTATCACGAGTTCCTCCCGCCGAATCGGCGGCGCGTAGCTTGCCTGCGAGTGGTCCTGCCTGTCGCGTGGCGCCTTGCCTCGGCGAATCAGAGCCACGCTCTCCGCGGTCGCCTCGGCGCCAACGGCGGCGAGGCGGTCGTGCAGGCTCCCGAAATCCTCCTCCTCGCCGATGGCGAGTTCACGCTGAAGCAAGATATCGCCTGCATCCATCTCGGCCGACATCCACTGCACGGTGACGCCGCTCAGTCGCTCCCCCGCCATCAGGGCCCGCTGGATTGGCGCCGCGCCTCGATAGTGCGGCAATAGCGAGGCGTGGGTATTGATCCCGCCGAGACCAGGAACAGACAGGGCCTCTTCGCTGAGAATCTCACCGAAGGCGACGACGACGATCAGGTCCGGCCCCATCGACCGGAGCAGCCCGAGTCCCTCGCCGACGCCCACACGCTCCGGTTGATGAACCGGCAGCCCGATCTCCTCCGCGGCGCGCTTCACGGGGGGCGGCCTCAGTCGGCGCCCCCGGCCCGCCGGCCGGTCGGGGCGCGTGAATACAGCCGCGATCTCCTCTCCTCCCTCCGCCAACTCACGCAGTGTGGGCACGGCGAACTCGGCCGTGCCCATAAAGGCGATCTGAAGTGTCGTCCCAGACGTGCTACCCATCTGAGCCCCGCGCGGCGGCAAAGACCCGGAGCGCGTCTTCCAGCGTCGTCGCCTGTGTCAGCGGCTCGCCTTCCTCCGTCTGGCCTATCAGCCAGTAAAGCGTGTCGCGCTCGGCCGAATCCACGAACAGCTTGCCGTTTAGATGGTCGATCTCGTGGCAGAGAGCGCGCGCAAGCATGCCCTCGGCCTCGATCTTCACTTGCCTCCCGGTGAGGTCCCGCGCGCGAACGACGACCTCCGTGGGCCTCTCTACACTCCCGTAGAGCCGGGGCAGGCTGAGGCAGCCCTCATCCGTCGCCTCCGCACCCGTTGCGCTAACGATCTCCGGATTGATGAGCGCCGTCAGCTTGTCCGCGATCTCCACAACGGCCACTCGGCGCGCCATTCCAATCTGGTTCGCCGCCAGGCCAAGGCCGCGCGCCGATCGCATGACTTCTGTCATTGTGCCAACGAGTTCTCTCACCTCCGAAGTCACACGGCCGATCTTCTTCGCCCGCTGCCGGAGGGCCGGATGGCCATACTGCAGGATCTTCAGTTCCGGGCTGGATGGATCGCTCACGGTTCCTGCCTGGAAGCCCGTCAGGCGCAAGTCTATCACATGAGTGAGACTGGGTCCACATCCACGGCCAGCATGCCTGCCTCCGCAGTCCCCAGACCAACCAGCGCCTCTCGGACCACCCCCTGCACTTCGCCCTGGGGTCCCTTCAGCATGACGTGCCACCGATAGCGCCGACGCAGCCTCGGCAGAGGAGCAGGCGCAGGCCCCAGCACCTGCACTCGCTCCCCCCCGGCCCGGCGCAGAGCGTCCGCAATGACGCCAGCGCGGTGGGATGCAGCCTCCTCCTCCTCCGAACTGACAACGAGGTTGACGAGCTGGGATACCGGCGGGTAGTTCAACTCCCGCCTGCTCTCGATCTCGTTCCGGTAGAAGGACTCGTAGTCATGGGCGGCGGCGGCGCGAATGCTGTCATCGTCGGGCCGGTACGTCTGGACGATGACCTCTCCCTCCTTCTCCCCGCGGCCGGCCCGGCCGGAGACCTGGGTGAGCAGCTGGAAGGTCCGTTCGGCCGCGCGGAAGTCGGGCAAGTTGAGAGAGGTGTCGGCCGATATGACACCGACGAGCGTCACTCCGGGGAAGTCGAAGCCCTTGGCAACCATCTGCGTTCCGATGAGCACGTTCGTCTCGGCGCTGCGGAACTGGCCCACGATGCGCACATGAGCCCCCTTGCCAGACGTGGTGTCGCGATCCATGCGCCCCGGCCGGGCGGCAGGGAGTATTCGACGGAGCTCCCTCTCGACACGCTCTGTGCCGAACCCGGAGAACCGGATCTGATGACTGCCGCAGTTGGCGCAGATATCCGGTGCGACCTCTGCGTAGTTGCAGTGATGGCACCGAACCTGGCGGGCGTCTCGGTGGTACTTCAGAGCAACGCCACACTCCTTGCATCTAACCGCCCGCCCGCAGGTCGGGCAGAGCAGGAAGGTCGCGAACCCGCGGCGATTCAGGAAGAGGATGACTTGCTCGCCCTCTCGCAGCCGTGCGGCGACGGCCTGTCGAAGCGCGCTCGAGAGGATGGTCTGCCTTCCCTCGCTCCCGCGCATGTCGATCACGCGTGCGGTCGGCAGCGGCCGATCCTCTACCCGCCGCGGAAGCCGCAGCAGCTTGTGTCGGCCCTTCTCAGCGTCGTAGAACGTCTCGATGGCAGGCGTCGCACTGGCCAGGAGCACCGGGCAGCGGCTGAGCTCCCCCCGCTTCAGCGCAACCTCACGCGCGTGGTAGCGCGGAGCCTGTTCCTGCTTGTAGGAGGTCTCGTGCTCTTCGTCCACGACGACCAGGCCGAGCTTGGGCACCGGCGCGAAGATGGCCGAACGCGCACCCAACACGACTCCGGCATCGCCGCTGCGAATCCGTTGCCACTCGTCCCAGCGTTCGCCGAGCGAGAGCGCGCTATGCACCAACGCCACCCGCTCGCCGAACCGCCCCCGATAGACACCGATCGCCTGAGCGGTGAGCGATATCTCGGGCAGCAGGACGATGGCCTGCTTGCCAGCAGCCAAAACGCGCTCGATAGCTCGAAGGAAGACCTCCGTCTTCCCGCTGGCGGTCACTCCGTACAGCAGGAAGGACGCGTGTTCCCCGGAATCGACGGCGGCGGTCACGGCCGCGACGGCCGCGGACTGCTCGGGCGTCAGAGCCGGGGGCTCGCCGAGCGCATCGGCGGCCTGCGCCCACGGCCTTCGGCGGACCGGGATCCAGCGGGCTCGCAACATGCCATCGTCGACCAGTCCCCGAATGGCGGCGACGGAGACACCTGCCCGCCGAGCGAGTTCGCCGGCCGGCGAGGCCCCTGCAACGAGGGCTACGCGAAGGGCGGCCACGCGCGCGGGCGCGCGATTCGCCCTTGCCTCGCAGTACCGATCGACCTCCCCGGCGGCCACCGCCACCTCGAGCAGCCGAACTTGCCTCTCGCGGGCACGAGGTGGCAGGAGAAGAGCACGCTCGCCGACCAGGCCGCGCGACTTGAGCAGCCTGAGGCCCCTCTGGAGCCGGCTCGCGGGAAGGAGCCGCCGGAGGCTCCCGATGCTTACCTCCTTCTCGGCCGACTGGAGGTGCTCGGCGATCGGGCCGGCATCGGGGCGCCGAAGCACCTCGGGGGGGATGGGCTGCCCGGTCAGGCGGAACCGGCGGCTGATGCGATAGCTCATTCCCTCCGGCAGGAAGGGCCGCAGGGCCTCGCCGAGTTCGCAGATGTAGTAGCGGGCCATCCACTCGGCGAGGGCCAGGGAATCCGCGGAGAGCGCGGGCACGTCGGCCAAGACCGATTCGACATCTTTCAGGTCTTGGCGGCCACTCCTGCTCCGCAACGCGCCCACCAAGCCAACGACGGTGCGGGGGCCAAAGGGAACGAGTACCTGGGAGCCTACCCTCACGGCGTCCTGCAGGTGTTCGGGCACGCGATAGGTGAAAAGCTGGCCGAGCGCGCGTCCCGGGTCTGGCAGCACCTCCGCGTAGAGAGACATCGGCATCCCGTCGGCGGGCCCCCGCCTAGACGCCCGCCTCCTGCCGCAGCTTGTCCGCCATGTCCGTTTGCTCCCAGAGGACCGGGAGGTCTGTTCGCCCGAAGTGACCGTACGCGGCCACCTGACGGAACTGCGGTGTCCGCAGCTGCAGCTTGTCGATTATGTCCCGAGGGGTGAGCTTGAACAGCTTCGTGCAGATGTCGGCCAGCGCCTCATCGGCGATCTTCCCGGTGCCAAAGGTGTCGACCCAGAAGCCCATGGGCTCCGCGTGCCCTATGGCGTAGGCCACTTGAGTTTCCACGCGCTCGGCGAGGCCCGCGGCCACGATGTTCTTCGCGACGTAGCGCATCATGTATGAGGCCGAGCGGTCCACCTTCGTAGCATCTTTGCCCGAGAAGCATCCGCCTCCATGCCGACCCACTCCCCCATACGTGTCCACGATGATCTTGCGCCCGGTCAGACCGGTGTCGGCGAGCGGCCCGCCTCGCTCGAAGCTGCCCGTCGGGTTGACGAGGATGTCAGTCTCGTCGTCCACCATGTCCTTCGGACATATCTTCTGAACCACGAGATCGATCATGTCGCTGCGGATCCGCTCGTGATCCACGTCCGGTCGATGGTGCGCCGACACGACAATTTTGTTAAGGTGGACCGGCTTCCCGTTGTTGTAGGCAACAGTGACCTGCGTCTTGCCGTCCGGTCGCAGGTAATCCACCTCCCCGAGCCGCCGGACCTCGGAGAGCCGCCGCGCCATCTTGTGGGCGAGCATGATGGGCATGGGCATGAGCTCCGGCGTCTCGTTCACGGCGTAACCGAACATCATCCCCTGGTCGCCGGCCCCCCCGATGTCCACGCCCATCGCGATGTCGGGAGACTGCTCCTGTATGCCGGTCAGGACCCCCGAGACCTCCGAGTCGAAGCCGAACTTGGCACGCGTGTAGCCGATGTCCTGTATCGTCTCGCGAACCACAGCCGGAATGTCCACGTACCCGGTCGTGGTCACCTCCCCTGCGACGATGACGAGTCCAGTCGTGATGAGGGTTTCGCATGCGACGCGACTGTTCTCATCTTGCTCGAGCAGAGCGTCGAGGACCGCGTCCGAGATCTGGTCGGCCATCTTGTCCGGATGACCCTCGGTAACAGATTCGGATGTGAACAGATAGTGCTCGTCTTTCATCTATCCCTCGTTCCGTTTCCCCTGGTAGTGAAACACGCCCCGACGCTGGCTGCCGAGTCAGTCCTCGTGTTGTGCTGCCGCTCGTCGTTGCACGACCGCGTCCAGAACACGCTGCGCGAACTCGTCCTTAGCCATCACCGGCAACTCAGCGCTCTCCCCGCTGGCGAATAGGATGTATCCTGCGTTGCGGTCGGAGTCGATCCCGACGCAAGTCCCGGACACCTCGTTAGCCACGATGAGGTCGAGATTCTTGGACCGAAGCTTCTCGCCCGCATTCGCCAGGAGATTCTCCGTCTCAGCCGCGAACCCCACGAGGAGCTGGCCGGGCTGCTTCCGACGGCCGCACTCAGCAAGAATGTCCGGCGTCGGCTGGAGCTCGATGGTCAGCGGCTCCGCTCCCTTCTTCATCTTCTGACCGGCCGGGGATGCCGGCGCGTAGTCCGCGGGGGCCGCGGCCGCGATGAGCACATCACACTTCGGGGCGCGGCTGAGGACCGCGTCGTACATCTCTGCCGTGGTCTCAACTCGAACGACGTCACAGCCCTCGGGCCCCGGAGCTGCCACAGGGCCTGACACCAGAGTCACAGCGGCGCCCCGCATGGCGGCCGCTGCGGCCAGGGCGTATCCCATCTTCCCGCTGGATCGATTCGAGATGAAGCGCACTGGGTCCAGCGCCTCCCGGGTGGGGCCGGCCGTCACAAGCACGCGCGCGCCAGCCAGGTCGCCGTCGGAGACCAACCGCGCTACTTCCGCGGCGATGGACTCGGGCTCGGCCAGGCGCCCCATGCCGACCGCGCCGGATGCCAGAAGACCCACCTCCGGCTCGACGACGTGGGCCCCCCTGGCCTGCAGCCGCGCCAGGTTCTCCTGAACCGACGCGTGCGCGTACATCTTATCGTTCATCGCCGGCGCCACGACGAGCGGCGCCCGCGTCGCCAGCGCAACGGTGTAGATGAACTCATCCGCAAGGCCGAGGGCAAGCTTCGCAACTGCATCGGCGGTTGCAGGCGCAACGACGACGGCTGCCGCGCGCTCGGCGAGGGAGACGTGCCTCACCTCCCACTCCTCCGGATCCTCGAACATATCCGCCGTGACTCGGTTCCCAGTGAGCGTGCGCAGCGTGAGCGGCGTGATGAACTCCGCACCCGCGCGGGTGAGCGTCGCGTGCACATCCGCGCCGAGGTCCATGAGACGCCGCGCGAGCTCCGCGCCTTTGTAGGCCGCGATGCTTCCCGTGATGCCCAAGACGACGACTCTACCGGCAAGTGGCTTAGTCATCGACGCCCCCGAACCACGGGCCTAAGTCGGCCCGCTCGACGCGGGCGCGCTCCGCCTCGAGGATGGCCAGCAACCTCCGGGCCGCCCTTGGGACGCGATCGTTCACAAGCAGATACGAGTACGCCGACACCCATTTCACCTCTTCACGAGCCACGGCCAGCCGCTTCCGCTGGACCTCCTCGCTTTCGCTCCGCCGGGTCCGAAGCCTGCGACGGAGGGCTCGCCAGGATGGAGGAAGCATGTATATGAGTACGGACTCCGGGCGCCGCTCCCTCACCTGCATCGCGCCCTGGACTTCTATCTCCAGCACGACATTACTTCCCGACGCGAGCTGCTGATCGACCCAGTCGGCTGGCGTCCCGTACCGGTTATCGAGATAGGTGGCCCACTCCAGGAGTCGGCCCTGCTGGACCTTCCCCTCGAACGCCTCGAGGCCACAGAAGAAGTAATCCACCCCGTCCTTCTCATCGGGGCGCGGCGGCCGCGTGGTAACAGAGACGGAGCGGCGAAGCCTGTGTGCTCCCTCGCTCTTGAGGGACATCGCATGGGCCACAACCGTCCCCTTCCCCACCCCGGAAGGCCCGGACAGAACGACGAGAAGCCCGGCGTCGGAACTCCCCCTGGAGCAACCTGTCAAAGGTCGAAGCACTTGATTCGGTTGTCTATGCCGCGAACGCCGTGGATCTGCAATATGATGCTCTCGATGAGGCCCATTTCCTTCTTCCAGTCCGGCACCCTCCTCGAGCGCGTGCCCCTCAGCTCCCCGCTGAGGTACGCCACCCCGTGGATGACCTGGATTTCCAGTTGGTCCGAATTCAGCTCGCGCTTGATGAACTCGCTGCGAATCCTGCGCTTGAGTAGCGCGTCGCCGGGCCTCATAGTCGCCCCTCCTCATCTCCCGATGTGGGCTCGCCCTCCGCCTCGCCCGGGCCTGGTTCCACAATCACGGGCAGGTCGGCCATTCCGTGGTACAGGTTGTCACCGGAGACCAGCCTCACCGTTAGGTGCAGCGTCCCAGGCCTCTTCGGTATCACCTCAAGGATAATACGTTGACGCCCTCCGGGCCTCAAGGCCGGATACGAGAGGATTTCCCATCTGCCTCGCCTTCGCCTTGCTCCAGACACCGGCCTCGGCTCCACCGAGACCAGCTCGAACTCGTCCAGTGATCGCCCTGCTATCTCGAACCGTACGGTCGCGGCCCACAGGCTGGAGGTGTTGTAGATCAGGGCCGTCACCGGGAACGGCTGCCCGACCACAGCACCCTCATAGTTGGCCTCGATCGCCAAGTCCAGCCTCGCGACAGGCGGCGGCTGCGGCGGCCCGCGCAACCTCGCCACACCAAAAGCGATCAGCCCGATAACAGCGACCGCGAGGGCCCAGATCAGCACCTGCAGCAGTCGGCGACCGACCACAACGCGCTCGTTCGGTGTGTGGTAGACACACGGTGGCGTTGCCGACTCGCCGACTTCAAATATGCCCGCGACTACCGGATGAGTGCAGGTCCCCGTTTCGGAGTCAAACCAGCGGCAATACCCGCACTTCGCCAGATTGTCCTGGCAGCCCGCGCAGAACGGATAGTCGGCCGCGCGCGTGTCGTTCCTTGCTCCGCACTGCGGGCAGATAACCTGGGGCAAACTGCTGCCTCCCGGCTCCTTCGGATTATAGTGAGGCGCTCCAACTAGTGTCAAGCAGCCCGAGGTGGCAGCTCGGCCCGCGGCAAGAGGCCCATGCCACTCTTACGACTTGCCTGCTCGCGTCGCCTGCACGCCGGGCGCTGCTTGACAGCTCTCTGCGCGCCCGGCTATACTCCCGCCAGCCCCCATAGGCCCCGTGCTTCAGTTCACCATCCAAAACACCGACCCTACCGGCGCGCGGGCAGGCCGAGTCACGGTCCGCGCCCAAGCGTTTGACACCCCGGCCTTCCTGCCGGTGGCGACGCAGGCCTCGGTCAAGGCCCTGAGTCAGGAGGAGGTACTGCACCTCGGGGCGCAGATCATCCTCGGGAATGCCTATCACCTGTACCTGCGGCCCGGCATCGACCTCGTGAGGAGAGCTGGGGGCCTCGGCGCCTTCATGCGCTGGTCCGGCGCGACTCTGACCGACAGCGGCGGCTACCAGATCTTCAGCCTGGCGCCGCTCATCGAAGTCTCTGATGACGGCGTCTCGTTTCGTTCGCACATCGACGGCTCGGAGCACTTCCTCACACCCGAAGCAGCCATCGAGATCCAGCATGCAATCGGCGCCGATATCATCATGGCCTTCGACCAGCCTCTCGGCTACCCGGCCGACGCTGAAACCGCGAAGGAGGCGACGCGCCGGTCCGACGCGTGGGCCGCGCGCTGCCTCCGTGCCCATGAAGGCGCCTCAGATCAGGCGCTCTTCGGCATCGTCCAGGGCGGCTTCGATGGGGGGCTCCGCGCCGAAAGCGCGAGGCGGATCGCAACCATGAGGTTCGACGGCTACGCGGTCGGCGGCCTCTCGGTCGGGGAGCCGAAAGATCAGACATTCGAGCTCCTGGCCGCAACAGCGCCGCTGCTGCCCGCCGAGCGCCCGCGCTACCTGATGGGCGTCGGCAAACCGGCCGAGATCGTGCGAGCAGTCCTGCACGGGATCGACATGTTCGATTGCGTGCTCCCGACGAGGCTGGGGCGCAATGGGACAGCATACACCTGGGCGGGTAAGATCAACTTGAAGAACGCGCGCTATGAGGATGACCTCGGGCCGCTGGATTCGGACTGCGACTGCGCGGTCTGCGTTCGCTATTCGCGAGCCTACCTTCGCCATCTCTACAAGGCCGGGGAGATCCTGGCGGCTCGATCTCTCAGCTACCACAACCTCAATCTATATCTTCGCTTGATGGAGATGATACGCCAGGCGATACGAGACAACCGCTACAGTGAGTTCGCTGAGGAGTTCCTCAGCGCGAGGAGCGAGAATGCCACGCTCGATCACTCTTGACGACGTCAAAGCCCGCGAGGATGTCAAAGTCTACCTCACTCGCGGCGATCAGAACATGGATACGATAGGGTACACGGAGCACGGCTTCCGTCATGCGGAAGTCGTCGCGGAACGAGCCCAGCACATGATCTCGGCTCTGGGAGGCGAGGAGCGGGAAGCGGAGGTGGCAGCGGTAGCGGGCTATCTCCACGACATCGGGAACGTGGCCAGCCGCGAGGATCACGGCCAGATTGCCGTGATGCTGGCGTACTCGATGCTCAAGGAGATGGGGATGCCGGCCGGCGAGCTGGTCGAGATCATGTCCGCGTTGGGGAACCACGAGGAGCAATATGGTGACCCATTTGGCCGCGTCGCGGCGGCCGTGATCATAGCGGACAAATCGGACGTGGCCCGGAGCAGGGTGCGAGACATCCACCCCTCGCGGTATGACGAGCACGACCGCGTGAACTACGCGACCATGTCCTCCGCCATCACTGTTAACCATCAGCGGACCGTCATCTCGCTCGATCTGGAGATCGACACAGAGATCGCGTCGATCATGGAGTACTTCGAGCTCTTCCTGGATCGAATGGTCATGTCGCGACGCGCGGCGAAGGTGCTCGGCTGCGAGTTCGAGCTCGTGATCAACGGAACCAAGCTGCTGTAGGCGCGATTCCCAGCGCCATCACACAAGAGCAAGCCGCCCGCCGGTCTGCCGGCGGGCGGCTGTCCACGGAGGAGGGGTGCCAAGGACAGCACCACGGTATGTCTATGTCAACGCGCCTAGAATGCGCGCTCTCAAGCGGCGTCTGCTTTTGCCCCCGCCGCCCCATGCAAAAAAGCCCGGAGGCCTACGGCCTCCGGGCCATCAGAGGTTCGCTCTGCTCGACTGCTTCAGTTGGCTAGGCAAGCTTCAGCGACAGCTTGGTGTCACATATCCCTTATTCCACGAATTCAGCCGGCTTTGAGGGCCAAGGCGTTCCAGCCAGTCTGCGGCGAGCACATCGCCCTCCCTGCCCCGAAAGGGCTCAGTCCAGCGTGCCCGGCAGCAGTCCCAGGGGCAGCGGGGCCGGCTTCTGGCAGGTGCTCTCGGGCTCTATGTGACGGCCTGTGCGAGAGGCGTCCTCCGCCGCCTCCATGACGTCCAGAACGTGGAATGCCATGTCCCCGCTTGCGCGGTGCGGCCGCCCGGACCGGAGGGCGCAGGCCAGATCCGCCACGCCAAGCCCGCGGCCGTTCTCCGCGTAGCCGTGAGTGAGGGGGACCTCTTTCCATTCGCCGTTCAGCCAGACGCGAACGGGACCCCCGAACCCGTTCGGGTCCGGCACGCTCAGCGTCCCGAGGGTGCCGTAGACCTCAATCCGTGGAAGCTCGGCCGCCCACACATCGAAGGTGGCCATGAACACGCCGATGCCGCCTTCGGCGAAGTCGAGCAAGGCAACGGCGTGAGTTGCCACCTCGACGTCGATCACCTTCCCGTACTTCGGCTGGCTCGTGATCGTGCGCTGCGGGAAGCTCGCGCCCGTCGATCCCGTCACGCGGCGCACAGGACCCATGAGCGCGATGAGCGCGGTGGTGTAGTATGGGCCCATGTCGAGCATCGGGCCGCCGCCGACCTCATAGTAGAACTCGGGATCGGGGTGCCAGATCTCGTGCCCGCGGCAGGTGAAGAAGGCCGTCGCACCAATGGGCTTGCCAATCCAGCCGTCATCGATGAGCTTGCGACACGTCTGGATGCCTGCCCCCATGAACGTGTCGGGCGCGCAGCCTACAAGCACGCCGTTCTCCCGGGCCGCGTCGATGACTTTGCGGGCGTCGTCCCTGCTGACCGCCAGTGGCTTCTCATTGTACACGCTCTTGCCCGCCTCGATGGCGGCCAGCGCCACCTCGGCATGGGCCTTGGGCACCGTCAAGTTGAGGACGATCTCAACCTCGGGATCGGCCAGAAGCTCCTCCGGCGTACATGCCTTGGGGATGTTGAACTCCTGCGCCTTCGCCTCCGCCCGCTCCATGATGAGATCGGAGCAAGCGACCAGGTCGAGCGCCTCCAGTTTCTGTGCGTTCTGGCAGTAGATCCCGCTGATGTTCCCACACCCGATAATGCCCAGCTTCACAGGCTCCATCGCCATATCTGCTTCCTACTCCCTTCCGTTCGAGCTTTGCTAGCGCGCCGCCCAGAGCATGCCGCGCTGGACGATCTCCTTCACCTCAGGCACGCCGAAGTCGGCCGCCACGTGTCCGACAGAGGCGTAGAACACACGCGCCTCGCCGTAGCGCCGCTTCCACACGGCCGGCATGACGACTCCCTCGATCCATGGATACACATCGCCTCTGAATGTGGTCGTCGCCAGCACCTCGTTCGAGGGATCGACATGCATGTAGTACTGCTCCGAGTGCATCTTGAAGTCCGACAGCCCCTTCGTGATCGGATCCTCGTGGTTGATGATGTTCACCTCGTAGTCGATCACACCGCCAGGATGGACCACCCACTGCCCGCCGACCATGAACTGGTAGTCCACGTTGTTGCGGAACGAGTCGCCTATCCCTCCGTGCCAGCCGGCAATGCCGACCCCACTCGCCACGGTCTCCAGCAGCCCTCTCTCCTGCTCGCCCGTGATCGTCCCCATCGTCCACACCGGCACGATCAGGCTCAGCGACTGCATGTAGTCCTTCTCGAGGTAGACGTCGAGCGTGTCGGAGATGCGGACCTCGAAGCCGTTCGCCTCCAAATGGGGTGCCAAGATGTCCACACACTGCTTCGGCTCGTGGCCGTCCCACCCGCCCCACACCATCAACGCCTTCTTCATCGAAACCACTCCTCAGAGATAGAATCTGGCGGGGAGTATAGCAGAGGCACGAGGAGAGGTAAACCGCGTCACACCGGCGCCGCCTCGGATCGTGGGCTGTCAGTGCATGCGGGGTGCACGCGCTGGCTGTAGCCGGCACAGCGCGACGGCCGCGCCTGCCGTCACTCCTCCTCCCAGATTTTCTCCAGGTACTCGTCGAGCAATCCGGACGAGATGAACTTGTCGACTGCCTCCGCGGTCCTCGTCCCACCATCCCCGTAGCTCCCCCACAAGGCGACGCGCCGGTCGCCGCCCCCTATGTCGTGGTGAATCGATATCTCGTCACTGCTGAAGACGTCGTCGCGAGGAAGCCGACTCTTCTTGAGTTCGTCGGCCCACTTGTTCCAGTCGGGGGGCTCGAGCGTGATCAGGGGGAACTCTCGGTAGGTCTCATCAGCGATCACCTCGGCATCGGTGACATAGGCTGCGAAGTGGAACTCGCGCCCTGCTCCCTTCTCCTCGATCTTCGCCACCAGTCGCTCGGCAAGACCGGTGTCATAGGATCCGCGGCCCGTTTTGGAGGGGATTACCACCAGCACCGTCGCTCTTCGGTCGAAGGATGCCTGCGCTCGCTTCATCCGGTTTTCCACGGCGGCGTTAGGCGCATACGGGCTCAGGTAGACCAGCTTCTCCCTGGCCTCCCGCATCTCCGCCCTCTTCATGTGCGTGTCGACTTCGTAGAGCAGCTTGCGCACGCTGATCCCCTCCACGCGTATGTCCGAGAAAGCAACCCGGGCTCCCGAGCGTGTGACTAGGGCCAGCGTCATGGCGCCCAGCTCGAAGTCGTCTGTGGTAAGCACGCGCTGGTCGTTGACGAACACGTGGAGGCGGCCGTGCCTTCTCACGACCTTCAGCCTGTTCTCAGCATCACTCCCCTGATTGACCTCGGGGGCTCCCCGGACCCACGCGGGCCAGCTGAGCTCCCCACGGGCCATCTTCGCGATGGTGACATCTCCATTGGCGCACAACATGAACATGTAGGCATCGACGTGCCCCGCATGGAAGGCGAACCCGAATGGCCAGTCGTCTGGCCCTTCGAGCTTGGTGATGCGGGCCTCCATGACGAACTCAGAGACCAGACTCGCCCCGAGGAAGTCAGTCCACAGTCCGTAGCCGGCCTCCCGTGGGGGGGCGCCCTCGAGAACGAGCGCGTCGCCTTCCACAGCTGTCACACCAGTCTCACTGGGCCCGACTACGAACCATTCGAACCATTCGCGGCCCTCTGTGAACTCCTTGTCTTCGGGGAAGTGGAAGTTGGCGCGGAGGCCCACATCGGCCTCCTCCGCCTGCGGCGTGTTGAGCGGAGGTGGGGGCTTTGGCCTCGCGGGCGCCTCTTCAGTCACCTCAGTGGTCGCCGGTTCGCCGCCGAGTCGAGTCCAAGGCCTCAGCAGCACCAGCCCGCCAATGGCCAGCACCGCAACGACCGCTGCCACCACGCGCCAGCGCCTCAGCACACGCCGAAGCCCACGGCGACCGCGAGCTGCCTCCGGCCTTGGTGTCGGCACCGCAGCGATCGCGCTGGGCGCAACATCTGTCGCCCTGGTCTTCAGGGCCGCGAGCATCTCTCGCGTGCTCTGGTAGCGCTCTCCGGGGGCCTTGTGCAGACACTTCGCGACCGCCTCCGATATGTTGGCCGGCACACCCGCAATCGGCGGCGGATCCGTGTTCAGGATCTGGTTCACCACCCCAGCCGGCTCCTCGGCCTGGAAGGCACGCACCCCCGTCAGCATCTCATAGAAGGTGGCCCCAAGGGAGAAGATGTCCGACCGCGCATCCACCTTCTCTCCCCGCACCTGCTCCGGAGACATGTAGGACATCGTCCCCATCGTGGTTCCAGGCATCGTCATGGTCTGCTGACTGGCCACCGAAGCCAGCCCGAAGTCCGTCAGCTTCGCCTGCCCACCGCGCAGGATCATGATGTTCTCTGGCTTGACGTCTCGGTGGATGATGCCCTGGTCGTGCGCGTGGGCGAGTGCCTCTCCCACACTGGACACAATCTCCACCGCCCGGTCCACTTTGATGGCCCCGGCATCGCCGATGAGTTGGCGGACGGTGTTGCCCTCCAGGAACTCCATGACGATGTAGAGGCTGTCCTCATCGGCCCCGAAGTCCAGCACCTGGCAGATGTTGGGATGGGAGAGGGAACTGGCCGCCCGCGCCTCCCGCTGGAAGCGCTCGATGGCCTCCCACCGGGTGCGGGGATCGACGCTCTCGGGCCAGAGCACGGTCTTGATGGCCACCATCGCGCCCTCTGGCGAGAGCGCCTGGTAGACGGTGCCCATACCCCCTCGGGCGTGCTCTCGGGTGATCGTATAGCCGGCGATCTTGCGTGTGGCCATCAGCAGGACCCCGAAGAGACCCAGGCGTCACAGCGCGAAACCCAGCGAGATCGCCCTGGAGCGCGGATTCGCCGTCATGTGGCAAGTGCCTGCTCGACCCGGCGGTCAGCAGTCCCGCAGCGTCTCCGGCATCAGCTAGCGAACCACCGTCTGCCTTACGCCCTGTCTGCTGCCCACTGCAGCCGCTTGCGCCGCGCTAAGGAAATGTGTATAATCTCGCACAAGCAGTGGAAACGTGGGCTCCGTCCGGTCTCAAGCAACACCGGAGGAGCAGATGCAAGTAGAGCTGGTCTCGGTTGGAACCGAGCTCCTACTTGGGCAGATTGTAGATACAAATGCGGCTTACTTGGCCGGAAAGCTGTCTGAGCTTGGTATCAGCGTCTATCATAAGACGACGGTCGGTGACAACGCCGAACGGCTTGCTGCCGCGCTGCGCATCAGCCTGGGGCGATCCGATGTCGTGCTCGCCACCGGGGGACTGGGGCCCACGGAAGACGATATCACGGCGGCGGCTGTTGCAGACGTAATGGGGGTCGGCCTCGTCGAGGACGAGGCCACCACCGAGAGAATCCGATCGTTCGCCCGCTTCCGCGGGATCAAGCTGCTGGATAGCCTTCTGAAGCAGGCCCGAGTGCCCGGCGGGGCGCAGGTGGTCCCGAACCCTGTCGGCACGGCCCCCGGCTTCATCGCCTCCGACGACACCAAGACAGTCATCGCCCTCCCCGGCGTCCCCACAGAGATGCGGGCCATGGCCGAGGAGACTGTCTTCCCATACCTGTGCGAGCGTGTTGGGGCCGGCGGCTCCGGCGTGATCCTCTCTCGCGTGCTGCGGATCGCCGGCATGGGCGAGTCCCAGGCCGAGGCCGAGATATCGGACCTCATCGGCCAGCAGACGAACCCCACCATTGCGCCGCTCGCCAAGATTCACGAGGTATTCCTCCGCCTGACCGCGCGCGCCCCGGACCGCGCAGCCGCGGAACGGCTCATCTCGCCCGTGGAAGCCGAGATAAGACGGCGCCTGGCCGAACATGTGTATGGCGCCGACGAGGAGGGCCTCGAGCTCGTTGTCGGCCGTATGCTCGAGGCCGCCGACCTGACACTGGCCGTTGCAGAGTCCTGCACCGGCGGCCTGATCGGCCATCGTATCACGAACGTTCCGGGCAGCTCTGACTACTTCTTGTCGTCTGTAGTCGCCTACAGCAACGAGAGCAAAGTGCGCCTCCTCGATGTGCCCCTGGACACTCTGAGGGAGCATGGTGCGGTGAGCGCGCCGACCGCGGCCGCCATGGCAGAGGGTGTCAGGGGGGCCGTGGGCGCTGACATCGGTCTGTCGGTCACCGGCATTGCCGGGCCGGGCGGCGGCACGCCGACGAAGCCGGTCGGTCTGGTGTACCTTGGCCGCGCCAATGGTTCCGAGACGGTGACTGAGGAACTGCGGCTGCGCGGCAGCCGGCCCATGATAAAAAAGCGCGCCGCCCAACTGGCGCTGTACCACCTGTACCGAGCACTGCGCGCACGGCAGCCAGCGGAGGTGCCAGGGTGAGCGAATCGCTGCGCTGCTTCGTCGCGGTGAAAGTGCCATTGGGCCGAGCGCAGGGCCTGCGCGAGGCCCAGGCACGACTGCGCGCCGCCAAAGGCAACTGGAAGTGGGTCGATCCGGAGAGCTTCCATCTGACACTCAAGTTCCTGGGAAACGCTGAGAGCAGCGCGATCCCGGACCTCTGGGCATCTGTCTCGGGCGCCCTCCGCGGCGCCCAGCGGTTCAAGATGCAGTTCCGCGGGCTTGGCGTGTTCCCGAACCCGCGGAGCCCGCGGGTGGCCTGGGCCGGGATCGAGGCGGGCGCGGCGGAACTGCGCGAGCTGGCCGCGAAGGTAGAGGAGGCCTGCTCGGCCCATGGCTTCGATCGAGAGCGCCGGCCCTTCAGGGCTCACCTGACGCTGGGCCGGGCGCGGCGACCGGAGAGAAACTCGGACTTGGCCGCGGCCGTTCAGGAAATGACAGAGGTGGACATGGGCGAGGCCGATGTTGACCGCGTGCTGCTTATGAAGAGCACGTTGACGCCCAGAGGGGCCCTCTACGACGTCCTCGAAGAGCACTTGCTGGACCACGGAGAAGGGGAATGAGCGAGAAGAAGACGGACGACAGGGCTCATGCGCTTGACCTTGCTATGACACAGATCGAGCGCCAACATGGCAAGGGCTCGATCATGCGGCTGGGAGGCTCGAAGCGCCTTGCGGTGGATGTCATTTCGACCGGCGCACTCGCTATCGACATCGCGCTGGGCGTCGGCGGAGTCCCCAGGGGGTTGATCACGGAGATCTACGGCAACGAGGGCTCCGGGAAGACCACGCTGGCCTATCACCTCATCGCGCAGGCGCAGCGTGCGGGGGGCACCGCCGCCTACATCGATGCCGAACAGCGGATGGATCCCACCTACGCGCAAGCCGTCGGAGTCGATCTCGACTCTCTTCTTATTTCGCAGCCGCAGACCGGAGAGCAGGCGCTGGACATCGCCGACATTCTGGTCCGCAGCGGCGGCCTTGACATCTTCGTGGTCGATTCGGTCGCCGCGCTGGTGCCCCGGGCCGAGCTTGAGGGGGAGATGGGGGACTCCCATGTCGGGCTGCAGGCGAGGTTGATGTCGAAGGCTCTCCGCAAAGTCGCCCACTCCATCCGCCAGTCCAACACGGCTGGCGTGTTTCTCAACCAGATCCGGGAGAAGGTCGGAGTCATGTTCGGGAACCCGGAGGTCACACCGGGCGGGAGGGCGCTGAAGTTCTGGTCGTCGGTCAGAATAGAGATACGGCGGGTGGAGTCCCTCAAGCGCGGCAACGAGATCATCGGGGGGCGATCGAGAGCGAAGGTCATGAAGAACAGCGTCGCGCCTCCCTTCCGGCAGACGGAATTCGAGATCATCTACGGTAAGGGGATCTCCCGCGCCGGCGGTCTGATCGACAAGGGCACCGAGCTGGACGTCATCTCGAAGTCGGGCGCGTTCTTCAGCTATGGCGACACGCGACTCGGGCAGGGACGGGAGAACGCCCGCACGTTCCTGGAGGAGCACCCCGATATCGCGGAGGAGCTCGAACAGGAGATCCGACGACGGGCCGGGCTCGATACGGCGACCCCAGACGAGGAACCCGATGAAGAGCAGTGACGGTCTCAAGTCACCCGACGCGGCGCCCGAGCAGGATGCGCGCGAGACGTGCCTGCGGCTGCTCTCGCGGCGACCGCGCTCGAAGGCCGAACTGCGCGAGCGTCTTCAGACCGGCGGCTTCGAGGCCAGCCTGATAGAGGAGGTCCTGGGCGGCTTGGAGGAGGCGGGGCTGGTGGATGACGAGGACTTCGCTCGCTCGTGGATCGCCAGCCGGAAGGCGGCCGGGGGAGCAGGCCGGCGCAAGCTCAGGTGGGAGCTCGGACGCAAGGGGATAGCTCGTGACCTTGCAGAGCAGGTTCTGGAGGAGGAGCTCGACGAGGAGACAGAGCTGCGCGCGGCCGCCGATCTCGCGCGGAAACGCCTCCGCGCTGGGACGGCCGACGCAAGAGAGATGTCACGCCTGCGACGGTATCTCCTCGCGCGGGGGTTCGGGTTTGAGACGGTGGACAGTGTGGTAGAGACCGTCGCACGACAGAAAGGAGACGAGCCCTGATAGTCCTTGCGCTGCAATACGCTGCGCCCGGGGTCGTTCCGGCGGGCCCGCGCCGGGGCAGGGACAGCAGCGCAACCTGCACGCTGAACCATCTCGCGGTTCGTAACAGCGCAGGGCCGGCGCCCACGCATCGGCCCGGCCTCGGCGAGGCCCGCGCCGCGCGCCGCCGCGGACCGCATTACATGAAGGGAGTGAGTTCCAATTGCCTGGTGAATGGTGGAGGTTACCGCTTGTTATGCTCGCCGGGGGAGCAGCCCTGCTCCTGGCGGGCTATTACTTCTTGCTCGTGCCGCGCTACTGGCGGCGGATGCGAGCAGTGGAGGAGGCCGAGCGAGAGGTCGAGAAGGCGCGCAGCGAGGTAGAAGGGCGCCGAAAGGAAGCCTTGCTCGAGGCCAGGGACGAGGCCCACCGGCTGCGCAAGGAGATCGAGAAGGAGAACCGCGAGCGCCGTCATGAGCTCCAGAGAGCAGAGCGACGGCTCACTCAGCGGGAGGAAGGCCTGGAGCGACGTACAGACGCCCTCGACAAGAGGGAACGAGCAATCGAGCAGAAGGAACGCGACGTCGCTCGGCTGCGAGACATGGCGAACCAGGAGCGCGCTCGGTGGCGCGAGGAGGTCGAGCGGGTGGCGAACCTCACGCTCGAAGAGGCCCGGCGAGTCGTGCTCGAGGAAGCTGAGAAGGAAGCACGCCACGACGCCGCCGTGCTGATCGAACAGATCGAGGAGGAGACGCGGCGAGAGGCCGACCGAAAGGCGCGGGAGATCATCTCGCTGGCCGTCCAGCGATGTGCTGTCGATCAGGTCTCTGAGATGACGGTGACGGCCGTCGCCTTGCCGTCGGACGAGATGAAGGGCCGGATCATCGGCAGAGAGGGCCGGAATATCCGAGCCTTTGAGCAGTTGACGGGAGTCGACCTGATCATCGACGACACGCCGGAGGCCGTCGTGATCTCCACCTTCGACCCCGTCCGTCGCGAGGCCGCGCGGATCGCTCTAGAGAGCTTGATAAGCGACGGCCGCATCCACCCCGGTCGCATCGAGGACGCGGTTGAGAAGGCTGGGAAGGCCATGCAGGAGCGGATACAGCAGGCAGGAGACCGCGCCACGTTCGAGACCGGGGTCACTGGGCTGCACCCAGAGCTGGTAGGGCTGCTGGGCAAGATGAAGTTCCGAACGACGATCGGGCAGAATGCCCTCGATCACTCGATCGAGGTGGCGAACATCGCTGGCATCATGGCCGCCGAGCTTCGCGCGAACGAGGCCGTGGCGCGGAGGGCAGGCTTGCTCCACGATGTCGGCAAGGCGGTGGACTTCGAGGTCGATGGCACGCACACCTCGATCGGAGTTGACCTCGTCCGCCGATACCGGGAGAGTCCGGAGGTGATCCATGCGATCGCCGCCCATCACGAGGACGAGGCGTTCGAGTCGGTGGAAGCCGTGCTGGTCTACGCCGCCGACAGCATCTCAGCGGCCCGGCCGGGAGCCCGGCGGGAAACGCTGGAGGGCTACATAAAGCGTCTGGATCGCCTGGAGAAGATCGCTCAGGCGTGCGAGGGCGTCGAGAGATGTTACGCGATCCAGGCGGGCCGCGAAGTCCGGATATTGGTGAAGCCCGAGGCCATCGATGACGTCATGGCGAGCGCGCTTGCTAAGGAGGTTGCCGAGAAGATCCACAAGTCGGACCTTGAGTATCCAGGGCAGATCAAGGTCACCGTGATACGAGAGACGAGGGCCGTCGAGTACGCCAAGTGACCGCTCGGGAGAAGAGAGATCACCTTAACCTGCTGTTCGTGGGCGACATAGTCGGACGCCCAGGGCGGGCCGCGGTTCAGAGTCGCCTCCCGGACTTGGTGCAGCGGTACGAGATCGACTTCACCATAGCCAATGCGGAGAACGCGGCGGGAGGGCTTGGGATCACGCCGAGCGTGGCGGAAGAGCTGCTGGCCACCCCCGTGGACGTCCTGACGACGGGCAACCATGTCTGGCGCCATCGCGAGTTCGTCGAGTTCGCCGCGCGCGAGCCCCGGGTGCTGCGGCCGGCGAACTTCCCAGCGGGAACGCCCGGGCGCGGCGCCGGAGTCTTCGCAACGTCCAAGGCGGGGCCGGTGGGGGTCATCGATGTGGTCGGACGGGTCTTTATGGATCCCTTGGACTGCCCCTTCCGGGCCGCCGATAGGGAAATCGAGGCCCTTCGTGGAAAAACGAACTTGATTGTGGTAGACATACATGCAGAGGCGAGCAGCGAAAAGATAGCGCTTGGCCGGTATCTCGACGGGCGGGTGGGGGCCGCGATCGGCACTCACACCCACGTCCAGACAGCCGACGAGGCACTGCTTCCGAACGGCGCCGCCTACATAACAGACGCCGGCATGACTGGGCCGCGAGACTCGGTCATCGGGATGAAACAGAAGCCGGTCATCGATCGCTTCCTGACCGGGATGCCCACCCGATTCGAAGTCGCCACCGGCCCCGCCATACTAAGTGGGGTTGTAGTCGCACTCGATATCGAAAGCGGACGTGCACGCTCCATCGAGCGTGTGGTAGAATTGACCGACGCTCACCAGTAGAGCCGTGAACCCGGGAGTTCGGGTTCGCCCGCAGCGAGGTTTGCAGGCCGGGTTCAATCAAACGGTTGCAGGAGGACTTCAGAAATGGAGGTCCTACGGGTTTCGACTAAGTCGAATCCGAACGCTGTCGCCGGCGCGCTGGCCGGAGTTGTGCGCGAGAAGGGCGCGGCCGAGATCCAGACGATCGGGGCGGGGGCGCTGAACCAGGCAGTGAAGGCCGTTGCCATCGCGAGAGGCTTCATGGCTCCCTCGGGAGTTGATCTCATATGTCGGCCCGCGTTCGCCGACATCACGGTAGACGGACAGGAACGAACCGCCATTCGGCTTATGATCGAGCCCAAGTAGCTCCGCCGTCGCAGATCATAGGCTTACGAAATGACATCGCGGCCCCCATCGGGGCCGCGATGTCTGTTTTGCATGGCATGCGAGCGCCGCGCCCGCGCACAACCGCGCTTACAACCACCCTCAACCGCGCCGGCATCTGCTAGAGGATGTTCTCTAGCCCGACCACCAGGCCTCGTAGGCCGCGCACCTTCCGGATGGCGAGTAGTACTCCCGGCATGAAGGATTCATGGCTCGTGGAGTCGTGGCGGATGGTAAGCGTCTCGCCCTGACCACCGAAGATCACCTCCTGATGCGCCACAAGTCCCGGCAGCCTCACGCTGTGCATATGAATTGCGCCCTCCGCCTGACCGCGCGAGGCCCGGCCGTCCGTGGACTCGCATCCGGCGAATCTGCTGCCGGAGACACTGCTCATCAGCTGGGCCGTGCGCAGGGACGTGCCCGACGGAGCGTCTACCTTCCCCGCGTGGTGGAGTTCGACGATCTCCGCCGCGGAGAAGTGGCGGGCGGCCTGGGCCGCAAACTGCATCATCAGCACCGCGCCGATGGCGAAGTTCGGCGCGACGAAGACGGCGCGCTTTCGCTCCTCGCAGAGGGCCTTAAGCTCTGACATGTTCTCTTCGGTCAGGCCGGTGGCGCCGACCACGCACGGCACACCTGCCCTCACGGCCGTCCTCGTGTTCGCCATCACTGCATCTGGCAGCGTGAAGTCCACAGCGACGTCCGGCGAGGACTGCGTGATGGCATCGCTGAGCGAATCGGTCAGGATGACGCCAGTCGTCTCCGTACCGGCTACCCGACCTGCATCCTCCCCCACCCTGGCTCTGTCCACCGCACCCACGAGCTTCATGTCCTCTGCCTGCGCGAGTGCGCGCACGACCTCTCTTCCCATCCGGCCGGCTGCGCCAACAACGAGCACTCCGATCTCACTCATGTCGGCCTCCCTCGCCATCGAACGGCCCGACCGCGACCAGCGCCCGACGATCCCCGCCGAGCACGCTTCGAGCCAGCTCGTGCGCGTCTTCGCTGGTGACGCCATCAACCCCTGCGGCGATCTCATCGATGGACAGGACGCGGCCCCAGTATATCTCCGAGAGCGCAATATGCTGCATTCGGAAGCCCGTGCTCTCCGCCGCGAGCGCGAGCGCGACCTTCAGCTGGACCTTCGCCCGAGCCACCTCGTCCTCTGAAGGGCCGTCCGCTTGTAGTCGTTCGATCTCACGCTCGATAAGGCCCACGACAGTCTGGAAGTTCTCCGACGATGTACCCGCCGCTATGACGAACAGCCCGGCCGTCTGATAGGACTGCACGTAGGAGCCGATGTTGTAAGCCAGGCCGCGCTTCTCGCGGATCTCCTGGAAAAGCCGAGAGCTGTTCCCTCCCCCCAAGACCGTGTCGAGAACAGCGAACGTATGCCGCGCCTCGTCTGTCCCCGCAATTCCGGGGTAGACCAGGCAGAGGTGCACTTGCTCACCCGGCCTCGTCACGACAGTCTGCTCTGCAAGAAACGTCGGGGCCCGTGTGTCCATCCCCGACGCGCTCGGGCCGAGGCCTCGGGTATTCTTCTGAGTCAGCGCGACGATGCGCTCGTGGTCGACGCGACCAACACCTGTCACGACCAGTCGGCCGCTCACATGAAACTGGTCCGCGAGGTGCCTGAGCAGGGACTCGCGATCAATGGCGCCGACGCTGTCGTCCGTCCCCATGAGCGGCCGGCCCAACACGTGATCTGGCCAGGCTGTCTGCGGCACGAGTTCGTGCACCCACTCCTCGGCCGAGTCCCGTACGTGAGCGATCTCCTGGAGGACGACCTCCCGCTCCCGGGCAACATCCTCCTCCGGACACTGCGAGCGCAGCATGAGATCGAAGAGGAGATCCAGGGCCGCCTCCCCATACTCCCCCGTGGTGCGGGCGAAGAGATGCATCTGCTCACGGTCTGTCAGTCCGTTGACATAGCCGCCGATGTCATCGATGGCTTCGCCGATCTCGAGAGCCGATCGTGTGGCGGTGCCCTTGAACAGCATGTGCTCGAGGAAGTGGGTGATGCCCTCGTGTCCGGGTGGATCGACGCGCGACCCGGAGGTGCTCCAGAGGCCAAGCGAGGCGGAGTTCACATGCTCGAGCCGTTCGGTAAGCACCCTCACGCCGTTGGGCAGAACGGTCTTCCTGACGTGCGGTCCCGGGCCTTCAGGCTGGGGATTCATCCAGGTGACCTGCCTTCGCCAGCGCTCACGTCTGGCGAACATGTGTCTGCCCGCCAACTCCGAGCCGGGAAGCGACGCACACCCTCAGCGGCGCGGCCGGTGGCGGCGCGGGCGGCCGCCCTCCCGTCGCCCGCCGCGTTCGCCCTCGGACTCGCCGTCCTTGCCGCCCGGAAGGAGATCCTTGCGGCTCAACCGCACTTTGCCCTGGGGGTCGATTTCGATGACGCGAACCGGCACCTCATCGCCCATCTTGAGGACGTCCTCTACGCGGTCGATCCGTTCCCGCGCAACCTGCGAGATGTGCAACAGTCCGTCGCGGCCGGGCAGAAGTTCGAGGAAGGCTCCGAAGGGCGTGATCCGCACGACCTTCCCCACGTAGGTTTCGCCTACCTGCAGGTCCCGGGTCAGGTCCTCGATAGCTTTCACAGCCTGCTGGCCCGATGACTGGTCGGGCGCGGCCACGAACACGCGACCCTCTTGCTCGATGTCGATCTTGCAGTTGAAGTCGCCCTCGAGCTTCCGAATCATCTTGCCGCCGGGGCCGATGACATCGCCGATCTTCTCCGGATCTATTTCGATCGTGAACACGCGCGGCGCATGAGGGGCAAGCTCGGCCCGGGGCTCGGAGATCGCCTCGGCCATCGTGTCCAGCAGAACGTCCCGTGCGCGCTTCGACTGCGCGAGAGCATCCCGGACCGTCTCCATCGACAGCCCGGCGAGCTTCACATCCATCTGCAGCGAGGTCACACCCTCCCGCGTTCCGGCGACCTTGAAGTCCATCTCGCCGCTGAAATCCTCCAGCCCCTGGATGTCCGTGAGCAGCTTGCGCCTGTCACCATCGCTGATCATGCCGATCGAGATCCCGGCGATGCCGCCCTTTATGGGCACACCGGCATCCATCAGCGCCAGACTGCTCCCGCACACGCTGGCCATGGAACTGGAGCCATTGCTCTCGAGCACCTCTGAGACCACCCTCACGGTGTAGGGGAACTCCTCCTCGTCGGGCAGCACCGGCAGAACGCCGTGTTCGACCAGCGACCCGTGACCGAGGTCGCGACGGCTGGGCCCGCGCATCGGCCGGACCTCCCCCACGCTGTAGGGCGGGAAGTTGTAGTGATGCATGAACCGCTTCGACTCGACGACGCCGAGGTCGTCGATGAGCTGCTCGTCGCCGACGCCGCCGAGCGTGACGACTGACATCACTTGGGTCTGGCCGCGCGTGAAGAGTGCTGACCCGTGTGCGCGCGGCAGCACCCCCACCTCGGAGGACAGATCCCTGATCTCCTCCATACTCCTGCCGTCGGGCCGTCGGTCGTCGTCCAGAACGAGACCTCGAAGCTCCGCCTCCATCTGCTCTTCGAGCGCCGCCCGGATCTCGGGGATTCGCTCCGGGAACCGGTCCGAGAGATCGGTCTGCAACTGCTCGACGATCTCGGTCGTGGCCTCTTCCCGAGCCTTCTTGTCCGGGTGCTGGATCGCCCCTCGGATGGTCGCGGCGGAGCCCGATATGGCCGAGCGGATGTCCTCGCCGATCTGGAGAGGCGTGAAGTCGATCTTCTCCTTCCCGGCGGCCCCCGCTAGTGCGCGCTGCATTTCGAGGACCTGTTCCGCGTAGGGGATGGCAAACGCGATTGCCTCGCCAACCACCTCCTCCGGCAGCTGATCGGTCATCCCCTCCAACATCACGACGCCGTCCGGCGAGACTGCGACCGTCAGCTCGAGGTCGCTCTCATCTCGCTCCTCATACGTCGGATTGACCACGAAGCGGCCTTCGACCCGACCAACGCGCACCGCTCCCACAGGCCCCAGGAACGGCACAGGCGAGACGCACAGCGCGGCCGAAGCCCCCACCATGGCGGGGATGTCGGCCGCGTTCTGCATGTCCGCCGACAGCACTGTGGCGACTACCTGGATGTCGTTGCGGAACCCCTTGGGGAAGAGGGGACGAATGGCGCGGTCGATGCGACGGGCCGACAGGATTGCGTTCTCGCTTGGACGTCCCTCTCGCCGGATGTAGCGGACGCCCGGGATCTTGCCGGCCGCATACATCTTCTCTTCGAAGTCGACGAGCAGGGGGAAGAAGTCGATGCCCTCGCGCGGTGGCGCCATTGTCGCCGTGACGAGGGTGATTGTGTCACCTAGCCGGACACAGACCGCACCATCAGCCTGCTTGGCCAGAGTGCCAGTTTCGACGGAGATGGATCGACCGTCGAGGTCACGTTGTTCGATTGCCACTTATTGCTCCTATCTGGGTGCGCTCGCCGGAGGTGACAGCAATCCGCGGTCCCTCCCCCAGACAGGAACAACTCCTGCACCTATGTCTGCCGACACCCACAACGGGGTGTAGTAGGTAGAGCGGCCCGCAGGCCGACCTCCGGCACACATCGGTTCAGGGGAGTTCCCGGGGAAGATCCCGGTCGTCGCCGTTGAACTTCTTGCGGCGCTTCCCTAGCCAGTTGTGAAAGAACGTCTCGGCTGCGAGCGAAGGTGGCCGCCCTACAGCCGTCTAGCCCTTGTCTTGTCGCGCAGCCCCAGCTTAGCGACGAGCGCGCGATACCGATCGATGTCCGATTTGCCCAGGTAGTCGAGGAACCGCTGCCGCCGCCCGATCATCACCAGCATCCCGCGCCGGGAATGGTGATCCCGCTTGTGTTGGCGCAGGTGCTCCTGGAGTTGGTTGATTCGCGCCGTGAGGAGCGCGACCTGTACCTCGGGCGACCCAGTATCGCTGGGATGGAGACGATTCTCTTCGACGATACCGTCCTTCTGTTCCTTTACGAGCGGCAACCGACTGCTCCTTGCGTGATCCTCACTCGCTGAGGCGCCCGGGCTCGCCCGGGTGGTCACAGGCAAGCATACCACATCGCGTCATTCGTGTAAACACGCTAGCAGAGCGCGTGTGCGCACACGGTCGCGCTCCATCTGCGCCACGAGCGCCTCCGAGGAGCCGAACCTGCGGTCGCCGCGCACCCGCGCGATCAGGTCGGCCCGAAGCAGGCGTCTGTGTAGATCGCGATGGCCTGGGCGCTCAAGGAGATGGACCTCCACGCGCCGCTCGGCCCCCTCCCCGAATGTCGGTCTGGCGCCGATGTAGGCCATCGCGGGCCGCATCTTCCTGAGCCCGGCGAAGCAGGCGTATAGGCCGTCGGCCGGGATCAGCTTCGTAGGAGGGACGTCGAGGTTCGCCGTCGGGAACCCGAGATGTTTCCCGCGACCCTCCCCTCCCACGACCCGTCCCGCCAGGCCGTACGGCCGGCCCAGCAGTTCGTTCGCAGCCTCCAGGCGGCCCCGAAGGAGCAGCTCGCGGATGCGCGTGCTGCTGACCTTGCCTCTCTTCACCGACACTGGCGGCACCATTGAGACTCTGAACCGGAGCGCGGCTCCCAGTGTGCGGAGCAGTTCTGGCGTCCCCTCGCCACTCCTTCCGAAGCGCCAGTTCTCCCCAACAACGACACATCGTGCCTGGAGCTGGTCCACCAGCACGTCTTCCACGAATCTCTCGGCCGGCATGTCTGCAAGCCGTCGGCTGAATCTCGCGACTACCGCTACTTCGACGCCGAGTTCCCGCAGCAGCGACAGCTTCTCTTCAGTTGTGGTGAGAAGGCCAGGAGCACCGGCCGCGCTGATGACAGCATCGGGGTGTGGGTCAAAGGTGAGCACGCCGGGGAGGAGAGGCCGCCCTCTCGCCTGGCTCACGGCCGCGTCGATGACCCTGCGATGGCCCAAGTGCACGCCGTCGAACACGCCTAGCGCCAGGCACAAGGGTCGCCGCAGCCGCTTGCCCAGACCGCGAACCACTCTCATGTCGTGCCCGCCGGCCCCTCACTCAGCACTACCCTGGGCTGAAGCTGCCCCTCACCCAGCACCTCCCCCAGCCCGAGGAAGAGTCTACTCGGACCGTACACGCGCATCGGCCATGCGGCCTCTATGCCGGCGAACACGCGGCTGCCGCTGACGAAGGTGCGAGCTGCCGGCGCCTCCAGACCCAACTCCGGCAAGTGCGCCAGGGGCCAGTCCAGAGGCAGGACGCGCGCACGCAGTTCGCATTCGTCGCCGGCCTCCGCCATCTCCTCCAGCGTCAGCGCATCACCTAGCTCAAAGCGGCCCGCGCGCGTTCGCACGAGAAAAGCCACATAGGCTCCGCAGCCTGCGGCCTGGCCCATGTCATCGGCCAGCACCCGCACGTACGTGCCGGGGCTGCACGTGATGTCCAGCACCGCGTGAGCGCCTGGGCCGGACACGAACTCGACCAGGTCCAGCGACAGCACCGTCACCGGCTTCGGGCGTCCCCTGGCCATGACACCACTGCGCGCGTGCTTGTGGAGCGCGCGGCCTCCCACCTTTGCGGCCGAGAAGGGCGGGGGAGCTTGCTCTCTCTGACCGACGGAGCTGTCGAGTATTCTCCGCAGGCCCGCCTCTGTCAGCCCACTGCTGTCGACCTGCGAAACCACCTTCCCTTCTGCATCCATGGTGTCGGTGCGAGTGCCGAACACGATCTCGGCGCGGTAGACCTTCTCATCGCCTCCCGCGAAGCGGAAGAGGCGCGTGGCCCGGCCGAGGCACACCGGCAGGACACCAGCGGCGGCCGGATCGAGGGTGCCTAGGTGACCTGCTCGCGCTGCGCCCGAGCAGCGCCGGACCCACGCCACCACGTCATGTGATGTCATGCCCGGGGGCTTGAGCACGTTGACGAAGCCGTCAGCCTGCATCCTGCTCACTCGGCCGGTTCAGCGCGAGGCTGACCGCGTCCAGCACTCTCCGCTCCACGAGCTCGGCCTTGCCCGTCACCGTACAGCCGGCGGCCATCGCGTGTCCACCGCCGCCGAACTCAAGCGCTATCTCGCTGACATCCACGCTGCCATCGGACCTCAAGCTTACGCGAACGGCATCGTGGTCCGGCTCAACGAAGAGGATCGCCACTCGCGGGCCGCCGATCGCTCGCAGATGGGCGATGATCCCGTCAGTGTCGCTCGAGGAGGCCCCCGTCTCCGCGAAGTCCGCCGGCCGGAGCACAGAGCTCACGACTTGGCCGTCCGTTGTGGCGGCGAGGCGGGACAACGCCACTCCGAGCAGGTGGGTCGCCGCCATCGATCGCTCCTCATACACCTTCCGCGCAATGGCATGCGGGTCGGCGCCGCCGGCCACCAGTTCCGCGGCAATGCGAAGCGATCTGGCCGTCGTATTGCCGTAGCAGAAACGGCCCGTGTCTGTAAGCACTGCGGCGTAGAGGCAGGTGCTGATCTCGGCGTCGAGGGGGAGTTCCATCTCGCGGAGGAGGTCGTACACGATCTCGGCGGAGGCGCCTGCTGTCGGATCGATCAGTTGCTCTTGCCCGAACGCCTGCTCTGTATCGTGGTGGTCCAGGTCGATGAGAGACGGAAGACCCGCGAGGGCCGGCTCGAGGGCTCCAACTCGAGCCAACCCGTCGCAGTCGACGACGATTCCCACATCCGCTTGCCAGTCGGGTGGTGAGGAGAGGATCCAGTCCACGGCGGGGAGGAACGCGTAGGTGCTCGGCACTGGATCCGCGCACAGCGCGGCGACCTGCAGTCCAGCCTTCTCGAGGGCCAACGACAGCCCGAGCAGAGAGCCCAGCGCGTCGCCATCCGGGCGAATGTGCGTGGCGACGTAGATCCCGCTACTCGTCTCTATCAGACGGATCGCCCGCGTCCACTCGCGAGCCGCCCCGCTCTCGCTCATCTCTGATCCGATCCAACAGGTCTAGCGTGCGCGCGCCCCGGGCGAGCGATCTGTCGAGCTCGAACTCGAGCACGGGCATCGGCCGCAGGTGCAATGCCCTCATGAGCTCGGAGCGAATGAAGCCGGCCGCGCTCTTCAGTCCGGCCAGGGCCTCGGACTCCGACTCCTCCTCCTTGACGAGGCTCACGAAGACTCGAGCGTTGCGCAGGTCGGGGCTGGCATCCACCTCGGTGATCGTCACCATGCCTACCCTTGGATCCTTCAGCTTGGTCCGAAGGACCGTGCTGATCTCTGAGCGCAGCAACTTCTGAACGCGCTCGATGCGCTGTGATGGCATACGCCCGCCTCGCCTCAGTAGAACTCGAGATCTTGCTCCAGCAGCACGGCCCGCGGCTCCCCCTCGATGAGATCGAGCACCTTGGCCATCATCCGGTCGAGAAACGAGCGATCGTTGGCAACGGCGACGGCGCCGAGCTCCGCGTAGCGAACCGAATCGTTCGCTCCTACCTCCGCGGCGCTCACGTTGAAGCGGTTCCTGATACGGTCCAGCAGACTCCGAACGACCTGCCGCTTGTCCTTCAGAGTGAGGCCGTCAGTGACTTCCAGCACGACTCGGAGAGAAGCGATATGCATCTCTTCGGCAACCTAGAGAACGGCGCGGCGAAGCTCCCGTTCTTCCACACACTCGATGATGTCTCCCACCTGGACGTCGTTGAAGTCCTCCAGCACGATCCCACACTCGAAGCCCTGAGCCACCTCGCTCACGTCGTCCTGCAGGTGCCGCATCGACCCGATCCGGCCCTCGAATACGACCTCGCCTCCCCGCCTGACCCGGGCCGTGCCGCCTCGGGCAATCCTGCCCTCCAGCACGTAGCAGCCCGCGATTGTGCCCAGACGGGATGACTGGAAGAGAGCGCGCACCTCGGCCTGGCCGATCACGACCTCTTCCATCTTGGCTTCGAGCATTCCGGAGAGTGTGCTGCGGACATCTTCGAGCAGGTCGTATATCACCTCGTAACGCCGGATCTCGATGCTTTCGTCCGCGGCCAGCCGCCTCGCCTGCGCGTCGGCGCTTACCTGGAAGCCGATCACGATCGTCGGTTTGGTGGCGGCGGCCAGGCTGATATCTGACTCGCTCACATCGCCCACACCCGAGTGCAGTATGTCGAGACCCACCTCTTCATTGCCGATCGGTGACAGCGCGGCCGAGATGGCCTCGGCCGTTCCCTGCGCATCGGCTTTCAGCACGAGGTTCAGGATCTTGGCGCCCCCCTCCGCGAAGAGCTGCGACAATTCCAGCATCGATGTCGGGCCGGCGGCCCTCAGCTCGGCCTCGCGTTGGCTTTCCCTCTCCTCCGTCGCCAGCGTTCTCGCCGTCCTGTCGCTCTCGACGACCCGGAACAGCTCGCTCGCCTCGGGGACCTCGGACAAGCCCATCACCTGGACGGCGGTGGAGGGGCCGGCCTCCTTCAGCCGGTTGCCCCGGTCGTCCATCATCGCCCGAACCTTGCCAGCCACAGGACCAGCCACCAGGCTGTCGCCCCTGCGCAAGACCCCTTCCTGCACCAGCAGCGTTGCCACACTGCCGCGGCGCTTATCGAGCTCCCCCTCCAGCACCACTCCCTCCGCGGGCTTGTCTCTCTCCGCGCGGAACTCCCTCATCTCCGACATCAGCACTATCATGTCCAGGAGGTCGCCTATGCCGGTCTTCTCCAGCGCGGACATCTGCACGTAGATCGTCTCCCCGCCCCATTCCTCGGGCACCAGGCCCTTCTCAGTCAGCCGCTGCTTGACCGCGTCGGAGCCAGCAGGCGCCCGGTCTATCTTGTTGATGGCCACGACTATCGGTACGCCGGCCGCTTGCGCGTGATCGACGGCCTCAAGCGTCTGCGGCATTACGCCGTCGTCGGCGGCCACGACGAGCACGGCAATGTCTGTCACCTGGGCGCCGCGCGCTCGCATCGCAGTAAAGGCCTCGTGCCCGGGCGTGTCGATGAAAGTCAGGGGCTTGCCCTTGACCTCTATCTGATAGGCGCCGATGTGCTGAGTGATGGCGCCGGGCTCCTGCTCGACAACGTTGCTCTCACGGATCGCGTCCAGCAGCGTCGTCTTGCCGTGATCCACGTGCCCGAGCACCGTCACGACAGGCGGCCGCGGCGGAGCATCCGGCGGCGCAGTCCGCCGCGGGACGACCTTGAGAGGTGGTGGCGCTGGCGCCTCCGCCTCTTCGGCGGCCTCGGCAACGGCTTCTTCAACTGCTGCCGCTTCGGCCGGCGCCTCCTCTTCGGCAGGCTCGGCCGGCTCCTCGACGACCTCCGGCTCCTCGATCTGTACTGCGTAGCCCCACTGCTCGCCGATGAGGAGGGCGAGCTCTGTCGGCACGACAGCGTTCTCCTCGATGGACTCCCCAAGGTCGGCCGCCGCCTTCACGATGTTCTCTGCATCAGTGTCGAGGGCGGCAGCAAAGTCCACTGCCGTGAAGGGAGCCTTGAGCTTCACCCTCTCTTCCCCGCCCTCAGCGGCTTCCTCTTCGACCGGCGCGCTCGGAGTCTCCGGCTGCCCGGCGACTGCCGCCGCGGCCTCCTCGGGCTTCTTCTCGGCGACAGGCTTCTTCTCTTCGGGAGCAGGCGAGGGCGCTTCGGCCTCGGCTGCTTCTTCCTCGCCGCCAAACCGAGCTCTTATCTGGCCGAGGTAGACAGGCGGCACGGTCGAGCTGGCCGTCTTGCCGCCGACCCCGAGTTCCTCCAGGAGCAGCAGGACGTCCTTGCTCTTGACCCCTAGCTGATTCGCGAGCTCATAGACCCTCATTCGGCGCTCGCCTCTCCTCCAGGCACTTCATCCCCGTGAAGACCCGCGCATCACCGTATAGAGGCGCAGGTCTCCCAGCACCGCACGCCCGCCTCGGTCATGCCATCGCGACAGTGTAGCGCCCATCACCTCGTCTCCCCGCTCACCCCAACTCACTCACGATGCACTCAAGCAGATGTGACTCGACGGCGACTCCGAGCGCCCGCGCCAGCTTCTTCTGCCCCACCGCTCGCTCGGCGCACTGCCGACTACGGCACACATAGGCGCCGCGGCCGGCCGACTTTCCGGTCGCGTCGACCAGCACGTCTCCTTGCGGCGTCCGAACGACACGAAGCAACTCCCCCTTCGGCCGGACTTGGCGACAGGCGACGCACGTACGCTGTGGCACCCGCGGCGATCGTCTCATTCGGCTCCGGCCGTAGACGAGGGCTCGTCGTTGGCAACCGCCGCGCCGGCCTCGGGCGCGGATTCCCTCTTCTCGTTGCGCTCGTCCTCGGAGGCCATCTCCGCCGCGCCTGCCTCGAGCGGCGCCTCTTCCTCTGCCTCGACCTGCTCAGCGCCCACCGGAACCGGCTCGCCAGGCTCTGCTTGGGGAGTGCCTGGCTCCTCCTCAGATACCTCTGGCGCCACCGGAGCGGCAGCGGCCCCCTCCCCGGCCGGCTCATCGCCTGCGCCATCCACTGTCGCTGGCAGCGTCGCCTCTTCGACCTCCTCGGCCTCTGACGCGACGGCTTCAGCCACCTCTTGCTCGGCCTCTGACGCGACCGCTTCAGCCACCTCTTGCTCGGCCTCTGACGCGACCGCTTCGGCCACCCCCTCCTCGGCCTCTGACGCGACCGCTTCAGCCTCCGCCTGCTCGGCCTCTGACGCGACCGCTTCAGCCACCCCCTCCTCGGCCTCTGACGCGACCGCTTCAGCCGCCTCCTGCTCGGCCTCTGGCGCGACTGCTTCGGCCGCCGCCTGCTCGGCGATCTGGGCCTCGCTTCTTATGTCGATGCGCCAGCCCGTCAGCCGGGCTGCCAGCCTGACGTTCTGGCCCTCGCGGCCGATTGCCAAGGACAGCTGATTGTCGGGCGCGACTACGGTTGCGGATCGAGTTTCCTCGTCGATGATGACTCGGCTCACCCTGGCCGGGCTCAGAGCGCTCGCGACGTACTTCGCAGGATCATCGCCCCAACGGACGATATCTACCTTCTCACCGCGCAGCTCGTCAACGACGGCCTGAACACGGCTCCCGCGGTGTCCCACGCAGGCCCCGACGGGGTCAACATTCTCTTGCTTGGACACAACGGCTACCTTCGAGCGGTGTCCTGCCTCCCGCGCCTGGGCCCTCATCTCGACAATTCCCTCGTGGACCTCCGGCACCTCGAGCTCGAACAGCTTCCGCAGAAGTCCAGGATGGCTTCGCGAGACCAGGACGCGCGGTATCTTGGTGGTCCGCTTGACCTCCAATATGTAAACCTTCAACCGCTCGCCAGGTCGGTAACTGTCTATCGGGCTCTGCTCGGACCCCGGAAGAACGGCCTCGACCTTGCCCATGTCGATGAAGACAGTCCTGCCGTCGCGCCGCTGCACGACGCCTGTCACAACATCGCCGTCTCGGTTGCTGAACTCTTCGTATATGATGTCGCGCTCGGCCTCGCGGATCCGCTGGGCAACCACCTGCTTGGCAGTCTGCGCCGCAATGCGTCCGAACTCCCGAGGAGAGACCTCGATGTCGAGGTATTCGTGCTCCTCCACCGTCGGATCGAGCCGGCGGGCATCGGCAAGCGACATCTCCGTGTGCGGGTTCTCGACGTGCTCCACGATCTGCCTGCGGCAGAATACCGCGGCCGTCCCGTTGTCCCAGTCGATATCCACATGGATCTCGCAGCTCGCGCCGTAGTGCTTCTTGTAGGCTGAGACAAGCGCGGCCTCGATTATCTCGCTCAGCGTCTCGAGCGGGATATCCTTCTCCCGACCTATGTCGCGCAGCGCTTGAACGAAGTCAACCTGCATCACAGCACGCTTTCTAACGCTGAAGAGTGGGACAACTCCCACTCTTCGCCAACGCGAGAACCTCGTTCCCGAAGTCAGTATAGCACAGCGGGAACCCATTGACAAGCTACAGCGCGCTCTCCAGCTTCGCCGAACCGGCGTGTCTGTTGCGCCCCGCTGCCTATTCCTCCCCTGCTGCGGCACAGCCCTGCGGAAGCACGTGGCATGCGCCTTCGGGAGGGAGCCAGAGGCCTCCGCGCGGCGAGGAGCTTCACCACCTAGCTTCCGGTGGAAGTGTAATGCCGCACGCCGAACTTCCACACCTGCAGCGCGGCAAGCAGGAACGCGAATCCGGCCAGCGGCGCGCCCCACTGTAGGGCCGGCGGCACCGCTGAACCCGCGCCCCGCCCAAGGATGGCCAGCGCGGGGAAGTAGCTGACAGTCGCGAGGGGGATCACACCGGTGAAGAACCGGCGAAGCCACGGCCGGTAGATGGACAGCGGGAACTGTGCCGTCTCCACTCCGCCGTAGGTGACGGTGTTGACGATCTCCAGCGTCTCGACGGTCCAGAACGCGAGCGTGGCCTGGAGAACGAAGAGGCCGCAGAAGAGACAGGCGCCGCCGAGCGCCGCCGCGCCAGTGAGGGCGACCTTCGCAGGAGACCACACAATGCCGAGGGTGTGCGCGCTCCACAGAAGCACGATAAGGCCCTGCGTGAGCCGGCCGATTCTCCTCATAGTGAGCTCCTGGCCGGCCACCTGCAGGGCTGTGCTCCGAGGCCGGAGGAGAAGGCGGTCGAACTCCCCGCCCTTCACCATAATGTGGAACATGTCGAAGCCGCGCGTCGTGGCATCGGAGATGGAGAAGGCAATGTTGACGATCCCATAGCAGAGCGCGACCTCGGCCAACGACCATCCCCTGATGTTGCCGAAACGTTGGAACAGGATCCAGATGCCGACGAACTCAATCCCGGTGGTGAGGAAGTGCCCAATGGTCATCATGATGAAGGACCAGCGGTACTGCATCTGTGAGCGGACGGATATGCCGATGTAGCGGAAGTAGAGGCGGAAGTCGCCCAGCATCATCAGCCTCCCTGCACCACGAGTCGGCGCGTGCCTCGGCCGAGCACGTGGTGGCTGACGGCCACCAGGGCGAGCGTCCAACCGAGCTGATGGGCGAACAACCCATAGATGTCACCGGGCGGGAGGTGGCCCATATAGAGCCGGAATGGGACGTCGACGAGTCCACGGAATGGAAGGAAGTTGAGGATAGATTGGGCCCAGTCCGGGAAGAACGGAAGCGGGACGACCATGCCGGACAGTATGATGACCAGCGTCGAGACTAGTGTTGCGATGCCGTCACCGGCGATCGTCCACATGAGCGAGATGTTGACGAGAGTCGTAATGGCGGCGGACAGTAGCAGCGCGCCGACCAATGCAATGAGCCAGGCCCCGAAGGATGCCCACGAGACCGGCGCCTGCAGGCCGAAGAACAGGCCGGCGACGATGAACATGGGAAGCGCGCGGAGCACCGCCGGAGCCACTCGCCAGGCCACCGCTCGCGCATACCAGTGCCAGTAGAGGTCGAGGGGGCGCAGCAGCTCATAGGCCACATTGCCGGACCGAACCAGAGCGTGGATGTCCCGGTCGTAGTTCCACGGGAGGAGGGCGAGGAGCGCCTGGCCGAGCCAGATGTAGGTGACGACTTCCTGATAGCTCATCGGCTGCGCGCTGGTGGTGGAGCGATAGAAGGCCTCGAATATCATGACGCGAATGAGGCCCCAGAAGAGCTGCGTGCCAAAGCCGGCGGCGGCCGCCGCGCGGTACTGGAGGAGCATCCGGAAGCGCGCGCTGAGGATGGCCCAGTATGGTGTCATCGGCACTGCTCCCCGTAGAGCCGCGCGATGATCTCCTCGATGGGCGGGTTCTCCACGAAGAGATCACGGATGGCGTGCCCAGCAGTGATCCGACCAATCAGCTCGGCCGCGCTGACCTCGTCCGGATCGAAGCGCAGGCACACGCGATGGCCCTCCCGGCTGATGACGGTGGCCTGCGGATCGGCAACGTCTCCGTCTTCCTCGGCCAGGTCGACGATGAGCCAACGCTCGGTGGTGACGCGGGCTCGCAGGTCGTTGAGCGTGCCATCGGACAGTATGTGTCCCTCGTTGATGACGATGATGCGGGTGCACAGCGCCTCGATATCATCCATATCGTGAGTCGTCAGGATGATGGTGACGCCGCGTTCCCGATTCAGTTGGCGCACGAAGTCGCGGACTGCGAGCTTGGACACGGCATCCAACCCGATGGTCGGCTCGTCCAAGTAGAGAACCGGCGGCGAGTGCAACAGCGCCGCGGCCAGGTCGCACCGCATGCGCTGGCCCAGGCTCAACTGCCGTACCGGCACATCGAGAAGGGGCTCCATGTCGAGCATGTCCACGAGCTCATCGCGGGACCGGAGGTGGGCTTGTGGGGACACCCGGTAGATATCCCGCAGCAACTCGAAGGACTCGATCACAGGCAGGTCCCACCATAGCTGTGTCCGCTGCCCAAACACGACGCCTATCTCGCGCGCGTTGGCGACCCGTTCCCGCCACGGGACGCGGCCAAGCACCTCGCAGCGGCCGGAGTCCGGCACGAGGATGCCCGCGAGCACCTTGACGGTCGTTGACTTCCCCGCGCCATTCGGCCCGATGTATCCGACCAGCTCGCCCGTCTCGATGCCGAACGAGACGCCGGCCAGCGCCTCGACCGTGCGGTGTCGCCGTTTCAGCAGTCCGCGAGCGGCGCCCCATAGGCCTGGCTGGCGCTCGGCGACGCGGAAGGTCTTGACGAGATCGTCGACGACTATCTGCGGCATGCCTATCCCCCTAGAAGCGATCTCGACACACGCCCGGGGCCACGCCAAACGCCGACGCGCCCGCGCCTGCGGACACGTCGGAGTGGTACGAGGGAGAGAGATGTCAAAGACGGGCCTGGGCGCCCGACGCTCAGGGACGGACGCTCAACCTATCCCGAACTGAGAACTCAGAAGGAGCGAGTAGTATAGGACAGAGGGTCGTGCCTGTCAACGTCGCGCGGGGGCGAAAGGGGCTACTCGCAGCGGAGCCCGACGAAGCCTTCGAGCTCTGCCAGGTCGGAACCGAGATCGGTCACATCGCAGTCTCTCGGCAGCAGCACGCGCAGGTGGAGCTCCTGAACACCGTCCGGGCCCACCTCCGACATCTCGATCGACTCTATCTCGACCCCTTTCTCACCCAGGGCCCGCCGAATGGCCTCCAGCCGGCCGGAGCCCGATCGCACACGCACGCTGAGGTGTGAGACGCGCATGCCAGGCAGAAGAACCGCCTCCAGCCGACGTAGAACAGTGAGAGTCAGGAGCACTATCAACGTCGCGATGCCGGCGATCCACATGGCCTGCCCCCCGATGCCCACACACAGGCCAATGGCAGCAACCGCCCAGAGGCTGGCCGCCGTGGTGAGCCCCCTGACGATGTTGCCGTGCCGGATGATGGTGCCCGCGCCCAGGAACCCCATCCCCGTGGCCACCTGCGCGGCAACACGGCCTGGGTCGGCCGGAGGACTGCTGAAGCTCAGCGAGGCCAGCGTATAGACGGCTGAACCGAGGCAGACGAGAACATGGGTCCGCAGGCCGGCCGGTCGGTCGCGGGCCTCTCTCTGCCATCCTACAACCCCGCCGCAGACAACTGCGACAGCTAGTTTCTCCAGCACCGAGAGCGGATCCATGGTCTCCTCGCTTCAGGCTGGGAGGTTGCTTGAGAGCAGCTCTCGCAGGGTGCCGCCGGCCTCGCCAACTGGCACGGTCCGGCTCTCGCCACCTCGGCGACGGACCTCCACCTTCCCTTCTCCTGCCAGCCGGCCGACGACGATCTGACCCGGGATGCCTATCAGGTCCGCATCCTTGAACTTCACTCCGGCCCGCTCGGGCCGGTCTTCCAGTAAGACCTCGAAGCCATCCTGCTGAAGCTCGACATAGAGCTGCTCCGCAATGGCGCGGTGCTCCTCGTCGTCGTGGTTCAGAAGGATGATGACCGCCTCGTAGGGAGCGACCGCCATGGGCCAGATGATCCCGGCGTCGTCGTTGAAGCGCTCGACGACGGCCGCCATCATGCGAGTCGTGCCGAGCCCATAGCAGCCCATCACCATGGGCTTCCGCTCTCCGTCCTCGTCCAGGAAGTGTGCTTCAAGCGGTTCGCTGTAGATCGTGCCCAGCTTGAACACGTGGGCTAGCTCGATGCCTCGGTAGGCCCTCAGTGGCTCGCCGCACCCCGGGCAAAGGTCGCCCGCCTCCCCGTTCCTCAGGTCTGCCCAGTCCTTCACCTCGAAGTCGCGTCCGAAGTTCACGTTCCGCAGGTGGAGGTCGGCCTCGTTGCCGCCGGTGATGAAGTTACGCTCCCCACGGAGCTCATTGTCGGCCAGGATCTCTGCTTCCTTGAGGCCGACCGGCCCCGCGAAACCGACCGGCGCGCTGCTCACTCGCTCGATCGTCGCTGCCTCCGCCATCTCGAGCTTCTTCGCGCCCAAGGCGAGCTGGAGCTTGTCCTCGCTGAGATCCCGGTCGCCCCGGACCAAGGCGGCCACCACCCGCCCGTCGGCCTCATAGATCAGGGTCTTGACGAGCTTCTTCGGCGGCACGCCCAGGAACTCCGTGACCTCCTCAATGGTTCGCCGATCCGGTGTGTCGACGCGCTCCAAGGCCTGCTCTTCCTCGGTCGGCGGCTCGATCTCAGCTTTGCACTGCGCCACCTCCGGCGTGGCGGCATAGCCACAGGAGTCGCACCGGAGGTAATGGCTCTCGCCGGCCTCGGTCGGCAGTTCGAACTCCCTCGTGTCCCACCCGCCGATGCCTCCCCCCGACGCGTCCACGACGTGGTAGGGCAGCCCGACGCGCTGCATGATCTTATGGTACGCTTCCACCATCGTCTCGTACGAGGAGTCGAGGCCGGGAACATCGCGATCGAAGCTGTAGGCGTCCTTCATCGTGAATTCGCGAACGCGGATCAGCCCACCTCGCGGCCGCGGGTCATCTCGGAACTTCGTCTGAATCTGATAGAGGGTGAACGGCAGCTCGCGATAGGACTTCACCTCCGACGCGAGCTGGGTGATGACCTCCTCGTGCGTTCCCCCCAGACAGAACGGCCGCCCTGTCCGGTCTTTGAGCTTCATGAGCTCGTCGCCCCAGTACTGGGCACGGCCCGTCTTCTCCCAGAGTTCGAGCGGATGGAGCGCCGGGAGGAACAGCTCCTGCGCGCCGGCCGCGTCCATCTCCTCGCGTACGATATTCTCAATCTTGCGCACCACCCGCAGTCCCAGGGGCAGAAGCGAGTACATCCCCGCCGCGAGCTGGCGCACGAAACCAGCGCGCAGCAACAGCCGATGGCTCGCCAACTCCACCTCGCCTGAGATCTGTCGCAGTGTGGGGGCAAAGAGCTCGCGGGTCCGCACGGTCGTCTCCTATCGGGACTTCTCGCCTTCCGCCTCGGTTCGGCCGACCTCCTTGCCCCGCAGATACGCGACGCCGATGTCGGCACGGGTTATCTCGTGATGGTACATCTCAGTGGCGCGGAAAAGCTTGACAGCGGTCTCGTCGCCAAGCTCCTTCAGGTGTTGGAGCAGCACGTATCCGGGAGTCTTGTCGGTTTCGCCGAGCAATGACTTCGCCTCGGCGCTGCTGGTGAAGCGCTCGTGGGTGCCTCGATCGACCTCGGCCAGCCGAGGCTCAAGATCATCCCATTCTTCCTTCGTCAAACGACCCACGTCGGCCATCAATACCTCCTGAGGCGGCTGCGGATTCGGCAGCCGGAACTCACATCCCGCGTCGCGCCGTCGCGGCCAGAATCGGCTCGTCCCGTGCCACTCCTGCCACCTCGGCCTCGGCGAGCGACAGTACCTGCGCCTGACTCACCAGCCCGGAGAGGTTCACGATCCGGCCCCGCAGCCCGAGGAACAACTGGGGCAGCTCAGCCCCTGCGTCACCGTACCGAGTCTCCTCCTCCAGCAGGTGCGAGAGCCCCTCTCTCACCTCCCCCGCCGTGAGTCTCGCGACCGAGCCCCGCGGGAGCACAAGTCGGACTACAGCCTGCGGGTCCACCAGTGCAATGCCGTGCCCGCGCTCTCTCAGCAGACCCAGCAGCCGCTTTCGTTCCCAGGTAGCTCGATAAGCACGGAGCAGGCCGGCGTCGGCAACCGGCGCGACATCCTCCAGCGCCGCCGCCAAGGACTTCGCCGCCGCGCGCCGTCGCTCCTCGTCGCTGGCCTCATCGGCCTCGAGATCTCGCTCGCGGAGCTCCGTCTGGCCGCTGGCGAAGGCGCGCAGGAGCGCGGTCCGTGCATCGTACTCGATGTCAACCGAAATACTCGAGGGGTCTGCACCCTGTCGGACGACGGCCTCAACGGCCTCTCGCCGTATCCGAAGCAGATCCTCCTCGGAGGCATCGGGAACCGTCCTCTCGACCACCTCTCGAACCAATGCAAGCGCGGTGCCGATAGCAGAGATGACCGGCGCGCTTGGCGCCAGCCGAACATGTAGGCCGAGCTTCTGCCCGACGGCCGGCACCAGAGCACTGGCGCCTCCTCCGCCTGCAATCAGCTCGGTGCCTCTGCGAGTCGTGCCCCGCTGCTCTATCAGCTCATCCACGACTGTCGCCGGCGCCTCCGCGGCGACGTCCATCACCCGCCGCGCCGCCTGCTCCGGCGGTGTGTGGAGGACCCCACCCAGTGCCGCGACCGCCGCGCGCGCCGAGCCGAGATCCCCGCGGGCGAAGTCGCCCTCCGGGACCAGTCCGGCCGCGTTGGCGGCGCAGGTCACGGTCACTGCGACGCGCTCGCCGACACCGGTCTCCAGGATGGCGTAGTCGTCCGGGTCGCCGGTGATGGGCGAGGCCAACTTGACCTGCAGGTTCGAACCTTCCGGGACCAGCCTCCCGTGCTGCATGAAGCAGGCATACGGCAGCCCTGCCAGGTGCGCGCTCCGTGGGCCCACTGCGTGGACCTGGCCGCCCGTGATACGAGGCATAGAGCCGCCGGCCACACCGATCGTCCTCACGTCCACGGTTCGCATGAACAGCCTGTGTCCCCCCACCTCAGCAGTCCGAAGCAGGGCACGCCCGTGGCGGATTGCAGAGATGTCGGTACTCGTGCCTCCCACCTCCAGGAAGACGCCCTCGCTGACGCGGGCGTACATCAGCGCGGCCGCGACTCCAGCCGCCGGCCCCGACAGGAGAGTGAGCAGCGGCCGCCTCCGCACTTCATCCACACTCATGACGCCCCCGTCGCTGCGCACGACCATCAGCGGGGCGGTGATCCCAATATCACGCGCGGCCTCCTCGGTCAGGTCCGCGGTGGCGATTGCCTTCGGCAGGAGGCTCGCGTTGATGACGGCGGTGCGCGTGCGCATGCGGAGACCATATCTGCCGGTTATCTCGTGTGTGCCCGTTGCCGGGAGGTGGGCCGCCTCCGCCCGTGCCATCACCTCCAGCTCACTCCGGGGATCGTCCACTGAGAAGGCCTGCGCGGCCACGATGGCGATCGCTCCAGCCTCCTTGAGCTCGGCGAGGGCCCGGTCTGCGCTGCTCACATCGGACTCAGCCAGGTCGAGGTATGTGTGGACCGTGGCTAGCTCTCTCCCCGGCGCGAGCGGGATGCTGCCGATGCGCGTCTGCTGAGCGACGCGCCGCCCCTCCAGGCCCGAGCCCAAGGCGACAATGCCCACCGAGGCAACGTCGCCTTCCAGGAGGGCGTTGGTCACCTGCGTCGTGCTGTAGGCGAGGAAGCTGATGTCGGCGGCGCGTATGTCCGCCGTGTCGAGGAGCTGGCGCAGGGCCTGAACGACCCCCTCGGCGACTCCGCGCGCGGCGCGATGAGTAGTGGGCACCTTGGCCTGTGCGGCCAGGGCGAGTCCGCTTGCCTCCAGCGCGACCGCGTGGGTGAACGTGCCCCCGACGTCTATGCCAATGCGATAACGCGCCATGGCACTCGGTCGCCCGCGCTCAAATCGGCCTCTCCTCTACGACCAGGCCACTCAGGTATACCCGCACCGTCACGCCAGGCCCCTCGCCCTCCACGGCCTCGCGCACGCGCTCGCCCGGCCGGTGCATCTCCCGGTAGACCGTCCTCTGCCCGTTGCGGTCCTCGACGACTATGCGCACCTCCTGGAGGCTTGCCCCCGGCGGGACGACGTAGTCTATGTCCGTTCGCCTCAGGCCCGGGCCGCCTATGTCATCGCGAGGCTGAACGCGCGGAGCCGGCCCCTTGCTGATGAGCAGATCCACGGGCGTACCGCGCGGCACTTGCTGGTCGGGCTCGGGCGCGTGCCCTATGACATAGCCTGGCGGAATGCTGTCATTGTAGCGGGCGGTCTCCTTTCCCACGGTCAGGTTCTCCGTTCTCAGCAGAGCGCGAGCGCGCGCAACAGACATCTCGCGCACGTCCGGCACCACTGCCCAGCGAGACCCCGCGCTGAGCGTCACACGCACCAGGCGGCCGAGCTTCACCTCGCGGCCAGGCGGGGGATCTGAAATCAGAACGGCCCCCGCAGGGACCTCCTCGTCGGTCTTTCGAGCGACGACGTCAGATCTCAGACCTGCTGCCGAGAGCACTTTCGCCGCCTCGAGCTGTGTCATGCCGACGACCTGCGGCACTATCGTGGACGGGGGCGCGGTCTTCTCCCAATACCAGAACAGCCCGTAGTACGACAGCACCAGGAAGCCGATTATGGCGCAGAACTCGAGGAGTTGTGGCCAGAGCAGGCGCTGCGGCCGGCGCCGCCGCGGCCACATACCGACCTGCGGCTTCGGGGTCCCGATCTTCGTGGGGCCTCGCCGGCTCACCGCCCGATCACCTCAGCGCTCTCGGCGGACCCGGGCGATGGCGGCCTGATGCTGAGAGAAGGTGGTCGTGAACACGTGGGAGCCATCGGGACGGGCGACATAGTATAGGTAGGGCACGTCGGCCGGATTCATGGCAGCACGGATGCTAGACTCCCCGGGGCTGCAGATCGGGCCGGGCGGGAGTCCAGTGTGCAGATAGGTGTTGTACTCGCTGTCGATGGCGAGGTCGTCGTAGCTCAGCCGCGACCTGCGGTTCTCGCCGAGGGCATATTGGACGGTCGCGTCACATTCCAGCTTCCGCCCTCGCTCGAGGCGATTCGCAAGAACGCCCGCAATGGTCGGACGCTCGTCATCCAGTTGGGCCTCCCACTCGACCAGCGAGGCGAGGGTGAGGATCTCGTGCAGCATTGTCCCGTTGTACTCCGCCGTTTCCTGGAAGAGACCTCCCCACACAACCTGCTCGAAGCGGCGCAGCATTTGTGCGATGATGCCCTCCTCAGTCTGGCCGGAATCCACGCGGTACGTGTCTGGAAAGAGGTAGCCCTCGAGGCTATCGTCGGGGAGAGGGAAAGCGACCTGGAACCGCGCCGGTGCGCCGGCCGCCGCGAGAAACTCCGACTCCGACCCCAGGCGCTCCTCCTGCAGCCTTGCGGCGATCTGGCGCTGGTTGTGCCCCTCCGGTATCGTGATCCAGTGCCATGCAGTGCGCGAGCCCCGGCAGAGGGCATCGAGCATGTCCAGAGCGGACATGCTCGGCGCCAGCTCGTGCCGGCCCGCCTGTATGCGTCGCCACTTGCCGGTGACATAAGCGGCCAGCACCAGGGTGTTCGCGTTCCGAACCAGCCCTCGGTCCTGCAGCGTCATCGCCACCTCACTCGCCGATTCCCCCGGCTCGACCGATATGAGCTGCGGCGGGCCCGGGCCAAGCGGTGTTCTGAGACCGCGGACGATGCCCCCCACCAGCAGGGCGAAGGCCACAGCCAGCGCGCCTAATGCGAGCCAGCAGGCCGGCCCGCGCCGCTTCCTCCTCATTCTTCGACACTCCGTCGTTGCGCGTCGAGGTACCCCTGCAGCACGAGGGCCGCCGCCACTGCATCTCGCAGCTCGCGTCGGCGTGAGCGCCCTTCGCCGGCATGCAGCAGTGCTCTCTCCGCCTCCACGGAGGTCAGGCGCTCGTCCCAGAGTGTGACCTCCAGGCCCAGCTCTCGACGCAGGCGCGCTGCAAACCGTCGCGCTCGCCTTGCCTGCGGGCCAACGGAGCCATCCATGTTGAGCGGGAGGCCGACGACCATCTTGCTCGCCCCCCGGCGCTTGGCCATCTCGCCGATGCGCGCCACGTCCTCCGACAGAGAGTGGCGCTCGATGACGTCGAGCGGCCGCGCCATGCCGCGGCATGGGTCGCTGACCGCGAGGCCGATCCGCTTCTCTCCGAAGTCGAGGCCAATCACACTCCCGCGCTTCTCGCTCACGTACTGCGCGCCCCTATGAAGACAACTGCGCTCGATGCGACCGCAAGTGCCATCGCCATTGAGACTACCCCTGAATCATTTACTACCATCGCCACAAGCGCGCTTACCACAGCGCCCCACAGGCCGGCACAGAGATACAGCTTCCCGGCGAGGGACTGTCGAGCAGTGCCGACCCTCTTCAGCATACCCAGCGCGGCAAGGCCGGCGAGCGGCGCGAGAAGCCACCACCAGCCCGCGACACGTGCTATCCCCGAGTTCATTTCTAGCTTCCGCACGACCGTACCGGCCAGCACGTCTGTGCGCAACCCCACCAGTGCTGCGGCCGAGCCAATGTGAGTCCTCTCGCCCACCGGCCTCAAGAGATCCAGGAAGGCCGGAAGGGAAGCAGCAACCACGATCAGCGCGAGGCCGAGAATCACTGCACCTGCCCGACGCCTGCTAGCAAGCATCCACATCGAGACAAGGCCGACCAAGATGGCCACGTATCCACCCCAGTTGGCCCCCCACCACGGCGCGCCAACCGCGAGCGCCACGGCGACGCCGATGAGTGCCGCGGCCTTTCGCCGCTGCGGCGCCTCCTGGAGCAGCGCCCCCAACCCGATGGCCGCCATTGCCGCAAGGACGCCGACGCATTCGTTGCCGATGCCGTAGAAGCGAGAGCCCGACACAACCGAGAAGCCGACTGCGGAGCGCCGCATGAGAGGAGACCCAAGGAGGGTATCGGCAACTATCACAGCCGCGCCGATCAGCATCGCGACGGCAAGGGACCGCTCCGGCCGCGGCAGGCACGAGGCCGCCAGTGCTCCCCCGATTGCCAGTCCGGCCGCCACCAGCAACTGCCGCGCCTGCCCCAGTCCGGCCAGTGGTGCGACGAGGAGCCCCACGGGCAAGAGCGCTCCCACGAGCGCGGGCACCGCCAGCCACCTGAACTGTCTCCGCCACCAGCTGCCCACCGCCAGCGCCGCCGCAAGCAGTGCCCCCATGTACACGGCGTAGAGCTGCGCGGCAAGCGCAAGCAGCCTCTGTCGCTCCACCAGCATCAGGTCGAGCCGGTCGAGTTCCTGGGCTGCCTCGTGCGACTCGACGATGCGAATCACATGTCCTGTCGCCCCACTTGCCGCGGCGAAGGGCCCGCGCCCCCACCACTCCAGGAGCGTCGGTGCGATGTCAGCCGCTGTCACCAGCCCTTCCCGCCGCGTGCTCGCGCTGGTGAGAAGCCCGGGCCTGATCTCGATCTGCCGTCGGACACTCCCCACAACGACCGGCGACAGTCGGGGATGGGCCGCGCTGGTGAGGCCGTCGGCCCTCGGCGACAGCACGACAACGAGGGAGAACGCGGAAGGCCAGAGAAGACCAAGCCCCTCCCCGATGGCGCGATCGGCCGCTTCCAGGGAGTCCATCCCCGAGAGGTCTGCGAGCACAACAGCGTGCTGGCGCAGGGCCTCCGCAAGCGCGTCCCGAAGCTTGTCCGGGTCTCTCAGCTCCTCCCCCGCCCACACACCGTCAACGATCCCCTCCTCGTCCGCCAGCGCCAGTGCCGCCTCGCCGCCGCTTCCCCCTGGACTTACGACTGCCGTGGTGAGACCGAGCTCGTGCAGCCTCTGACCCAGCAGCCCGGGTGTCGCTCCCGTGTGGGCATGCGCGTTGGCCCGCCGGACGCCATCCAGGTCAATGCGCCACTTCCCGCCCGCCGGCTCGGGGATTGGCATAGCCGAAGGGCCCACTGCAGCCCGTCCAGCGCCCAGTGTCACCCACATCCCATTCTGGTCGGAACTGGACACAGGGGGAGCAGGCATGAGCCCGATCCCGCCCTTCACCGTCAGATCGCGGAGGCTAGGGGCGCTCGACTGGCGCAGGTCCTGCCACGATGCCGATGGGAGTGCGATGACGAGGGAGCGGGCGCCCCGCGAGCCTGCGCGGAAGGATGATGCGCGCGGCGGAGCGACGGTAGTGCCCTCTGCGGGATGAGGCTGAGCAGCCAGCCCAAGGAGGCCCAGTGCAACACACCAGAGGGGCCCGCTACTCCTTCTGCGCGGCGACCAGATCTTTCGCTTTGGCCAAAGCTTCATCGAGCCGCTCCGGGTCTTTGCCCCCGGCCTGTGCGAAGTCCGGCCGGCCGCCTCCCCCACCGCCTGCGATCTTTGCTACCTCCCGGACCAGGTTACCCGCGTGGTAGCCAACCTTGACGAGGTCCTCGGTGATGCCGCAGATGAAGCGCACACCCTCGTCGGCCGCTGCCCCGAGCACCACGATGCCCGACCCGAGTCGGGTCCGAAGGTCGTCGACGAGACCGCGAATGGCATCGTCCCCCAGACCCTCCACTCGCGCCGCCACGAGCTTCACGCCATGTACGTCCACAGCCTGCTTCACCAGATCGGCCGCGGCCTCGCCCGCGCCCTTCTGCTGGAGGCGGCTGATCTCTCTCTGCTTCTCATGTATCTCGCCTTGGAGCGCCCCCGCGCGCTCGGCGACATCGTCGGGCTGGCACTTCAGCGTCCCAGCCGCCTCCGCCAGCAGACTCCGTTGACGAAGAGCCAATCGCTGTGCCTCCGTGCCGGTCACTGCCTCTATCCGTCGAAGGCCCGCGCCGATGCTGCTCTCGCTCACGATGAAGAAGCCCCCGATGGCGCCCGCGTGAACAAGGTGAGTGCCCCCGCAGAGCTCCCGGCTGAACTCGCCGATCTGGACGACGCGGACCTGCTCGCCGTACTTCTCGCCGAAGAGCGCGATCGCGCCCATGTCCTGGGCATCCCGCAAGGTCATCTCTTGGGCAGTGAGCGCCGAGTCCTGCAGGGCCAGTCTAAGGACACCTTCCTCTATTCGCTGACGCTCCTCATCTGTCAGGCCCGAGAAGTGCGCGAAGTCGAAGCGAAGCCGATCCGCATCGACGAGCGAACCCGACTGCACCGCGTGCTCGCCGAGCACTTCTCGGAGCACATGATGGAGCAAGTGGGTCGCGGTGTGGGCCCTCGCGATGGCCTGGCGTCGCTCTTCGTCTACCCGCGCCGTCACGGACTGGCCCGCCCGAAGCTCGCCCCTCTCGACCCGGACGGTGTGCGCGTGCACGCCTTCCACGGGATAGTAGGTGTCGAGCACGGCCGCCTCCGTGTCGTCCGCCGTCACCGTGCCCCGGTCGCCGACCTGGCCGCCACTCTCGGCGTAGAACGGCGTCGTGTCGAGGAACAGCTCTCCCTCCTCGCCCTCGCCGAGCCGATCGACGGGGCCGCCATCTCTGATGATGCCAATGATCGTGCTCTCGGCCGCACAGCTCGAATAGCCGAGAAAGGTCGTCTTGCCGGCGAAGCTCTGATAGCCAGAGCGCATCGCGGAGGCGAAGTCCTGCTGGGCCCGGGAGCGGGCCCGCTCCCGCTGCTCCGCCATGGCCCGCTCGAAGCCCTCCTCGTCGAGCCGCAGGCCGCTCTCCGCAGCGATATCGGCAGCTAGCTCTTTCGGCAGGCCGTAAGTGTCGTGCAACTTGAACCCGTCTTCGCCCGGCAGGACATCAAGCCCAGCTGCTCGTGCCCGCTCGACGGCCGCCATGAGCGGACCGAGGCCGCGCTCCAGCGTGTCTTCGAACTGCTGCTGCTCCTGCCTGATCCAGGTCGTGATACGCTCCTGGGCACCGACGAGCTCCGGGTAGACAGGCCCCATCGTCTCCACGATCGACGGGACGAGTTCGCTCAGGAATGGCTCCTCGACGCCGAGTCGCCTCCCAGAACGGTAGGCCCGCCGGAGCACCCGGCGCAGCACGTAGCCCGCGCCCTCATTCGAGGGCGTAAAGCCGTCGGCAAGCAGGAAGGCGAGCGCGCGCGTATGGTCGGCGATCACTCTCGTCGCCTGCGTCTGTTTCTCGTCGAGATGCTCCGGCAGTTCCGGTCCCGACTCGCGCGCCCGCGCGATTACTCCCGATACGATCGGCGCGAGCAGGTCGGTCTCGAAGATCGAGGGCACATCCTGGATGAGGGCGGTGAGCCGCTCCATGCCCATGCCAGTGTCGATTCCAGGTTGCGGCAGCGGCTCGAGTTCGCCCGCCGGAGTCTTGTTATACACCTGGAAGACGAGGTTCCAGACCTCATTGAACCGCGGGCAATCGCATGTCGGATCGCACTCGGGCCGCCCACAGCCTCGGTCGTCTCCACTGTCGAGATGCAGCTCCGTGTCCGGCCCGCACGGTCCCGAGTCGCCAATCGGCCCCCACCAGTTCGTCTCATCCTGGACGATCCGCGACCGCGGGACACCGATGTCCTTCGCCCAGATCTCCGGCGCCTCGTCATCCTCCGGGTAGACGGTGATCCAGATGCGGCTCTTCGGCACCCCAAGGACCTGGGTGACGTACTCCCAAGCGTAGACGATGGCCTCGCGCTTGAAGTAGTCGCCAAACGAGAAGTTGCCGAGCATCTCGAAGAAGGTGAGGTGCCAGGGGGTGCGCCCGACCTCCTCTACGTCATCGGAGCGGAAGCACTTCTGGCATGTTGCCGCTCTCGGCACCTCTGGGGGCACGATGCCTCGAAACCACGGAACGAAAGGCTGCATGCCAGCACTGGTGAAGAGCGTCGTCTCGTCGGTGGGCTTGAGGGGCGCGCTGGGCATCACGCGGTGATCCCGCTGGGCGAAGAAGTCCAGGAAGCTTTGCCGGAGTTCCCGGCTCGTCATGCGCCTTCGTCTCCCGTCGAGTCTCGTCTGCTGTGTGCCGCGCTGGCCGCTATAACAATTGCGCCGGCGCACTCGGGCGCGGCGCAAGTGGTACGCCTATTATAGCAGACTCATCCGGTCTCTGCATCCCCGGCCTGAGCGACCTCGCCCTCGGAAGAGAAGAGCTCCGGCCAGAAGTGGAGCAAGACGACCTTAATCGACCCCGCAACCGGGACGGCCAGCACGATCCCCACGAAGCCGAGGAGGCTGGCCCCGGCGAGGATCGAGAAAATCACGACGAGCGGATGGAGCCCCACCCGCTTTCCGATGACCCTCGGCTGAACACCGTAATCAAAGGCGATGTTGCCCGCCATCATGATGCCCAGCGTGACCAGGATCATAGCGAGGCCCTTGTCAGTGACGGCCATCGTGACGACAATGACGATCATGGCGGCCGGGAACCCGATGTAGGGGATCACGTAGAGCACGCCCGTCATGATGCCGAGCAGCACCGAGAAGGGGACACCCGTGGCCGTGAGCACGATGATGGCGAAGATCCCGACAACGACCATCATAGTGACCATGCCGAGGAGGTAGCTCCCCACAAGCTTGTTGATCTCTCCGAGCACCTCCACCAGGGCGCGCCGACGCGGCTCAGGCACTGCGCGAAGCAGTCGCTGCCCCAGCCTCTGGTAGTCGCGCAGCACCCAGAAGGCCACGACCGGGGTGATCACCAGCAGAGACACGAGAACGACCGATCGGTTGAGCCATATGATGCTCTTGCTCAGGACATTACGGCCATACGCTTGAGCTGCGTCCGCCAAGTCGCTGAACGCGCTGCGCACCTCCTCCGGAAGCATGCCCACGACCTGACCCCAACCCTCGACGGTCTCCCTCAGCGACTCCCACAGCTGCCGCGACGCCTTCGCGTAGTACTCGTACTCCTGGACCAGGTTGTTCGCATCGGTGATGAATTGGGGAACGAGGAGGATGACGGCCAGCACTAATAGCGCCAGGAAGACGCCGAACACAACGAGAATCGCTCTGCCTCGCCTCCACCCCTTCCGTTCGAGGCGCGCGATGCCGGGATTCAACAGGTAAGCGATGAGCGCTCCCAGCACGAAGGGGAGAAGTATCCCGCGTACACGATAGAGCAGCCAGATGACCAGCAGCACGCCGATGAGGCCGAAGAGCCACTTCGGCCAGGCGAGCAGCCTTTCTTCAGGCCGGTAAGTCTCCGATTGGAGCCCAAGCGTACGCGTCGTCGCGGCGTGAACGATAGTCACGATGTAAGCAATGACTGCGACCGCTATGAGGGCGACAACAGCTGTTGGCAGGTCCAAGCTGTACCTCCCCGATGTGCTCGCTCCCAGCCTGACGCCATCCCAAACCGCCGGGCGCCATCCCCCAGCCCCCCCGTGCCCCCGTCACTCGTTCTCCTGCTCGCGGAGCAGCTCTCGCAGCTTCGCCAGGGCTCGCTGTTGGAGCCGCGAGACATGCATCTGCGATATGTTGAGCTCCTGGGCGACCTGCGTCTGAGACAGGTTGTCGAAGAAGCGCATCTTTATGATGCTCTGCTCCCGCGGCGATAGGGCTCGCAGCGCTTCGGCCAGTCGGCTCTTCCGCTCGAACTGCTCGATCTCCTCATCCACGTGTCCGACATAGTCCTGCAGTCGGCTCCGCGCCTCGTCGGACTCCGCGCCGAGTTCGCCATCGAGAGAAGGCAGCTCGTACATCTCGCTGAGCTCCATCGCCTCCAGGGCCTCGGTCTCGGTGACGTCCATCTCCGACGCGATCTCGCGAACCGTAGGCGGCCGGGTCAGTCGCTGAGTCAGTTCATCGACCACCTTGTTGGCCGCCAGATTGAGCTCCTGCAGCCGGCGGGGCACCTTCACGGCCCATCCCCGGTCACGGAAGTAGCGCCTGATCTCCCCCAGGATCGTCGGAGTGGCGTAGGTCGCAAACCGAATGCCGCGGCTCGAATCGAATCGGTCTATGGCATTGATGAGGCCAACCATCCCGACCTGAATCAGGTCCTCCAGGGGCTCACCCCGATTGGCGAACTTCCGCGCGAGGTAGCGCACGAGGTTCATGTGGGCCAGTATCAGCTCTTCCCGCACCTGCGGATCGCGGGTTTGCTGGAACTTCGTGAAGAGCTCTGGCGTGGCCGCGTCCCGGCCCGGCCTGGTTCCGGCCTTCGCCTTCTCCTCGACCTCTTTCGCTTCCGCGGCCTTCCGCGGGGTCATGTGCCCTACCTCGACCTGTACTTCACCATCCGGACACAGGTCCCGGTCGCCTCGTCGCACTCAATGACCATGTCGTCCATCAGTTCCCTGATGACCACAAGTCCAAGCCCCAGCCCGCCGGGGTCATCCCAGTCCTGCTCCCGCCCGCCTCCGGCCTCGTTCGGGTCAAACCCCTGTCCCCGGTCGAGGACCTCAATTGTGAGCTGCGTGGGATCGATGCCGAACCTGACCAAGATCTCATTGCAGCCCTCTTCGGCGACGTGCTCCACGGCGTTCGCGCACGCCTCTCCCACGGCGAGCTCTACGTCCTTGACAACGTCATAGGTGAAGTCGAGCTGGGAGGCCACCGCGCACGCGGCCATCCGCGCCACCCGCACGAACTCGGCCCTGCGCGGGAGCCGAATCTCCACCTGGTCGGGGGTCGTCGTCTTCATCCCCGCACCTCCTTCAGAGCAGCGTCCACGTCATCGAAGATTCTAAAGACCTGAGTCAGGCCCGTAATCTCGAACAACCGCTCTACCCGAGGCTGCGGCCCGGCGACGATCAGCTCTCCCTCCGACTCCACGAGGCGCTTGTGCAGCCCGACAAGCGTTCCCAAACCCGTGCTGTCCATATAGTCGGTAGGGCTTAGATCGATGATCAAATGCTTGATTCCGTCTGAGATCAGCTTGAGGCCGGCGTCGCGGACCCGGCCGGCGTTCGCCACGTCCACCTCACCGGTAAGCGACAGAATGGCCGTGTCCTTACCCTCTGTTCGGGAGGCGATCTTCAGCGGCGTGGTCATCTGGCTCTCCTACCCGGCCTCTGTCTCGACGCCCTCTCCGGCCGCCTTCGTCTTGGGCCGGCGCCCCATGACGTCTGCCAGGCCCTTGCTGACGCCGCCCAGCCACGAGGCCACCTTGGCCACGGCGGGCTGAATCGCCGTCAGGCGAAGCACCTCTGGCTCCAGCTTCTCGGTGACTCGATCCAATCGGCGCAGGGCGCTCGCCAGAGACTCCAGCCCGGCTCCTAACTTCCCTGCCGCCTCCCTAACCCCTCGCGCCGCCCCCTCCCAGGCACGCACAGCCGACACCGCCTCCGATTCCACCAGGCGCTCGAGCCGGTCGACTGCCGACTGCGCGCGCGAGATTAGTATGTACAGCCTGATCGCGACCACAGCGACTAGTAGAGCAGCCAGCGTTGCTGCCCCCAACGCCACCTTCTCCATCGACGAGTCCCTCCTCAGAATCCAGCTTCGATGATCCCGCCGAACGCCACTGCGTCGCCTTCGTAACACACGGCGGCCTGCCCGGGAGACACAGCCCACTGCGGGGCCGAGAACTCCACCCGCACGCCGTCTCCATCGGGTCGCGCGACGCAGGCCGCGGCGCGACCTGCGGATCGGATCTTCGCTCTCAGCTGCCTCCCCTCCGTTGGCAGATCCGCAATAGACACGTAGTTGACGTCGCCCATCACGAGACCGCGCGCCGCCGCCTCTTCCGCTTCGCCGACGACCAGGCGATTGGAGCCCACATCAATATCAGTCACATACAGAGGTGTGTGACGGGAGACGCCGAGGCCCTCCCGCTGCCCGACTGTGTAGAAAGCCGTGCCCCGGTGCCGCCCGACCTGCCTGCCCTCGCTGTCAACGATGGGACCAGGTCGAACGAGCTCGGGCCGCTGACGCGCCAGATACTCCCGGTAGCTCTCCCCGAAGAGGAAGCAAACCTCCTGGCTCTCAGGCCGATCCGCCGACGGCAAACCGAGCTCGCCGGCTTTGCTCCGCACCTCCTTCTTCGTCATCTCGCCCAGAGGGAACATCGCTCGCGACAGTTGCCCCTGACTGAGTGAGTAGAGGCTGTACGACTGGTCCTTCGCCTCGTCGGCCCCACAGAGCAGTTGCCATCTGTCCGACTGCTCGTCATATGCCGTCCCGGCGTAGTGGCCCGTGGCCAGCTTCGCCGCCTCGACCTCGGCCGCCCGCCTCAACAGCGGGCCGAACTTCACGAAGGTGTTACACCGAATGCAGGGGTTGGGAGTTCGGCCCGCGGCGTACTCGTCGCAGAATGGATCTATCACTAGTTGCTCGAACGGTTCGCGGAGGTTCAGTACGTAGTGCCGGATGCCGAGAGTGCTGGCCACGCGTTTGGCCGAGTCGATCGCCTCCAGTCCGCAGCACCCCCGCAGTCCCGGTGGCGCGCTCTCCTCCGCCTCACGGGGCCAGATCTGCATCGTGAACCCGACGACCTCACACCCCTGCTCCAGCAGAAGCGCTGCCGCGACTGAACTGTCCACCCCGCCGCTCATCGCGACAGCGACGCGCCGTCCGCTCATGGGTTCGCGGACCCCTCGTCCCCTCCCGCTTCGCGGCGCCGCCGGCGCCACTCCTCCAGCCGCGCTTTGATCTTCTTCTCGTAGCCCTGCTCGGCCGGCTCGTAGTAGCGGCGCGACTTGGTGCCCTTCGGCAGGTACTCCTGTGAGACGAAGTGCCCCGGAAGGTCGTGGGGGTACTGGTAGCCGTCGCCGTGCCCGAACTGCTTCGCGCCGGGGTAGTTCGCGTCCCGCAGGTGCTTCGGCACGAGGGGAACCACTCGATTCCGCACATCCTCCATCGCCCGGGCGATGGCCAGATAGGAGGCGTTGCTCTTGGGCGCGGCAGCGACATAGGCTGTCGCTTGGGCGAGCGGGATCTGGGCCTCTGGCAGACCTACATACTCCACCGCGTGCGCGGCCGCGGTGGCGACCATGAGCGCCATCGGGTCGGCGTTGCCGACGTCCTCCGCCGCCTGTATCACCAGCCGCCGGGCGATGAACCGCGGGTCCTCCCCCGCCGAGATCATCCGTGCCAGCCAGTAGAGGGCCGCGTCCGGGTCTCCGCCGCGCATGCTCTTGATGTAGGCGGAAATCACATCGTAGTGAGTGTCGCCGGCCTTGTCGTACGTGAGTGCCCGGCGCTGAGCGGCGTCCTCCACCATCTCCAGCGTGACCACACGCTTGTCCCGCCCAGCCGCGGCCTGCTGCGCGGCCGCCTCCAGCGCGTTGAGCGCCGCCCGCGCGTCGCCATTGGCCAGGTTGACGATGTGCTCTCGCGCCTCCGCTGTCACCTCGATGTTCTGCCCACCGAGGCCGCGTTCTGCATCGGCCAGGGTCCGGTCGACAATCGTGCCGACCTGCTCGGCAGTCAGCGGCTCGAAGACGAAGATGCGGGAGCGGCTCACCAGCGGCGCGTTGATCTCGAAGAAAGGATTCTCAGTGGTGGAGCCGATGAGGATGATCGTGCCGTCCTCCACGAAGGGCAGGAATGCGTCCTGCTGCGCCTTGTTGAAGCGGTGGATCTCATCGACGAAGAGGATCGTCCTCCGCCCCTGCACCTGCATCCGCTTCCTGGCCTGCTGTGTGACCCGGCGGATGTCGGCTACTCCGGACGTGACCGCGCTGTAGGGTTCGAATTGAGCCTTCGTGTAATGGGCGATGATGTGAGCGAGGGTGCTCTTGCCCGTCCCCGCAGGCCCGTAGAAGATCACGGACGAGAGCTCGTCCTCCTCAATGGCCTGCCGCAGGTAGGTGCCGGGCCCGGCGATCTGCTCCTGCCCCACGAATTCGTCAAGCATGCGCGGCCGCATACGCGCGGCGAGCGGCATGGCCTGCGTCTTGGCCTCCTGCGCGGCCCGCCGCTCCTCCGGGAACAGGCTCCCCGCCGCCTCCTCACCACCCATAGATCATCTCCGCGGGGATTCTAGCACGCCGCAAGAAAGGGCGTCAACGCGACCCGGTTCGGCTCTGATGACAGCAGACTGCGGTCTACAGGTACTGCGCCAGATACCGCTGCCCCTTGATGAAGCCCTCCTCCACACCGAAGGCGCGGTCCTCGTGCTCGATACTGAGCACGCCATCGTATCCGACATCGCGCAGGCGAGCGATGAGGACACCCCAGTCCACCTCACCGTAGCCCGGGATGCAGTACCGCCACCACTCCATCGACTGATTGCCCAGCCGCCGCAGCATGTGCTGCTTGATCTCAGTGTCTTTGGCATGGGCATGGTAGATGCGGTCCCGGAAGTCTTCGACTGCCTCGAGGTAGTCGATTCCCTGCCAGAGGAGGTGGGAGGGGTCGTAGTTCAGCCCGAGGTTCGGCGCCGGCACGACCTCGAAGACGCGCTCCCAGTGGGCCAGGTTCTGCAGGTTGGTCGCGAACCAGTTCTCGAAAGCTATCTTCACGTTCCGCTCGCCCGCGTACTCCGTCAGTGGCGCAAACACGGCCGGGAAGTCATCCTCGATGGTCGCCATCTTGTCCTTGCCCGGCATCGGCATGCCGGCCAGCGTGCACACCACCTCAACTCCCAGGGCCTGCGCGGCGTCGATGACGGAACGCATGTCCTCTGCCAACTGGGAGCGCTTCGCTGCATCCGGCTCGAGCAGATTCACGTAGCAGGCGAGGCTCGAAATCCGGACGCCGCCCCGGTGGACGAGGTCCTTGATCTGCCCGGCCTTCTCCTCCGTGAGGGTTGCGGTATCAATGTGCCCGCCGCCCGGCCGCGCGACCACTTCGAGGGCACCGAAGCCGTGCACATGTGCGAAGTCAGCTACCCATTCCAGGCTCTTGTCCCCGAGGGGGGCTGTCAGCAATCCGATCTCCACGCTTCTCTTTCCTCCCGCTGCGCCGCAGTTCAGCCATAGGTCGGGGTCCGTAGTTTGCCGCCTGTGACGGCTCACCTGCATGGCAGGTCCTAGAGGACGCGCAGGCTCGACATGGAAGACCGCGCAGACAACGTCCTGTACGGGAGCCATCTGATGCAGCGGATACGAGAGCGAGTTCTGCGGGGGGAGCTAGCGACCGGCACCTGGCTGAACCTCGGTTCGAGCATGACGGCCGAGATCGCGGCCACGGCCGGCTTCGATTGGGTCGTGATCGACCTCGAGCATGGGGCGGGCGACCACGAGGGCTGTCTGCACCAACTGCAGGCCGTCGCGAGAACGCCTGCCGCGCCCATCGTCCGCATCGCCTGGAACGAAGCGCCACGCTTCAAGCGCGTGCTCGACCTCGGCGCGGCCGGCGTGGTCGTCCCCTATGTCACCAGCCAAGCCGAGGCCCAGCAGGCCGTCGCGGCCATGCGCTATCCGCCCCAGGGGATTCGGGGCGCCGCCAGCCTCAACCGGGCCTGCGACTTCGGCGCGAGCTTCACGGATTACCTCGCCACGGCGAACGAGAGGCTGCTGACCGTGCTTCAGATCGAAACCGAGGCGACCCTCGACGTAGTGGGCGACATCGCAGCGGTAGACGGAGCGGACGTGCTGTTCGTCGGGCCGCTCGACCTCAGCGTGAGTATGGGCATCCCGCAGCAGTTCGACCATCCGCGATTCCGGGAGGCCCTGAAGCGGGTGGCCGACGCGGCGAAGAACCGTGGGAAGGCCGCTGGGATACTGCTCAACAGCCCCGACCAGATCGCGCGCACCATAGAGGACGGCTTCACCTTCATCGGGCTGGGCTCAGACGGCAGCGTGCTGGCCGAGGGCATGAGGCGGCTCGCCGATGCGTTCGCTCCGTTCAGGTAGCGGACGGGACAGCTCTCGCTGGCACTATCGCGTCAGCGGACCGCCTCGAAACCGATTCGTGATCGGCAGCCGCCGGTCGCGGCCAAAGGCCCGGGAGGTGATCCGCGGTCCAGGCGGCGCCTGGCGGCGCTTGTACTCGTTGTGGTCCACCAGCTCGACCACTCGGGCCACGACCTCCGGGTCGTTGCCCATCGCCACGATCTCGGCGACCGGGCGATCCTCCTCGACATAGGCGCGCAGGATGGGGTCGAGCACCTCGTAGGGCGGAAGCGAGTCCGTGTCCTTCTGGTCGGGACGCAGCTCGGCCGACGGCACCTTGCCTATGACGCTCTGGGGGATGATCTCCCGGCCCGCGGACTCGTTCTTGAACCGCGCCAACTCATAGACGAGCGTCTTCGGCACATCCCGCAGGACGGCGAAGCCGCCGGCCATGTCGCCGTAGAGGGTGCAGTAGCCGGTCGATATCTCGCTCTTGTTGCCAGTTGTGAGGACGAGCCAGCCGTGCGCGTTCGACAGGGCCATCAAGATGTTCCCACGGATGCGGGCCTGGATGTTCTCGAAGACGATGCTGGGAGAGCCCTCCGTCTGCGGCGCGAGCATCGACTCGTAGGCGACGTGGACGTCTTCGATCTGCACGAGCCGTAGCTCAATGCCGAGAGCCTTCGCCAGCGCCTCCGCGTCGGTTCGGCTGCCATCTGAAGAATAGCGGGAGGGCATAGACACGCCGACCACATTCTCCGGCCCCAGCGCGTCGGCCGCGATGCTCGCCACCACCGAAGAGTCCACGCCGCCGCTCAGCCCGATGACGACCCTCTGGAATCCGTTCTTGCGGACGTAGTCCCGGGTCCCCATGACGAGGGCACGGTAAACTTCATCCTCACTCACCGGTGGCTCGGCCATCACCGGCCGGCCTAGGCCCGGCTTGTCCGACTTGACCGTCTCGTTGATCACTAGCGGAGCCGAGTCAGAGGGGGAGGTGCGCTTCCGCCGCCTGGGGTCATGAAGCCGATGTTGGAAGGCGGCCTCGAGATCGAGATCGACGACGAGCATCGTCTCTTCGAAGGCAGGGCCCCGGGCCACAAGCTCGCCGTCAGGTGCGAACACCATGCTCTGACCGTCGAAGACAAGCTCGTCCTGTCCGCCGACCAGATTCACGTAGGCGACGAATGCGCCGGTGTCCGAGGCGCGCGTGGCGAGCATCTCTCGCCGCGTCTCGAAGCGGCCCATGCAGTAGGGCGAAGACGAGATGTTGAGCAGCAGCTCCGCGCCGCCCGCCAATGCCTGCTCGGTTGGCGGGCCATCGGGATACCATATGTCTTCACACACGCTGACCCCTACGATGCCGCCGCCGATGCGAAAGACCGGCCGCTCCTTGCCCGCCCGAAAGTACCGGTCCTCATCGAAGACACTGTAGGTGGGGAGGTAGTTCTTGTGATAGACGGCCGCCAGCTGTCCGCGGCGCAGCAGAGCGGCCGCGTTGTAGAGATCGTCGGCACGATCCGCGAAGCCACACACCGCTACGACGTCTTCAGTCTTCTCGGCGATGGACGCCAGCGCTCTCTGGTTGGCCGCGATGAATTCTGGCTTCAGCAGCAGATCCTCAGGCGGATAGCCGGTGACGGCCAGCTCCGGGAAGGCGACCACATCCGCGCCGAGCGACTCCGCCTCGCGGATCGAGTCGACGATCCGCTGAGCGTTCCCGTCGAGGTCGCCAACGGTCACGTTTATCTGTGCAAGGGCAACGCGCAGCTCTCTCATCGTGTCCGCTCCGCCGCCCGAGGCGGCATCGGGATCTGAGCAGACTACTGCCCGGCCTCGACTTCGGGCGAGTACTCGTAGGCGCTCACCCAGATAGGACTCGACCAGGTCGTCCGCCCCTCGGGCTGGGTCACGCGGACGAAGCAGTAGTGATTCCCCGCCGAGAACGTCAGAGGACCCCCGAACGCGACCCGAGCGGCCGGCTCCGACCCCATCTTCGCCTCGATGCGCCCATCCAGGAACACGTCGACCTGCTCGACCCGATCCGCCAGATCCGGATCATCCACAGATACCGAGAAGTCGTACTCCCCGGCCGGTCGCGAGATCCGCGCCCCCATATCCTCGCCGTCCAGCGTAAACTCCAGCTTCATGTTCCGATCGGCTGTGCTGTAGATGCGCCGGGCCCGCATTGCCTCCAGGACGCTTTCGCGCGTCAGCTCCCGCGCCAGCACCACGGTCCAGGTGGGGCCCTGCCCCCACTCCGGCGAGTGCTTGTCTGCGCAGCCCGCGGCGCCCACGTGCCACCCGTTGTCCAGCATGGCGATGTAGCACTCCTCTTCGCCCTCGTTGCGCAGCTCCACCATTGCCATGCAGCTGTCCCCCTCGGGCGCGTAGCGAAAGCCCTGGAAGTCGTTGAACGAGCTCTGCTCCGGGTACACCTTCCACGGGTGGTTGAAGTGGCCGATGAGGTCCATCTCGCCAAGGGTCCGATAGAAGTCATTGAGGTCGTATGGCAGAACATGGACCGGGGACATGTAGAAGTTCGCGTGCCCCGTGTCCGTGTTGGTGCTCTCGACACCGTACAGGGCAACGAAGCGTCCGGGCTCGTCAGCTGCGTTTGCCTGAGCGACAACATCGGCATACTCCTCGACCGTGAGGATCTCCGCGTGATCCGTGACTGCGAAGAAATCGACCTTGGCCTCATCGCGCGCGAACTCGTAGACCTCCTTGGGATACCAGGCGCCATCGGAGTAGGTGCTGTGGGCGTGAAGGTCTCCCCAGTAGAACTTGTAGGGATTGCGCACAACGACCCGCGTCTCAGCGCCGGAGATGAGCTTGTCAGCCCCCCAAGAGGAGTCGGCATAGTCGTCTCTGCGTTCGGGCTCGACCCCCTTGGGCGTGACGAACACGAGCAGCGACTGGTGGCCGTTCGGCAGTGTGGTCGTGTCGACTTGTCCTGTGTAGACCCCATCAGACTCGAGCACCATGGGGATCTGGCGGCCGTCGATGGTCTGGAGAACCGGCGGCGTGAGATCCTCGTCCGGTCCGGCATCGACTCTCGCCGTCACGGTGATGAGGGCGGTGAGTCGGGCGCCGCTCGCCGGTGAGGTGATCTCGACATTCGCGCCGAAGGCAGCGCTCGCCAGCAGGAACAGCATAGGTAACACAAGCAGAGCACGCTCGGGTCTCATGTCATCCCTCCCTGGCCCTCAGGTTACCACCCCGAGGCGAGTGAAGGCAACTCGATCCCTTGGCCGTCATCCTCGCGGCGCCGTTGCGACTGCGACATCGGCCCTTGCCCCGCCCGGCCGTCGTCTCGCCAGTTTTCGCGCTCAGGCCGTCTCAAGGGAGAACTTCAGGAGGCCGAAACGGCGCGGGACGTGGAAGTTGGGCGGATCGGCCAGCGTCGGCGACCAGCAGCTAAACTCACCTTCGCCAGCTCGGTCGATCCGGTAGAAGTTCGCCCGCCACGTCTCTCCTTCGGTCGGCGGCTTGCCAGCTCGGCCGATCTGGCTGAAAGGCAGGGCCACCTCCACGGTCCACTTCTCATCGACATCGGCGTGGTCGTCCAGAGTCCCGACGACGTGAACGGCCGAGGCAAGGCCATTGCAGTCCCAACCGGCGTCCACCTTCATGAACCGCCGATCCCCCGATTCAGGACACTCGATTGCCGCATCGAAGACCACATTGTGGGGACTGAACTCGAACTCGAAGTAGCGGGTCACATCCTCACCCGAGCAGACGAATGCCTCGACCACCTCTTCGTCGTAGATGGCATCGTCCCGTCGGCTCATGTTCCCCCAGATGTCGGTGTCGATGGCTGTGAAGGCTAGGTAGAGGTTGGCGGAGTCCCAGCAGGCCCGCACCTCGGTTGGAAGCTGTGGGGCCGCGGTGCCGTCGGCCAGCACGAAATCGCCCACGGGCTGCGACCGCGGCCACACGGCCTCGCTCAGGTGGCCGTCTATCGTGATCGGCTCAGGCGTCCGGCGACACACATAGGTCGGCACATCGCCCATGTCCGGCCTCCTTACACTGCGGGCCCGCCGATCCTCCGCCCGCGCGCTATCGTCCTTCTTCTGAGCCCCCAGGGCCGGCACATATGTCATCGAAGTAGACCGCGCCCACCGGCCTCCGATCCTCGTGGAACTCGGCCAAGTAGACGGACTCGAGCGTGACGGGCGGCTCTGCTTCCTCCGGCAAGGCCGCGTCCACTTCTCGCCAGGCCGAAGACCAAGTGACCTTGTCCGCCAGGTCGACTGTGAATCCGCGGCCGGCAGCGTCTCGAAGGCGCGCGCGCAGCCAGCATCCACGACCATCGCCCAGCACACGCACGGAGAAGGACCCCGCATCTGGCAGTGGGACCGCGAGAACAGCATGAGCCGTTCGTGTGCCTTCGCCCTGGGTGAAATCGTATCCGAGACGGAGACAGTGATTGTCGTCCCTCAAGGGGTCCGTCACCCAGTGGACGGCCACTGGGATCCCCGCGGGCTGAGATTGGCGCGACCACTGCCCGGCGCGCTCGAAGTCCTCCAGCATGGCAAGGCGTGTCGCCACGGTCACTTCGGCCCCGCCGCAGACATCGCCGACACATGCCAGGACTGAGATCTTCCCGCCCCTCCCTGGGGCGCGCAGCAGGCCCGCCTGGTTGAGTTCCCCGCCCGCTTCCTCGGGCGAGAGGCGCCACTCCAGCCGCTCCGGCGACAGGCGCATCGGCTGGCCCTCGCTGTCATAGGCTCGCGCGCGGAACTGCTGGGAGGCGCCTGGCATCAGCGCAGCTCGCGGAGGCGTCACCACGATGCGGTCAGGGAAGGGTGCCACCCTCACTATCGCCGAGGCAGACAGACCCTCCAATCTCGCCGATACACGGGCCATGGTCGACACTGAAAGATCGGCCGCTCTAAACACACCCGCGTCGTCCACCGCCCCGAGTATCGCTGGCAGGCGCCATCTGACGTCGGCCGGATCAACCGGGACAGGGTTGTAGTACTTGTCCAGCGCCAAGGGCCGCAGTTCCACCCGCTCCCCGCTGAGGACTGTCATCGTCCTCGGCTCCAGGGCAAGCCGCACCGGGGGGCCAAGGGGTGATGTTGTCAGGAGGCCCAGCGCATTCGCCACCGCCCGCTGGTATCCGCCCGATGGTGAGTTCATAAGACGATCCCGTACCACCATGGTCGCGGAGCCGCCACCATCGAGGTTCATCGCATCGGAGCATTCCAGTTCCAGGAACAGTTGGGTGAACTCGTAGAGCGTCATTCCCTCGCTGTAGCCGGGCTGCCGTCCGTCGACGACGGCCATGACCAGCGTACCATCGCGCAGTCCCAGCCCCGTGCGGGGATGCCGCCTCGTTGCGAAACTGGTGGCGAACCGTTCCCTGGCATGCTCCACCAGACCCACATCGTTCCTCACCAGCCGCGGACCACCTCCGATGGCCTGATCGATCCGGCCTTTCTCTGGGAGGAGGTCCAGGCACAGGGTCACTTCATCGCCGACCTGCAGCTTCCGCAGCGCGTACGCGGCAATACCTCGCGCCACCAAGACGGCCCCTTCGGGCGGTATCCGCTGACTGACTCCCGTCGAGATGCTGGCGATACGCGCGCTCACATCCGCATTCGGGTGAAGCCGGTCGGACAGGCCGACCAGGGCTATCTGCGTCGCCTTTTTCTCCGATCTCGTGTACTCGCCGAAGTGCCGCGTGAACAGCGCCAGCTCGGCGAACCTCGGCGGTCGGTTCAGCTCCATCAATGGGAACAGCAGATTGCCTGGCCCGCGCACCCAAGCGTTGGCCCTCAGCCTGTCAATGTGGTGTGTGCCATCCTCTAGTATGTAGAAGACGGACCGGGCCGGGTCGGGGAAGCTGACAAGCTCGCCACTCTCCACGTGGAGGCCCAGCGGGATGCCCTCGTGGCTCCCTCCGGCCAGCGAGAAGAAGTCGCCGTTCACCCCGGCCACCGGACGGATGACATCCGACTCGGCGGCTTCTAGCACCCGGGAGAGCTGCCCCCGGGCCATGGTATCGCCTCCGCCCAGCAGGGCCCGCAGCTCGAGGTACTCCGCTCCCAGATCAGCTTCGAGGATGTGGATGGCCCAGGGCCCCTCCGGGCGATACATGCTCTGGTAGGTCGCGCCGGGGCCGATCGGCACCGCCTCGTCGGCTACGCCGGCCAAGGGGAGCACGACCAGAAGGACAAGGCCTATTGCGTACGCTGCTGCCAGCCGCTGCGGCTTCGCCATCTCAGCTGTGGTCTACTTGATCTCGAACCGCGTCTCCGCCCCAAATGCCCCCGTCGACTTCCCCGGAGCCTACGTGCGCTCCTGCCGTGCGGGCCGTGCCGCGCCAACCGGCACACGTGTGCAAGAGCGCTCTCACGCCGCCAGGCTTGCCCAGCAAGTAAGTTCTGCCAAATCGGCCATCTCTGTGGAAACATGCCTACCAGGGCTCAGGGAGACCCAGCACGTGCCCCCCGCAGGAGGCCCGGCTAGATGCAGAAGAGCGGGATAGTCTTCGCCTGCTTGAGTCTTGCCCTCATCGCTGTGTGTTCGGTGATGTTGGGCAAGGGCCGGGGCTGCATTACTGCCTGCCCGGGGCTTCATCGCGCGGCTGCGCACGGCGATGTGGAGGCCGTCGAACGTCATCTTCAACGCGGGGCAGACATCAACGCGCGCCATCGGTGGGGCGAGACACCACTCCACTTCGCCGCCAGTCGTGGTCAGGTGCAGGTTGTTGAGTGCCTGCTCAACAACGGCGCGGAGTTGGAGGCGCGTTCAGACCACGGCGACACGCCTCTGATCGATGCCGTCTGGTGTAGGGACGTTCGTGCATCGAGGAAGGTAGTTGATCTCTTGCTGAAGCACGGAGCGAACCCGAACTGCTCGTTGCGCGGCGGTCAGACTCCTCTTATCTTCGCGGCTCGACGCGGGCGCGCCGACGTTGTGGAACTGCTGCTCAACGCTGGCGCGAGGACCGACGCACGGGGCATTGACGGCCGCACGCCGCTCCATGAAGCTGCACGCGGGGTGAGTGCTCGGACAGTCCAGCGTCTGCTCGACACGGGCGCGGATGTCAACGCGATGGATGATAACGACATCGCTCCGCTGCGCCTCGCGCATACCACCGAGATCGCCAACCTGCTGATCGAGCGCGGCGCGGATGTCAACGCCCTGTCGGGCGACGGATGGACACCGCTGATGGCCGCCGCCTCGCGGGGAGATGTCATCATCGTCGAGCGCCTTCTCTGCGCCGGAGCCGATCCGGATGCCACGAATCCCAACGACTGGACCGCGTTGCACTTCGCGGCCCAGGGCGGGCATGCGGAGATCGCCGACCTCATCCTCATCGCCGGCGCCCGCTCCCAACCAGAGAACAGCGAGGGCAACACGCCCATCGCAATCGCGGAGGACCCCGACACCATAGAGGTCCTCCGCGCGCGCGGCGGCGCCTAGCGACACCTCTCCGCCCTTGCACTCGGGCGTTTCATCCGGCAGTTCTCCCCCCTCCTTAGCGCTCCGCTCCACCCCTCGCCGCCAGCTCCCAACAGCCTTCACCCTCTCCCCACAGCACCCCCACACAGGCTTGCGTCTCGCTGGAGGCCCGCCCACCAACGAAGCTGCAGGTGAGACACAAGGGGTTGACTCAGCCGGACGTGGAAGGGTATACTCGGAGTAGGAGCGGCGGCCGGCAGTAGGTCACCTACCGCCGCCCCCCCTGAAGCCCTGTCGGCCAGTGGCGGGGCACGCCTTGCGGAGGCGCACATGCCTGCTTACGCCTATTTCTGGGGTTGCTACGTCCCGGGGCGTCTTCCCTACATGGAGAAGTCCACACGCGCTGTCTTTGAGCGACTGGGGATCGATGCGGTCGATGTGGACGGCCTCACCTGCTGTCCGGAGAAGACCATGATCCGCAACATGAGCTACCGGGACTGGCTTCTGACTGCTGCTCGGAATCTCACGGTAGCGGAGGAGGCCGGGCGGGTGTTCGTGACGCCATGCACTGGCTGCTTCTCGACGTTGAAGGAGGCGCAGGTCAAGCTTCTCTCCGAGCCCGCGCTCCGGGAGGAGGTCAACACCGAGCTGGCGCGCATCGGACGGCGTTACCGCGGCACGACCGACGTCATGCATGTGCTCGATTTGCTCTACCAGGACGTGGGGCCGGGCGCGTTGCGGAACCGTGTCGTCTACCCCATGACCGGCCTCCGGATCGCGGTGCACTACGGCTGCCACCTTCTCCGTCCGAGCGGCGAGCTGCTGTTCGACGATCCGTTCTGGCCCAAGAAGTTCGACGAACTCGTCGAGGCCCTTGGCGCCGACAGTCTCCCCTACCCCTCCAAGATGGAGTGCTGCGGCAATCTGCTTCTGCGCGCGGGCGAAGAGGATACGGCTCGCGCCATGTGCCGGGGCAAGCTGCGGGACATGATCGACGAAGAAGCCGACGCGCTGACTCTCGTGTGCCCGTCATGCATGATGCAGTACGACAACATGCAGTTCCTGCTCCAGCGGGAAGGAGAAGCTGTCCACCTCCCGGTCCTGTACTACCCCGAACTCCTTGGCCTCTCGCTGGGCATGGAGCCGGCCGAGCTAGGACTCGACCGACACAGAGTCGATGTCGGGCCCTTCCTCGACCGCTGGCGCGGACGCACTGAGGCCTTCGACCTCGTGACGAACCACTGGGATCTGAATCTCTTGCGCGCATGCGCCGAGTGCGGCGCCTGTGTCGATGACTGTCCCGTCGCACACGCTGACCCAACGTATGATCCCAACGCGCTCATCCGCGCGCTGGCGGCCGGACAGGTAGATGAGGTGCTGCGCTCACCTGACCTCTGGAAGTGTGTCGAGTGCTACACATGCGCGGAACTTTGCCCCAGCAAGTACGATCAGATGTCCATCCTGCGCCAGGCCAAGCACCTTGCCATTGAGCAGGGGTTGGCGCCCCCAGCGGCCCTCGAGGGCATGCGGACCTTCCGCGACAAGGGCCAGCTCACACAGGCATCTGTGGCTCAGCGCCGGCGACTGGGGCTCCCACCCCCGCCCGAGGTCGCCATTGAGGAACTGCGAGAACTCCTCGGGCCGAGCCCACTACCCGCGACGAGCGAAGATAGGGCGGAGACGGAGGACAGCGACGATGACTCAAGCTAGCTTCGACCGAGGCCGGCGCAACGTATCGGGCTGCGGCCTGAGCGGGATGATGAGCCTCACAGGAGAGAGGGTGGACGGAAGTGCCATCCGCTCCTCGATCGCTATCCTTCACGAGAGGTCCAACGGCCTTGGCGGCGGCTTCGCCTGCTATGGCATCTACCCGGACCGAGCGGATCAGTTCGCGCTGCACATGATGTTCGATACGGCCTCCGCGCAGGAGGGCGCGGAAGCGCTGCTGGAGCAGGACTTCGATGTGGATCTTGACGAGCGGATTCCGACCCGCCCGAACCCGAACATAGTCAATCCCCCGCTGCTGATGAGGTACTTCGTGCAGCCGCGCCCGCTGCAGCTGCAGGAGTCCGGCAGCACCCCGGAAGACTTCGTGCTCGAGCGAGTCATGCGCATCAACGCCGAGATGCCCGGAGCCTTCGTCTTCTCCAGCGGGAAGAACATGGGCGCCTTCAAGGCCGTTGGCTACGCAGAGGACATCGCCGACTTCTTCCGGCTGGAGGAGTACGAGGCCTATATCTGGATCGCTCACGGACGATTCCCGACGAATACGCCGGGGTGGTGGGCGGGGGCCCATCCGTTCACACTTCTGGACTGGGCCGTCGTGCACAATGGTGAGATCTCCTCCTACGGGATCAACAGAAGGTATCTCGAGATGTTCGGCTACAAGTGCACGATGCGCACCGACACGGAGGTCATGGCCTACCTGCTCGATCTACTGATAAGGCGACACAGCCTTCCCGTCGAGGTCGCCTGCGATGTAATGGCCGCTCCCTTCTGGGAGCAGATCGATCGGCTGCCAGGACCGAGGCGCCGGCTCTACCAGGCGCTCCGGCAGGTCTACGGCAGCGCCCTGGTCAACGGACCGTTCGCCATCATCTTCGGACGGCAGGGGGAGATGGTGGGAGTGAATGATCGGATCAAGCTGCGGCCGCTGGTGGCGGCGCGGAAGGGGAGTTGGCTGTTCATATCGAGCGAGGAGGCCGGAATTCGGGCGATGTGTCCAGACCCCGACCTCGTGTGGACTCCTAGGGCTGGGTATCCAGTGATCGGCCGTCTCGGGAGCGACATCGTGATCGGCGAGCCGAGCCGTGACGGCAATGTGATCTCAGCCCAGACCGTCGGCCAGGAGGTGACACGTGAGTAGCGCAACGACGAAGAAAAGAGGGAACGCGGACGCGGCGACGGCCAGGCCGGCGCGGACGACGCGGGCTCCCATCTACCGGCCGTCCGACTTCGAATGGACGCGGGATGCTGAGCGCTGCGCGCTCTGCAAGCGGTGCGTGCAGCAGTGCGGGTTCGACGCGATAACCTGGGAGAACGGTCCGGTTGTCGACGCCGCGAAATGCGTGGGCTGCCATCGCTGCGAGGCCTTCTGTGCGCAGAAGGCAATCACGATACAGCCCGACCCGCAGTACCTGCGGCCGCACCCGCTGTGGAGCGAGGCACATCGAAAGAACCTCTGGATTCAGGCGGAGACTGGCGGCGTGCTGCTGACCGGCATGGGTAACGACCTCCCCTACCCGATCTTATGGGATAGCCTGCTCCTCGACGCGTGTCAGGTCACCAACCCCTCCATCGATCCCCTCCGGGAGCCGATGGAATTGCGCACCTGTTTGGGCCGCCTGCCGGACCAGGTCGGGTTGGAGATCACAGATGACGGCCCAGAGCTCGCGACGGAGATCGCGCCGACTCTGGAGCTGGAGACGCCGATAATCTTCGCCGCCATGTCCTATGGGTCAATCAGCCTCAACGCACAGAAGGCGATTGCGATGGCGGCCGAGGAGTGCGGGACATACTGGAACACCGGCGAGGGGGGCCTGCACGAGGATCTGAAGCCATATGGTCACCGCGCCATCGTGCAGTGCGCCTCCGGTCGTTTCGGTGTCACGGCGGACTACCTGAACGCGGGCGCGGCAATCGAGATCAAGATCGGCCAAGGGGCCAAGCCCGGCATCGGCGGACACCTCCCCGGCGAGAAGGTATCGCAGCAGGTTTCGCAGACGCGCATGATCCCCCAGGGAAGCGACGCCCTCTCCCCGGCCCCACAGCACGACATCTACTCCATTGAGGACCTGCGCCAGCTTATCTACGCGCTCAAGGAAGCCTCCAGGTACGAGAAGCCCGTCTCGGTGAAGATCGCCGCTGTGCACAATGTCGCCGCGATCGCCAGCGGCATCGTCCGGGCGGGGGCCGACATCGTCTACCTCGATGGATTCCGCGGCGGGACCGGCGCCGCGCCCACGATCATCCGGGATCACCTCGGCATTCCGATCGAAATCGCCATCGCCGTCGTGGATCAGCAGCTCCGCGACGAGGGCATCCGCAATCAGGCCGCCATCGTCGCCGCCGGCGGCATCCGGTCGAGTGCCGACGCCGCGAAGGCGATTGCGCTTGGCGCCGACGCGGTCGCTCTGGGCACGGGCGCCCTGCTGGCCCTCGGGTGCACCCTGTGCCAGAAGTGCTATACAGGCCGCTGTTCCTGGGGGATCACCACCCAGGACCCGGCGCTCACCCGCCGCCTCGACCCCTACCTCGGCTCCCGCCGCGTCGCCAACCTCCTTCGGGGGTGGAGCGCCGAACTCGAGGAGATACTGGGGGCAATGGGAGTGAATGCGATCGAGAGCCTGCGCGGCAGCCGCGAGCGGCTGCGCGCGGTCGGCCTCGACCACACGACCATGGAGATACTCGGAGTCAAGCCGGCCGGCGTCGGAGCTTGAGCCGGCGCTGCAAGATGACGAATGCCGATTAGGAAGGGCGAGCGATGCGGATCGACGCGGACAACCTGCACTACCGAGACCTGAACCAGCGGATACGAGAGGCCCTGGCGGCCGGCGAGAAGTCGCTCGAGCTGGTAAACGTGAATGGCCAGCGGTACATCGGAGACGGGCTGCAAGGCGCCGATGTCGAGATCGTTATCAAGGGCGTGCCCGGCAACGACCTCGGCGCCTTCATGGACGGACCGACAATGCGGGTGCTCGGGAATGCGCAAGATGCAGTCGCGAATACGATGAATGCCGGCCGCATCATCATCGAGGGCCATGCCGGCGATGTGCTCGGGTATGGAATGCGCGGCGGAGAGCTGTTCGTCCGCGGGCGCGTCGGCTATCGCGTCGGCATTCACATGAAGGCCTACCGCGGCAGGCGGCCCGTGCTGGTCGCGGGAGGCACAGCTGGCGACTTCCTAAGTGAGTACATGGCCGGAGGGCTCTTGATCATCCTCGGCCTGGACCGTCGCCGCGGCGAGCCGCTCGTCGGTGACTGGTGCGCGACCGGCATGCACGGCGGCGAGGTGTTCGTGCGTGGAGAAGTCGAGCCGTGGCGCGTTGCATCGCAGTTCGCGGGCGTGCGGGGGGCAGAGGAGAGCGAGAAAGAGGGCCTGCGACCGCACATCGAGGCCTTCTCCGACGCATTTGGCCTCAGCGCCGACGACATCCTCAGCGATGGATTCATCCGGATTGCCGCCATCTCGCACCGCCCGTACGGCGCCAAGTATGCTGCCTAGTCAATCGGGGCAAGACGACATCGCCAGCTCGCCCTGACGCGCCACACCTTCACGGCGGCTCCAGGGCTCTGCAAGGCAAGCCCTCTGCTGCACTCAGAGTGACGGCCTCGCCAGAGGCCTCTTGTGCAATCATCCTGCGGGGGGCGGCGAATCTCGGTTGCAGGACACAGCAGTTCCGAAGCGGCCAAGCAAAAAGGTGCGCGAACGGCGTGCGAGTTGACTTTGACCTTCGCGCGTGGTTGTGGTATCCTACACTGGGTCTCTTTCTGAAAGGAGAGACGACTGCGTGGGGGATTGAGCAAAGCCATGGGTACGTGTGCCTACGGCCAGTGTCGCACCACCTTCCTGCCTCGCGCCTTCCGCTCCCTCCTGCCGAGCCACCTCTTAGTGGGCGTCGCGGCGGCGAGCATCCTGTCCCTGATCCTGGCTGCCGGGGGTTGCAGCAGCCGCGAGACCCTCCATCCTGCTCTGCAGGTCAGCGACCAGGACATGACGCGCGCGGTGAACCGAGGCAAGAGCACGATCGCAAGCGGGGGCGATCCGGCGGACGTTTTCAAGTGGCGGCTCATGGATGTCAACGTGCGCATTTCGGCCGATGTGATCCTCCGCTCGGCCGGATGCTGCTGGCCGCAGGACGAGGTCTGCTATCAGGTTGCGCTGGGCGGGGATAGGAGCGATGCGGGCGTGCGCCGGGCGGTGAACAAGGCGCTGAGGACCATCGAGCGCGAGCTGCGGTGCGTCGCCACGGTGCAGGTTCCGAAGGACAGAGACCCGGCCAGCGTCGACTTCGCGCTACGCACCAATCTCGGCGTTGAGTATCCTCCCGTTGCGGTGGAGACGCCGCAGTGGGTGCGAGACATCAGTCCCACGTTCGACAAGTCCGCGCCACCGGCCGCGCTGTACTACTATGTCGTGCGGTTCCCTATTGAGGGGGGGCCGGGGGTTCCACCGGTAGGGCCCAACGTGCGCTCTCTCTCCCTCCTAGTGAGAGACGGGGAGGCGGAGGGGAGCGCGACGTTCGATCTTCCCAGGCCCCGGACCTACTAGACGGCGATGGCTCCGGGCTGTTCGTCGGTCGTGAGCACAGTGCCTCCCGGGCCGGTACGGGCCTCTCGCCGTGCATCGCCAGAGCCGCAGCCCCTCTTCACAGCGACCCAGGCCGTGCGTGGCCGGGGGGCCGCTAGCCTCTTGCCCAACAGATGGAGGGCCGTCCCCTGGACAATCTGTCCCTCTTTCGGGTAATCTTAGGGAGCGTTCCTGACTTCCCCCAGACCGGAGGAGCAAACCGATGATCGCGTTCAACAAGAGGCGGAATACGCTCGAACAGGAGACATATCACTACGAGCTTCAGGACATCTCCGAACCGAATCTGTTCCGGGACCTGTTCTCCTATCATCAGCCCCCGATGGTCTCGTTCAACCATCGGCTGGTGCCAATGGATCCCCCCGATGAGATCTGGATCACGGATACGACCTTCCGCGACGGCCAGCAAGCCCGGCCGCCGTTCACTGTCAAGCAGATAGTGGACCTCTACACCATGCTTCACCGGCTCGGCGGGCCCAACGGCATGATCCGCTTGTGTGAGTTCTTCCTCTACTCGGACGCTCACAAGAAGGCAGTCGCCGCCTGCCTGGAGCAGGGCTTCCGATACCCGGAGATAACGGGGTGGATTCGCGCGCGGAAGGAAGACTTCAAGCTCGTCCGACAGATCGGCCTGCGGGAGACGGGCATTCTCACGTCGGTCTCGGACTATCACATATTCCTTAAGCTCAAGAAGACGCGGCGCGAGGCGATGGACATGTATCTCGACATTGTCCGGTCTGCCCTGGAGGCCGGCGTCGTGCCGCGCTGCCACCTCGAGGACATCACGCGGGCGGATTTCTATGGCTTCGTGGTGCCGTTCGTTCAGGAGCTGATGCGCCTGGCGAAGGAAGCGGAGATGCCAGTGAAGGTGCGGGCCTGCGATACTCTGGGCTATGGCATCGCCTTCCCCGGCGTGGCTATGCCCCGCAGTGTGAAGGGGATCATTTACGGCCTCGTCCACCACGCAGGCGTGCCGAGCTCATGGCTGGAGTGGCACGGGCACAACGATTTCTACCGCGCGGTCAGCAATGCCTCTACCGCCTGGCTCTACGGATGCGCGGCCGCCAATGGAACACTGCTGGGCATCGGTGAGCGAACGGGCAACACGCCGATCGAGGCCCTCGTCTTTGAGTACATGGGCATCCGGGGCGATGACAACGGCATGCAGCCGCAGGTCATCACCGAAATCGCCGACTACTTCGAGAACGAGGTCGGGTATGAGATCCCACACAACCAGCCGTTCGTCGGCAAGGACTTCAATGTCACGCGCGCAGGCATCCATGCCGACGGGCTGCTGAAGGACGAGGAGATCTACAACATCTTCGACACGGACGCTCTGCTGAACAGGCCCGTGGCTGTCGCCATAGGCAATACTTCTGGCAGCGCGGGCGTCGCCCACTGGGTCAACGCCTACTATGGCCTCACGGCGGACCACATACTCCAGAAGTCAGACCCGGGAATCGCCAAGATCGTGGAGGCGATCCAGGTAGAGTACGATGCGGGGCGGACGACCGCGATGTCGGATGAGGAAATGGAGGCCCTTGTCAGAGAGCATCTGCCTGATCTGGGTCCGGCAAAGCCGGCCAGCGAGTAGCATCTGGTAGCTTGCCTTCTGGAAGCCCCGGCGGCCGCCGGGGCTTCGTCTTTGTCTGACGCGCCCCGGGCGCCAAGGGGCGTCTCCAGGCGATCAGAGAGGCGCGGATGATCCAACAGCATCTCTGCGCGGCCGACTAGGCACTGACGATCCCTGCGATGGCGGCCAGCACACCAGCGGTGGTCAGCGCCCAACCGCCCAGCGCCGCAAGCCGCGCGCGACGCGCCACCATCTTGACGTAATCGGCCGGCGATCTCCAGGTTACCACACCGGGCAGGTCCTCTCCGAGCCGATCTACCCGCGGCTTGGAGGTCTGGCCGGCGATGCGGCCGCAGAGGCTCACCGGAAGCCCCACGGGGATCGCCCAGAGCTTCACCTGCATGGTCGCGCCGGGATCGACGTAGGTCTCCATGTAGATGGGGGCGTCGAAGCGGACACAGCCCGAAGGCACGTAGACAGACTCATCGCCGTCGACCAGGCGGAAGTCCACGGCCTTGGTCTCGCGGTCGCTGACGCGCCAGCCCGCCTCCCCTTGTTCGCGTTCCCGCAGCACATAGTGGTAGTAGGCACACTCCTGGGGGAAGTAGGCGGGAACGACCGGAGTGTCGCACTCGACCTTCCCCCTCGCCCAGACCGCGTCTCCCGTATGGGCCTGAGACAGCGGCAACTCGGGGGCGCGCCGCAATCGCCAACTGCGCGCGTCCCGCCGGCGCGCCTCCCAGAAGGCCACTTGGCCGGCCGCGACGAGCACGAGTCCCCCCACGGGTAGATACCACGGAGGCAGCGCCGCGCGGTCTCGATAGCCCACCAGCCAGCCCACCGCATAGTAGGCGGTGAGGCCGAACAGAATCAGCAGTATGACAAGGCCGATCCACAACGGCCACGGCGTCGGGCCTGCAGGCGGTGGTCCGTACCGCTTCGGCAGTACTTTCAAGCGCGTTCCGCAAGCGAAGCAGCACACTTCGCTGCCGAGGTTGGGAGCGCCGCACCGTGGGCATTCTGTGTGATCGAGCATTGCGCCAGACCAGGGATCTCTCGTTCCTTCGTCGTCTTCTTCCACACCAGGAGGTGTTGCTGCAACACCGGCCGTGCCGCGCATCCGCCGTGCCCCCTGTCATTCGCCACCGCGGGAACCTATGTCAATTGACCCGCCGGAATCTCACGTGCTATGATTCGCGGCGCCGTCCGGGCACCCGCCGGCAGTGCGCGCTCCCGACGCCTTCTCAACGGTGTGCGGGGCGCGGCGGCGGCCCGAGCGCACATCTGTGGTGCGCACAGAACGGCGACTTGGCAGCAGCGGGATATGCCAGACCCATCGCGAATCATTGCTACGGACTGCGGTTCCACCACCACGAAGGCGATTCTCATCGAGCGGCGCAACGGTGAGTATCGTCTGCAGGGCCGCGGCGAAGCCCCCACCACGGTCGAGGCGCCCTTCGACGATGTCACCGTCGGTGTGCTCAACGCCGTGGGCGAGCTCGAAGAACTCACCGAGCGGCGCTTCATCGAGCAGGCCCGCGTCGGCACGCCAACCGCCGCTGACGCAGGCGCGGACCTCTACGTGTCCACGTCCAGCGCAGGCGGGGGCCTCCAGATGCTCGTCACGGGTGTCGTCAAGACGATGACGGCCGAGTCCGCTCAGCGAGCCGCTCTCGGGGCCGGCGCCATCGTGATCGACGTGATCGCGGTCGACGACGGCCGGGAAGATCACGAGCGCGTCGCTCGTATCCGCGCGATCCGCCCTGATATGATCCTCATGTCTGGAGGGACAGAGGGAGGCACGGTCCAACACTTGCTCGACGCGGCCGAGATACTAGTAGCCGCCGCGCCGCGCCCCCGCCTCGGCCGCGACTTTAAGCTCCCGGTGATCTATGCCGGCAACATCGATGCCCGCGATCAGATCCGCGAAGTGCTCGGAGGTGGCGTTAACCTGATCGTCGAGGAGAACCTGCGGCCGCAGCTCGAGCTGGAGAACTTGGGGCCGGCGCGCGAAGCCATCCATCGCCTCTTCCTCGAACACGTGATGGCCCAGGCCCCTGGCTATGACAAGCTGCTCATGTGGACCAGCGCGCCCGTCATGTCCACACCCCGAGCGGTGGGGGAGATGGTGCAGCTCGCAGCGCAGACCGAAGACACGGACGTCTTGGCTGTGGACATTGGCGGCGCCACTACCGACATCTTCTCCGTCTTCGGGGGCCAGTTCAACCGGACGGTGTCGGCGAACCTCGGCATGAGCTACAGCGTAGGCAACGTGCTTGTCGAGGCCGGGGCCGACGGCATCCGCCGCTGGCTCGCAATGCCCCTGAAGGAAGATGAGTTGCGCAACCGGCTTCGCAACAAGATGATCCGCCCCACGACCATTCCTCAGACCCGGGAGGACTTGCTCATAGAGCAGGCCGTTGCGCGGGAGGCCCTTCGCCTTGCGCTTGCCCACCATGGAGCTCTTGCTTCGGGCCTCAAGGGTGTGGCGCAGGCCCGGACGGTCGCAGACCTTTTCGTACAGGCCTCGGCCGGCGAGACCCTGGTCGACATGATGTCGCTCGGACTCATCATCGGAAGCGGCGGCATCCTATCCCATGCCCCGCGCCGGCAGCAGGCCGCCCTCATGCTCATCGACGCGTTCGAGCCACAGGGCGTGACGCGCCTGGCGGTCGACTCGATATTCATGATGCCGCAGCTGGGAGTACTCGCGTCGGTCCTGCCGGAGGCGGCGACGGAGGTGTTCAGGCGCGACTGCCTCGTGCCGCTCGGCACGGTCGTAGCTCCGGTCGGACGCTTCCGAGACGGAGACGCCATCCTCGAGTGGCAGATGGGCGGCGAGCGCGGGCAGCTTCGGGCGGGAGAGCTTGTCCGCCTCCCACTGCCGGCCGGGCAAAGGGCGCCGGCCGAGTTCAGCCCGAGCCGGGGCACGGATGTCGGCGCAGGACGAGGCCGCGTGTGGTCCGGGGGGGTCGAGGGAGGCCCGGCCGGCGTGATTCTCGATGGGCGCGGTCGGCCCCTGCGGCTGCCGGACGATGACGGGGAGCGCAGGCAGAAGCTCACCGAGTGGATGGAGTCTGCGGGCGCAACGCCGGGAGGGCCGGAGTGATGGCCGTCGCCTACACGCCGGGACTTCGGGTCATGGCGCGTGCACTCGTCGTAGAGGAGCGCCGTCTCCCGCTTCGCGGCGAGGTGCTGGTAGAAGAGGGGCAGTTTATCGAGGCGGACCACGTCGTCGCACGGGCGGAGATGCCGGGGAACCTCCACACCCTCAGGGCTGCCCAGATACTGCGCGTGGAGCCACAGGAACTAGCATCACATCTGCTCAGAGGTCCCGGCGACACAGTGCGGGCCGGCGAGGTCATCGCTCAGACGAAGGGGCTCTGGGGACTATTCAAGTCAGAGCTCCGGACGCCCATCTCGGGAACGCTCGAGGAGGTCAGCGCGGCCTCGGGGCATCTCCGGGTGCGGGAAGCACCCCGCCGCGTCGAGGTAGCAGCTCACATCAGAGGCCGCGTCGCCGAGGTCATCAAGGATGAGGGAGCTGTCATCGAGGCACAGGGCTCCCTGGTGCAGGGCATCTTCGGAGTTGGCGGAGAGCGACGCGGCCCGCTCCGCGTGCTGGCCGGAGGCCCCGGCGACGTCCTTCGCCGCGATCGCATCGCCGAGTGCGAGGGATGCGTCATCGTAGGAGGCGCGTCTGCCGGCGCCGATGCGATAGGAGCGGCGGCCGAGGCCGGAGCAGTGGGTCTGGTCGTAGCCGCCGTCCGGGACCAGGCGCTGCGCGAGTACGTAGGCTATGACATCGGCGTGGCGATAACAGGTCAAGAGCCCGTGCCGATGACACTGATCCTCACCGAGGGATTCGGCGACCTCGCGATGGCGACCCGTACGTGGGATCTGCTCAGCTCGCTGGAAGGGCAGCTCGCGTCCATCGACGGCGCGACACAGATCCGCGCCGGCGTCATCCGGCCCGAGGTCATCGTGACCGGGGAGGCGACAGAAGAGGAGACGGCGGAGCCCGAGCCCGAGCAGATCCTCCAGTCAGGATCGAGGGTGCGAGTCATTCGGGCACCCCACTTCGGCGCCCTCGGCCGCGTCACCGCCCTGCCCGCGGAACTGACAGAGATCGAGACCGAATCGGCCGTGCGGATCGCGAGCGTGAAGCTGGACGACGGAGCCGACGCTCGCGTCCCGCGAGCGAACCTGGAGATCATCCAGGAATGAACTGCGCGCAGCCGCAGTCTCCGGCGGTCGAGGGCACTCGACTCCCGGCCCACCGCGGCGTGCCCGTGATCTTCGGCGTGGCGCTTGCCACAGGCTTCTCCGGCGCGGTCGTGCCCGGGTCGCTGCTCGCGGTCGTCGTGCGAGAGTCGGTGCGTGTTGGCTGGGCCGCCGGGCCGGTCATGATGATTGGGCACGGCCTTCTGGAACTGGTCGCCATCATGCTGCTGATGACGGGCCTGATCAGGTTCGCTCGGCCGGCCATCGCCAGAGGTCTAATCGGCTTGGCCGGGGGAGGTGTTCTCATCTACCTCGGGTACGAGACGGCCCTGATTCCCGCGGGAACAGCATCGGAGGCGCTGCGGACGGCTGGCGGCGGCGGCACGGCGAGCGGGTGGTTGGGGCTGGTCTGGCTGGGTGCCCTGATGAGCATGGTCAACCCCTACTGGTGGCTGTGGTGGGCGACCATCGGCGCGGCACATACTGCCTGGGCGGTACAGAGAGGCCGGCTGGGAGCAGCCGCATACTTCACGGGTCACGTGCTCTCCGATGTGCTATGGTATACTGCTGTGTCGATTGCGCTCGGCACGGGAAGAGCGTTGCTGTCGGCGGGGGCACTGAAGGGAATCTACCTGGGTTGTGCAGCCTTCCTGATAGCGCTGGGCGCGATCTTCGCTGCGGCGGCCATGAGGACCCTCGCAAGGGAAGTCCGGCCCGCAGGCCAGAGAGGCGCGCCGTCATGAGGCCCAATCGCCGCGAGCTGATGCGCACGGTGTTCGTGATCGCCGCGGCGTGGGTGCTGATCGTGTTGGTCCTCACCAAGCTGCAGCGCTCCGCCAAGCCCGGTCGGGCGCCGACCGGCCCCCCGCTCGTGCACTATCCCGGCTACGAAGATGTCGAGGAGCAGACGGCCGAGAACCTGGGCTTCCGGAAGTACTGGTTCACCCTCAACGAGGACTACCCATCCAAGTCTGTCTACTACTTCTACAAGAACCTGCTTGAGGCCGAGGGCTGGCGACCACTCGCCGAGGGAGAGCCCCAGTGGGCCAGGAAGGCGACGGACGAGGAAGCGCGCGATCTCTTCAACGCTGTGTGGGTCAGCCCTGACAACCTCTTCCAGATCGAACTCCAGATGTTATCGACGGTGCGGCTGGTGCAGCAACAAGATGCTGCTGTACTGGGCGAGAGAGAGCCCGGCATACAGGTCTTCGTCACCCAGCGCCGGGCCCTGCATCCCGGCCTCATCTTCCAACCGCGCGCACGGGAGCCTCAGCGCGACGTAGAGAGGCCAGGCCTTTGAGGGCCGGCCGCCGAATGGAGGCCGCATGAGAGAATCCGACGACAGCACGCTCACTCGTGAGGTCGAGGAGAGAGCCCGCGCAGGCGGCGCGCAGTTGGTGGGCTTCGCGGACCTCCAGGGCATTGCAGACTTACCTCGCGCCGTGGCTATCGCCATAGCGCATTCGCTGGCCGTGCTTCGCGACGCGGATGACATGCCCAACCGGGCCTACTCGGGCGAGTACTTCGAGGTCAACCGACGGCTGACCGAGGCCGCGCAGGGCATTGCCGAGATGCTGGGGGAGGCAGGATTCGAGGCCCGTGCGAACCCATCAACAACCGAGAAGATCGACCCGCGCCGGCTGGCCGCACCTTTCCCGCACAAGACAGCTGCGACCCGGGCCGGGCTCGGCTGGGTGGGCAAGACGGCCCTGCTGGTCACGGAGCAGTACGGCCCAGCCATTCGCCTTGTGTCCGTATTGACGGATGCACCCCTGCTCGTGGGCGAGCCCATCGCCGAGAGCCGATGCGGGGAGTGTGTCGCCTGTGTCGAGGCGTGCCCCGCAGGCGCGGCCACCGGTGAGCACTGGCATGCCGGTCGCCCACGGGAGGAGATATTCGACGCGCACGCATGCCACAGGATGTGCGGCCAGCGCTCCCGTGCAGCTGGCATAGAGGCCGGGATATGCGGCGTCTGCATGGCAGTCTGCCCGCGACGGCCTCGCGCGTGACACAGTGATCAGTCCGACCGCAGCCAAGGGATCTGGGATCTGCGCTCCCTCGCCTGCCTGAGCAGACGCTGGTCCCGTTTTGACTCGGGGTCGAATTCGAGGGCCATCTCCAGCGCGGCCTGCGCTTCCTCGAACCGGCTCAGCCTGAGACACGCCTCGCCCAAGAACGAGTAGGCGGCGGCATTCCTCGGGTCCCTGTCGATGGCGTCCGTGTACCTGTCAACCTCCGATAGCCAGTGCTCATGCTCTCGACGACGCCAGTAGATGTACTGCCATGCAGCGAGGCCAAGGAGGCCGGCATACACGAACGCCAGGATGCCGAGGAAGCCCCAGCCGCCGGCAACGATGGAGCTGACCCCGAGGACGAAGGCGACGGCTACGAAGAACAGCCCGATCAATGCTTCTTCGGCGTTCAGCGTCTGCTCGACGAGCCAGTTGGAGAGGATCCACCAGGTGACGAGGCCGATGATGGGCACGAAGATGGCGGCCTTAAAGAGCCGGACTATGACCTCAATGAGTTCGGGCGTTGCCGCCACATCTACCCTCCGCGGTCAGCCGCGCAGTAGACGGCTTCGGCGCACGATCTGGGCCGACCGCTACGTTAGACGCGAGCGAAGGATGGGAAGTTCAGGTCATCCGCGTTCCTGAGTCTCGATGACGACCTTCGTCGCCGTGCCCGACTCGAGCAACTCGATCCCTCGCGATACGTCGGCGAGCGGCAGCCGATGGCTGATCAAGTCGTTGACTCGGAGACGACCTGAGGCCAGCAGGGCGAGGGCGCGGCTCTGGGCGAAGGGATTGGTGAAGCTCCCCGTGATGGCGATCTCCTCCCGGTACACCCGGTAGGGAGAGATGGTGATCTGGACCTCCTCCGGCGCCACTCCGAACAGGAGCACACGTCCTCCCTCTCCGACCAGGTCGAAGGCCTGCTGTGCAGTAGCGGCACTGCCGACGCATTCTATGACCACATCGGGCCTGGTGCCTCCAGTCGCCGCCTTCACGGCCTGTTCGAAATCCTCCGACACCGGGTCCACCGCCGTCGTCGCGCCGAGGCGCTCTGCCAGGTCGCGCTTGCCCGCGTTCGGCTCAGACACAATCGTGACGGCCGCGCCCTGCAGCCGCACGAGCTGGAGGAGCACGAGCCCGATCGTGCCGGCTCCCAGTAGCAGAACCACGTCACCACTTCGGATGCCCGCGCGGTCGATCCCGTGCACACAGCAGGCGACCGGCTCGGCCATCGCGGCGACTTCGTATGGCATGTCATCGGGGACTCTGTGACACTGGCGCGCTGGCACGACACAATGCGTGGCAAAGCCCCCGTCCTGTGTCACACCGATTGCGGACAAGTTCCGACACAGGTGCGTCAGCCCGCGCCGGCAAGGCCGACAGGAGCCGCAGTGTATGTTGGGGTCGACTGCGACCCGATCGCCTGGCCGCAGGGAGGACACGCCCGTCCCTACCTTCTCCACGACGCCCGCAAACTCGTGCCCGGCGATGACAGGGAATCGAGCCGGAAACTCCCCCCGATAGATGTGAGCGTCGGTCCCACACACGCCGCAGACGTGCACCCGCACCAGGGCCTGGTGCTCGGCCGGAACCGGCACTTCCCGTTCGACAGTCTCACATTCCTGCGGCCTGGGGAACACCGCGGCCCGCATGCTCACAGCTCCTCTCAGCGTCCGGTGTGCCCTCACCTTCCGCCTTGCCTCGCGGGAACCCTGCGCTCTCACGTCACGTCTAACCAATGAGTCCCGCGGCGCTGCTGCCAAGCCGGCCGCAGCGATAGCAGGTCGGGGGCGCATGTGGTAGTATACTGCGGTACGGCGGCTATGAACGGCCGCAGGCGGCGCGCAGCGAGCGCGGGCTGACAAAGCAGCCGGGCCCGGATGTCTTCGGCCGGATCCGGCACGGAGGGAGATGCCATGCAGCGCAATATCTCACCTGTCGTGGCTGTAATCCTCATCTTGATCGTAGTTGCGGCTGTGGCCTTCGTTTGGATGAAGCTCACCGCGGGGGAGAAGCCCACCACGGGCATGCCCGGCCCAGGGCAGATGGGCTCCCGCCGCGGAGGCCAGCGGCAGACGGACACGGACGCCGCGCAGCGCGGGACGCGCGGCAGGCGAGGCGGCAGGCAGGCGCCGGGCGGCGAGTCACCCACAGAGGCAGCGCCGGGCGGCACCCAAGCCGATGAGGAAGAGGATTGACCTGAGCTGAGCGACAGTCGTGATGAGCTGAGCCCAGTCCTGACCGCGGCGGCCTGCTGCACGCAGGCCGCCGCACGACTCCCCCTAGGTCACGTATGCCACGATCTGGAAAGCCAGTGTCCCCGAGGGATCGCCGGACCAAGATCGTCTGCACGATCGGGCCTTCCACCGCGTCGCCCAGAATGCTCGAGCGTCTCGCCGAGGCCGGCATGGATGTGGCGCGTCTCAACTTCTCCCACGGCAGCCGCTCGGAGCACGCACAGACGATCTCACACATCAGGTCGCTCGACAAGAAGCTCGGACGCGCGATCGGCATTCTGCAGGACCTGGCCGGTCCCAAGCTCAGGGTGGGCCAGCTGCCCGGAGAGGGGCTGGCCCTTCGCCCGTCCACAGAGGTCGTCCTTGCCGCCTCGGCCTCCGATGATCCACGACAGATCCCGCTCCCGTTCCCGGAGGTGCTCGCGGCGCTGACGTCCGGGCAGCGCGTGCTGCTCGCCGACGGGCAGATAGAGCTCCGGGTCATCGAGGCGGCCGATCGCGCAGTGCGCTGCCGCGTCCGCGTGGGCGGAGTGCTCCGGTCCCGTCAAGGCGTCCACCTGCCCGACGTCGAGCTGCCCATCAGGACGTTCACGCAGAAGGATCGCCGGGACCTGAAGTTCGGGCTCGCCCGCGGCGTCGACTGGGTGGCGATGTCGTTCGTGAGGAAGGCGGAGGACCTGAAGCCCCTTCGCCGCGAGATCCAGCGCGCGGGAACCGCGGTCTCCGTAATGGCCAAGATAGAGCAACACCAGGCCATAGACCACCTGGACGCGATAGTCGAGGCGGCCGACGGGCTTATGGTGGCGCGGGGGGACCTCGGAATCGAGCTTCCGTTGGACCGCGTGCCCTTGCTGCAGAAATCCATCATTCGCTGCTGCAACGCCGCCGGCAAGCCCGTGGTCACCGCCACCCAGATGCTGGAGTCGATGATCCGCCGTCCGCGGCCGACGCGCGCGGAGGTGAGCGATGTCGCCAATGCCGTGCTCGACGGCACTGACGCGGTGATGCTCTCGGGCGAGACGGCCATCGGCGACCATCCTGTGGAAGCCGTGAGGGTCATGGCGCGAGTCGCCGCCCGCGGCGAGGGAGCGTTCGACTTCGCCGAGCGCCTGGCCGAGTCGAGCCAGTGGCCCTGCGAAACCGTGACGGACGGCATCAGCCAGGCCACCGTGAACCTCGCGCACGATCTGCGGGCCCGCGCGATCATCACCGCGACGACGACCGGACACACTGCTCTGATGGTGGCCATGCACAGGCCCGAGTGCCCGATAATAGCGCTCACTCCAGACATGGCAACACAGAGACGGTTGACCCTCGCGTGGGGAGTACGGCCGCTGCTCGCCAAGCGAGGGCGGAATACTGACCAGCTAATCATCAACGCCATCGCCCGCGCGCAGGAAGAGAAGCTCGTGCGGGACGGTGATGTTGTTGTGGTCACGGCCGGCGTGCCGGCCGGTGTGCCCGGCCTGACCAATCTGATCAAGGTCGAGGTCGTGGGAAAGCACCACCGCTTCTGAAGGAGGGGACATGCTGCCTCGACGCCGCCCGGGTGCCCGGCGTCGACGCCTGAAGATCAGGGCCGTCTTGGCCCTGGCCGGCCTGATCCTGACGGTCGGTCTGTGGAAGCTCGCGGCTCCGCTGGCGACCATCCATGATCAGTCCGGCCGCCTCGCGCAGTTGGAAACGCAGAAGGCTAACTTGCTCGCACAGCGTGGCGCCCTCGAGGCGGACAGGGCCGAGCTGGCCACTCAGTCAGGACAGGAGGCAGCCGCCCGGCGTCAGGGCTATGTGCGACCCGGCGAGAGGCGCCTCGTGTTCGTGCGAGACGAAAGGGCGCAGACGGAGCCCGCGGTCAGCCGGGCCGATCCTGCCCCCGACTCTTAGTGCCGCCGAGCTTGGCCAGAAGTAGAGACGGGGCGCTCTCCGCGCCCCGTCTTCCATTCCTCCGGCTCGGCGACCTCAGAGTTCGTAGCTTCGCTCGGTTGTAGTCGAGGCTTCTCGTCGCGCCCGGCTGCGCAGCTCTTTGGCGTGGCTTCTGCCCTGGTGAACCAAGCGATTAAGCTCTGAGGTATCATAGTGCGGCCGAGCGCGGCGCTGGACCGCCAGGAACACCTCCTCGCGGGACATTACCATCTTGCCGGGGACCCGAAGCAGCACGCCTTCGGCCAGCAACTCCGACAGTGCTAGATCGAGAGAGCGTCCCACCTCGGCGCCAGAGCGCGACGTGAGTTCCTCCGCGATCACCTCCCGGCTCACGCTCATCCCGACGACGAGTTTGCGCCGGTCAGGATCGTTCAGGGCGCGCTCCACCTGATCCAGACTGAAGAGCCGGAAGTCGCCCAGCGGTCTCTGGGTGCGGAAGAGAAACTCGACGACGCCGTTCTTGGCTTCGATCACTGCCAGCCGTCGCCGCAGCAGTGCCCGCAGTCGCCGCTCGCGGCCGAACGGCCACGCTGTGGCGCATAGCGCCGAACTCCGAACGCCGGCGGCCTTGAGCGCCCGCCGTGCTTGCCTGACGTCGATTGCCATGCTCGTCCTCCCGTCCCCGGGAGCGTGAGCAGGTGATCTTCACGAAGAGACAGGTCCAAACCTCGACCAGCTAGATTCTACCCGGCCTCGACGCCCTGCAAACGGCGGCTCACACACGCGGTCAGCCAACCGTGGTGGCGGGAGAGTACTCTCGGCAGTAGGTGCTTTCAGAGGAGTAGGTCGGGTAGTTCGCATCTCCCACATCTATGGGTCGGTTGAACTCGCGGCAGAAGGAAACCCGGACGTCGTACTTCTCGCAGTCCACGCAGCGCCTGAGGACGCCGCGACACTCCGGACAGGTGGCCGTCTTGTCGTCAACGTCGTGCATCTGCTTGCACTTGGGACAGACGATCTGCACGTCGCTCCCCCTTTCCGCAGCCCCGTCTCCGCGACGGTTCCGGCTGCACGTGCCCGCTTCCGAACGCCGATCAACGACTCTTTCGGCTCCGCCGTTGTCGCCCGCCATCCAGCCGGGCGGATCCGTTCTCTCGTCAGCGTGCGGCTTCGACCGGGCTTCCCAGGAGCGATCGGCAATGCTGTTCCGGCTTGCCCACTGGCGCTATTTCAGGTTGTAGAACACTTCCGGGCCGCCGAACTCCGCCAGCTGCTCCAGCTCCTCCTCGATTCGCAGCAGCTGATTGTACTTCGCGACCCGGTCGGTCCGCGCAGGAGCCCCTGTCTTTATCTGTCCTGCATTTGTGGCGACTGCGATATCGGCGATCGTGGCATCCTCTGTCTCGCCCGATCGGTGGGAGACGACCGCTGTATAGCCGGCCCGTTTGGCCATCTCTATGGCCTCTAACGTCTCGGTCAGCGTGCCGATTTGGTTCACCTTGATGAGGATGGAGTTCGCTACGCCCACTTCAATGCCTTTGCGGAGGTACTCGGTGTTTGTGACGAAGAGGTCGTCGCCTACAAGCTGCACGCTCTTGCCCAGTCGCTTGGTCAGGAGCCCCCAGCCCTCCCAGTCGTCCTCCGCAAGGCCGTCCTCAATCGACACGATCGGGTACTTATCCACCCACGCGGCATAGTAGTCGGCCATCTCCGCCGAAGTGAGGACCTTCCCCTCCCCGGCGAGGTCGTACTTGCCCTCCTTGTAGACCTCGCTGGCGGCTGGGTCGAGAGCGATGGCGGCATCGACTCCTGGCGTGTAGCCGGCCTCCTCAATCGCGCGGATGATGGCCCGGACCGCCGCTTCGTTATCTGGCAGGTTCGGTGCGAAGCCACCTTCGTCACCGACTCCGGTCCCCATGCCGTCGGCGGCGAGCACCGCCTTCAGGGCGTGGTACACCTCCGTACCCATCCGCAGCGCCTCCTGGAAGCTCGCCGCACCCACCGGCATCACCATGAACTCCTGAAGGTCGACGTTGTTGTCCGCGTGCTTGCCGCCGTTGAGGATGTTCATCATCGGTACAGGAAGCCGCCGCGCGTTGGGCCCACCCAGGTAGCGATACAGCGGAAGGCCTGTCCACATAGAGGCGGCCTTGGCGACGGCCAGAGAGACTGCGAGAATGGCATTCGCTCCCAGCTTGCTCTTGTTGGGAGTGCCATCCAGCTCCATCATCAAACGGTCTACCATCGCCTGGTCCGTCACCGGCATGCCAGTGATCTCGTTGGCGATCACATCGTTGATGTTCTCAACCGCCCTCTGCACGCCCTTGCCGCCGTAGCGTTCGGACTCGCCATCGCGCAGCTCGACCGCCTCGCGGGTGCCCGTCGATGCCCCCGATGGAACGGAGGCCCGACCGACGAGGCCATCTTCGAGATAGACGTCCGCTTCCACCGTCGGATTGCCTCGAGAGTCAATGATCTCTCTGGCTACGATTTCCTCGATGTACATTCTGCAGCTCCTTCGCGGTCCGCCGCAGGCCGGCGTGAGGGCCCCGGTCTCCGCGCGCCTTAGTTACGGCGGGGGCCTCGCGTGTACCTGCTCCCAGCCGGCGCCCGCAGACGCCTCAGCAGAGCGCCCGGCGTTTGACACACGCGCGCCCATGATTGTATAATGCTCAGCGCCGAAGCGGTCCGCCTGTCCCCGGCGAGTGATGGCGCTCCAGGCCGACCGGCCGCGCAAGCGGCCGCCGCCCGGGCGAAGGCCCAGCCACTTCGGAAACTTTTTTTGCGCGCCTCCCCCGGCGCAACAGGCGAAAGGCTCGTCCTATGCAGGCGCGAACGCGCTGGTGGCTCACTGGAATCATCGTCTTGGTCATACTGGCAGCGTTAGGTGTCTTCGAGCCGCTCAAGCTGCGCGATCGCAGGGACCCCGCCACCGGGGAGGTCGTGTCTCCTGTCAGAGAGGTGGGGCCCTTCAAGCTCTACAGACCCCACTTCGGGATCACGTTGGGTCTCGATCTCCGGGGCGGCAGCCACCTCGTGCTGCAGGCGCAGCGACAGGCCGTGTACGAGTTCTCCGCCGCCGAGCTCGCTCAGGAGATGTCAGAGGAGGAGCGCAACGACCTCTATGGGGAGCTGGTAGGGCTCCTGCCAACCGAGGCCATCGGCACCGGCAAGCGCGAGCTCCAGCTCGTTGATGATCGCATCCGCGTCCGTACTCGGCTGGAGGAGGGCGTCGATGTCGGAGAGCAGGCCGAGAAGATCAAGGCCCTCCTGGCGGAGAGGTTCCCGGACGTTGAGATCAAGGTCGCGAAGCCTGAGGACTTCACATCGGAGCACCTCGCCAGCATCGAGAGGATCATCGAGAACCGCGTCAATCAGTACGGTGTCACGGAGCCGATCATCCAGCGGCAGCTGCCGGATCGTATCATCGTGGAGCTGCCCGGCGTGAAGGACCCCGAGGCGGCGAAGGAGCTCATCCGGCAGACGGCTGTCCTCCAGCTTCGGCACATCCCCCGCAAGTATGCCTTTGGCGACGAGGGCAGGCCGGAGGAGACTGAAGTTGCGGGGGAGCCCGTCTACACCTTCCGGGACCCAACGGGCAAAGAGGTTCCGACAGAGCAGGTAATCGACGAGTCTCCTGTCATCGTGACCGGGAAGGACCTAAGGCCCACGTCGCGAGTGGACTCGCTGGCCGGGCAGCAGACCCAGGTCACCTTTGAGCTCCAAGGCGATGCCATCAAGCGCTTTGAAGACTTCACGCGTGCGCATCAGAATCACTACCTCGCCATCGTGATGGACGGCAAGCTGATCAGCGCGCCGGTGATTAGAGCCACCATCCGCCGCGAAGGTGTGATCGAGGGCGGCTTCGACAGGCCGGGCGGGTTGGAGGAGGCGCGCGACCTCAGTATCCTGCTGAATGCAGGTGCGCTCCCCTTCGACCTCGAGTACATCGAGAGCCGAACCGTCAGCGCCCAGCTCGGCCAGGACGCTCTCCTCAAAAGCCTGAAGGCCGGCTTCTGGGGTTTCCTCGCCGTGCTCGTGTTTATGGCGCTCTATTACCGGCTGCCCGGCCTGCTGGCAGACGTTGCTCTGGTGATGTACGTCATTCTCCTGCTCGGAGCGATCAAGCTCGTGAACCAAGTGCTGACACTCCCGGGCATTCTCGCCGTAATCCTGTCGATCGGTATGGCGGTCGACGCCAACATCATCATCTTCGAGCGCCTCAAGGAGGAGATCCGAACCGGGAAGACGATGCGATCCGCCGTCGAGGCCGCTTTCAAGCGGGCCTGGGCGGCCATCCTGGACTCGAACGTGTGCAGCATCGGCACGGGCTTCGTGCTCTTCTACTTCGGCACCGGACCCATCAAGGGGTTCGCTGTCGCCCTCATCATCGGCGTTGCCGTCAGCCTGTTCACGGCCGTGACCGTGACCAGGCTCTTCGTGAACATGGCGATAAACACGGCCTTGGCACGGAAGGTGGCTCTGTTCGGGGTATCCCCGGAGGAAGTCGGACAGGTCTAGGGGAGGACACGCGCCGCGCGGCGTTGGGAGAAGAACCGTGGTAGACCTTTTTCGCGGACGAAAGTGGGACCTGGTCGGATATAGATGGCTCTGGTTCGCGATTTCGCTCATAGTGATCGCGACCGGCATGGTCTTCCTGGGTACCCGCGGCCTCAATTTCGGCATCGACTTCACAGGGGGCGGGCTCGTCACCTACCGGTTCTCCGAGCCGGTCGCGCCAGGACAGCACACACAGACGCTGGGGCGCGCGAGAGAGGCCATCGGGTCAACCGGTGTGGACGCGCGACTCCAGCTCGCCGGCACGGCGACCGTCACAGACCAGCTCCTGGTTCGCACCCGCGTCGTCGCCCCGCAGGGCAAGACAGACGACGATGTCCTCGGCGAGCAGAGGCGGGCAATGCTGCCCGTGCTCTCCGAGGCATTTCCCGGCATCGAGGAGGCAGAGAGCCAGCTCGTCACCGCGGTCGTGAGCGAGGAGCTGATCTGGAACGCGGTCAAGGCGGTCGCCTGGGGCTGTCTCTTCATCCTCATCTGGATCCGCATTCGCTACTTCGACTTCAAGTGGGCCGGCTCGGCGCTCGTTGCCCTGGTCCACGACGTGCTCGTGCTCGTCGGCGCGTTCGCCATCACGCAGCGAGAGATCAACAGCCCCTTTGTGGCGGCCGCTCTGACGGTGGTGGGATACTCGGTGCACGACACCATCGTCCTATTCGACCGCCTCCGCGAGAACATGCGCCTGCGCAAAGGAGATACGTTCGGAGAGACCGCGAACATCTCGCTGCTCGAGACGATGGCGCGGTCGGTGAACACCGTTCTGACGGTCCTGCTGGTGTTGGTGGCCGTGTACCTGCTGGGCGGCGCCTCGCTGCGGGACTTCACCTTCGCGCTGATCGTCGGGATGCTTGCGGGCGGCTACTCCTCGATCTTCAACGCGGCGCAGGTGCTCGTCGTGCTCAAGAACCGGGAGGAGCGCAAGCTCACCGCGCGCCGGGCTACGGGGCGGCCCGTGCGGCAGATGGCCGAGCGAGCCGCGCCGGTGCGCCGCCCAGCGCGCTTGACTCCGGCGCAGCCTGCGGCCGAGGCGGCACCGACCGAGGAGCGCCAGGAGGCCGACTCTCCAGTCGAGTCACCGCCGCCGGCCGCGCAGAAGCGGACCCGCGCGTCGCGCGCCGAGCGCAAGAAGCTGAGGGCAGGCCGAAAGCGTAAGCGGCGCTTCTGATCGCCTTGGGGGAGATTTCCTGATGACCCCGGTGCGAGGAGCGGAAGCAAGGACCAAGGCAACCCGAGCCGCTCGCACCTCCGTCTACTCCAATATCCTTCTCGCTGGCGGCAAGCTGGCCGCAGGGCTGGTCACGGGCTCTGTGAGCATCCTTTCCGAGGCTCTCCACTCCGGGCTCGATCTCGCCGCGGCAATGATGGCCTATGTCGCCGTGCGAAAGGCCCGCGAGCCGGCCGACCCGGATCACACCTTTGGGCACGGCAAGTTCGAGAGCCTTTCGGGCCTGGCCGAGGCGGTGCTGATCCTCGCCGCCGTGGGTGTCATACTCTGGGGTGCAGGCAGCAGGCTGATCCGCTGGGAATCGGAGGTGCGGGAGCCCCTTCTAGGAGCGGCTGTGATGGCCGTGTCGGCGATCGTGAACCTGTTCGTCTCCCGGATGCTCTTCCGCGTGGCGCGCGAGACCGAGTCGATGGCGCTGGAGGCCGACGCCTGGCACCTGCGCACAGACGTGTGGACTTCGGCCGCCGTCCTGGTTGGCATGGCAGCGATCGCCATCGGTTCCTGGGCGGGGTATCCTGAAGTTCATCACGTGGACCCCTTCATAGCCATCGCAATTGCACTCATCATAACGCGTGCAGCAGTCGGTATCGCGCGGCGTTCCTACGACCAACTCGTCGACCGCGCTCTGCCCGAGGCGGACATTGCGAAGATAGAGACGCTCCTTGCAGAGCACTACCCGCAGTTCGCTGGCTTCCATCGCCTGCGAACGCGCCAGGCAGGGCCCGAGCGGTACGTTGACCTGCACTTGGAGGTCCCCGGCGACCAGTCGGTGTCGGACTCTCACGCGTTGTGCGACCACCTCGAGGAGGAGCTGGGAGCGCTTGTCCCGGGCGCCCAGATCATGATACACGTGGAGCCCACGCGGAGAGACGGCGGAGGAGCGGATGCGTAGTCTCACCGGAGCGCGATGGGCGATCAGACAGGCCGACGATGTGGCGGCGCAGAGGCTGTCGGATGAGCTCGGCGTCGGTCGGCTCACCGCGCGCGCGCTCGTCTGCAGGGGCGTCGCTGATTCGCAGGCCGCTCGCGCCTTCCTCGGCCACGATCTTGCTGCGCTGGCCGATCCATTCGCGATGGCGGATATGACGCAGGCGGCCGAGATGGTAGACGACGCTCTCCGCCGGAGCGCTCGCATACGAATCTATGGGGATTACGACGTAGACGGAGTCTGCGCAACGGCTCTTCTGGTAAGGGCCCTGGGGCGGCTGGGCGCGGACGTCGACTGGTACATACCCCACCGCGTTGAGGAGGGATACGGTGTCAACGAGGAGGCCATCCAGCAGGCACACCACGACGGAGTCGAACTGCTGATAACCGTCGACTGCGGGAGCACTGCGCTGGAGCCCGTCGCGGCGGCACAAGAGCTCGGGATGCAGGTCATCGTGACCGACCACCACCGCCCGGGGGATCGGCTCCCTTCTGCGCCCGTCCTCAACCCCTGGCGGGCCGATTCCGGCTACCCCTTCAAGGACCTGGCCGGAGTAGGTGTGGCATTCAAGCTCGTCACCGCCCTCGCCCGGGCGAGGAACATACCTGAAGGGCAGGAGCTCAACTTCCTCGATCTCGTCTGCCTTGGCACCGTCGCGGACGTCGTCCCTTTGCTCGGGGAGAACAGGCTGTTCGTCCAGCACGGACTCGGCAGACTGTCAACTAGCCGCAAGGCCGGAATCAAAGCGCTGCTGGAGGTGTCGGGCATCGGTCGCGACCGCGCTGTGGGGACGCGCGATGTCGCCTTCGCCCTTGCGCCCCGCATCAACGCTGCCGGCCGCATGGAGGATGCGCGCGCGTCCGTGAGGCTGCTGCTGACACAAGACGCGGCAGAGGCGCGCAATCTGGCGCGCGAGTTGTCGCAGCACAACGAAGCTCGCCAACTGGAGGAGAGGCAGACGCTGGCGCAAGCGGAGGAGATGCTGGCTGCCGAGATAGACTTGGCTCGAGAAAAGGTGATCGTCCTGGGATCGGAGCGCTGGCACCCCGGCGTAATCGGGATCGTCGCTTCGCGTCTCGTGGAAAGATACCACAGGCCGACGCTTCTCGTCGCGATCTCGGACGGTGTGGGAAAGGGCTCTGGGCGGAGCATCATGGCCTTCAACCTGTGGGAGGCGCTGCAGCGCTGCGACTCCGTGCTGACCCGCTTCGGCGGCCACCACTACGCGGCCGGCTTCGGGATCGAGGCGCCCCGAATGGAGGAGCTTCGCCAACGAATCAACGAAGTTGCGGATGAGTGCCTCTCGGGGGACGACCTCCTTCGCCGCATCGAGGTCGATGCCCAAGCCTCCATGGGAGAGCTGACGCTGCGCGCTGTGAGCGAGTTGAACGAGCTTGCGCCTTTCGGGATGGGGAACCCGACGCCGACCCTGATGACCACGGACCTCACGGCGGAGGAGATCGCGCCCGTGGGGGATGGCTCTCATCTGTCCCTACGTCTCCGCGGCGATCAGGCAGAGGTCGCAGACGCGATCTGGTTTGGCGCGGGATCGGCGGGGGAAGACCTCCGCGTGGGGGGAACAATGGATGTATGCTATCGTGCCAGGCTCGACGACTGGGGCGGAACTCCCAGGGTCCGGTTGCATGTGGTTGATGTAGCCGTTCCCGATGGCGGATGATGCATGGCGGGGAGAACGACCGACAGAACGCCGGCCGCGCTCGAAGAGCTTCTCGAGGCCACATCGCAGTATGACCCGGAGGCGGACCAGGACCGCCTGAGGCGGGCATACGAGTTCGCCGCATTGGCCCACGAGGGCCAGAAGCGGCTCACCGGCGATGACTACGTGGTTCATCCCCTGGCGGTGGCCAAGCTGCTGACCGAGCTTGAGATGGATGATGCGACTCTCGCGGCCGCCCTTCTGCACGATGTGGTGGAGGACACCGGGCGCGACCTGGACGAGATACGTCGGGAGTTCGGGGACGAGATAGCCGTCCTCGTGGATGGCGTCACCAAACTCCGCCGCATCCAGTTCGACACGGGGCGCGAACACCAGGCGGAGAACCTGCGCCGGATGCTCCTGGCGATGGCACAGGACCTGCGGGTCATCCTCATCAAGCTGGCGGACCGCCTCCACAACATGAGCACTCTCGGCCCCCTCCCGGAGGAACGAAGACGGGAGGTCGCGCAGGAGACGCTCCAGATCATGGCCCCCATCGCCCACCGCCTCGGCGTCTGGCGCTTCAAATGGCAGCTGGAAGACCTGGCGCTGGAGCACCTCGACCCCGAGAAGTATCTGGAGATCGCCCAGGCGGTCACCCAGAGCCGGGAGGAGCGGGAGGCGGCCATCCAAGAGGCCGTCGCGCAGCTTCGCGATAGGCTCACAGAGATGGGCATCGAGGCCACCATCGAGGGGCGGCCGAAGCACTTCTACAGCATCTACCAGAAGATGCAGACGCAATCTGTGGACTTCGATCAGATCCTCGATCTCGAAGCCATCCGCGTAATCGTCAACACGGAGACCGAGTGCTACACAGTGCTCGGGGTCGTCCATTCGCTATGGCTGCCGCTGCCCGATATGTTTACGGACTATGTCGCCAAGCCCAAGCCAAACATGTACCAGTCTCTGCATACGAAGGCGGTCGGCCCCACGGGCAGTCCGATGGAGGTGCAGATCAGAACGTGGGCGATGCATCGCCGTGCTGAGTATGGCGTCGCGTCCCATTGGCGCTACAAGGAGGGCCGGGGCGGGGACCTGGAGGCGGATGCCAAGCTCTCATGGCTGCGGCAGCTGCTAGAGCTTCACACCGATCTTCGCGACCCACACGAGTGGCTTGAATCGCTGAAGCTCGACCTCTTCAAAGACCAAGTTTTCGTCTTCACCCCCAAGGGGGACGTCATCGACCTGCCAGCGGGATCCACACCCGTGGACTTCGCCTATCGGATTCACACCGAGGTGGGACATAGCTGTGTCGGCGCCAAGGTCAACGGCCGCATGGTTCCCCTGGACTACGTCTTCAGGAACGGCGACGTTGCGGAGATCATCACCTCCTCGCGTCCGACCGCGCGCCCGAGCCTCGACTGGCTCTCCTTCGTGGCGAGCTCCCCGGCGAGGAGCAAGATCAAGGCCTGGTATCGACGCGCTCAGCGGGAGGAGAGCATCGCTCGGGGACGCGAACGGCTCGAGGAGGAGTGCTCGCGATCGGGCATCGATCCAGGGAAGACGCTCGCGGAGAAGGGCCTCGCCGAGCTGGCCCCGCGTCTGAGCTACAACGCAGTGGAGGACATCTACGCGGCCGTCGGCTATGGCGACCTCGCTGCAGAGACGGTGGTCCGCAGGCTGCGTGGAGAAGCGCCGAAGGCCAAGCGCAAGAAGAAGGCCGCACAGGCCGATCAGGGCAGCCTTCGGGTGGCGATAAGCGCCGCCGGCGTGACCGATGTCCTGTACCGCCTTTCGCGCTGCTGTGCGCCGGTGCCGGGCGACGCGATAGTCGGCTTCATCACCCGGGGAAGGGGCGTCACGGTGCATCGAGCTAAATGCCCAAATGTGTCCTACTACTCGCGCCGCGAGCCCGACCGCCTCCTTCCCCTCGAGTGGACGCTGAGCGAAGACGCATACTTCCCGGTGACGGTGGAAGTCGATGCGCTCGACCGGGTCGGGCTCACCAGCGACATCACCTCGATCATCAGTTCGCTCAGCACGAACATCCTCGAGGCTCGCGTTCGGACCGGCGGCAAGCCCAGAATGGCGCGCGTATCCCTCCGCGTCGAGGTGAGAAGCCTCGACCACCTCAAGCAGATCACGGACCGCATTGGCGCGCTGAGCGACGTTCTCCGCGTCGAGCGAGCGCGTCGCGGCTGAGGTCCGCCGTCGAGGAGCGAACCCTCCGGCTCTCAGACCTTCTGCGCGCAGCGGTAGTTGAGGCAGTTCGTGCTCATCGAGAGCAGGCTGGGGTTCTCCGCCTCGTGGCCGTCCACATCAGTGTCCAGCGGCCGGCACTTCTCCTGGGCCGCGTCATAATTGGTGCAGTCGGCACATCGGCGAAGGATCGCGTCGCAGGTGAGACACCGGCTCTGGTTCTCCAGCCAGTTCTCGGCCCCGCACTTCGAGCACTTGACATCCACCTTCGGCTGACCTCCCTTCGGCCGCCCAACGGGAGAACGCCTCTCTCAGGTGGACCCGGCAGGAAACTCAGGGGAACGGCGGCCGTCGCTACTCTACCTCAGACTCCCCGTTCGCGCTAGAACCAAAGGATTGGCAGTTGCTCATTCGCTCCCAGATGCCTCGGCTGCGGCCTCCACGCGCTTCTGCCAGACCTTGGCCCGCTCCCAGTGGCCTGCACGCAGGTGTAGGGTCCAGAGGAGCTCGGAGAGATACGCGTCGGATGGATCAATCTGTCGAGCGAACTCGGCTTCGGCGATGGCGAGATCCCAGAGATCGGGTATGCCGTCCAGCTCGGCCAGGCGAGAGCGGATCACCGCCAGCAGCCGCCGAGGCCCTGGCGCTTCCGGAACCATGGCCGCCGCGGCCTCGGCGCGGCTTGCCGCGGCCCGGAGGGTCCGCACGCGGCTGCGCTTCGTCGAGTTCCTTCCCTCGAACACGAGCACGTCATCCAGCGTCAAGGCAAGGTCCGCCAGAGCCATTCGCACGACGGGATCATTCCTGCTCGCCGCGGCCGCTGTCTCCTCCGCGCGCTCGGCGAGATCCGAGATGTCTCGACGGAGCCGCGTGGTCTGCTGCGCGACGGCGCCGTTGAGGCACGTGTCGAAGAGCAGTCGTCTCGCCTGTACAGCCGCTGTGACCGTCGCAGTGCTTCTGGTCGCGTGAAGACGCGAGCGGTCCCGGTTGAGCCGGCTGCGAATGAAGGCGATGCCCTCTGCAGAGTCAGCGTACTCCCGAGGACCCAGCCAGGCCAGCCACGCGGCATGGTAGTAGGCGGCTGCGAAGTCCCCAGACCCGGCCTGCGCCACAACCAGATCGCGACGTGCAGAGTAGTCGCACGGGTTCCGTCTCACATGCTGTTCGAGGGAAGCCGGATCGACGCCGTAGGCAGCCGACGGCAGCCCGGCAAGGAGCAGTAGCAGCACCGCGATCGACCTCACGGCCGAGCCTCCTCGAATGGAATCGAGTGAGCGATGAGGAACTGCCTGACGACGTTGGACGCGATCGCCATGTTCAGTCCGGCGGCACCCGCCTTTCCGTTCTCCCCCGGCCGATGGTCAGACAGGTAGGCATATCCAACACCCACCACGTTGCCCGCCTCGTCCAGCAGCGGACCACCGCTGCTGCCGTGGCCGACGGCGGCGCTGTGCTGAAAGCGGTTCAAGGGGCCCGGGCTCGTCCCGCCGACGGTGATGATCTCCTCGCCTGTCGATGGATGCACGCGACGCACGGTCTCAAGGCGTTCGGATACTGCTCGGCCATGCACGAAGGCCAGAACCTCCCCCTGCGTTTCACAGAACTCATTCTCAGCGAAGCTGCAGCAGCGGACCGGCGAACCGATGGCCAGACGGTCGGTCCTGCCGATCCGTAAGCGATGGAACCTCGTCTCGTCGCCAGGCGGCCGAGCGATCCGCAGCACTGCCAGGTCAACGCCCTCCGCGATCGCGATCGGCACAGCGAGGTAGCTGCGTTCTTCCTTCCCCTCGCCGACAGTCACCCAGATGTCGCGCACCACCTCGAGCAGTCGCGTCATCGAATCCCACTCGGCATGGGTGAGGTGCAGTCCCCGGAGGCGCACGCCGCTCAGCACTACATGGGCGTTGGTGACGATATCCCCCTCGGAGTTCACGAAGAAGCCTGTGCCGCTGCTCCCGATTCTGAGGCGGCGCGCGAGCTCGGACTCATAGGAAGTGTGTGCCCCGCGCGCGGCAAGCTCGCTTGCCAGGCTCGGCCCGACGGAGCTCGGGTCTATGGCCGCCTCGATTCTGACGACGGCATCGCGTGGGCACTCGTCGAGGGCGAGGGCGACGGAGCCTCCGGCAAACAGCGAGACCAGAAGGAGACCTGCGGTAAGGAGCTTCATCGCCCGTGATTTCGACACGAAGCCGGCGGCGTCCTGCGATGGGCTCCCTGGGCCAGGGACGCGGCTAGCTATCGGACGCGCGCGCGAGTGTGGCGCCGAACGCCCGCGCGCGCTCGAGTTCTCCTTCCTTGAGCGGCCCTGCCATCCCGGTCACGAAGAAGCTCTCGGCAGGCGCGATCACGTGGAAGCCCCTCTTCTGGAGGTCGCGCGCCAGCTTCTTCGCCGCGCTCCCCGCCAGGAAGCCCTGGAACTTCGTGTCAAAGGCCGCGGCTTTCTTCCCGTCGAATCGCTCGCCGCCCAGAGACCTGAGGAAGCTGCGCGCCGCGCGCGACACGTTCCACGCATGCACCGGGCAGCCGGCCACCAGGAGGTCGGCAGAACGGACATCGTCCGGCCCCATGTCCGCCATCTTCTTCACGACGACCTCAGCCCCCGATTCGAGTCCCTCTCCTACCGCGTGTGCGATCTGCTCGGTGTTGCCGTGGAGCGTATCGTAGGATATGAGAGCGCGCATATCGACCTCCTCCTCGGGGCCGGGCGCAGATTCTGGGCGCCCGCCACGGGACCTGTCCACGGCCGGGCACACGGCCGCGTGCCGACGTGCATCAGGGAGGCGGCTGGGTTCCGGAGAGCCAGACGAGGCTCTCCCCCGGCGGGTTCATCGGCTGTTCGGCGCGGGTCTGCTCGCCAGCTCGAAGTAGTGCGCCCCATTGCGCGGCTCCCACTGCAGCGGGGGCACTGCGTTATCGCAGACACTTGCGAGCACCCCGAGGAAGCCGCCCTTCCAGGTGTGGTTCACCCGCGGCCAGACGAGGTCCGGGGAGTCGCCCATCATCTCTCCTGCGATCTCAACGAGAGCCGGCAGCAGCGCCGTCGCAGGGGCGTCTTCCGCGTGGTAGCGCAGGCGCTGACCTTCCTTGACGACAAACCAGGAGGCGTCCGGCGCGCCCCGATAGGTCTCGACGAAGTCGACCACGTAGCGCCGGTCGTCGACTCGCCGAGCCGCGCAGCCCGCGTAGTGGCAGACCTGGCTGAGCAGACTGTCGAGACTCGCAGGCGAGGTGCTTATGCCACACCAGGGACTCAGGTACCCGGGCATCTCGATGTGTACGCCGAGAACTTCGGAGGCGAAGACGAGCGACTCGCCGACCCGGGTCGGCAACGTCCAGAAGCTCGTAGGAGCGCCCACGGACGCTCGAGTCTGAGAGCCGCGAAACCACAGCGGCTGGCCCCTGCTATCGGTGAGAACGGCAGCGGCAGCCTGGCCGTCCGGCGAGCCGCGCAAGTACACCCGCAGCCACTGGTGCCAGGCGCCAACCTGGATCACCAATGGGAACTCCACCATCCCTGGCTCGGAGGCGCACTGCTGCAGCCGCAGTTCCACCTCCGCTTCCGGACTGTGGGTCATGAGGTAGAACGGCACCCATTCACCTGCCACGTGCCGGGAGACCCGGTAGCCTTCAGGCACGCGCGCGGCGATCTGAAGCCAGCCGTCGGGGACCGATGAGAGGCGAATTCCAAGCCTCAGGCCGACAGTGGAGACCTCGGCCCTTGATCTCGCCCAACTGAGCTCGATCCAGAAGGATTCGACCCGCAGCTTGCCGGCGGAACGGGCCCCTTCGGCCGATGTGCCCCCCGGAGGTTCGGGAGGGGTGGCGAACAATGAGGACTGGGCCATGCACTGCGGCCTGCCCGCCGCGAGTAGCCAGAAGGAGGCGAATAGGGCGAAGCCCAGACAGCGAATGGCTGCGGATGATGTGTGCACCAAGAGACCGACCACTTCTCCATCCCACCTGCAGCGATCAAGACTGGGAATCAACCGTCGCCGCTGCAGTAGGTTAGACCCACCCGAGTGGCGGATGGTCGCGCCCCCGGGCGCACAGTCGCTTGCCGCTCGCAGGCCCCATGTGATAGCTTAGGCAGTGATCCGATGCGTGGGACTGAGGAGATAGTGCGCGCCCTTGCCGGCCCTCTCGAGGTGGAGATGCGCGAGGGATACCGCGACACGGCCGTGATCGGGCATAGCCTCGGCGAGTATGTTCGAGCCTGGGCCGAGCGCGCTCGGACCGCGCTCACCGATCCCGGCGAGGAAGCAGTCGTCTCGCGCGTCGAGGCAACACTCGCCGCCTACCAATCCGCCGACGGTCGGGCGCGCCGCGCCTCCGTGGACGAGGCCCAGCAGCTTCTGACCGAACTGGCAGAAGCTCTGCGTCCAGCGCGGCCGCGCGCACGGGCACCCGCTCGCGCGACCCACTCTCGCCGGGGAGCAGCTCATTCGCGAGCGCGCAGCCCCTCCAACAGACGCTCGGGCACGAGGGCGGCGGGGGGAGCCCCCCCGGCCACGGAGCCTGCAGACGAGAGCCATCCCACCACCTCCTACCTCGATGCGCCGCTCGCGCAGGGTCGGTACCGCAGCTTGGCGTGGATTCAGCGGCTGCGGAAGCTCGGCATAGAGACGAGGCGAGACCTGCTCTACCATGTGCCGCGCGACTATGTGCTGGTCAAGCGCATCGCCGATCTGGCCGACGGAGAGAGGGCCGCAGTCGTCGCCGAGGCCGGCGCAAGGGACCAGGCCGTGACTCGGGAGGGCCGCAGCTTCCGTCTGATGCGCTACGCGCTCGAGATCCAAGACGGCAGCGGGAAGGCCTGGGTGACATCGTTCGCTCGCGTTCCCCGGCACGGACGCCGCTCGAAAGCGATCCTCGCATCTCCCCTGGCACTCAACTACGCCGAAGGGACGCGACTGCTCGTGGAAGGCGCCGTGCGGCGGGCCGGGCCTCACATCGAGATCCAGCACAGCGGCTCTCAGAAGCTCCTGCCTGCCGAAGATGTAGCGCCGGGCACGCTGGTGCCGGTGTATCCCCTAACCGATGGCGTCTACCAGGGCCAGCTGCGGCCAGCCCTTCGCAGAATCCTCGACGAGATGCCGGGCGATATACCTGACCCGTTGCCAGAGTCTCTGCTGCAGCGGCAGAGGCTGCTTGGCCTGCCGGAGGCCCTTCGCGCCATCCACTGGCCGGCCAGCACCGAGGCGAAGGAAAAGGCCCAGCGGCGGCTCGTGTTCGAGGAGTTGCTGACACTGCAGCTCGCGCTCGCCCAACGGAAGGCAGCGATGCAGCGCCCCGGTTCCGGCATCAGCATGGAGCCGCGCGGGGACATGGTCGCCATGCTCGAGGAAGTCCTTCCCTTCTCCCTCACGCGGGCTCAACAGCGCGTCATCGCCGAGGTGGCGGCCGACATGGCGGCAGACCAGCCGATGTCGCGCATGGTCCAGGGGGATGTGGGGTCCGGGAAGACCGTAGTCGCAGCGGCCGCCCTGCTCATTGCCCTGCAGAGCGGGTACCAGGGAGCGCTCATGGCGCCCACGGAGTTGCTGGCGGAGCAGCACTACCTGGTGCTATCGAGGATGTTGGGCGCCCTCGGCGTTCGCCTGGAGCTGCTCACTGGTTCACTCCGAGGGCGGGACAAACAGAAGGCCGGCGTTCGCATTGCAGGCGGACAGGCGCAGGTGGTGGTCGGAACACATGCTCTCATTCAAGAGGGAGTTGAGTTCGACAGCCTGGGCCTCGTGATCGTGGACGAGCAACACCGGTTCGGTGTGAGGCAGAGGGCAGAACTGCTCACGAAGGGGAGGCAGCCGGACATGCTGGTGATGACGGCCACCCCCATACCACGGACTCTGGCCATGACGCTCTATGGTGATCTCGACATATCGATCCTCGACGAGATGCCGCCGGGGCGCAGGCCCGTCCTGACCCGCTGGATGCCATTGCAGAGCCTGACCGAAGCATACGAATTCGTGGGGGCGCAGTCGGCCGAGGGCCGCCAAGCATACATCGTCTGCCCTCTGGTCGAGGAATCGGAGAAGCTGCAGGCCGAGGCCGCCACCAAGCTCGCCGAGGAGTTGGGGCGCGACGTCTTCCCCGACCTCGATGTCGGGCTGCTCCATGGGGCGATGCCCGTTGCCGAGAAGGATGCTGTGATGGAGTCCTTTCGCGCGGGCGAGAAGTCCGTACTCTGCGCGACCACTGTCATAGAGGTCGGGGTCGACGTGCCCAACGCCACCGTGATGCTCGTCCTCAATGCCGAGCGCTTCGGCCTGGCGCAGCTGCATCAGCTGCGAGGCCGAGTGGGCCGGGGCGGGCAGGAGTCTCACTGCATTCTCGTCAGCGACCGCAAGTACAACCCGTCGCCGCGCCTCATGCCCGCCGGGGATGAGTCTCTCGGCCAGGCGCGGTCTCGGCTCAGGGTGCTGCTCGACACCAGCGATGGGTTCGCGATTGCGGAGCAAGACCTGCTGCTGCGAGGGCCGGGGGAGTTCTACGGAACACGGCAACACGGCGTGCCCGAGTTGCGGTTCGCGCGCATGGCTCGGGATGTCAGGACGCTGGAGGAGGCGCGGGCAGCGGCCTTCCGGCTGATCGAACAGCAGCCAGACCTGGCTGGCCCCGACCACGCCGCGCTGCGAGAGCAGGTCGCCCAGCTGCGTGCCCGCATGGAGCGGGCGGTTGGCTGAGCCATGCGGATAATAGCCGGATCGGCGAAGGGACGAGTGCTGCGCTCTCTGCGGGGCCGCGAGCTCCGGCCAACAGCGGATCGCGTCCGAGAGAGCTTCTTTGCCGCGCTCGGCGAGTCGGTCGTGGGCGCTCGGTTCCTGGATCTCTTTGCCGGTGCCGGCACGGTAGGGCTCGAAGCCATCAGTCGAGGGGCCGCGCACGCGACCTTTGTCGAGTCCCATCGGCCCGCCGGGCGCGTTATCGAAGAGAACGCCGGGCGGTGTGGATTTGAGGGCCGAGTCCGGGTTATAATCGCTCCCGTGGAGCGAGGGCTCGCCATATTGAGGCGGGAGAGAGCCAGCTTCGACATCGTTTTCGTGGATCCACCGTATGGAAGCGGAGATCTCGGCGGGGCGATCGCGAGACTGAGCCAGTGGCCCGAGATGGTGGCTGGCGACGGACTCATCGTGGTCGAGCGGTCGCGCCATGAGGACCCGGGCCCGCGGGCGGGGGACTTTGAAAGAATGAGGAGCATGAGGTACGGCGAAACGGTCGTGGACCTCTACCGCCGGGAGGCCCAAGCGGGAGACGGGTCGCGGCCGACAGAGCCGGGCTGAGCTATCACGCCCACGGAGGTTTCAGAAGTGGCGACAGCGCTCTATGCAGGCACGTTCGATCCCGTGACTTACGGTCATCTTGACGTGGTACGCCGCGCGGCGTCGCTGTTTGACAAGGTGATCGTCGCAGTCTCGGTGAACCCAAGAAAGACGCCGCTCTTCTCTCTCGAAGAGAGAGCGGAGATGCTCCGCGAAGAGTGCAAGGAGTTCCCGAACGTCGCTGTCGCTGTGGCACCGGGGCTGGTGGTCGATTTCGCTCGAGAGGTCGGAGCAGAGGTCATCGTTCGGGGACTGCGGGCCGTGTCCGACTTCGAGTTCGAGCTGCAGATGGCCTCGACGAATCGCGCGCTGGCGCCAGAGGTAGAGACGGTATTCTTCACTCCCGCGCCGCAGTACCACTACGTGAGCGCGAGCATAGTGGCCGAGATCGCGCGCTTCGGAGGGGATGTCGCCGAGTTCGTCCCGCCCAGTGTTGGGCGAAGACTGAAGGAGCGGCTGGACCGGGGAAAGGGCTCCGGTGGAAAGGAGGGATCCCCATCGAAATCCTAGAGCGGCTGGAAGAACTCGAGCGGATGGGGGAAGAGAGCCGTCCGCAGTTTCTGCACCGCGCATGGGGATTTGATCTCGACCGCTTCTTTGCACAGGTCAACCGCGTCCGCGCGGCCCTGCCGGACGAGATCAAGGCGGCGAATCGGGTTGCGCAGGAGCGCGAGCAGATTCTCGAGAGCGCCGAGGCCGAGCGGCAGCGCTTGCTCGAAGAGGCGCGAGAGCAGGCGGCTCTCCTCGTGTCGAACGACGAAGTGGTGCGACGTGCAACCGAGCAGGCGGAGGAGATAATCCAGCGAGCCACCACCGAAGCGGCCGAGATACGGCGCAGCGCAGAAGGGTATGCTACCCGTGTGCTCGCGAACCTCGAGGAGTATGTCACCCGCATACTCGGCGCCGTGCGGACCGCACGGGAGCGCCTGAGCACCGGGCCCGAAGAGGCCGAGGAAGATAGAGACCAGTCGGAGGAAGGTTAGAGTCACCGATGTCAATCCAGCGCATGCGACGGCGCTTCGCCGTCCAGCTTCGAATAGCTCTCTGGGCATTGCTCCTCGCGTTCATCATAGGGCTGCCACTGCTCTTCAGTCAGGCCAGGATCCCAACGCGCGAGGAAGGCGGTGGCGGGGGAGCCGGTGCGCAAGTGCTCGCGCGCGTCAACGATGAAGTCGTTCCCAAGTCCACGGCCGACCGGCTCTTCGAACGGGGCACGACTCAGCTGCTCCAGTACTACGCGGCCGCGGGTCAGCCCTTAGGGATGGAGACGCTCTGGCGGTTTCGGCTGGACGCCATGGGCCAAGCAGTCGAGCAAGAGATCCTCCTCCAGCAGGCGGGAAGGCTAGGCGTGTCGGTTTCCAAGGGCGAGGTGAAGCAGCGTGTGCAGGATATGATCGACCAGGAGCTGGCTTACTACAAGAGCCAACTGCAGCGAGAAGCCCTGGAGCAGTATCTGGTGCAGGTGGCGGCCGATGCCGAGAACAGAGTGGCGCGCCAGGGCGACACGATGAGTGAGCGGCAGTTCAGGAAGTGGCGTCTCGAGACGTACACGGACCCGGCCAGCGGCCTGCGCAACGACATGACGATCGAGAGGCTCCAGCAGTCCGTCGTCGGCCCGGTGTCGGTGACAGAGGAGGACCTGCTCCAGTCTTACGACGCGGCGACACTGCGCCGGATTCTGGTTTCGCTGCGACCGGCTGGCGGGGACGAACGCACTGAGGAGCAAGCGCGGGAGAGAGCAGAGGAGCTGCTCGCCCAGGTGAACCAGGGGGCGAACTTCGCGGCGCTGGCCAAGTCCGAGTCCGACGACCCGGAGGCCGAGCAGACAGGAGGCCTGATGGAGGGCATGCGCCCGGGCTGGCTGCCCGCCGAGTGGGACCGGGCCGTCTTCTCCCTTCAGCCGGGTGAGGTGAGCGGGGTGATCGAGGGCCCCCAGGGGTATGAGATCGTGAAGCTCGAGGAGCGAAGCCGACAGCTGCCCGAGGACTTCGAGCAGAACAAGGAGCAGCTTCTCAGTGACTTCGCGAACCGGCAGCGCGACAGAGTGTGGGGGGAGTACGTGGCGGACCTGGCCGGCAGGGCGGACATCGAGATAGTGGACAAGGAGATGTCGGCCTACCGCGCGCTGACCGAGAACAGGCAGGAGGAGGCGCTGGCCCTTCTGCGAGATGCCGTTCCTCAGGCGCAGCAGGCCGGGGGCCTGGGCGCCGCGGCCTTGTTCTATGAACTGGCGACGCTGCTGGCCTCGCAGAACGAGTGGGAAGAGGCAGCCGAGTTCTACGCGCAGAGCGACAACGCGCTCTCCTGGGGCAGAGGTCTGGGCGAGCGTCTTCCAAGCGGCCGCGCGCAGGCGCTCCTCGGAATGGGGCAAGCCTATGAGAAGCTTGGGGAAACCGAGGAGGCCGTGATGTGGTACACGGCCGCGGGCAACGTGACGGAGGTGCCATCCATTCACGCCCAGCTTCGCTCAACGTTCGAGCGACTCGGGGAAGAGGAGCTGGCAGAGGAAGAGAAGGAGTGGATGGACCGGTACGAGCAGCGACAGCGCGAGCGTGAAGAGGAACTGGCGGCCCAGCAACAGGCGTTCGAGGAACAGCAGCCGGGCCCGCAGCCGTCCCCCGCGCCGGAATCACCGGCCCAGTGGCCGGACGAGTAGTGACGCTGGCCGTTGGACTGCGTGCCGTCCTTTGACGCGCCCCAGTATTCCCAACGGGCCCGCGAGGGTAGGATTTCCTCAATACGAACTCATGGATGGTGAGCAGCAATGACAGATGAGATCACCCGACGTGACTTCCTCAGGCGCGCGGTTGTGGGCGGCGCGGCCGCCATCGGGATCGGCGAGCTCGTGGCCGTCAGGGCAGATATGGCCGATGCCGCCTCGAGCCCGACCATCGCCGTGGCGTCCAAGCGCCGACCCGCCGAACTCGTGCGCGCTTCTGTGGAGGCCCTCGGCGGCATCGGGAAGTTCGTGAAGAAAGGCAATCGGGTCGTTATAAAGCCGAATATCGGCTGGGCCCGCAAAGCCGAACAGGCGGCCACTACGAACCCGGAGATCGTGGCCGAGATTGTGCGCCTGTGCAAGCAGGCCGGGGCGCGAGACATCCGAGTGGTGGACCACGCTGTCGACAGGCCGGACGCGTTGGTGCTTCGGATGTCAGGCATCGAGGCCGCCGCGCGGAAGGCTGGAGCTCAGGTGAGTCTGGCCTCGTCGCCGGCCCTCTATGAGAAGGTATCGCTGCCCAAAGGTCGAGCGCTCAAGTCCGTTAGTGTGATACGGGATCTGCGAAGGGCAGACGTGTTCATCAACGTCCCGATCGCCAAAGTGCACAATACGACCGGGCTCACGCTCGGAATCAAGAATATGCTGGGCGCCGTATGGGATCGCGGCGCCTTCCATCGCAGCTCGAGTCTGGACCAGGCCATCGTGGACTGCGCGGCGGAAGTGCGGCCTCACCTCGTGATCCTTGATGCCATCCGGATTCTGTTGACGAACGGCCCCAAGGGGCCTGGTCGGACGGCGGACAAGGGCATTGTGGTGGCCGGGACGGACCAGGTGGCCGTGGACGCCTACGCTGCCACCCTCTTCGACCGAAAGGCCGAACAGATCGGCCATCTCCAGCGTGCACACGCGGCGGGCCTTGGCGAGATCGACCTACGACGGGTGAACGTCAGGCATGTCTAAGCGGCTGCGCCTGTTGCGCCGCGTCTCTCAAGCTCTATTCTCCGCAGGCTTCCTGGTGCTGTTCGCGGTTGCGGCCTACCCGTTGCTGTCGCCCGTTCCCGTGGACCTCTTTCTCCGTGCGGACCCCCTGCTCGCGCTGTCTACCATGATCTCGCTCAGGCAGCTCGTCTTTCCCGCGCTGTGGTATGCGCTGACCGTCGTGGTATTGACGATTCTGCTCGGCCGTGTCTTCTGCGGATGGATCTGCCCGATGGGAACCGCGATAGATGCCTGCGAGCGCCTGTTTGGGATCCGCGGGCGACGCCCTTCGGCCGCGCCGAGGCTCAGCAGTCTCAAGTTCTACATCCTCCTCGCAATCTTGATCACGGCAGCCCTACCTTCGGCGCATCGCAAGGCGGCGGAGCCATCGATCTCCGGCAGCGTCGGCCTTTCCGCAGTCTACCTCCTCGACCCAGTCGCACTGCTCACTCGCACGCTCACTTTGACCGGCCTGCCCGCGGCCCACTGGGCCATAGGGATGGGCGGCGATGTACTCAACGGCTGGAACGGCTCCGATGCCGTGCAGGATCATCCCTGGATCGCGGTTCTGCTGTCGCCCCTCCAGATGGCATATGGGCTGGTTGGCCGGCCTGAAGGCGCGTACTTCAGGCTGAGCGCCATCACCTTTCTGGTCTTCGCAGGCATCATAGCCTTGAGCCGATATGCCAGGCGATTCTGGTGCCGCAATCTCTGTCCGCTTGGCGCGCTGCTGGGATGGCTGGGGCGCCTGTCGCCGATTCGTCTTCGGGTCTCCGAGGAATGCACTCGCTGCATGCGGTGTGTCAACGAGTGCAAGGTCGGGGCGATCTCAGACGACCCTCATCACTACAGCGGCCCGGAGTGTATCGAGTGCTATAGCTGCATCGCGGTGTGCCCCGAGAATGCAATCTCCCTGGCGCGAGGTCATCGCGGGGAGGAGCGAGAGGATGACCTCAGGCTCGGCCGCCGACGCGTGCTCGCGGCCATGGGCGCAGGAGTGGCGGCCGTGGCACTGCCGAAGGTCGGCCTCGGGGTCCGCCGGACCGATGCCGGCGGGCAAGTGCTGAAGCTATCATCGATGCGCCTCATCCGGCCGCCGGGCGCGCTAGCCGAAGATGAGTTTGTGACCGCGTGTGTGCGGTGCGGGGAATGCATGAAGGTCTGCATGACCAACACGCTCCAGCCTGCTGTCGGGGAGGGCGGGTTGGAGGCCCTGGGAACGCCGATCATCGTGCCGCGCGTCGGACCGTGCACGCAGCCCTGCGATCTCTGCGGCCGCGTTTGCCCAACGCGGGCGATTCAACCGTTCTCCATCGAGGAGAAGGACTACTTGTACGTGGGCACTGCCTCCCTAGACAGGAGCACATGCATCGCCTGGGCGCAGGACAAGGAGTGTCTCATCTGCGATGAAGCCTGCTCATATGACGCGATCTCACAGGATGTGGTCGATGGCGTCAGCCGGCCGGTGGTGCATGAGCCAATCTGTACCGGATGCGGTATCTGTGAATGGGTGTGCCCCGTCGAGCCGCGGGGGGCCATTCGCGTCAACTCGTCCGGGGACAAGCGTCACCTGACCAGGAATGAGCAGCGGGCAATACGCGAGCTGGCGGACGAAGGGACTCTCGAACAGGGATCACCGTACCCCGGCCTCTGACAGCGAACCTGAAGAGGTGAACGACCCTTGAGGTGGTGGCGGCTCGCATTGGGTGGGGCGCTTCTGGCATGGCTTCTCGGCACCGCCTATGTGCAGGCCAGGCGGAGAGACCGAGAGCTGGGCGTTGCCGTGCTGCTGTTCGGCGCGGCAGCTACCGTTTTCATAGTGGCCGCTCTCGTGCCGAGACCTCCGATGACCGCTGCTGCCGCTTCCTTCCTGGTAATTGGATCGGTCGTGCTTCTGGGCGCGGCCATCGGCGTAGTGCTGTTCCGGGGCTTCCGAGACTAGGATGCAGCGATGGCGACTGTAGTCGGCCAAGTCCTGAATGATCGCTACGAGATCCTCGAGAAGATCGGCGAGGGTGGAATGGCGGTCGCGTACAGGGGCCGGGATCGCGTTCTAGGACGGGTGGTGGCGATAAAGCTGATGCGGCCCGAGCTGGCCTCCGACGCCGCCTTTGTGGCGCGATTCCGTCGCGAGGCAAGGGCAGCCGCGGGAATCACGCACGAGCATATCGCGGGAGTGTACGATACGGGCAGCGATGGACCCCACCACTATATAGTAATGGAACATGTTGAGGGCGAGAGTATGCGGGACAGGCTGCGCCGCGAGGGGCCGCTGCCGCTGAGGGAGGCTCTGCGCATCGCAGCCGAGACCGCCGAGGCCTTGGAGGCCGCCCACCAGTCCGGCGTCGTGCACCGAGACATAAAGCCCCACAACATCTTGCTGGGCCAAGATGGCTCTGTGAAGGTGACTGACTTCGGAATCGCGCGTGCTGCCTCTGCGCCCAGCCAGACCGATACGAGTTCGGTCCTCGGCACGGTTAACTACGTCTCGCCGGAGCAGGCGCGCGGCGAGGCGGTCGGACCGCAGGGAGACATCTACTCGCTCGGCGCCACACTGTTCGAGGCGCTGACCGGCAAGCCTCCCTTCAATGGCGGCGATCAGCTGGCGATCCTGCACAAGCACGTCTACGACCGCCCACCTCGGCCGAGCGAGTTTCGTCCCGGCCTTCCGCCTGAGGTGGACTCGCTGGTGGGGCACTGCCTCGAGAAGGAGCTCGCCAAGCGATTCGCCTCCGCGCGCGAACTGCTCAGCTATTTGTCCGCCTGCCCAAGAGTGGAGGAGACGACCGCGGTCCGCGCGGCGAGGAGCAGAATCCGGCGCGCCATGTCCGGCCCGTTCGTTGCCGCCTTCGCCTGGATGCACAACCGCGGCCTGTGGCTGCTTCTCGCGCTTCTGGTCTCCCTTGGCGCGGTGGCCGGCATCGTGCGCTACACCTCGCTGGACGCACGGGCCGAGATGTCGCGCGTCCCGGACGTGCTGGGCATGGGCTCGAAGACGACGCGGGAAACGCTGGAAGGCCTCGGCCTTGCCTACAGACAGTGGGGCACCAGGCCGAGCGACGACGTCGTCAAAGGAGCAGTGCTCTTGCAGGACCCCGCACCTGGACTCCTCGTGAGGCAAGGGACCGTGGTGAAGGTCGTCTTGAGCGAAGGCCCCAGCCATGTCCTGGTGCCCAACGTCACGGAGATGACGATCCCGTCGGCGCAAGACAACCTCGAAGCGGCCGGGCTGACCACTGGCACGGTGGACCAATCCTACAGCGACACCGTCCCGGCCGGATACGTTGCCAGCACCTATCCGGCCGCCGGCGCACGCGTGGTGCCCGGCACCGCGGTCGCCATCGTGCTGAGCCTCGGACCGGAGCGCCCCGGGCCGACCGGGCCGCCGCTGCCGCCTCCTCCCACTGGGGGCGCGACCAGGGAAGAGACCCTCGAGTACGTCGTCCCTGCAGATGTCTCCGACGGAGGCGAGGTGGTGGTAACGATTGAGGTGGCCGATGAGAACGGCACTCGCCGCATCTATCAGGGCCGTCACCGCCCGGGAGATCGTATCCCACCACAGAAGATAACCGTGACCGCCCCCACCACCGCCCGCATACTTGTGGATGGAGAACTCCGGGGCACGCGAGAGTACCTTCCCTAAGCATTCTCATCGATGTGCGATCACGGGAACCGAGGCCCTGCGCGGGCACCAGCGCGGGACCTTTTTTTGCGCCGACCCGCTGCCTTTTCGCGGCCCCGGGCCTGCCTGTGCGCCGATGTTAGGTTCCCCGGGGAATGTGGAATAAGCCCCTAGCTTTAGCGGCAGCGCGGGCTCGCGGCAGAGGGTTCCTGCTGGCAACACGGAGGCTGGCCAAGTCTGGCCGCATCCCCTCTACCTTGCCACGAGCATCGGCAATCGACGCCGCGCGAGTGGGCAAGTGATACGGAAGGACTTCACCGCGGTCAGTGCCTTTTCGGTCATCGCTGCATTCGCAGCCGGGGCGGCGCTGTGCAGCCAGTTCTCCCAGACCGATCTGCAGGTTGGATTGCAGGCGTCCACCCCTGTGCTATGGGCTGTCGAGGCCGTCATCTTCGGCACCGCGGTGTTCATCTGGTGTTCCAGAGCATCGTTTTTCGGTTGGATCCTCGGCATCGCCAGCTTGATGATCTTCCGCGTCGCGGTCGCCTCGGCCGGCGGCATGGTGGTGGTCTTCACGCAGGGAATGGGCGATCCCGGGGCCGCCCTCGAGCAGACCGCGGGACTGGTGCCCCGCGCGTGCGCCATTCTCTTCAGCCTGATGGCCTGCTACCCGCTCCGCGTGTTCCTCCCGCTGAGGGAGAGTCAAGCCATCAGGAGAGGACGCGGCTTCGCCGACAGTGCCGCCGTGCGGTCGGCGACCGCGGCAACCGGCGACGGCGATCGCGGGCTGCTTATTGTGACAGTCAAGAACAGGGCTGACGATGAAGAGCAGGTGCCGGCATTCACCCCGCAGGCGGCGAGCCCGGGTGCCGTCCCGCGACTCGACATCGAAGGGGAGATCGAGCTGCCGCTCAGCAGAGTGCTCACATTGCTTCCCGAGGAAGTGGTCACGGACAAAGCCCTGGCCCTTGGCGATTCTCAGTCACTCATCATCTCGCTTGACGCGATCCACCCTCAGTTGAGGGAAGGCCAAGTGCTGTTCACCCTCGGTGAGCTGCGAGGCATGCTGCCGCCGGCCGTCAGAAAGGCCCTCGTGCAGCCGAGCGATTCAGAAGCAGAGGTCGAGAGCACTCCGGTAGCGCTGCCGCTGGAGGTCATCGTGCCCCAGCTTCCGCCCGAAGCGCTGGAGCTTCCGCCACCTTCTCCGCCCTCGTGGGCCGAGGTCGATGGGACGGACACTATTGTCTTTGCGACCACCTGACATCCCCTGAGAGTCGAACGAGAAAGGATCGCCTGTCGATGGCTTCGATAAACTATGCGCTGAAGGAGATCAGCTGCAAGGTCGTCTACTACGGCCCCGGCATGTGCGGGAAGACGACGAACCTGCAGTACATCCATCAGCACACAGTGCCGGACAAGCGGGGCAACATGGTCTCCCTCGCGACGCCAGGTGAGCGGACGTTGTTCTTCGACTTCCTGCCACTGGAGGCGTCGCAGGTCCACGGGTTCCGCACGAAGTTCCAGCTCTACACCGTACCCGGCCAGGTCATGTACAACTCGACCCGCAAGCTCGTGCTGAGGGCCGTCGACGGTATCATCTTCGTGTGCGACTCGCAGTGGGACAAGATGAGAGAGAACGTCGAGAGCTTCCGCAACCTCGCGGAGAATCTTGCCTCCTACGGGTATAGCCTCGAGACGACGCCCTACGTCGTTCAGTACAACAAGCGGGACCTCGACAACACAGCACCGGTGGACTATCTCCAGTACACGATCAATCCGAGACAGGTTCCGCAGTTCGAGGCCGTCGCGATTCAAGGCGACGGCGTGTTCGACACTCTCAACTGCATCTGCACGCTCGTGCTTGCGCAGATGCCTCAGAAGCAGAAGGCCGGCACTATCTAGGGTGGCGGAGCGGACTGAAGATGGCATTGACAGGGACTTTCGAAGATGTGAGCTTCGCGGAGCTCCTGCAGATGCTCAACGTGGGCAATAGGAGTGGAAAGCTTGCCGTCGCTCGCCCGGGAGAGACTGCCGTGCTCTACCTGGCGAACGGCGACGTCGCTCGCGCCGTTTCGCGCCGCGACCGCGGGCCGGAGTTGGTCTACAAGATCCTGGGCTGGAAGACCGGCGAGTTCTCGTTCGAGCGTTCGGACGAGCCCGTCGTCAGGAACATAAAGCAAAGCACCGAGGCCCTGATACTGGAGGGCATGAAGCGGTTCGACGAGTGGGAGCGCGTCGAGGAGCAGATGCCCGACATGCACGTCGTGCTTCGGCAAAGCGCCTCAGCCGTGAACGAACGCTTCGAAGAGCTGAGTGAGGAGGCCCAGGGCATCTTGCGACTTGTGGATGCCCAGCGGGACGTGGCGACCGTCATAAGGGAAAGCGGCCTTGAGCCCATGGAGGCACTGAAAGCCGTCACTGAACTGCTGACCGAGGGAATTGTGGAACAATGGAGCGGGCCGCGGCAGTCCGGCGAGGTGCTTTCCGCGGATGGCAAGCTTCCCGAGGCTTCGGGGGCAATAGATATCAGCTCTCGCACCTACTTCTCATCCAAGCAGAAGCTGGCAAAGAAAGGGCTGAGTCTCTCCGGCGCCCAGCGCGGCGGCTCCGCCGATCCGGAGTGACGAGGCGATTGGGAGCAAGTCAAAATGGGATTGCTGCCTAAGCTTTCAAGTGGCAACATGTCGATAGGCCTCGATATAGGTAGCAGTGCGATCAAGCTCGTTCAGCTGCAGGACACCAAGAGCGGCACTGCCCTCTACAAGGCTGGGAGCGCGCCCACGCCGCGAGAGTCGGTGAAGGGGGGCGTCGTCGTCGATCCGCTCGCGGTCGCAAAGGCGATCGAGTCTCTTCTGGAGGCACTGCAGGTGGAAAGCGGGACGGTGACGGCGGGAGTGGCAGGGCCCACCGTCGTCGTCCGAGAGGTGCCGCTGCCGGTGATGTCTGACCGACAACTCAGGAAGTCCATCCAGTGGGAGGCCCGCAACTACATCTCGTTCCCGGTGGAGGACAGCATCGTGGAGTTCGAGGTGCTGGAGCGCCCGCCCGCCGGCGAGGGCAGTCAGATGAGGGTGATGTTGGTGGCGGCCCCTCGAGATATGGTAGATAGTCAAGTCGAGGCAGTTGAACTGGCCGGCCTGGACCCGGCGGTGGTAGAGATACAGCCGTTCGCCATGATGCGCGGCATCTTGGCGACTGACGGCATGGCCACGGAGGAAGGCGATACTACAGCCGTCCTCGGTATCGGCGCAGCCTATACGGACATCACTATCATGAAGGACGGCATGTTCGTCCTGACGAGGATGATCCCGATAGCCGGCGACGCCTTCACCGAGGCCATCAAGAACGCCCTCGACATAGATACTGAAGAGGCCAACCAGCTCAAGGAAACCGCCATGCAGATCGTTTCGAGCGAGGAAGAGCGGGCCACGTTGGACCCGGCCGCGCAGCAGGCGAGCCGAGCGATAGAGCCGCTCCTCGACGAGTTGATCCGCGAGGTCCGCCGCTCCCTCGCCTATCACGACTACCAACAGCAGGCCCCCGACGCGGGCGCCGGCGACTTGGGCGTTAACCGGCTCCTCCTCAGTGGAGGCAGTGCCAAGCTGCCGCGCGTCCACGAGTACTTCCAAGCACAGCTCGGCGTCCCTGTGGAGATCGTCAGTGTCTTCGGCAATGGTCATCTCCGAGCCCAGGGCGTGAACCAGGATTACCTCCAGTCACACGCGCCGACACTGCTCGTCGGCGCCGGGCTCGCGCTCCGAGAGCTGCGGTCGAGCAAGCAGCGACGCGGGGAAACGGCGGAGAAAGCACAATGACCGTCTGCGACATCAACCTGATAGCAACGCGGCGGGCGCAGAAGCAGCGCACGATCGCAGTAATGCGATGCGCGGTCTACTCGCTCATCGCGGTCCTGGTCGCAGTGGCTCTCCTGTACGCGAGAATGTGGGTGGCGACACGTCTCGTCGAAGGCCAGATCGCCGTCGTGGAGGGGGAGCTGGCGAACCCGACGCTGGCGGACGCTGTGGAGCGCATCCGCTTCCTCGAAACCAACATCGCCGACTACGGCCCTCGAGTCGATCTCCTCGAGAAGGTCCACCACAGCGAACAGGCCTGGATCGACATTCTGCGCGACCTCAGCGTATCGATCCCGAAGGGCGTGTGGATAGCCCAGATGACGTGCCGAAGAGGCGACCAGGAGCAAACTCTCACCTTCCGGGGCTCGGCCTACAGCCAGCGGAACATAGGGCAGTTCATGCTCCAGGTAGAGGACCTCGCCTGGAGCAACCCGCCCGGGCTGGGATTCACGCAGAAGAGTGTCACTCTGCAGGGCCGCGACGTCGTGGATTTCGAGGTAACTGTGCCTCTGAATAAGGTAATTGGGAGTGACCTAAGATGAGCGGCGTCGGAGACCGGAAAATCGTATTCGCGCTGCTTGGCATCGGCATTCTGTGCCTGATCGGCCTCGGCGGCAGCCTCTATCACGGCAAGGCGGCCCAGCTGAAAGAGCTCGAGCGGACCCTGGCCCAGAAGGAGGCCGAGCTGGAGGAGGTGCAGGCGAAAGTCGTCCAGCTGCCGGAGCTGGAGCAGCAGCATCAGGATCTGCGGGAGCGCCTGTCGGTGCTGGAGCCAGCACTTCCCACCAGCGATTACATCCCGACGTTCCTGCGCCAGATCGAGAACCTCGCGGCCGGGACTCGCAACGAGATCCTGCTCATCAGACCCAAGCCCGCGATAAAGCGATCGGCGGCTGACAGCGCGGTTCAGATCAACAACGAGACCGGCGCTATCGTACGTGGCGGACCGGGCCAGCCTGAGGCCCCCCCGCCGCAGTTGCCATATGACTTCGTCCCGATAGAGCTTCGGGTTGAGGGGACATACTGGACGGTGATCGACTTCCTGGCGGAACTGCAGGAGTTCCCGAAGATGATTGCCGTCAACGATATCTCCTTCAGCCCGACACAAGGCATGATCAATGCGGGGAGCTCGCCCAGCCTCATGGCGAGCATGGAGTTGACGGCAGTAGTCACGAAAGGGGGCAGTGATGGAAGGTCGACGTAAGGAGGTTATCCTGCTGGTGCTGGCGCTGGCGGCGCTCGGACTCGCGCTTTACACCTTCCGCGCCAAGCCGGCGTCGGCCCCGCCAGCCGGGCCATCCGTAGCAGCCCAGCCCGCGCCGGCGCCCGAGCCGACGAGGCCCCAGGCACCGGGTGCCGCGCGAGGAGGTCAACAGCAGGCCGGTCTGACAGGGCCGGCTGCTGGTACAGACGCTGGAGATGCCCAGCGGAATCCGTTCTCAGCGCCGGACGGCTCCGGCCCGGTGGCGCCGCCCCCACAAAGCGGCCCTGCGGGTCCGGAGGGGCCCGATATGCCCGAGTGGGTTGCTGATAGCTCGCTCACTCTAACAGGGATAGTGGAGGGCAAATCCGACGTAGCTATCTTGAGACAAGGGGACCAGAGGCTCTTCGTGAAGGTCGGCGATTCGATTGGCGGTGGCTATCGCGTTCAGTCCATTGGCAACCAGCAGGTCGTGCTCGCCGGCCCGCAAGGCACAGTCATCCTAAGGATGGGAGGGAGGCAGTAGCGCCATGACTCGCACAAGACTACTAATGGGGAGCGGCTTGGTCATCATCTTGGCCTTGCTGCTCGGGGCGAGCATCGTTCTCGCCGACGGTGTTGCACGGCCCGATGCTGAGGCTGCAGGGGCCGCCAGAGGTGCGGCCGCCCCGGGCGCCTATGGCAGCCCGGCGGCAGCGGCTGGGGCCGCCGCGGGAGCGCCCGTCTCAACGGGCCGCTTCACGCTGGAGTTTGTGGATGCGGACCTGGTGGACGTGTTCCAGGCACTGGCCACCCAGAGCGGCGTTAACATCGCCGTGAGCGGAAGCGTCCAGGGCAAGACGACGCTCCGCCTGCGCAATGTCACACTCGAGCAGGCGATGAACATCGTCACGAAACTCAACGGGTACGACTACGCCTGGGTCCAGGCAGCATACGTCGTCGGCACGCCGGAGGAGGTCCGCGCAATGCGCGTGGCCGACCTGCGCACGTCCGTGGTCGTGCTGCAGCACATCCGGCCCGAGTACGCGCAGGAAGTACTGGCGAAGCTGACGCCGGATGTCACCGTATCCACTCAGAAGGGCGTCAGGACCATCGTTCTCCTCGGCACAGAGCCCTCGCTGTCGAAGGCCCAGCGAGCCCTGGCCGAGATAGACGTGGAGCCGCTGCCACAGCCGCCGACCACCGAGGTAGTTCCGATCCGTTACCTGATGGCCGAGGAGGTGGCGGAGATGATCGTGGTGGCGCTGCCCGAGGTCATCGTCCAGCCCGGGCCGCAGCCAAACAGCCTGACGATCACGGCCGACGCGCTGCAGTGGGAGAGCGTTCGATCGATGCTGGCGAACGTCGACGTCCCGCCGCCGCCTGAGCAGGCCGTGCAGAAGGTCTACTACGTCAAGTACATGAGCCCGTCTGAGCTTCAGTCGTCGCTGGCCTCATTGCTGCCAGACGTGCATGTCACGCTGGCCCCGCGCTCGTTCACACCGTCGGTCGCGAAGCCGACGGGCGGAGTCGGCGGAACTGCGGCGCTCCTGGCAGCCCCACAGTTCGAGGGGGGAGCAGCCGGCGGGGTCGGAGGCCAAGCTGAGGCGGCCGGCGCGCCCGTGACGGCGCTCGTTATTGCTGGCGCGCCCTGGACTGTAGAACGCGCGCTCCACATTGTTGAAAGCCTGGACACACCTCCTCAGCAGATCCACATCGAAGCCATGGTCACGGAGGTGTCCCGAGAGGACATCACGCGCCTCGGCATCGACTGGGGTCCCACCGAGGAGGCAGGCCTTGGCGCCACGGGCGTTCCGTTCGTCATGGGCGAACCCCTCCCAGAGGGCGTGGGTGATGGCCTGATCCCGGCAAGGGACCTGGCGATTGGGACCATCAAGCGCAGCTATCTCCAGTGGAGTGCTTCCATAAGGGCCCTGGAGGAACAGGGCCGCGCGCGGGTCCTCTCCAATCCAAGCGTGACGACTCTCGACGGCAGGCAGACGGCCCTGCATACCGGCGAGACCTACTACTACGAGGTCGCGGTCGCGGCGGCAACCACAGGCGGTATCGTGAAGGACATCCGCACGTTCGACGTGGGCATCAGCCTCATCGTGAACCCCCGCGTGAACGAGGAAGGCATGGTGACCCTGACGATATCACCAACGGTCGCGGCGCTGGTGGGCACGAGCGAGTTCGCCCTGCCGGTGATCACGGAGCGTAGCGTCAATACCTCCGTCCGCGTCAAGAGCGGCGACACCGCGGTGATAGCTGGCCTGGTCTCCGACGGGGAGGTCGTCACCGTGAAGAAGATCCCATTCCTGGGCGACATCCCCCTCCTGGGCGAGCTGTTCAAGAGCCGCGAGCGTCGCCCGACCCATCGGGAGATTCTGGTCTTCGTGACGCCCACGATCGTGGAAGTGTAACCGATCACCCCGGCGAGGCCGGGACGATCTGCCTACCGAGAAGAGAGATGATGCGCACAACTTAAGGCGACAGAGCAGAGCATGGCGCGGGCACTGGGGGCTTGCCCAGCCGGGCAGGCCCCCTTTCTTCGCCCAGAGCGCCGCTCGAACACAGTGAGGTTGAGCCTAACGAGGCGAGTTTGGCTATGGAGACGAGGACAGTCGCCGACATCGTGCGCGAAGTGACCGACATCTCGGACGACCAGTTGCGCCAGGCACTGGACGTCCAGAAGGAGACCCGCGAGCCGCTCGCCCAGATCCTGGTGAACATGGGCCTGATCTCCGAGAAGGAGAAGGTCAGGATACTCGGGCGCCAGTGGGGCATCCCCTTCGTCGATCTGACCGATAAGCAGATAGACAAGGACCTCCTGAAGCTCATCCCCCACCACCTGCTCCAGCGCTGGAAGGCCGTGCCCGTGGACAGGAACGGGCCGCGGCTGGTCGTCGCCATGGTGAACCCATTGGACGTCTACGCGATCGACCAGATGCGTCTGGTGGCAGGCATGGACATCGAGTCGGTCATCGCCTCGGCCGAGGACATCGGTGCCGCGCTGGGGCAGTCGATGTCGGCGCGCGAAGAGCTAGCCGGGGCCCTGCAAGACATGAGCCAGGAGTTCGGCGCCGACCCCACCGATATCGAGGTGGAGTCAGCCGAGGGCGAGGAGGACATGGGGATCGACGAGCTGCGGGAGCTCATGGAAGACGCTCCCGTGGTGCGGCTCGCGAACCTGATCATAGATCAAGCCCTCCGAGACAAGGCGAGCGACATTCACATCCAGCCCGAGGCAAACCGAGTCAGGGTCCGCTACCGGCTCGATGGCATCTTGCACGACACGATGACGGTCCCGAAGAAGGCCCAGGCTCCGCTGGTCTCGCGCATCAAGGTCATGGCCGACTTGGACATCGCCGAGAGGCGGGCCCCGCAGGACGGGCGCATCTCCCTGCGCGTCGGAGGCAGGGAGTTCGACTTCCGGGTCTCCACCAATCCAGGTGTGAACGGGGAGAAGGTGGTCATGCGTGTCCTGGACAAGGCCGGCGTCCAGGTCGGGCTCAATCGGCTTGGCATTCCCAACACCGTGATGGAGGAGTTCGACGGCCTCATCAACCGCAGTTACGGCATCATAACGGTCACGGGCCCGACGGGCTCGGGCAAGTCTACAACGCTATACTCCGTCCTGAACCAGATCAACAGCCCCGAGAAGAACATCCTGACGATTGAGGATCCCGTCGAGTACCAGCTGCCGGGCCTCACCCAGACTCAGGTCAACACACGGGCAGGAGTGACCTTCGCGAGCGCACTCCGGACATTCCTCCGTCAGGACCCGGACGTCATCCTCGTTGGGGAGATCCGAGACGCGGAGACGGCGCTGATCGCGACAGAGGCCGCACTGACTGGACACCTCGTGTTCAGCACTCTCCACACGAACGATGCGCCCACGGCCATCGCCAGAATGATCGAGATGGGCATCGAGCCTTTCCTGGTGGCATCGTCGGTAGTCGGCGTCCTTGCCCAGCGTCTCGTCCGAGTGATCTGTCCGGACTGCAAAGAAGCCTACACGCCACCGGTGGAGGCCTTCCGCCGGCTGAATCTGGCTATGGACCTGGAGTCGGTGACGTTCTATCGCGGTCGCGGCTGCGAGCGCTGCCGCCAGACCGGATACAAGGGCCGAATCGGGGTCTTCGAGTTGATGATGATAACCGACCACTTGCGGGAGCTGATCCTTCGCAAGGCGCCCACGCACGAACTGCGACAGGCGGGCCTCGAGGCGGGGATGGTGACCCTCCGGCAGGACGCGATGCAGAAGATCCTGGAGGGGATAACAACGATGGAGGAGGCGCTGAGAGTTGTCTACACTGGCTAGCACAAGGGGAAAGCCGAGCATCGAGAACTACTCTCTCGATGAGCTTCTGGCGATGGCGGCGGAACGACAGGCTTCGGACGTGCACCTGACGGCCAACCTCCCTCCCACGATGAGAATAGATGGCAACCTGAGACCGATGAACTTCGACCGGGTGGAGCCGCCGGAGTGCCAGCGTCTGATCTACAGCATTCTGACGGACCATCAGATCGAGGAGTTCGAGCGAAGACACGAGCTCGACTTCTCGCACGGAATCGCCAAGGTTGGGCGCTTCCGCGTGAACGTGTATATGCAGCGAGGGTCGGTCGGCGCGGCCTTTCGGCTCATCCCGCGGCGCATCCCCACCTTCGATGAGCTCGGGCTGCCGCCGGTTGTGAGGAAGCTGGCCGGGCGGACGAGCGGGCTGATCCTGGTGACCGGCCCCACGGGAAGCGGCAAGTCTACGACTCTGGCCGCGGTGGTCGATCACATAAACCAGACTCGCGACTGCCATGTCATCACCATCGAGGACCCGATCGAGTACTTGCACCGCCACCAGCGGTCGATGGTCAACCAGCGAGAGCTGGGAAGCGACACCTACGATTGGGCGGCCGCCTTGCGGTCTGCGCTCCGGGAGGACCCCGATGTGGTCCTCATCGGCGAGATGCGCGATCTGGAGACGATCGATAGCGCGCTGAAGATCGCCGAGACCGGTCATCTCGTCCTGGGAACGCTGCACACGCGCAACGCTCCGCAGAGCGTGGACCGGATAGTCGACGTCTTCCCCCCGCACCACCAGGAGCAAGTCCGGGTCCTTCTGGCCGGCACCCTGGAGGCCGTCATCGCGCAGCAACTGCTGCCCAAGATCAGCGGCGTCGGACGGGTCCCGTCAGTGGAGGTGCTCGTGATAACGGCCGGCATCCGCAATCTCATTCGGGAGGGAAAGACACACCAGATATACTCCATGATCGAGACCGGTGGCGACGAGGGCATGCAGACGATGGACCGGGCCTTGGCCACGCTCGTCCGCCAGGGAGAGGTCGCCGACAACGAGGCGGCCGCTCGCTCCATCGACGCGGACAACTACAGGCGTTGGCTGGCAACTCTGTAAGGCCAGCCGAAAACACGGAATAGAGAGGTGTACGACGGCCGCCAGAGGCGGCCGAAGGAGGGATATTCGTGCCCACCTATAGATATAGCGCCATGGATCCGAGCGGGCGCACGGTAACGGGGACTCTGGAGGCCGATAGCTTCGACCTCGTGAGGGCCAAGCTCTCCGATCTGAGCTATCACGTCTTGACCATCAAGCAGGCGAAGACCACGAGCAGCTTCCAGGACGCGTTCGCCAGCATGCAGCGCGTGAAGCTCCGCGACCTGGTCGTGTTCAGCCGGCAGTTCGCCACTATGGTCGACGCTGGCTTGAGCGTCGTGAAGTGTCTGGACATCCTCCAGAAGCAGGCGCGCAACCCGAAGATGAAGGAAGTCGCCGGGGAAGTGAAGCGCGACGTGGCCGGCGGGATGAGCCTCACGGAGGCCCTGCAGAAACACCCTCGGATCTTCTCGCCTCTCTATGTCAACATGATTCGTTCGGCCGAGGCCGGCGGCATCCTCGACCAGGTGCTCGACCGGCTCGCGGGCTTCCTCGAGAAGGAGCAGGAGACGCGAAACAAGATCAAGTCAGCGATGACCTACCCAGTCGTGGTCTTCTGCTTCGCATGTCTGATGCTCGTCGGCCTTCTGTTCTTCGTCCTGCCGAAGTTCAAAGGCATTTTCGAGACGATGGGCCTTGAGCTGCCACTCACGACGAAGATATTGCTGAACTCCTCCGACTACGCGAAGAGTTACTGGTACATAGGACTCGTGCTTCTCGTCGGCGTAGTTATCATCGTCAAGGCATTCGCGCGGACCGAACGCGGGAAGTATGCCATCGACGCGGCGAAGCTGCGGGTGCCCGTCTTCGGGGACTTAATACTGAAGACCGGTGTCTCGCGCTTCGCCCGGACGTTCGGCACCCTCATCACCAGTGGCGTCCCAGTCCTTCGCGCGCTGGACATCGTGTCCGAGACGGCGGGCAACCGTGTCATCTCCGAAACCGTGACCAGGGCCCGCAACGCCATCAAGGAAGGCGAGAAGATCAGCACGCCCTTGTTCGGGAGCAAGATCTTCCCGGTGATGGTCACCCAGATGATCGCGATCGGCGAGGAGACGGGGCGGCTTGATCAGATGCTGGTGAAAGTGGCCAACTTCTACGACGACGAGGTGGACAACACGCTCAAGAGCCTCACCTCCTTGATCGAGCCGATCATGATCGTTGGCCTCGGCCTGATCGTGGGGTTCATCGCGGTGTCCGTCATCTCGCCCATCTACGAGCTCGTGGGATCGATAGGGTAGGAGATTGTAAGCACAAGAGGAGGCGACAGGCCGCGCGGCAGCAATGCCGCGCGGCCCCAAGGCGACATGGCAAGGGCTAAGAGGAAGGCGCCGGACCGCGACGAAGTGGACGCTCTCATCCGCGACTATCGCCGGACACACGATGCTGGTCTCCGTGACGAGCTGATCGCGAAGCACCTCTACCTGGTCCAGACGGCGGCGAGGAAGTTCGCCGGCCTCGGCGAGTCCCATGAGGATATGATCCAGGAAGGCTCGATGGGTCTCGTCAACGCCGTGGACCTCTATGATCCCGATCGCGGCGTCCAGTTCTCCACCTACGCCACCCACCTGGTCGAGGGGCAGATTCGCCACTACCTGAGGGACCGCGGCAAGCTGATCAAGCAGCCAGCGTGGGTGCAGGAGCTGACCACCAAGATCGCCAAAGCCAGCGAAGCACTGACCCAGGAACTCAACCGGCCTCCCTCCCCCGAGGAGATAGCCGAGAGAGTCGAGACGACTCCCCAGAATGTCACTCGGATGCTCGAGGCGCGCGAGCGCAGCAAGGTCACCTCTCTCGATGCCGCCCGCGGCGAAGAGGACGATCAGCGTCCGGCCATTGATCCCGAGAAGCTGAGGACAGACGACCCGGAGGCCGCCCATCTGCCGATCGAGGATCGCATCTTCCTGCGCGAGGCAATGGCGCGGCTCAAGACCCTCGAGCGCAAGGTCGTCCACAACTTCTACTACCTGGACCTCAACCAGACGGAGATCGCTCGCAAGCTCGGCATCTCGGTGAACTACGCCTCATATCTTCTGCGGGGGGCCGTCGCCAAGCTCAAGAAGGCCTTCGAGGCCCAGGAATACGCAGCCAGTCTCGAGGAAGAGGAGCACCCCGGCCCCGTCGGCGCCTACTCGATCTCGATGCGACCCGCGCCCTCAGACCCCGAGACGAAGGTTGCGACCGAGGGCTACCTTCTCGAGCGGGCCGACCAGGAAGTGATGCGGGCAAGCCGCTATCCGCAGCAGTTCTCGGTGGTCGTTGTCGAGCCCGACGTGGCGGAACTCCACCAGAAGCAGTTGCTGGAGTTGGCGGGGCTTCTCAGGGCCAACTGCCGCAGCATCGATCTCGTGGCACGGATGGGCGGCGCGCGGTTCGGCCTTCTTCTCCCTCACACGGGCCGGGAAGCGGCCGTGCTGACCGAACGGATATGCCGAATGGCCGCCAGCCGTCTCTCCGGCGATCAGGGCCCGTTGACCGTCAGCGCGGGCTTCTCCGTCTTCCCCACAAATGGTCGCAACAGGGAAGAGCTCTTCTCGTCGGCCGACCAAGCCCTCGCAGAGGCGAAGAAGCAAGGCGGCAACTGCTCGGTGCGAGCCGAGCGCATTGTCCCGACCAAGGGGCGCCCCCAGCCGGCCGTCGGCTGAGGATCAGTGGCACCCTCTGGGCGCCAACGGGCGACGTGAGCCCCGCCAAGCGGCGGGGTTTTGCATCTCAAATCCTGCCTGTGACTATGGAATAACCCCCTCGGAACTCAGACCCGACGCAACAAGCCGAGAGCGCGTCGGGCCTGGCGGCTGAGGCCGCCGGGGAGAATCTAGAATTCCAGAAGATCACCCTCTAAGGGAGGTACCTCAGCGAGATGATGAGTCGAATGGTTAACCGGAAGAGCAAGGGTTTCACCCTGATCGAGATGCTCATCGTGATCGTGGTCATCGCCATTCTGGCGTTGATCGTGATTCCGCGGTTGCTGGGCGCCGGCCGTAAGGCTAAGGAGGCCGCGCTTCGCGGCGACCTGCACCAGCTTCGGAATGCTATCCAGCAGTTCGAGGCCGACTGTGGCGACTATCCTTCCGCCTCTTCGCAGCTGATGACACAGCCTGCTGCCGGCACGACCGGCGGCTCGGGCATTGCCCTCGACGTGACTGGATGGCAGGGCCCGTATCTGCGCACAGCGGACAACAACCTGCCGAAGGATCCGTTCACCGACAGTGCTACGACTTGGAGCTACACTGCCAGCACAGGTCACGTCCAGAGCGGTTCGACTTTGACAGCGATCAACGGCGAGGCCTACAGCACCTGGTAAGCAAAGCACACATCGCAGCAGCGATCAGTTGACCTGAACCGGGGATAGCAGAAGCAACCGCACGATCGAGGCGACTTCTGCTATCCCCGCCTTAACTTGACTGAAGGGTCGAGATGCCGATGAGAAGCAGAGTCAGAGGTTTCACGCTTATCGAGATGCTGGCGGTGGTCTTCATCCTGGCCGTCGGCTTGACCTGTGTCAGCGCCCTCTTCGTCGCCGGCTTGGTATCGGCCCGCAAGGCCGAGCGCCTGAGCGCAGCCACCAATGCCGTTCAGCAGCAGATGGAGCGTCTGCGAAGCGCCGGGTTCTCCGGCTGTGTTGTGGACCCCGACATCTTCAAGTCGAGCGAGGGCTACACCATCAATCAGCAGAACGAGGACGGCACCGGACAGATAGGCTTCACGGTTCCTGAGCTTCCCAACGGGCAGGGAACGGTCGACATCGCCTTCCACAACACCGGCACCGGCACTTATCCCAACTTGAAGGACCTGACCGTCACCGTGACCTGGACCGGCGGCAAGCCGACTGGCGGGACCACGGCCTTTCGGACTCTGATTGCGAACCGTCCATGACTCGAGTTGGAGGCGAGAGGATGAGGCGAAGACTCAGCCGGACCACATGTGGCGTCACCTTGCCCGAGGTGCTGGCAGCGATCATGGTCCTGTCTGTCATTGCTGGGACCATTACCGCCATCTACATGACTGCCATGCGGACCTGGTACACCGGCGCGGCCGAGACCTACGCCGAGCAGAAGGCGAACTGGGCGGTACAGCGCATAATGCCCGACCTCCAGCAGGGCCTGAGCGTGACTCCCGCGACTTCGCCCTACGACGAGGTCTGTATCGCCATCCGGCTGCCAATGAAGATATACGACAGCGGCGAGGGAGTCTATCTCAATCACATAGCAACGGACACCGACGGGAAGCCCTATCTGGTGGCGGGAGACTGGGCCATCTACTACCGGGGCGACGAGTACGGGAACATCGACCTCGACGGTGACAGAATATGGCGCCGCTACGTGCGCGCCTCGGACGGCGCCGCCCTGAAGCAAGACGTCATAGCGGATAACATCGTGGACAATCCAGACGACGGAACCGGAAGCCCACAACCCATGTTCATCTACTGGCCCGATATCTACCGGCTCCGCTCGGTCGAAGTGACGGTAACAGTGGAGGAAGAGCGGGGCAGCCGCACGGCGACGAAGACGATGAACGCAGAACTCGCCCTGCGCAACAACTAAGAAGGGGGTGCAGGAATGAGGCGAATCATTGATGCTGGCCCGATCAGACGCTTCCACCGTCGTCTCGCGACGAGGCGCGGAAGCGTGTTCTTGCTGGCCATGGCGGCGCTGATAACACTCCTGCTCCTGGGTACGTCTCTGGTGCAGAGTTCCATGCAGGGACTCTCTTGGGCCTCTACCGACCGACGGCAGGCCGAAGCCTTCGCCCTTGCCGAGTCCGGCATCGACATGGCCATCACCAAGCTCTACGAGGATTACGACAACATCAATGCTACGCTGATCGCCACGGGCACCTACTCGGACTCCTTCTCTCTCACCCAGGGCTCCGTAAGCTACACCGTGACGGCTCCCTACGCCGGGATCTCGGAATCGTGCCTCATCCTGTCCGACGCCACGACATGGGCCGGCCACCAGGCACGAATACGCGTCGTTGCGGCCTACCAGAGCGACACGAGCCGCGTGTTTGAGGGAGCGATCTTCTGCGACAGCCCGCTCGAGTTGAACGGGGCCGGCGGCATATACCCCGACGCTTCCGGGACGGGAGGCGACATCTACGCCAACGGTGATATCACCTTCAACGGCACAGACTTCACCATGACCGCCGACGGCTCGATCTACACGACGGGCACCACGAACTGGGTCCCCGACGAAGTGCCGGCGACCCACGTCCACGAGGGTGTGGCGCCGCTGGTCATGCCGGTCATCGACATGGACTACTACGAGAGCATCGCGACGACCAAGTACAACGGCAACGTGACCTTCACCAATGCCAACATGCAGAATCTCACGGGCGTGATCTACGTGAAGGGCAACGTGACCATCGCCGGCAGCTACACAGGGCAGGCCGTCATCGTCGCCACGGGAAGGATCACGGTCTCCGGCGACGTCACCGCCACCAATCCTGACGACGACACGCTGGTCCTGATGAGTCCCAAGGCCGTGAAGGTGGTCGGCAATACGACCATCCACGGCCTGATCTATGCCCACAGCCTCATAGATGATGCAGCCTCAACCGCGTCCGGCAACACGACCATCTACGGGGCCCTTGTCTCTGACGTGGTGCGCACGACCGGATCGATCGAGATCCACTACCGAGACGTGTGGAAGGGCCTGCCGCTGCCTGGCATAGGCAAAACGCAGTGGGCTCCAGTGTCTTGGCAGTTTCTCTACATCTAGCCCTGCCGCCACGGCAAAACGCCTGGAGATAAGACGGCTGAATGCGGAAGAACTGAATAGGACGAATCGCCGCCTGGCTGCCGGGGGCAGCGGCCAGGCTCGCGTGCGCATAGCAGACGTCTAGTCCAGAGCCTTGGAGGGCGAGGTGCCACTGCCGCCTTTTCGGGACCTGAAGGACCCGGACGAGAAGCGAAGGGAGATCGTCTGGATCGCGATCAGCTTCATCGTGATCCTGGCGACCTGGCTTTCGGTAGTGCTGATTTTCGGCTATCAGCCCTTGGTCGCGGGGATGACCTATGACGAGGTCGTCCTGCTCACAGGTCTCGGTCTGCTGGTCTTCTGTACCATCCTCTACCTCGGCGCGCGAGAGCGCGAGCAGAGAGCGGCCAACAAGTCGTTGGTCACTCAACTCAGGGGGGCTGTAGAGAGCCTCGACGAGCGGGTGGAGCAACTCAACGGGCTGTGCTCGGCGAGCGCGGAGTTGGCCGGCTCCCTCGATCTGGACCACGCCACCCATGCAGTCGTCGAGTCCGTGGTCGGAGCGCTCAACGCGGAGGCATCCTATCTCATTCTCGTCGACCCGGAAACGGCCAGGCCGGTGTACGCGCGCTCGTGCCCGACCGTCAGTGGGGCCAGTCCGGACTTCTCTCTCGATCCAGAGATCGGCTGGTCTGACTTCCTGCCGATGGCGCCGATGGATGTGGAGGACTTCGAGTCCAAGATCACGGCCTGGAACAGGGGCCGCACCACCATGCGCGCAACGCTGCGCCTGGCGAACGGACTGGTGGGCATCCTCGGCGCTCGTCGATCCGACAGTCGGCAGCACTTCACGAAGGACGACCTGCGGATTCTGACAACGCTGGCCAACATGGCGGCAAAGGCCCTGGAGAGCGCCCAGCTTCACGAGGAGCTGCGCAGGAGCTATCTCGCGACCGTGCGCTCCCTGGTGAATTCCCTGCACGCGCGTGACAACTACACGGCCTCGCACAGCGAACGCGTGGCCGCGCTCGCGGTAAACATGGGCGAGTACCTGGGTCTTCCCGACAGGATGATCCGAGACATCGAGGTGTTCGGCCCCCTGCACGACGTGGGTAAGATCGGGATACGCGACAGCGTGCTCATGAAGTCCGGGCCCCTCTCAGACGAGGAGCGCCTCCTCTGCCGCGAGCACTGCGTCATTGGCGAGCAGATCCTGCGGCCGCTTCGGCCCAGCCGCCATGCCCTCGGAATGGTGCGCAATCATCACGAGTCCTGGGACGGCGGGGGCTATCCGGACGGGTTGGCAGGAGAGGAGATCCCACAGCTTGCACGACTGCTCCAGGCAGCGGACTGCTACGATGCGATGATCACCGACCGACCTTACCAGCCGGCGATGAGCGAGCAAGAGGTGTTGGCGCATCTTCGGCAGTACAACGCCAAGCTCTACGACCCCGTCGTCGTCAACGCTCTGTGCGCCGTCGTCGGTGAGGGGAGGCCCCACCGGTCGTCCCAGAAAGATGCCGTCCGCGAGGAAAGCGCCTACGCGGATGCTGAGGCCGACAGAGGCCTTCATCTCCCGGTAGGCTGGGGCTGATGCAACGCGTCAGTGGTGTCACTAGATGACAAGACATGTAATCCGCAAGGGGAAACGATATGTCCGCAGTTGAGACTGGCAGCAAGGGTGGCAAGGCAGCCGCCGTCCTGAAGACGGACAGCGATCAGCTGGCGGAGATCTTGCTCTCCGGATCTGTGGTGGACCGCCATATGCTGGAGCGCGCGAAGGCGATCCAGCAGACGCAGGGCCGCTGGCTTGGCAGTGTGCTCGTCGAGCTGGGCGTGGTTGGCCCCGAGGAGATCGTGCAGGTCCTCAGCAGTCATCTCGGCCTGAAGACCGTTGACCTCTCGAAGGTATCGTACAACGCGGGAGCGATGCAAGTGCTCCCGGAGTCGATGGCCAGGCGCTTTGGCGTTGTGCCGGTTTCGCAGCTGGACAACACGCTTCACCTCGCCATGGTGAACCCGCTCGACAGCCTGGCGTGTGACCTCATCCAGGCTCGCACCGGCATGCGCATCGAGCCGCTGCTTGCCACTGAGAGAGACGTCCGCAGTACGATAGATCGCTTCTACGCCGAATTCAACCGCGGGCAGCGCCAGACATCTGCGCCCGTGGCCGAGGAGAAGGCCGAGGCCAAGGAGCAGGACAGCGACGAGATCCTTCACATCGATGACCTGCTCCGCGTCATGCACGAGGGCAGGGCCTCAGACCTCCATCTGAGCGTCGGGGTCGCTCCCATGCTGCGAGTCGACGGCGAGCTTTCCAGCATGAACACCGAGAAGCTGACGCCAACGCGAATGAACGAGCTGGTCTACTCCATTCTGAGTGACGAGCAGATCAGCGAGTTCGAGGAGAACTGGGAACTCGACTTCGCCTACAGCGTTCGGGGCCTGTCGAGATTCAGGGTGAACGTCCATCGCCAGCGAGGCACGGTTGGCGGCGTCTTCCGGGCGGTACCCGTCGACCCGCCCTCGCTGGACGGCCTGGGCATGCCAGAGGTTCTGAAGAAGCTCGCCGTACGTCCGCGGGGACTCGTGCTCGTGACCGGCCCCACTGGCTCGGGGAAGTCCACCACCCTGGCCGCGATGATCCGTGAGATAAACGTCATGCGGAGCCGGCACATCGTGACCGTTGAGGACCCCATCGAGTTCCTTCACCGCAACGAGAAGAGCATCATAATCCAGCGAGAGGTGGGAAGCGACACGAAGTCGTTCTCCGTCGCTCTGCGACATGTGCTCCGGCAGGACCCCGACGTGATACTGATCGGCGAGATGCGCGACCTCGAGACGATCAGCGCCGCCATCACCGCGGCCGAGACCGGGCACTTGGTGCTGGCCACACTGCACACGACAAGCGCCGCACAGACGCTGGACCGGATCATAGACGTGTTCCCGCCTCACCAGCAGGAGCAGATCAGGGTCCAGCTCTCCACCACCCTCGAGGGTATCATCTGCCAGACGCTGCTGCCGCTGGCCGACGGCAAGGGCCGCACATGCGCGCAGGAGATCCTGGTTGCGACCTCAGCCATTCGCAACCTGATCCGGGAAGGCAAGACGCATCAGATGCCGTCTGTGCTCCAGTCCAGCGCGGCCGACGGAATGCAGACACTGGATCAGGCGCTCAAGTCGCTGGTGCAGCAGGGGAAGGTCCTCCCGCAGATCGCCATGTCTGTTGCCAGCAACCCGCAAGACTTCAAGATGTTCCTCAGCATGCGCTGAGAGCCGCACCGAAGGTGGAGCCGTTCACGTCAGACGCTCCGCTATCGCTGATAGCGGAGCGTCTTGCTCGCGACGTTGCCGGCCGCATCGCGCGCCCTCACGCCGACCTCGTGACTGCCCTCGGGGAGATGTTTCACGTCTAACACCACGGCCTCGAACTGCCCGTCGAAGATGCCGTCCTCCGCCACAGCTGCAAGCCACTCGCCGTCGCCAACCCTGAACTCCGCGCTGGTGACGTAGCTCGATCGATCGAACACTGTCACCGAATCGGGCGGCGGATCGTCATCCTTCCTGCGCAGATCAAGGATCAGCTCGGGAGGCGTGTTGTCTACCAGGAGGGGACGTGACACGGCCTCCCCCTCTCGGGGGTCCGCAGGATTCGCCTTCTCGTCGCTGGCCACTACCTTCAGCCAGTAGATTCCATCTGGGACCTTTGCCGTGTCCCACTTCAGCGACGTCGCGCGGGAGGGGGGGCCGGTCGGCCGGGCCGCCACGGCCTCCTCTTCTGCTTCCGCCAACTCCTCCTCGAGCTCCACCTCCTCGTCGGGGAGTTCGTCCCGAAGGGGCCCAAGCGGCTCTTCCTCGTCCGGCACGTCCTCATACTCGCCCATGCGACGCACTCCCACTAGGGCCTCGGCGCCACCGCCCGCGGCAGTCTCCGCCGAGGAGTCAGTCTGGCTCGTAGTCTCGTCCTCGCCCGGCAGCCCGGTCTCAGGCTCCGGCTCAGCCTCTCCCTCAACTTCAGGGGCCTCCTCCCCTTCCTCCGCCGGCTGCGTCTCCGACTCAATCTCGCTCCATGTCGCTCCCCGGTCCGACGACCAGTACACTTCGTATTCCAATTCATCGCCGTCGCGATCGCGGCCGGACCACCGGATCGTCTGCCTCCCAGACCAGATCTCGTCGCCCTTTGGAGCCGTGAGCTGCACTTCGGGGGCCTGATTCGCAGGGAGATACACGAACTCCACCGCATCCACCGTCGGGACAGCTGCACCTTGACCGCTGAGGTCGAGCCGACACTGGAGATAACGCCCCGGCGGACTCGCCACCTGCGCCCCAGGACGAGACGGGACTTGCGCCCACTCGTTCCACGTCTCATCAGGGTGTGCCGTGTGGCCGGTCCTTGTGAAGATGCTTAGCGCCGCACCCTCGGGAACATCTCCCCGCCACCGCACAGTTCCCCAGCGGGCGGTTGCCCCGGCATCATGCGCAACAGAGTGATAGGTGCCGACCCGATGCGCTATGCCGTTGAGCCGGAGGAGTCGGCCGCTATCGGCCGCTGTCAGGTAGACGTTCCCGGCCCCGTCGCCGGCCAGGGCGGCGATGCACGCCGTCTTGGCGTCGTAGAGAAGAGCAGATGTTTCGTCCGGGTAGATCGCGATCACCTTTGCGGGGGGCCCGGGCGCCGCGTAGACGATGCCATCGGGCCCCGCCAGCAGAGCGAAGATGTGCTTGGTCCTGACCTTCAGTATCTCCCGCAAGGAACCGTCCCTGGCGACCTTCAAGACGCGTGCCTTAGGAGAGGTGCCGATGTAGAGATCGCCGTCGGCACCGACGGCGAGGCTCTGCACGGCCGCGTCAACCTCACAGACGGCCTCTGGCGGCCCGTCGGGTGGCAGAGCGTACACCTTTCCCTTCGGCGAGCTCCCGAGGTAGAGCGTGCCGTCAGCGCCGGCGGCCAGACAGGTGATGTGCCGGTCGGCAGCAGTGAAGGCAACAGAGGAGTTGCCGTCGGGAGAGATGCGGTAGAGCTTACCTTCCGGCCCCGTCGCCGCCCATAGATCGCCGGCGTCGGACACGGCCAGAGCCCAGACGTTCTGGACTCCCAGGTGGCACACTTCGGCTGGCTCCTCGCCAGGCACGAGCCGATAGATGGTGCCACCCGGCACGCCGGCCGCGTAGATCGCGCCCCCGGGGGCTGAGGCCAGGGCCTGCACACCTGCGTGTGAGGTTTCGAGCACGACCGGCGCTTCCCCGTGTGGCGTGGTTCTGCGAACGGCGCCGTCCGTCCAGGAGCCAACGTATACCGAACCATCGGCCGCCACCGCCACGGGCCAGAGACAGCGCTCTTCCGCCTCGACCAGGTCCTCGGGCCTGGGGGCAAGCGTCAGGCCGCCGCGGCTGAGGATGGCCGTCCCGAGGGCCTCCCCTTCGAGGAGTTCCTTCGGGTCGGCGAGCCGCCAGACCGACGCGATGCGGCCCACTGCCTCACTGCGGGCAGCGGCCGCCTCTCGAGACGCCTCGCCGAGGGAGGGCACGGTGAGCTCGCGCTCGTCCACGGTCTCGACCTCGTCCCAGGTGGGCATTGGAGGTGGCGCGTTGAAGTCTATCTCGTCATCGGCCTCCCCTACCTGTCTCGGGCGCGCCCCAGCACTGAACCCCAAGCTCGAGAAGATGTTCCCGAACCCTCCCGCGATCTGCTCGTACCGAGGCGGCTGGTATTCGGGCGACGGCAGCCGACCCGCCTTGTCCTTCTCCTTCCCCTCCACGGTCACGGACAGCACCGTCGTCCCGGAGAGGACCCAGTCCGTCTCCCACCGATGCTCCACGTGGTCGCGCAGCAAGCGCAGACGCCGCGCAGTGGCCGAGCGAAGGAGATGGAGTGCCGCTGGGGGGAGGTCACTGAAGGCGTGGCCGCGTGCCTCGATCCCAACTGTGGGCAGTGCCACCTCGACCACCAGGTCGTCGTTGCTGGGGCGGCCGAGCATCTGCGCGACCATCTGGTCCAGCGACACCGGGCTAGGCTCCGATATGTCGAGCCGCGCCCGCAGAAGCTCGGCGTTGCGCCCCCCCGCCAACCCGATCCGCACCCAACCGGGTGGACACGTCTCTGGAATGCGCACCGTCCTCTTGATCTGCGAGATACCTCCATCGGAGGCACGGAGTGTGATGACCAGGGGCACGTCGTCGCCGGCGCGTACGACCGGTGTCGGAATGTACACGTCCTCGAGACGGGCGAGTCGTCGCGTCTTGCTTACCTCGACCTCGACCGCCAGGCGCTCGAGTCGCGCCTCGCCGAACTCGCTGTCCCGTAGCACCTGGAGGATCTGCGAGAGCTCCGATGTCGCGGATTCGCCTGCTCCCATCGCGCCCAGCAGAAGGGCGAGTATTCCGCCGTCTCCCTCCGCCGTGTACGTGTTGACGCGCACCAGACGCGGTAGCCCCTCCACATCCAGAGAGAACTTGGCTCGCGTCGTGCCCTCGGGGGGCAGTCCTACGCTGTCGATCGCGCCGGCGAGCACGGCCGCCAGCAACATGGATGTGAGGGACCGGTTTCGGACGACCTCCGCGTCGTACTCCCGCGCTACACCCCGGTCGAGATCCCTCACCCTGAGGGTGGCGTCCACCAGCTCGGGCTCGCCGCCGAGCTGGCCCCCCACACACCAGGCACGGTCTTCGGTGAACTGCCCAAGCACCTGGCCTCCGGAGGCAAGCTTGAAGGAGAGCATGTTCGACGGCATGACCCCGTGCACGTACGCCGCCACCAGAGGCATGTCGGTGGTGCCAAGGCTTGCCATCGGGTGCCCGAACGCGAGCACCACGTCGTCCTTGACGTACGTGACCGTGCCGATGGCGGTCATGTCCAGGTCGCCCCCGACCAGGCGAGCCCCGACGGCCTGCCCGGGCACCATGCGCGTTCGGACCTGACCAGCCGCGCCCGCACCCGCGACAGGCATGAGCCCATATGGCGCCAGCATGTCCCCCAGGGCGCCGATCAGGGCCGGACTGAGGCCGCTGACGAGCACCGGCGTGCTGATCGGGACCAACGCCGGGATTGCTGCACTGGTAGGGGACGGAGCGGGAGCACTCGGAGCCACGACGACCTGATTCACGACGCGCCCGTCAATCCGGAAGGGCTCCGCTGCCCTGAGCGTGCCCTGTCGCCGGACCGGGGATGAGCCGGGTTGGTAGGCCTCGAGCATCTGCGCGATCGGGGTCACCCCGGCCATGGGAATCTTCGCGTAGGGCCAGGCATAGGCGAGGGCACCCACGATCTTGCCATCGATGTAGACGGGACTGCCGCTCATGCCCGATACCACTCCGAAGCCCTTGGAGACGGGCGGGCCGGAGTCGATGCGCACGAGGATGATGTCGCCATCGAAGCTCACGCGCCGCAGTACGCCGATCACGGTGACCCCGAAGTTCTCTATCCTCGTCCCTTCGAAGACGCTCTTGCCGACGCCCTTCATCCCGGACCGTATCTCATCCACCGCGAGCATCTCGGACCGCGGGATCAACGGCTCGGCCGCGCGCGCGGCATGGTTTCCGCACGCCCACAGCACCGTGGCGACAGCGAGGAACGCCAGCAGCGCAGCCTCTTGTCGGGCTTTCATGCCCCTCGAAGCCTCACTCGACCAACTTTGACTTGACGTTTGTCTGGTGATTCTGAGTCACGGTCACGGCGGGCTCAGGTACTGCCACGCTGATGCTTGCGCCGACGGACCCCTCCACATACACTTCGAGGCAGTTCTCGTAGTCGTAGTACACTACATACTCGCCGCTGAAGACTCCCGATGCAGATCCCTCGGCGGCCTCGCCGGCCTCGGGGAAGGGCGTGTCCGTGAACGGCGCACGCCAGGAGACGCCGATCTTCGCGCATTTGCGGCCCGCGTACGTAGTCAGCTCGAGTAGGCGGTGGTTGATCTCGAGCGCGAAGGGAAGATCCTCTTCCTCCTCCAGGGGCTCGTGGGACCACGTGGCGCCCGGCGCCACGTCGCCCTCGGGAAGGTAGAGGACGTCCACGAGGCCGAGCCACGCGTCCCCCACTAGGTCCAAGCTACCAAGGGCCTCTGTCACATCGGGGTGGAGCTCGCCGAAGTCACTCTTGGCGTTCAGATCGACATCGGTGGCGACTCGCCGCCGGTCAACGGTGGCCTTTGCCTCCAACGTGCCGAGATCTACGGCGTCCGCGACATCGCCGGCCTTGACGTCTGCCTTCCCCTCCCGCATGCGGATCTCCACGATCGTCGCATCATCGGTCTGGGAGAGGACCTCGCTCGTATACGTCAGGGTCGCCGTCGCCTCGTACCGCTCGGAGGTGGCGAAGGGCACGTCTCCCTCGATAGCACGTTGCATGCGCCCGGCGAACATCGCCTTGTAGGTGGCCGTCTGTCCGACCTTCGGCTTGTACTCCAAGACGACTGCCTGCGCCTGTGCGCAGCCGCCCGCGAGCCAGAGCCCAGCCAAGCAGAGGCAGAGACGGAGGCGGATCATGGTTCCACCATGGCCATCTTCAGGTTCATTATCATCTTCGTTGTCATGTCGCCGCCAGGCATGTCGGGCATGGGCATGGACATGTCCATGCCCATCGTGCCCTCGCCGTATACGTAGAGGCTGTTCTCGTAGTCATAGTACATAAGCATGTCGCCCTTGAGGGTAGCCTGCATGGCGCCAGATTCGTCGTCGCCCGACGGCACGCCCAACTCGGCCATGTCCATGTCCAGCGGAGCGTTGAAGGAAGTGCGGATCTTGGCGCATTTCCGGCTTTGGAAGGTGGTGAGGGCGAGGAGCTCTGACGTGAATGTCATCTCGACCTCCGCGCCGTCCGGGCTCAACGGCATGGAGATCGTGTCCGACCAGGTGTCACCTTCTTTGACATCGCCCTCGGGGAAGGCGCCGTAATGGAACGAGGTCGACATCGACTCGGGCCCGGAGCCCATGAACGGTTGCTGCATCGCCTGTCCCTCGAAATCAGCCTCCACCATCTCGACTAGCTTCCCGCGACTGTCGATGTCGGCGACAAGCCGACCCGTCGGCAGATCCATGGTCTCGCTCTGCCCGGCCATCGTCATGCTCAACGTGCCGCTTAGCAACTCTGTCTGGTGCCGCGTGACATCGCCCTCCCTGGACAATGCCTTCTCCGCGTAGTCCATCTCGGCGGTCGTCTCCCCGCGCATCGTCTCGCCCATCATCTCCATGGTCATGCGGCCCGACATCGAGAGCTTATAGCGGTGAGTGTCGCCGACCTCTGGTTGGAAGCGCAGCACCACCGCATGCGCCGGAAGCAGAGCTGTGACCAGCAGCACACTCATGAATACTGCGGAGCAGTGCTTTCTCATCGCATCCTTCTCCTTCCCGTCCGTTCCTATGTATCTGCGTCTACACCACCGGCAGCTCCGAAGGCATTGGACTGCCTGTGATGGTCTCCGAGCCGTTCTGGAAAACAACCAGCAAGTCCTCTAGCCTAACGCCTCCGGTGCCTTCGAGGTATATGCCCGGCTCGACCGTCACCACGTTGCCGGGAGCGAGCTCCTTCTTCTCGCCCTTCCCCAGGCGCGGCGCCTCGTGTACATCGATGCCGACCCCGTGGCCAAGTCCATGGCCGAAGCTGTCGCTGTAACCGGCATCCTCGATTATCTTGCGTGCGATGCCGTCCACGTCCCCACAGATGACCCCTGCCTGGACACCGGCGGCGGCCGCCCGTTGCGCCTGATACACCACCTTGTAGACCTCGCCCATCTCCGGCGGGGCTGAGCCCACCGCGAACGTCCGGGTGATGTCGGAGCAGTAGCCGGAGAACCGCGCCCCAATGTCGATGACCACCGAGTCGCCGGTGGCCAGCTCACGATCGGTCGTCTCGGCATGCGGGAGCGCGCTGCGAGGCCCCGATGCCACAATGACGTCGAAGCTGGCCGCCTCGGCTCCCTCGCGACGCATGTAGAACTCCCCCTCCAGTGCAACCTCGCGCTCCGTGGCGCCCGCCCGGAGCATCTTCGCCATGTGCGCCAGCGCCCGATCGGCAAGGGCGGCCGCGGCACTGATCAGCCCGACCTCCTCCTCGGACTTTGTCGCTCGCATCTCCTCGACCAGAGCGCCAGCCGGCGCGAGAGGGACGCTTCCGGCGCCCTCGCTGAGTTGATCCCGCAGCTCACAACTGAGATGTGAGGGATTGTAGCCCAGCCGACTCACACCGGCCGCGGCGGCGGCTTCGCCGACGGCCGCGAGCAGACGCCGCGGTACTTCGACGAACTCGAAGTCGGGAGCCTGCTCCTTCGCCTGGAGCCGATACCGGAAGTCGCTGAACAGCATGCACTGCTGATCCGTAACGAGCAGCGCGCCGCTGGAGCCACGGAACCCGCTGAGATAGAAGATGTTGCCCGGCGCGGACACGACCAGGCCGTCAACCTCGGCCCCGGGGAGCAGCTCGCGGAGCTGAGCCAGGCGGCCGTCGCGGTCGCTCATGGAGACCCGGTTACGCCGAGATGTCGGGCCAGCGCCCGAAGGCCCAGCAGGTAGCTCGCCGCACCGAAGCCACATATCTGGCCGATGGTCGCAGGCGCGAGCACAGAATGACGCCTGAACTGCTCGCGCGCGTGGATATTCGAGAGGTGGACCTCAATGGTCGGGAGCCCAACCGCCTTCACCGCGTCGAGGATGCCAACGCTCGTGGTGGTCCACCCAGCGGGGTTGATCATCATGCCATCGGCCGCGCCGCGGGCCGCTTGGATCGCCTCGATGATCTCGCCCTCGTGGTTCGACTGCACGAACGACACCTCGACCCCGAGCTCCTCAGCCAGTGCAGCAATCTGCCGATCGATTTCGTCGAGCGTCGCGCTCCCGTAGAGCTCGGGCTCCCGCGAGCCGAGCAGGTTGAGATTGCACCCATGGATCACGAGGATCCGTTTGGCCGCCATGACACCCCCTGTTCACTCAAGGTCGATCACCATGCTCACTTCTGCGCAGTCCGGGAACTTCGGACACCGAATGCACTCGCTCCAGACCTTCTGGGGCAGCTCGTTCTTCTCCACGGTGCGGAAGCCGAACCGATCGAAGTAGCCTGGGATGTAGGTGAGCACGAAGACCCGAGGCACCCCCAGAACACGAGCATCGCTCAGGCACGCTTCGACCAACTGCTCCCCGAGCCGGTCCCCTTGGTGATCCTCTCTGACTGCGAGACACTTGACCTCAGCGAGGTCGCTCCAGGTCACATGGAGGGCGCAGCAACCGACTACGTCGCCTCCGTTCTCGATGACGAAGTAGTCGCGGAGGTTCTCGTAGAGCTCATTCAGCGAGCGCGGTAGCATCTCGTCGCGATCGGCGAAGGAGTTGATGAGCTTGTGAACCGCCGCGACGTCTCCCACACGCGCCCGTCGGAGCTTGCCCTCCATGTCGGCGATTCTAGCACACGGCACATGCGAGCACAAGCGGCGCCTCGCGGCTGGGGCCTGCTCGCACTCCACCGTGGCGGAGCGAAACGTGCTCGGATCAGTCACCCGGCGAACGAAGTGTGAGCACGACGATCTCGGGCGGGCAGAACAACCTGAGAGGAACTCCCTCCTCCCCCAGCCCCCTGGACACGATGAGCTGCGTGTTGCCAATGTGGAAGTGGCCCCACGCAAAGCGCGTGCCGAACTTCGACATGCCTACGACAGGCCCCGCAAACGGGATGACGACCTGGCCGCCGTGGAGGTGCCCGGACAGCACCAACGGGATCCCGCGCGTGGCCGCCTCTTCGATCACGTCCGGGCTGTGCGAGAGCAGAATAACAGCCGCCCCCTCCGGCACTTCGGTCAGCGCCGTGTCCAGATCGGCCCAGCCAGTCCAGGCATCGCCCAGCCCGACGAGCCAGAGCTCGGCCCCATCTCCCGTGACTGGCCACGCCTCGTTCTCGAGATAGGTCACGCCGACCTTCGCCAGCTCCTCCCTGAGCGAGTCCGTGCCACACCGCACATCGAAATTGCCGCCAACCGCGAACGTCCCGAGCGGCGCGGAGTAGTCGCCGAGTATCTGAGCTGCCTCCGGTTGGTAGCTCGGGTCCATCTCGGTGATGTCACCAAGGTCGACAATCAGGTCCGGCCTCGTTGCAGCCAGCGACCGGAGGCGCTGCCGGGCGCGGGCGGGTGTGATCAGAGGCCCAATGTGGTGGTCTGTCAGGACCGCGATTCTGAGACCGTTCAGTCGAGCCGACAGGCCCGGCAGCCCTACCTCGATGCGAGTGATCCGCGCCGGCCTCGGAAGGAAGCTGAACTCGCCGCCAACCAGGAGTATGGCTGCGGCGGCGAGCAGCCAGGCCATAAGAGCGGCACCAAAGACAGGATGGATGAGTGAAGGCCGCTGAGCGCTGTGTCCGTAGCGGGCGGACACGAGCTTCAGCCCGAGTGCCCACAGGGGAAGCGGAAGACCGGCTGCGACAAGCGCCAGGACGAGGAAGTGCCAGCGCCACCTGAAGAAGCTCTCGGAGTAGTCCAGTTGGCCCATGTGGGCGACACAGACGCGGAGGAGGACGACGAGGAGCACGTCCGCGCAAAGCAGGAACCCCAGTGATGCAGCCAGTTGGCGCCGGGAAGGCCGCACGCAGAAGGCCACTGCTGCGGCCTGAGCTGCCAGTACCGCGACGCCAAGGGGGAGCCAGGACATGAGCGGCGTGAGAAGTGGAGATGCGCCGATGCTCATCGCAGTCTCCTTGGCATCCTGCCAGCCGACAAGCCTTCTCCACGCCGGGTGGCAAGAGAGTGTTACCGCCGCCGTCCCGAAGGCAAACATGCTGGGAGTCCCGAACGCCGCGGGCCAGGCGCGGTAGCGGGACCACTCGCAGCCTCTGCCGAGGCTGATGGGTGCCCGATGCGGCGCCACACAGGAACTCAGGAATGTCAGCTAGAATCCACTTAGAGGGATTCTCCTGATGGGTCATTCCGATGAGCCGCGTGAATGAAGATATACTCGCCGACCTGCTCGTGATCGGAAGCGGGGCTGCCGGAGCCGCCTGCGCGCTGAGAGCGGCCGAGGCCGGCCTCGATGTCATCATGTTGACCAACGCGGCCGACCCGCTTGAGTCGAACAGCGATTACGCGCAGGGGGGCATAGTCGCGTGCCCCCCCGGGGACACACCGGAGGAACTTGCTGCGGACATCATGTCCGCCGGCGATGATCTCTCCAGTGCAGTTCTCAAGAGACGAAGAGGGGAAGCTCGACTTCACCCAGGAGGCCGCTCACAGCCGGCGACGGATAGCGCACGCGGACGACGCGACGGGCCACGCGATCATAGCTCGGATGCTGGACACTCTCACAGAAGAGCCCAGGATCGATCTCGAGACGCGCCACACGGCCGTGGACCTGATAACAGTGCCGCACCACGCTGTGAGCCCCGCCGCCGTGTATGAACGGATCGAGTGCGTGGGTGCCTATGCCCTCGACCAAAGTGTGGGAGGGGTGAAGCGATACTTCGCGCCGCACACAGTGCTCGCCACGGGCGGGCTGGGTCAGCTCTACCTGCACACGACGAACCCCTGGGTGGCCCGCGGAGACGGACTCGCCATGGCCTACCGGGCCGGAGCCGAGATCATCAACGCGGAGTACGTCCAGTTCCACCCGACGGCCTTCTACCACAGGGACGCCGACCGCTTCCTGATCTCGGAGTCCGTGCGCGGCGAAGGCGCCGTCATCCGGAGCCGCAGCGGTGAGGAGTTCATGGCCGAGTATCACCCCGACGGGTCGCTAGCGCCAAGGGACATCGTGGCCCGCGCTATCCACGAGGAGATGCTGAAGCAGGGAGCAGAGTACGTGTTGCTCGACCTTGGCGGCCTTTCGGTCGACGCGAGGACGCGGTTCCCCACGATCTACGAGAAGCTGCTCGAGTTCGGGGTCGACATAACGAAGCAGCCCATCCCGGTGGTGCCCGCGGCGCACTACTTTTGCGGCGGCGTGAAGGTAGACACGTGGGGGAGAACGAGCATCCGTCGCCTGTACGCGGTGGGAGAGGCGGCCTGCACGGGAGTGCACGGCGCCAATCGGCTTGCCTCGACGTCGCTGCCGGAAGCCATCCTCTGGGGCCAGCGCACAGCCGACGACGCAGCGCGGGATCACGAAGACCTGCGGCGCGGCATCGCGGAGGAGATCGCCGTCTGGCACGACGAGGGCCTGACCGAGGACATCGACCCCCTGCTTATCATCCAGGACTGGATGATGATCAAGAGCACAATGTGGAACTACGCGGGTATCGTTCGGAACGCGAAGCGCCTACAGCGAGCCGTCGCGGACCTCCACTACCTCGAGCACCGGATCGAGCAGTTTTACCGAGAGACCAAGCTGGCCGATGCCCTCGTAGGCCTGCGCAACGGCATCGCGGCCGCGCTGATCGTAGCCGAGGCGGCGCAACGGAACTCGACCAGCCGAGGCTGTCACTTCCGGCAGGACTAGCGCTCGCCGAGGTCGACCGGCGCGGCGCCGAGCTCGACGGGCAGAGTCACCTCCCGGCCCTCCCGGATCACCGTCACCTCGACTCTGTCGCCAGCACCGTAGGAGCGGATCGTCTTGCTCAGATCCCCTCGTCTCTCGATGGCGCGATCGCCGATGCGTATGATGAGATCGCGCGGCTGCAAACCAGCTCGCGCGGCGGGCCCACGCGGGACAACACCGAAGATCATGCTTCCCTTGCCCTCCGGCAGGCCAGCCTGCCGCGCCTCCTCGGGTATCAGCGGCCTGTGCCGGACTCCCAGCCAGGGCATCGTACCTGTCTCGATCAGCCGCTCGGCAACCTGCTCCGCAACGTCGATCGAGACCGCAAACCCCATGCCCTGCGCGAAGGGTATCACCGCGGTTGGCATGCCCACGACACGGCCGTTGAGGTCGACGAGTGCGCCGCCGCTGTTTCCTGGGTTGATCGACGCGTCGGTCTGGAGCAGGTCGTCGAGGACAATGTTGTTGGGGCCCTCGATCTCACGCTCCTTTGCACTCACCACGCCGACGGTTACGCTGTTCTCATATCCGAACGGATTCCCGATGGCGATGACCCAAGAGCCGATGGGAACGTCCTCCGTGCTCCCCAGCGTCGCCTCCGGCAGATCCTCACCACGCACCCGCACCACCGCCACCTCAGTGAGCGGATCGGCGCCGACCACTTCGGCATCGAACTGGCGACCGTCGGCGAGCAGAACTGCCACCCGGTCGGCGCCTTTGACAACATGTGCGTTGGTGAGGATATAGCCCTTCTCCCCGTCTATCACGAACCCGCTGCCCTGGCCGCCTCGCGGAAACGGCTCGCGCGGAATCCCCAGGGATCGCCGGATGATGCGCTCGAGCGGGTCCTCGGCCGGCGGCAGGAACACCGTGCTGATGTTCACCACCGCAGGCCCCACCTTCTGCACGGCGGCAACGATGGCATCCTGAGAGCTGGTATCCACCACAGCCAAAGGCAGCGGCCGCAGAGGCTGCTCGTGGGTAGACGGCGGCGCCGTGGGCTGAGTCCTTTGCAGCGTCAGGACGAGCACTGCCCCCACCATGATCCCGAGCAGTGCGGCGAGTACGAGCAGTAGTGTGCGGCCCCTGGGCCTCATGCCTCACCTCCAGCCATCCGTTCGGCGAGCGCGATGAGAGTCCGTGTGCCCACGCCCGTGCCCCCCTCGATCTGGTGGGGCTCGTCCTTCTCGCTCCAGGCGGTGCCGGCAATGTCGATGTGCACCCAGGCCGTCTCCCCAACGAACTCACGCAGGAACCATCCCGCGGTGATGGTGCCTGCAGGCCTGCCGCCCACGTTCTTGATGTCGGCAACTTTGCTGTCCAACTGTGATCTGTACTCCGGGAACAGCGGCAGCCGCCACATCCGCTCGCCGGCTCGCTCCCCCGCGTCGATGACGGCCTCCACGAGAGCGGGATCGCTCCCCATCACACCGGATGTCGCGTGGCCGAGGGCGATGACACAGGCCCCCGTCAAGGTAGCGACATCCACGATGTGTGTCGCGCCGAGGTGGCAGGCATAGGCCAGAGCATCTGCAAGGATCAAGCGGCCCTCCGCATCCGTGTTGACGATCTCAATCGTCTTGCCGTCGAATGCTTTTACGACATCGTCCGGCTTGTACGCTCGGCCGCTCGGCAGGTTCTCCGTAGCCGGCACGACCCCCGTGACATCCAGATTCAGATCCATCTCGGCTAGGGCGCGCATGGCCGCTAGGACGGCCGCGCCGCCGGCCATGTCCTGCTTCATCGCTGTCATTCTGTCCGACGGCTTGAGGGACAGCCCTCCGCTGTCAAAAGTCAGGCCCTTCCCCACAAGCGCAATGCGCGGCCCATCCGCCCTACCGCGGTGACGAAGCACGATCAACCTCGCCGGCTCCTCGCTCCCGCGGGCGACGGCCGAGAGCGCGCCCATGCCCAGTTCACCAATCTGCTCAGGGCCCAGGGCCTCGACTTCGAGGCCGCCGGCCGCTGCGATCTCGGCGGCCTCGCGGGCAAGTCGCGAGGGGGTGATCTCGTTGGGCGGCAGGTTGATCAGACGCCGGGCGTAGTTCGTCGCCTCGCCCGAAACCTGGCCGGCGCGTCCAGCGACCACGACCGGATCGTCCCGATCCTCGCTGGGCAAGCCGACGACTGCTATCTCATCCAGCTCGTCTGGCAGGTCCCTCTTCGTCTTGCATTCCTCGCCCCGGTAGAGCCCCGTGTATGCCCCCTCGACAGCCGCGCGCACCGAGTGCTCCGGACGCACTCCAGGAGGCGTTCCCAAGTGGAGGCCCGTGGCGATGCGGCGGCAGCCACGATCCCGCAGGTATCGCGCTGCGGCGCCGCTGGCCCGGCGCACTGAAAGGAGGGGGTCTCTGCCGGCCTCGCCGAGGCCTGCAACAGCCACCCGCGCGCAGGGCAGTCTGTCGCCCGTATGAAGCACTGTTATCTCGGACTGCTTGCCGCGGATCTCGCCCGACTCGACCAGGCTCTCGATAAGGCCATCCAGAGCCCGATCCACCTCGGCTGCAGGGCCCTCCGGGCGCGCTCCCTCGAAGCAGCCGATGACGAGCGCGTCGCCCTCGCAGTCTCTCAGAGAGCCAGCAGAGAAGCGAATCTCCACGCAGACACCCTCCCTTCTACGGGCACGAGAGGCACGCTAGTAAGAGACAGCTGATTCCGGTATAATCGAAGCTGGCGTCGCCCCAGGAGCGCCCGTGTTCGGCCGAACTTGCCGGCCGGACACGTGTCTAATACGGTAACGGAGGGACGAATCCCCTCCCTTATTTGTTGCTAGAAGGAGATTCTGAATGGCCCAGCTATCCTCTGACCTGCTGGCAGAGGTTCTGGTGGGCGCCGGCCTGGTGACGCGGGACCAGCTCGAGACGGCTGCTGCCTCCCGCAACGACGACGTGGAGAGGTTGGACGAGAGCCTCGTGCGCCTGGGTCTGGCGGACGAGGCCGACATCTTCGCCGCCGTCGCCCGACACCTGGGGCTGGAGTTTGTGCCCGAGATCGACCGCGACATCGACGTCTCGCTTCTGGCCGAGGTGCCGAGCGAGTTCGCCATGCGCCATCAGGTCGTGCCGCTGCGGGAAGAGGACCACACGCTCGTGGTCGCGATGGCCGATCCTTTCGACGTGACGGTGCTCGATGACCTCCGTTTGCTGACGCGCCGCGATGTTCGGGCCGTCGTCAGCCCGCGGCGCAAGATCACCGAGGCCATCGAGCAGTCCTACATGGCGAAGATGTTCCGTGACATCGACGATATGCAGCGAGAGGATGTCGCAGAGGAAGATCTCGAGATCGCCGACCTCCAGAAGATGGCCAGAGAAGCGCTGGTCATCAAGCTGGTCAACCTCATACTGCACCAGGCGATACAGGAGCGGGCCTCGGACGTTCACCTCGAGCCTCACGAACGGGAGCTGCGGGTGCGTTACCGCGTGGACGGTATGCTTCACGATGCCTCCTCCCCCCCGCGGCACCTCCATCCGGCCATCATCTCCCGCGTGAAGATCATGGCCGACATGGACATCGCAGAGCGCCGCCTCCCCCAGGACGGCCGAGTCAGAATCAAGCTCGGCGATCGCATGATCGACCTGCGCGTGTCAACGATCCCCACACTTCACGGCGAGAGCGCCGTGATTCGCCTGCTCGACCGTAAGGCAGGCCTGATGGAGCTTACCGAACTGGGGATGAGGCGGGACACGTTCGAGCTTTTCCGGCGACTGATCTCTCGTCCTCACGGAATCATCCTGGTGACCGGACCCACCGGCTCCGGGAAGACGACGACGCTCTATGGTGCGCTGAACGAGATCTACTCTCCCGAGAAGAAAGTCATCACGATCGAGGAGCCGGTCGAGTACGAGCTCCCGGGCGCGAACCAGATCGGAGTCCGGCCGGAGATCGGTCTCACGTTTGCCTCCGGGCTGCGCCACATTGTCCGGCAGGATCCGGATGTCGTCATGGTGGGCGAGGTCCGCGATCGGGAGACCGCGGATATCGCGATCCACGCCGCTCTCACGGGGCACCTCGTCTTCAGCACCGTGCACACCAACGACGCGCCGGGTGCCATTACACGCTTGCTCGACATGGGCATCGAACCCTACCTCGTTGCATCATCGCTGGTCGGCGTGCTGGCCCAGCGACTCGTGCGCCTGCTCTGCCCTAACTGCAAGCAGCCGTTTCAGCCGACGCCGGAGGACTTGCGCGAGGTCTCTGTGCCGGCAGACCAGGCCGGCGCCATGACGCTCTACAGGGCCGCTGCCTGCGAATCGTGCCGCAACGGCTACTTGGGTCGCACAGGGGTCTTTGAGCTACTGCTGGTGGATGACGATGTGACTCGGCAGATCCTTGACAAGGTTTCGGCCAACGAGGTAAAGCAGCGCGCCGTGGGCAAGGGGATGCGGACCTTGCTGGCGGACGGCCGCACCAAGGTCCTGGATGGCCAGACCACGATCGAAGAGCTGGTGCGAGTCTGCCAGCGGGATGAGATCTAGCATGGCGCGATTCCAGTACGTTGCGCTAGACCGGTCAGGCAAGCGGGTCGCCGGGGAAATCGCAGCCGAGAATCCTGAAGACGTGAAGCGCCGCCTGCGCGACATGGGGTACTTCCCCTCCCGAGTGGAGGAGGCGGCCGCGGTCGCCCTGGGGCGGCCGGCCGGGGCTCGCCGGCGCCGCGGAGTCAGCGGCATCGACATCGTCGTGATGACGCGGCAGCTCGCCGACATGACTGCGGCGAGGCTCCCTATGTTTCGCAGCTTGTCGGTGCTCGTGGAGCAGGCAGATTCGGTGGCGCTGCGAGACCTCTTGGAGGCCATCCGCGCCGATGTGCAGCAGGGGCGGCCGCTCTCGGACTCTCTCGCAAGGCACCCTCGGCACTTCCCGGCCCTCTACGTCAACATGGTGCGGGCCGGGGAGACCAGCGGCCATCTCGACGTCGTCCTGCTGCGCCTGGCCGACTTCCTCGAGAAGTCCATGCAGCGGAGGTCTCAGATCATCTCGGCCCTTCTCTATCCCGCGGTTCTGATGACGGTCGCCGTCGGCGCCGTGGCTTTCATCATCGGGTTCCTCATCCCCAAGCTGGCGACGCTATTCGAAGAGATGGAGCAGACCTTGCCACTCATCACGCAGGCACTGCTCGCCATCGCCGGCGTCCTGAGTCACATCTGGTGGGCGATTCTCCTCCTCATCGTCCTGATGATTGTCGGTGTCCGGTGGTACGCTGGAACTGAAGCAGGCCGCGAGAAGCTCGACCTGCTTGGGCTGAGAGTGCCGCTGCTCGGGCCAGTCTGGCACAAGATGGCGGTATCGCGATTGGCGCGAACATTCGGCACGATGCTTGGCGGCGGGGTGCCGATCCTGGCGGCCCTGGAAATCAGCGGCAACGCGGTGGGCAATCGACCTATGGCACGCGCTGTGGAGTCGATGCGCGACGAGGTGCGGGAAGGGACCGGCTTGGCGCTATCCCTCGAGCACAGCGGCGCCTTCCCCCCGCTTCTGATCCACATGGCAGGCGTCGGCGAGGAGACGGGCCAGCTGCCCGAGATGATGGCCCGCGTGGCGGACAGTCTGGACTTCGAGGTAGACAGCACCTTGGGCCGCCTCACGACGCTGCTGGAACCCATCGTGATTATCATCATGGGCCTCATCGTCGGGTTCATTGTCCTCGCCGTTCTCCTACCGATCTTCCAGATCAACGCGACGATAGGTCGCTAGCAAAGGGAGCGATCAAAGTGCGACGCTGGCGAGCAAGAGCTTCCCGAACCAGCGGGTTTACCCTGATCGAACTGGTCGTCGTGATGACCATCATAGCCATTTTGGCCGGCGCGGTTACGCTGCAGATCCTGAACCGCACCAAGATGGCCCAGCGCGCCCGCGCCATCCAGGACATCAAGACATTGGAGACGGCCATAGACCTCTACGAGGCCGACAATGGATTCCCGCCGACGACTGAGCAAGGGCTGGCAGCGCTTCGCAGGAAACCAGCGACCGCCCCCGTTCCCCGAAACTGGAACGGGCCCTACGTGCGGAAGTCACCCATTGATCCCTGGGGCAATCCCTATGAGTATCGCTTCCCGGGCCAGCTCAATCCCGACAGCTACGACATCGTCTGTTACGCCGCGGACGACAGGCCCGGCGGGACGGACGAGTTCGCACAGGACATAACCAACGCCGACGAGGAGTGATCCGTCACCTTGCCATATGCCACACGGGCGCAACCGGCCCGGCGCAACTTGGGCTTCACGCTCATCGAACTGCTGATCGTGATGACGATCATCACGATCGCGTTCTTCGCGTTGCGGCCCAGCTTCGGCGGCGTTCTCAGGGGAACGCGCGAGCGAACCGCCGTGCGGCAGCTCGTCGGCATGTTCACAGCCGCCCACGCGGAGGCCGTCGCGCGCGGGCGGCTCGTCCGCGTCGTCTTCGAGCCCAACCGGCACGCCTTCTTCCCGGAGATCCAGTTGGCGCCAGAGGTGGACCGAACAGCCTTTGACCCCCTTCCCCTGCTCGGCAAGCGCGTGGTGCGAGTGCCGGAGCATCTTAGCCTGATGAGCCTCGAGGTGCGTGGCAGCGAACAGCGCGATGTGGCACGAACGGACATCTACTTCTACCCTGACGGGCGCACGGACGGCGTCGTGATGGTGCTCGGTGGGGGGCGCGGGCGGGAGGTCCGAGTCGCGGTTTCGCCGGCCACGGGGAGAGTCCGGATCGATGACTAGCAGGGCCCCCCTAGCCTCGATGTCTCGCTGTGCCGCCCAGCCGCGCGGAGCACACGCCTTCACCCTCGTCGAGGTGCTCGTGGCAACGGTGCTGCTCGCAATAGGATTGCTGGGCGCCCTGACGGCATTCTCGATGGCGAGCCGTGTGACGCGCGTCTCTACGAATGACACGATCGTAACTCTCCTTGCGCAGGAGAAGCTGGCGGAGATCCAACTGCTGGGAGCCGAAGGAATCTCGGCGGGCCGGCAGCGCGGCGACTTCGGTCCCGCCCATCCTGACTACCAGTGGGAGCTGTTCCACGAGAAGCCGGACGACTTCAACGTGGTCCGAGTCGATTTGGTCATCATTGCTCCCGAGGCTGGACGAGCACGTGAGACCTGGTTCTCAACGAACGTCTTCTAGACCAGCGCGAAGCCGAGCCGGCTTCACGCTGCTCGAGTTGACCATCGCCATGACATTTGTGGTCGTCCTGATCGGCGGGATCGCGTTGAGCATCTCAACGTGCCTGAAGGTATGGGACAGGGCGCGGGAGACCGCCGACCTCAACCAAGAGGCGCGAGCGACGTTCGCGCTGCTGACGCGAGACATTCGCGGGTGCTACCTGGGGCTGCATCGCAGGGGAGGCTACTTCCTCGGCCGCGCAGGCACAGAGCAGGACTCGCAGGAGGATAACCAGGAACTGCTCGAGTTCTCGACAGAGAGCAGCACCATCACGCGGGCCGCTCTGCTTCCCGCGCAGGACTTGATGCCGGCCCTGCAGCCGATCGAGCCGCCGGTGACGGATTTCGTGGCGGTCCGCTATGAGATACGCGAGCCGACGTCCGAGCGCTTCGGCGGCCTCTACCGGACGACGTGGGTAGCCCCCGTCCGGGAATGGCTCGAGGAGAAGCGCTCAGTCAGCCAGTGCGTGAGTGATGAGCTGGTCGCCGAGTCAGTCATCGAGGTGAACCTCAGGTACTTCGACGGCTTCGAGTGGCTCGCAACATGGGCGACGACAGAAGACAATGTGCGTCTGCCGGAGGCCGTTGCAGTCGAGCTGTGTCTGCTCGACGCGCGCGAGAACGAACATGCATATCAGACCGTTCTGTCAATACCGACCCGCTAGCAGGGACCACAGGCGGCGCGGCGTCGTGCTGATCCTCGCCGTCTTTGCCGTCACGCTGCTGGCCGTGTTGGCGGTTGCGATCACGGCGGCCGTCCGCGTCGAGTTGCTCGCCTCCAGGACGAGCCTGGACCGAACGCAGGCGTTGTTCCTGGCGGAAGCTGGTCTGAACCAGGCGCGCGCGATCTTGCTCTATGATGATCGGACAGCCGACACACTGCTGGATGGCTGGGGTCCGTGGGCGGAGCGCCCGCTCGATCTTCCGCACGAGCTCCGCAGCGGCTTCTACCGTGTTCGGGTCCATGACGCATGTGGGCGGATTGATGTCAATGAGGCCGACTATGAGATGCTGCTGCGCCTGACGGGCGATCCAGTGGCGGCGGCGTCAGTCCAGGATTGGAGAGATCGCGGGGAGGGCCTGACGCCAGAGGGAGCGGAGTCCGCCGACTACGCGGGACTCCCTTACCCGTATATCCCCCGGGATGCTCCCTTCCAGACGCCGGGGGAGCTGCTGCTCGTTCGCGGAGTGACCCCACAGATGTACTTCGGTTCCGAGGAGAGGATAGGCCTCGCGGATCTCGTCACGGTCGACTCCGAGTCGCCGAACACGGATCCGAACGGTGAGCCGCGCATGAGCTTGAACGAGTTCCGCAACTGGAATGAGGAGGCCTTTCGCATCTCGGTGGACAATAGGCTTGGCTCTCTGTTCGTCATGTACAAGCCTGACGTGATCTTCGAGGGTCTGAGCAAGCTGAACGAGATGGGGCAGAGCGGCTACACCTCGCTGGCCCAGCTCCGGACAGTCGCCGGACTGGACTGGGGCACGATCGCCAACCTGGTCGATTACGTCTCGATTGAGCCGGGCAGTGAGGCGCGAGGCAAGGTCAATCTCAACACAGCGGCTTTCGAGGTCATCGGCGCTCTGCCCGGCGGGTCGTACGAGGTCGCCCAGGCCATAGTGGCGAGAAGGGTCGAGCAGCCGTTTCGATCCCTGGGTGAGGTCGTGGAACTGCTGGTGGACCTTACCGACGGCTCGAACGTCTTTGAGCAGATGATCGACCATATCACCACCAGGTCGTCTTGTTTCCTCGTCGAGTCCATGGGGTGGACCGATGCCGGGCACACACACCGCACACTGACGGCGCTTCTCCGGCGCCGTCCGGCAGAGGTGCTGGTGATTCGGCAGGCGGAGCAGGACTGGCCCTTGCCACCCCTGGACGAGAATGCATGGGTCATCGGGAGGAGGTAGCTGAACGCTCCAATGAGTGGTCCCATCAGCATTGAGATAGGCACACAGTCAGTCAGAGTGGCGCAGCTCGTCGAGCGGCGCGGCCGTATTCGCGCCGTAAGGTTCGCGGAACAGGACCTGCCGCCGGGGTACCGATGGGAGGTCGGGGGCGACCGCCAACCGGTTGCGGAGGCGATGGCGGAGGCCCTGGCCGTCGCTGGCATTCGCTCCCGCACGGCGGTGGTCGTCCTCCCGCGCGGCCAGGTGACGGCCAGGATCAGTGCCTATCCGAAGGCCGAACGCGACGAACTGCGCCGAGTCGTCGAGTACGACCTCGCCGACCATATCCCATTTCCCGTCGACCAGGTCATAATCGACTTCCAGGAGCTGGGGCCGTCGGGCGACGGGTCAGGGCTCGTTGACGTGCTCGTAGTGGCGGCGCCTCTCGAACTCGTGCGCGAGTACCTGAGGGTGACGGAGGACGCCGGGCTGCGCGTGTCCGGCATCACTGTAGACGCCCTCGCTCTCGACGACCTGGCCAGGATGAGCGGCCGAGAGCCGACGGGACTAGGTGCGGAAGTGGAGGTCGGCTCGCGCTCGACCACGATCAACATCTCGGCGGAAGAGAGGCTCCGGCTGACGCGCTCGGTGGCCGTCGGTGGTAACCAACTGATTCGCGCTATTCAGGAGGACCTCGGCGCAAGCCCCGAAGAGGCGGAAGCGCTCAAGGAGAACGAGGGGCTGATGCTGTTGTCCAGGAGCCCTCAACCTGCGGCCATCCGGGCATGGGCGGACAGCCTGGTGGGAGAGATCAGGCGTTCGGCCCTATCCTTTGGCCCCGCCGGGCTCTCTCGGATCCTTCTGTTCGGGCGAGAGTCTAGAACGCCAGGACTAGTGGAGCACCTGGCAGCCGAGTTCGGGGTCGAGCCGCTTCGCCTGTCGGCCGCTGACATCTTCCCCGGATGTGAACTCATCGGGGGCGGCCCTGAGGCCGCCGACAACTGCCTTGTGGCGATGGCGGCAGCGGCCTACGCCATCGGGCAGAGCGCATGGAAGGTCTCGCTGCTCCCGGCCGAGGTGGCCGAGGCGGCCCGAGCGACGCGGCTGCGCTCTGCCGTCGGGGTGAGCGCCGCCGCGGCCGCGATCGCAATGGCGCTTCTCTACCTGCTCGTCGCCCGAGACGTACGGCATCTGGAAGCCGACGTGAAGGGACTGCAGGCGCAGAGCGAAAACGCTGCTTTGGTCCGCGCAGAGGCAGAGACGGTACTGTCAGAGCGCGGCCGGCTCAAGAGACAAGCCGAAGCCCTGGAGGCGATCCACATCCGGCGCTACACGGCCCTCGAGCTGCTTCGGACGATCGCTGTGTACTCCCCGACAGAGATCGTTGTGACCGAGTTCGTTCTACGGCCCGGCCAGCTCCTTCACCTCAGGGGAACCGCGCCCAGCTCGACCATGGTGGCCGATCTACAGTATCGTCTGGGTCTCTCACCACTCGTAAGCGAGGTGAACTTGACTGGCGCGGACCGAGTGTCCGGCCGCGCGCCGTCAGGGAGCAAGGGCCAGGCTTCCCTCAGGTTTGCCATGGAACTCAGGCTGTGGACACAGGAGCCGGAGACTAGCGGCGGGACCCTGACGCCCTGGGGAGGAGGCCGATGAGGCAACTCACACCGCAACAGAGGCGACTACTGGCAATAGGGGCGGCGGCTGTCGTTGTCCTCCTCTACTTCGTCGCACTGCTGATGCCGCTCACTGCGAGAGGGCGAGAGCTCTCCTCGGAAAGGGAGTCGCTCAATGGCGCCATAGAACGCTCGCAGATGATGGACCAGGCCGCACAGGCAGCACGCGATGACGTCGCGGCGCTCCGCGGAGAGATACAGGCCCTCATGTTTCCCGAGGGCGATGTCCGAGTCAACATGGTGAGACAGCTCGAACGCCTGGCCGTGGACACCGGGCTGACCATCACCAGCATTCGCCCGGAGGAGCCAGAGATGGCCGATGGCGCCGTGAAGTATCCAGCCACTTTCCAGGTCGAGGCGGACTTCTCGGATCTCGTGCTGCTCATGTTCGAGCTCGAGCAGCCCGCTCGTCGCCTCTGGGTCGAAGGGGTCGAGATCTCGGCCGGCCGACAGGTCGGGGGCCGGCTGCAGGCCACCTTCTATGTGGCCGCTTACGCGGAAGCCGAGGAAGCCGAGGCGAGAGATGCGCAAGCCTAGTGGGCGGCACATAGTGCTTGGGGCGTTGCTGGTTGGATCCATCCTGTTTCTTCTCCGTGAGGTGCGGAGTGGGGCGCCTGGCGGCATAGGCGGGGAAGAGCAGGCACAGGCCGAGGGCGCAGCGCCGGCGGCTGTGTCGCAGCTGCCGCCCGCCGCGCCGCGGGATGTCGGCCGAGACCGCTACGAGCAGCTGGCCAAGACCAATATCTTTTCCGAGCGTCGCTCTCAACCGCCTCCCAGCAAGCCCAAGCCTGTGCCGCCGCCACCGCCGCTGCCCAAGGCCAATGACCAGAAGAAGCCGCCTCCCAAGCCGAAGGTGGACCTCGTGGGGTGGTCCTACGTCGGATACGTGGAGATGGGAGGCGAGTTCCTGGCCATCTTGCAGAATGAGACTACGTCCAGCTGCGAGGACCTCGCCGTCGGGGACACGTTCCAGGGCGCCACCGTCGAGGAGATCACCCGCGAATCACTCAGGCTTCGGACCGGTGCCTCCCGGATGACCCTGAGCCGGCCTCGGGACTTCCCTGTAACACCTCTGAAGAAGGCGGCCGGCGGAGAACCGGCGCCGCCACGAGGGCGTTGAGCCAGTTTGCAGGGCCTCGGCTCGTCCCCGGGGCCTGAACAAGCCGAAGTCACGTTCGGCGTGCCGAGCGGGGAGAGGGGATGGAGTGAAATGAGGAGCAGTAGTCGCGTCGCGCTCGCACAGGGCGTGCCGAGAAAGATGAGCAACATGGACAGAGTCGTTCTCATCGGTTTGAGGGTATTGGCCGTGAGTATGGTCCTATGCCTGTGGCCGCCTGCATGTGAGGGTGCGGCAGGCAGGTGGGGGGGGCCGCCTCCGCAGGCCACGCAGGCCAGGCAGGGACGGCGCGCGCGAGGCAGGGCAGGACCGCAGAACCGGCCGCCTTCGCTGCGGGAAGGGGCTGCTCCGACCGGCGCCGCAGCCGCTGTGCCCCCGGAGGGCTCGAAGCTCGAGGTGATCCCAGGTGAAGATGGTGTGGACGTGATCCGGTTGGAGGTCTACGGCCTCGATATCAACCATCTTCTGAGGCTGCTGAGCTATCATGCCAAGGTGACCATCATCAAAGACGAAGATGTACATGGGACGGTCACCATCATCGCGCCAGAGCCTGTGCCGCTCGACGTGGCATTCCAGATATTGGACTCCGTGCTGTCAGTGCGGGGATACACGATGCTCCGCACCGAGATCGGCATCTACAAGGTCGTGTCGATCGACCAAGCGATGCAGTCGGGAGCTCCTCTGCGGTTCGGCGCGCGGCTCGACGACTATCCTCCCGGGGACGAGCTGATCACACAGGTCATCCCCCTGGAGAACCTCGACGCCAACGATCTGGCCAATCAGCTCCAGAGCCTGTTGTCTCCCCGGGCGAACCTCGTGCCGACGTCCACGAATTCGCTCATCATCACCGATGCGGCCGCGAACATCGCCCGCGCCCTGGCCTTGATCGAGGATACCGAGCGGCAACTGGCAGGTGGGCCCCGCGTGTACCCGCTTCAGTACTATGATGCGACGGAGATGGCCGACCTGGTCACGGCCATAGTGTTGAGCCGCGGCGCCGGCGCCCGCGGTGCGCGGCCCGCCTGGGAGAGGCGGGTCGTCGGGCGAGGGGCCCCGCAGGCCCGGCCCGGAGCCCGGCCCGGAGTGCGGCCCGGGGCCCGCCCCACGCCGCAGCAGGCCGGCCTGGCGGGACCGGAGTTCGCCATACCGGACACGCGGACGAACTCCCTCATCGTGCTCGCCACGCCAGTCCACCTCATGCAGATAGAAGACCTGATAGCTCAGCTAGACCGTCAGGTCAGCCTGCGAGACACCTACTTCATCTATCCGGTGCAGAACCTGGTGGCCAGCGAGCTGGCCGAGCTGCTCGGCCCCCTGATCGGAGCGCAGGTAACCAAAGGGCCCGAGATTGGCGCTGCTCGCGCCTCGGCACAGAGAACAAGGACGTCGGGGCTCCAACAACGTCAGCCGTATCGCCAGCCCTTTGGGGGCCAGCGGCCGCTGGGCGTGCGAACGACGAGTCCCTCCGGCTCCCGAGTTGGCAGGCAGTCGTCCGCGGACTACCGGTTGGAGCCACTCGCCGGCGAGGCGAGCACCCCCCGGGCATCCGACGGGCTGCTTATCGCCCAAGCTGAGGCGGCCCCGGCGCCGCCGGCGCCGCCGCCCGAGGGGCCAGCCGGCGAGCCACCGCCCATTCCGTATGAAGATGCGGCTGCGGTGACAGGCGCAGGCGTGGCGGAGTCGATAATCGCGGCCGACGACAACACGAACACTCTCCTGATCTCAGCGCCGCCGGAGCAGGTCGATTTGGTGAAGCAGATGCTGGAGAAGCTCGACGTGCTGCCGCCACAGGTGCACATCCGGGCCATCATCGCAGAGGTCAAGCTGACTCGCGCGACGAGTCTTGGCTTTCAGTGGCAGAGCCTCGGCCGCACCTGGGGGATGCGCGATGGCGTGGAGTACACAGGCGACATAGGCACCAGCTTCGGTGTGGGCGTGCCCACCGAAGAGGGCGCGCCATTGGGGTTCTTCGCGACCATCAGTGGCGAGGACTTCTCGGCCGTGCTCAACGCGCTGACGAGCGACAGCCACACGCGGATTCTGGCCGCGCCGAGCATATTCACGACCAATAACCAAGAGGCCGAGATCGACGTCTCCGAGCGGATTCCGATCCCCACTGGCACCTTCCAGTCAGCGACAGGGGGGCAGACGACGAACATCAGGTACGAATCTGTGGGAATCGTCTTGACTGTCACCCCGACCGTCACGCAGGGAGACATGGTCCGGTTCCAGGTGAACATCATGTCCAACGACGTGGGCGCGGATATTCAGGTGGGCGACCAGAGCTATCCGTCCATCTTGAACAGGTCTGCCAATGCCGTGCTCAATCTGAGGGATGGCGACACCGTCGTGCTCGGCGGGCTGATGCGGGAATCGATCATCAGAAGCGCCAGTCGTGTCCCCATCCTCGGGGACATCCCGCTCATAGGCGCGTTGTTCCGGTCTACGACCTCGACCCGGGTGAAGTCTGAGCTGCTCGTGTTCCTGACGCCACATGTCGTGCGGACCCCAGGAGAGGCCGCTGAGCTGACAGAAGGCGAGACGCTGAGGTTGCCGGATATCCCTCGAAGCCTCAGACAGGAGGAGCCAGAGGTGGGCGGGTCCGAATACTGGCCGTCCGAGTTCGAGGTGGTTGGGCCGGAGACTCCGGAGCCGCCGGCGCCCGAGGAGGAATCCGCCCCGCCGAGCGGCGCAGCCGAAGAGCCGGCCGCGGCGACGGAGGACGAGGTCGAGGAACCGGCGGCCGATGTATCCGACGCGGCACCGGTCGCGCCCGACGAGCCTCAGTCGGTGGAGCCCGAGGCCCAGCCGCAGTAGACCGACCTCCGCTCACTGTGGAATGGAGAACGGGAGCCGCCTCCCCGGGGGCGGCTCCTGTGTGCGTAGTTCAGGCGTCAGGTCGGCCTTGCTCCTCGAAGAAGCGCGCCACCTCATCCCGCGCGAAGTCAGGCAGGGGGCGGCGCTCCCCGCCAACCAGAAGAGTGGCCCCGTCGGCATTCTCCACCACGCGGCCGATGACGGCCGCCTGGCGCTTCATATCGCTGGCGGCCCGCAGCAGTCGCTCGGCCGCTTCGGGCCTGGACGTGGCGAGCAGCGAGCCAGAGGCGATCAAACCGAGCGGGTCGAGCGCAAGGCACTCGCAGACAGCGCGCGTCGCCGGCAGCACGGGAATCTCGCCAGCGTCGATTTCCAGGCCCACGCCGGAGGCGAGGGCCAGCTCCGCGAGCCCCGTTGCTACTCCGCCCTCCGTCGGGTCGTGCATTGCGGTCACGCCAGAGGCGGCCGCCGCGAGTGCAGGCCTCACGACGCTGATGCCCGGGTCGAACAGGAACTCCCGGGCGCGGGCTGTGACTTCGGCGCCCAGTCCCCGCTCGGCGAGCAGCTCGCCCGCTTCCCGTGCGAGAATGGCCGTTCCCTCGACCCCGGCCGCGCCGTAGAGCACCACCACGTCGCCGGGCTGCGCCCCTGCGGTCGTGACAATCTGCCCGGGCTGCGCCTCACCCAGCATGCACCCAACGAGGACGGGCCGACTTACCCCGGATGTCACCTCAGTGTGGCCGCCGATCTCCGCGATCTCCAGCTTCTCGCAGGCCTCGGCCAACTGGTCGAAGATCGGCGCGACTCCGTCTTCCGGGAAGTCCTGAGGCAGCATCAGGGCACCCAGGAACCAGCGCGGCGCCGCGCCCATCACGGCCACGTCATTGGCGTTGACCTGGACCGCGTACCAGCCAATCAGATCGGTGGCGAAGGTGATTGGATCCATGGCCATCACGAGCACGCGGTCACCGAGATCCAATGCTGCTGCGTCCTCCCCTACCCTGGGCCCGACGAGCACGCGTGGGTCGCCCGATGGGAGTCGGGCGAGCATTCTCGCCAGCAGATCGGGAGGCAGCTTCCCTTGCTTCATGGTGTTGGCTCACGTTCTGGTGGGGGCGCATCGGCCCACACCGTCCGATAGACCGCCATAAGCGGCGATCCGTTGGTTATGTTGTCTCTCAACTCAACATAGAACACCGGTGTGAAGACGTCGCGCCGCATGTCGAGATCCGGGTACCACTGGGGGAAGATGATCAGGTAGTCCGGCTCGTTTTCCTTGATGAACTCGAACACGAGCGTGGGAGCTGTGCCGTCGAGGCGCCGTGCCATATCTCGACGCCACAGAATCTCGGGTGTCACGAGTCCCTGCAGGTCGAGCACCAGCATGTCGCTGATCAACCCAATGGCACCGATGTCGTTCACCGCCAGCAGCGATCCCGGCGGCACGTTATCCTTGACCCACCGGCCGATCGTCACCTGCATCTGGGTCGTGTCTCGCACGTTCTTGGCGTAGACCTCGGCTGACCTGGGCTGACCCACAACCGAGATCACGAGCACGACGATCAGGAGGGGCAGTCGGACCCACCTCCGGAAGGTCCTGGGGATCAACTCCGTAACCCACGAGCCCCCGATCATCCCAAGCATGAGAAACAGGGGGTTCAGATCGGCCAGATACCGTTGACTCTGGTAGTCTGGTGGGCGGTAGCCGGCCACGAGCGCCCAGAGCAATGGCTGCGCGAACACGAGCATCGGAATGAGGAGTGAGTTGTTCCTGCTGCCTCCGGGCAACCGCGCGCGCCAGACAAGCCATCCGACCCCGACGAAGAACGGTGCAATCAGGAGCAGGTTGTTGTGGGACCAAGTCACCCACACCTGCCAGAGCTGCACGGCCGGGCCGACGATCAGCGCCTGCGACCACATCACGCTTGGGTCGGCGAGCGCGCCGGGTATTCCGACCCTTTGGAGCTTCGAGTAGTACGACGTGGGAAGAAGGTAGCCGGAGACGCGGTAGTTGTAGATGAAGAGCGGCGCGACGAGGGCGACAAACAGGGGCACATGAACAGCAAGCTGTTTGCCCCAGGACCGCAGGGCTCGATCCCGCTTCTCGGTCAGAGCCATGAGCATCCTGTCGAGCATGGCGAGCGGAAACAGCAGCAGCATCTCCGGCCGCGCTAGGCCCGCCAGCGCAAACACGACCGTTGGCCACAGGCCTCGAGGGGACGGGGCGCGACGGAGTCGGAGGTGCAGCAGTATCCCGAGCAGGGCCAGCAGTGCGTAGAGCAGGGGCTCCATCCCGGACAGCGCCCACCAGGGGAGGGGGGCCGTGCAGGCCACGACCGCCGCCGTTGCCAGTGCCAAGCGTCTGCCCTGCCCGAGCGCCAGCGTGAGATGGTAGACGACGGCGCAGAGCAGAAGGCAAAGCACGGAGTTGAGCGCGATGCCGGTGAACAGGTGCTCTCCCGTAAGGCGATAGCCAACCGCGAGCAGCAGGGTCCACAGCGGCCCCGTGGTGGTGCTGGTCGGCTCGCCGGGGTTGAACGAGAACCCGTAGCCCCGTGCCAGGTTCTGCGCGAAGCGGGCGTGGATCCAGCCGTCGTCGAGAGGCAGGCCATACACGCCGGCCAGCTCTCGCGATCTCGCCAGGTAGAAGGCCAGCAGCGCGGCGAGGACAGCGAAGATCGCGGCCCAGCCTGTGGCAGCCATCCACCTGGGGACCGCAGGCTCATCCGTTGGGGCCGCTTCTCGGCATTCCTTTGCACGCCTTCGGCGCGGCATGATGGGATCACGGACCGCCCGCGGCGGCCTCGCCCTTCAGGGGATGCTTGCACCAGACCGTGGGAAGGATAACGGCCATCGAGCCCCCGGCGGTGATGTTGTCATCTATCTCGACGCGGTACACTGGATCCAAGTAGTATGGGTTCTGCAGCAGTCCGTCCAGCCGCTTTGGCAGTGCGATCATGAACACATAGTCGGGCTCGGCCCTGACCATGGCCTCCCAATCACGCCGTTGCCAGGTGCCCGCCCTCGCGTTCTCTATGGTGCGGGAGGCCAGAGTCTCTGGGCTTACCAGCCCCATCCTGTCGAAAACACGGCACTGTGTGATCACCGCGAGCGCACCGACGTCGTTCGCGGCGATCACCGCTTCTTCGGACACCCGGTCTCTGAGCCACCGCGCGGCAGTGACCTGCAAGTCGGTGATGTTCTTCACGTTCTGCGAGTATAGGCGCGCCTGATCGGGCTGGCGCACCAGCGAGGCGACCAGCACCAGTGCGAGGCCGGCCAGGAACGCGGCCCGTGAGGTGCGCAGCCGGCCTTCGCGAAGCCACCACCAAGCTCCAGCCAGGCCCACAATGATGTACAGCGGGCCGAGGTTCGCCACGTATCGCTGGCCCTGGAACCAAGGGGTACGATGGAAGTTGGTGGCGACCGCCCAGGCCACAGGCTGGACCAACAGCAGCAGCGGAATGAGGAAGGATGGATGTTCCGCGGTCTCGGGGTCGGCCGCGCGCCGGATGATGGCGACATACCCGAAGAGAAACGGAACGAAGAGCGCGAAGTTGTTCGTGAGCCACAGCCAGAGAATGGCGAATATCTCCTTTATCGGGGCGACGACGAGAGACCCGATGAGGAGATCGGTTCTGTCCATCGCGATGGCCCAGGTTATGCCATAGTTCATAGCCTTGATGTAGTAGGAGCTGGGCAGCGGCCGCCCAATCACGGCCATGTTGTAGCCGACAAGCGGCGCGACGACAACGGCATAGACAGGGGCGTGGACTGCCAGCTCCTTGAGCCAGCTCACAGCCCACCGTGTTTCGGCGCGCTCTCTGCTCGCCATCAGCAGCCGGTCCAGCATCGCCAGCGGGAAGAGGAGCAGAAGCTCCGGGCGGGCGTAGACGCCGAGGCCGAAGACCACAGTCGGTAGCATCGCCTTTGCGCCTCGCGCCGTGCGGAGGCGCACATGGAGCAGGATGCCAACCAGCGTCAGCCACATGAACATCGGCGGCTCCATTCCCGAGAGCGCAAGCCAGGGGAGTGGAACCGTGACGGCGACGACAAACGCAACGACCGCGCCGAAGCGGCGAGACGGAACCAGCGTACGGCCCAATGCAGCCGCCGTCACCGCCGTCAGCCAGCAGAGCGCCCAGTTCATAGCGGCTGATGTGAACAGGTACTCCCCGGTGGCGCGGAATCCGAGGGCCAGCAGAAGAGTCCACAGTGGGCCAGTCGTCGTGCTCGTGGCTTGGCCCGGGTTGAACGAGAAGCCGTGCCCGCGAGCGAGGTTTTGCGCGAAGCGCACGTGTATCCAGCTATCGTCGAGGGGAAAGCCGTACTCGCCGACGACACGATGCGAGAGCCACAAGTAGTAGACCATGAGAGCGGCAATGACGGCGGGAACTGCCAGGTAGAGGACGACGCCGGGCCAGCGGCCCTCCCGCGCCGACTGATGCTCCGTTTCTCCGCTGTGGGCGTTGGTGGACACGACGCTTAGCCTCAACCACCGTGTCTGCGCGAACGATCACTTATTCCCGCGATGGGCTTCGAATACCGAGCAACCAAGCGTTTCGGGGAGCCGCGGAGTGGGGTGGGCGCAGCGGGCAAGTGGGCGAGGCGGAGGAGCGCACCTGAAGCGGTGGGCCCGAACGCGATGGGGATCAGCGGCTCCTGCGAGATGCCCAGGACAGGGCCCGGCGGCGAAGCGCCAAGTTCAGAACAACCATCGCCGGCAGTCGCCTGGAGACGCAGAACAGCCTTCGTAGGATGTCGAGGGCGGAGTAGCTGTGTCGCCATGCCTGCCGAAGCCCACTCGCCAGTCTCTCTGGTGTCGTTCCCCGGGGAGCGAACACGACGTGTCCGCCGTCATAGTGAGACCAGTCGCGGTCGATTATCCGGCCCTCCGCCTCCATCTGAGCGTAGAGCGGCGTGCCCGGCAGCGGGGTCAGGATCGAGTACTGAGGGACGTCGATCTTCGCTCTGTCCGCGAACTCGGCCGTCTGCTGGAACACAGACTCGTCTTCTCCGTCGAAGCCGAAGATGAAGGCACCCACGACGCCGATGCCGGCATCGTGCAGTCGGGCGACGAGGTCCCTGAACCTATGGACCACGTTGAAGCCCTTGTTGACCTGCTGCAGGGCCGCTTCGGAGAGTGTTTCCAGACCGATGAACAACCCTCGGCAGCCACTGCGGGCCGCCAGACGGATCAACTCCGCGTTCCCGAGCACCGCGGTGGATGCCTGCCCCAGCCACCTCTTGCCGGTCTCACGCAAGCGCTCGAACAGGCGTCGCGCGTAGTCTGGCATCGTCATTATGTTGTCGTCCACGAAGATGACATATCGTCCCGGCAGAGAGGCTACTTCCCGAGCAACGGACTCAACAGGACGGGTCCGGATGCGGCGGCCAAAGAACGTGCTCACAGAGCAGAACGAGCAATTGTGTGCGCACCCGCGCGTCGCCTGAACGGTATCTGGGGCAAGGTAGTCTCGGCGAGAGACGAGGTCCCGGCGCGGCGGCGGGTGGGCCTGAAGATCCGGGTAATCACTGCTCCGATAGATACGCTGCAGCCGACCGGCCTTTGCATCTGCAAGCACCTTCTTCCACTTGCCCTCCGCCTCCCCAATGACAACGGAGTCGCAGTACTGCAGGGCCTCGCCGGGGCAGGCCGAGGCATGCATTCCTCCCAGTACGACAGGAATGCCTCGCGCCCGGAACGCGGAGGAGATCTCGTACGCGCGCGGGGCCGATGAGGTGAAGGCTGTGATGCCAACCAGATCGGGACTTGCTCTGAGGTCAACGTCCCTCACCGCTTCGTCCACCAACGTCACCTGGACCTCCGGGGGACTCAGAGCCGCAACCTGAAGCAGCGAGAGCGGCGGGAACGGAGCCTTCATGCGAGTCGCCCCGCGTTCCCGGGCCCTCACCACATCTTTACGATCTGGCGAGATCAGCAGAACATCCATACACCACCACCCACGGGAGCCTGAGATGCTCCCTGCTCACCCAGCGTGCTCACTCGGGTTGATCCGGGCCCCACAGGGCATCGTCCCTCTGAGCCCACTCGTACTCGCCGCTCTCGTACCACGCATAGTCGGCCAGCTTGCCGTACTCCGCCGCCCATGCGCGCACCTCCGGCGCGAGCCGACCCACGATGTCCTCCGCGCCCGGATGGGTCGGACGGGCGTTGCTCTTCTTAAGCGCGTCTTCGAACCACTCGTTGTGGTCGATGATCGGGCACGGGCGGAGCGGGTTCGGGTCTCTGCGGTTGATCTCCCTCGTGTGGCGGAAGAGCGGCGTCTCCAGCACATCCCAGAGGCGCCCACCGCGCTCATGCATGTCCAAGATATTCTCCTCAGCGAAGTGCATGAAGACGCAGGGCTCGATGTCTCCACGGTAGTTAACGTGCATGTACAGGGTCCCTCCTGACATACAGCCACCAGTCAGACAGCCGTCGTTCCAGAAGTCGGCAACGAAGATCGGCTTCGTGCGCCGGACGCGCGCGACGCTTCTGCGCAGCTTATCGCGTTGCTGAGGAGTAACCATGAGGTCGGCCGATCCATCCTGGCCGACAGGCACGTAGATGAAGAACCATCCGAAGAGACATCCCTTTTCAATCATGTGGTCGTAGAACGCGTCGGAGAAGTAGACCTCAGCATTCAACCGGGTCGCTGTTCCTGAGAAGCCGAACAGAATCCCGGCCTCTCGGGCAGCGTCCATCGTGGCCATGACTCTGTCATAGACACCGTTCCCACGCCGGAAGTCAGTCTGCTCCTGCCAGCCTTCCAAGCTGAAGGCCGGCGCTGCGTTGCCACACTGCTGCAGCCGCTCGATGGTGCGGTCATCGATGCACGTACCGTTCGTGTAGATCAGAAACGCGCAGTCGCTGTGCTTATCGTAGAGGTCCAGCAGATCCCGGCGCAGGAAGGGCTCGCCTCCCGAGATCGTGTAGAAGTACACCCCCATCTGCTTACCCTCAGTGACGATTCGGTCGAGGGTCTCGAAAGGCAGAGGGTCCTTCTCACGGGGGAAGTTACCGGCATAGCAGCCCAAGCACCGGAGATTGCAGCGCATCGTTGGGCTGATGACTATCAGGTACGGCGGGCGCGTCCCGTGCTCCGCGGCGAAAGCCCTCCGCTCGTGCTCGCCGAGCCACGTTGCGTTGATGCCCAAGGAGTTGATGAACCGCCCCCTCACATTCGGGTGAAGGGAGAAGATCCGACGCGCCAGCTCGGCCACTGGGTGCTCGGCTTCGACCAACTCCCGCAGGGCTCGAAGCTGGGCCTTGTGTCTTCCTGAACGTGCCACCCGCTCGAGTATCCGGGCGAGCAGAAGGACGCGTTCGTCTGTTGCCTGGTTGACCAGCAGAGGTGCTGTGTGCGACGCGATGTACTTCAGTGCAGCAATCCGCGTTGCTGAGACTGACATATTTGCCTCCCCCTCCCGCGATCCGGATCGCCGGCCGCGGGATGTCCCGGCGCTATGCCTTTTGGCTCGGCACTGCTGCCCATCCACACAACCCAAAGGGTCGCGCGATCCGCACTACGTGCCAAACGCCCAGCAGACGGTCATAGGAATTGTACACCGAGCTTGCGTAACGTCAAGCCCCCGGCAATGCCGACTGCCGCCATTGACTGCTCGGCATGCTGCGCCTCTCCCCCCAAGCCGGCGAGGGGTCCGGCCGATCTTCTGCCTGAGAGGTGAACCTGAGCCCTGCTTCGAAGAATCTCGAGAAGTCGACCCGCGGGAGAGTAGGCATGATTTTCCTCTCTTCTGCTCAGATCGAGCAGATACACAGGGCCAGTCTGAATCTGTTGGCGTCGGTCGGCGTTAGGATCGACCACCCGGACATATTCGAGAGGCTCTGTGAGGCAGGAGCCAAAGGAGACCCGGATGGCGTCACTGTTCGCTTCCCGCCTTCCGTAGTCGCGGATTCGGTCGAGGCAGCTCCCCGCAACATCACGCTGGCCGACCGTCGGGGCGGCTCAGTGGCAGTCGGCGCAGACGGCGGCACGGTCTTCTGGGGCGGGAACGCTCTGTGCATCATCAGGGGCAAGGACCGCAAGGAGATTGAGGCGGCCGACCTCGCCGCGTTCACGCGGGTGCTCGATTCGCTCGGCAACGTCCACGCAGCCGTGGGCACGAGCATCAGCGACTACCCTCCGCAGGTGCGGGACTTCGTCGGCTTCCGCATTCTGGCGGAGAACTCGACGAAGCACCTCCGCCCTGTCATATTCTCCTCCGACGGGCCGCGGGCGATCATCGAGATGGCGGAAGTGCTCGCCGATGGTGCGCCTCTCGCCGACCATCCAATCGTGAGCTTCGGGTACTCCATCGTTAGCCCATTCCACTGGACGCGCTCGGCCCTCGACCTGTTTCTCATCACCTCCGGCCGCCGCCTGCCAATGATGGTGAATGCGGAGCCACTCGCAGGCGGCACCGCCCCAGTCACACTCGCTGGCGCGCTGGCGCAGGCGAACGCAGAGGCCCTGTCGGGCATCGTCATCCTCCAAGTGCTCGAGCCTGGGAGGCCCTGCGTCTTCAACTTGGGGTTCTCCCATATGCTCGACATGCGATCCGCGCGGGCAACGAGCGGACAGATACAGGACGGCATGATCGCTGCGGCGGGCGCGGAGATCGCACGCTACCACGGCCTCCCTTCGGCCTCCTGGATCAGCAGCGACAACTTCGCATGTGACGAGCAGTCCGCGCTCGAGAAGGCAACGACGGGGATGCTTCACGCGCTGGCAGGTGTCAATATCATCTGGGGCATCGGTCAACTTGAGACGGAGGTCTCGCTGTCGCCTGAGCAGGCTGTCATCGACAACGAGCTTGCCGCCGCAATGCTCCGCGCCCAGCGCGGCATAGAAGTGACGCCTGAGACAATCGCGCAGGAGGTAGCTCGCGAATGCGCAGGCACAGGCGACTTCCTCACACACGAGCACACGCTGGCCCACTTCCGCGATGAGCACATCGAAAGCACCTTGCCCGGTCGGCAGCGGCGCCAGGATTGGGAGGCCGCCGGCTCTCCTCTCCTCGCACAGCGGGCGGCCGAGCGGGTGGCGGAGATCCTCTCGACGCCTTCCAAGCCATGCCTAAGCGACGAGCAGTCCACGCGCCTGCGGGAGATCGAGGAGAAGTGGCTCCGCAAGCTCGCGCCACCATAACATCCCCCACGCGGCGCCAATCCGTGTTGCGACCTCCGGCCGCACTGTGGTAAGATACAATCCCAAGTGCTCCGCGGTAGCTCAATTGGCAGAGCGGGTGGCTGTTAACCACTAGGTTGCAGGTTCGAGTCCTGCCCGCGGAGCCACTCAGTCAAACCGCCGAAACCGCGCACCCACTCGTTAACGCCCCCGGCCCTCGCGGGCGTTTCTCGCGCCAGCCACGAATCAGCCGGTCTCCAGGCCATTCTCCGGGATTCCGCCCAATCGGCCCGGCCTCTCTGTTCGGATCTGAGAATCCGGGGCCCCGAACGCAAACCCCGGGGTTACACTCGGCCGCCCAGGCTTCGGCCTCTCAAACTCTCGAATTCTCAGTCTAACAGGGGTGTCTAGTTAACAGCTCCGAATGCTCCTGGGTCGGGCTGTTAACTAGTCCGTCGGTACCACAGCAGGGTGATTGCTGGGCTTTCCGAAGGGGGCTTCGGAGTTCGAAGATAGGATAGCGTGCGTCTGTCAAATGCGAATGAGACACATCCCAAAGCCGCCAGAGAGCCCGGATGGATTCTCTCCCTAGCACGACCCCCGCAACTTCCCCGACGTGGCCACCGATCACTGGGCCTACACGCATGTCGAGTACTGCGTGGAGAATGGTGTTGTCGCCGGCTACCTCGACGGCTACTACCACCCCGAGATAGTGGTCACGCGGGATCAGATGGCGGTGTATGTGGCGAGGGCGTTTGGGTTGATGCTCTGAGACTCCCCATAGGCCCCCGTAGCTTCACGCGGTGCGGCATGTAGCCGCAGGGCACCGGTTAGGGCGGGAGCGGGGCATGTTGCCAGGGGCCGCCTACATCCAGAGGATGTCTGCTGCAACCTGCAGAACAACAGAATAAGATGGCAGCACGTGTCCGAGAACGAGAGATCACTGCAGTGGCCTTTCCGCCAAGACGAGTCCAGGTTGTGCGTTAGGGTGGGGTGCCTGGAGACTCTAAGGAGGAGCCAGATGGCATCCGCGCGACTCTTGAGATTCGCCATGGCTTCATGTATTGCCTGGGCCTTGGTGGCTACCGCGCCAGATGCGGGGGCAGACGGTGGTACGTTTCCTCCCGTGGCACAGTACGCCGGCGGCAAGCCGCAGGGGGTCACTGTGGTCGGAGACCACGCCTACGTTGCGGCCTGGGGAGCGCTGAGTGTGGTCGACATCACCACACCGGGCAGTCCGCAGCAGGTCGGCTACTACGACACACCTGGCGAGGCCCGGGACGTGGCTGTGTCGGGCGGCTACGCCTACGTTGCGGACGGCACTCACGGCCTACGGGTGATCGACGCAACTGACCCAGAGGGCCCAGTGGAGGTGGGGGCGTGCGAGACAGCGGGTGATGCACGGGGGGTCGTCGTCGCGGGGGCATATGCATATGTCGCCGCGCTGTTCGGCGGATTGCAGGTGATCGACATCTCGGATTCACAACACCCCGTCCAGGTGGGCTTCCTGGCGACGCCAGGCGAGGCCGCGGGGATTGCTGTCGCGGGCGGCTATGCCTATGTCGGTGCCGAAGCGTCGGGGCTCCGTGTCATCGACATATCGAATCCAGAGAGTCCTGTGGAGGTCGGGGTCTGCGACACGCCAGGCAGATCGACAGGCGTTGCTGTTGTTGGTCCCTACGCCTACGTGGGTGACGCGGATCAGGGACTCCGGGTCGTTGACGTCGAGGACCCAGAGCATCCCACCGAAGCGGGATACTATGACACCCCACCCCATGCATATGGGGTCGCTGTCTCGGGGGACATCGCCTACGTCGCCAATGGTATGTCGGGTCTGCGGCTCATCGACGTGTCAGCGCCAACTGCCCCGGTTGAGGTCGGCGCTTGGGATTTGCCAACGCCGCCGACGTATGACCACTCCTTCGACGTGGCAGTGTCTGGCAGCTACGCCTACGTGGCAGACTGGCATTTCGGGCTGCGAGTGATCGATGTCTCATCGCCCACTAGCCCACAGGAGGTCGGGCATTGGGACGGGCTGGGACAGGCGCGCAGAACTGCTGTCGCCGACGGGTATGCGTACGTGGCCGTCCAGCACTCGGGGTTTCGGGTGCTGGACGTATCCGACCCGTCGAGTCCGGTTGACGTTGGCGGGTTCGATACCAGCGGTCAGACGCAGGACATGGCCGTCGATGGGGGGTACGCCTACGTTGCTGACCTCGACCATGGGCTTCGCGTCCTGGATGTGTCTGACCCTGCCAACCCCAGTGAGGTAGCATCCGTCGCTGTTCCTGGCTACGCTGATGAGGTGCTGGTTCGCGGCGAGCGGGCCTACATCGATGCCGGCCCAGGCGGCCTACGGGTCGTTGACATCTCAGACCCGAGTAGCCCGGTCGAGGTCGGTCACTTCGCAGTGCCCGATGGCGTGTATGACGTAGCTCTCACGGAGGACCATGCCTTCATCTCGGAATCCGCCGTCGGGCTGCGAATCCTGGATGTGTCAGGACCTACGAGCCCCAGTGAGGTGGGATCTCTGACAATCGATCCTGGGCACGGTCTCTCCGCCGTTGCCTGTTGGGGCGACTACGTGTACCTTGCTGGCAACGGCGTGGTGAGCGTCATAAGCGTCGCGGATCCGACAGCGCCCATCGAGGTCGGGTCGTGCGACACAGAATACCACGCCTACGATGTGGCCTTCGCAGACGGCTTCCTCTACCTGATCAACAGCAAGTTGGGACTGCGGGTGATTCAGGTCACGAATCCTGCACACCCGGTCGAGGTCGCCTACTGGGACACTCCCGGTCGGGCCTTCGATGTCACAGCTGCCGGTGATCACGTGTACCTGGCCGACGAGTTCTGGGGCCTTCTGATCTTCGAGACGCATCCACTGCTCGGCATCGACATCGACATCAAGCCTGGCAGCGAGCGCAACCCGGTCAATCCGAAGTCGGAGGGCGTCCTTCCGGTGGCTGTCTTCTCATCGGAGACGTTTGATGCGACAGACATCGATCCGAGTACGGTAGTGCTTGCTGGTGCACCCGTGGCACAGAACCCAGACGATGGTGGGTGGATGATCCACGACGGGGATGAGAACGGCGATGGACTGACGGACGTTCGCCTGCACTTCGAGACCGAGGAGATCGAGGTCGAGCTGCTGGTGGATGGTCAGTATGCAGTCCTGACGGGGAGCACGTTCGGCGGCACGGACTTCCAGGGGTGGGACCACGTGACCATCGTGCCGAAGGACCTGGCCAATGATTTCTGGGCACTGGAGGACATCGCTGAGTGTCTGGAGGGGGGGATCGTCGTAGGGTATCCGGATGGGTACTACCGCCCGGACCTGGCTGTGTCGAGGGATCAGATGGCCGTGTTCATCTCTCGAGGACTGGTGGGCGGTCGTGATGCGGTGCCCGAGGGACCGGAAGAGCCCACCTTCCCTGACGTGCCCACGGACCACTGGGCCTATGACTCCATCGAGTACGCCGCTGGCAATGGAGTTGTGGGCGGTTACGGCAATGGGAGCTACCAGCCGGGGTGGCCAGTCACTCGGGCACAGATGGCGGTGTTCATCGCCAGAGCGAAGGAGTGGGTGAGCATCGGCGATGACATGACAGACGCCGGCCAGGTATTCCCAGATGTGCCCCCTGGCTTCTGGGCCGGGACCGCAATTGAGGCGTGTGTGTACAACGAGGTCGTGAAGGGCTACGCCGACGGCTTCTACAGGCCGACGGTCGTGGTGACTCGAGACCAGATGGCTGTCTACATCGCGAGGGCGTTCGATCTGGCGATGTAGTGTACAACGAGTGGCGAGGACACTGTAGATCGTCAGCGTTGATGAGACAAATGAGGAGATGAGTTAAGCAACACTTCAGGTGTTCCCGTCCCGGTTGTCTCTGCATCCCGCATAGTCCTGCGGTGGTGCTCTCGCCGAGCTACCATCGCGCGAATCGCCAGTCGCTTTCTCCGGTTGAGGATCTCCTCCCTGCGACCGAAGTAGACGTCGTCGGGAGTGACGTTCCTGAGTGCCTCATGGTAGCGCTGGCGGTTGTAGTAGTCCACGAATCTCGAGATCGCTTGTCGCAGTTGGTCCGGGCTGGTGTGCACCACCAGCGTCACCTCGTCCTTCATGGTCCGATGCCACCGCTCCACCTTGCCGATGGTCTGGGGATGATGAGCCTTGGCCCGTAGGTGCTTCAGCCCATGGAAGCCCAGGTAGTCCCGCATCGCCCGCGAGATGTAGCCAGACCCATTGTCGGTCAGCAGCGCCGGTCGCTCCAGCCGCGGCGCCCGGTCCAGTCCACTCTGCTCAATCGCTTGCTGGATAGCGCCCACCAGGCTTGGCGTCTGCACGTCCTTCACCAGCTCCCAAGCCAGGATCTTGCGGGAGTAGTCGTCCAGCACACTCACCAGCCAGTAGTGGCCCCAGCCGGGCACCAGAAACCGAGTGGCATCGCTCTGCCACAGCTCGTTTGGCCGCTTCGTCCGGCGCCGCCACTCCTTGGCCGCCGGCTCCCGCTCGGGTGCTCGTCTGGGCAGCAGCCTATGCGCTCTCAGCAGCCGATACACCGACGACTCCGAGACGCTCACCCCCGCATAGTCAGCCAGACGCAGAGACAGCTCCCTAGCACTCAGACTGGGATGGGTGAGTGCCTGCTCCAGAATCGCCTGTCGCTCCTCTGGCCGCAGCCGGTTCCACGGGGCCCGCTGGCGATGTGTTGGCGGCGGGCCGTGCACCAGCTCCCGCCATCGGTAGTAGCTGCTGCGGCTAATGCCGATCTCTCTGCAGGCGGACCCGATGGTGTGGGGAGAATGGTCGATCACCTCCACCACCTCTCGGCGCTGATTCTCGCTCATCGCTCCGCCAGCAAGCCTTTCTTCAGCGCCATCAGGTCAAGGGCGTAGTCAGCCACCAGCTGTTTCAGACGCGCATTTTCATCCTTGAGCGCCTTCACCTCGTCGGTGCGGGCCTCCCGCAGCACATCTCCTCGCAGCCGCTGCTTCCCCGCCTCCATAAAGTCCTTGAGCCAGCGGTAGTAGACGCTGGCGTCTATCCCCTCTCGCCGACACAGCTCCGATACCGGCTCTTCGCCCCGGATCCCCTCCATCACAACGCGGATCTTCTCCTCCACACTGAAGCGGCGCCGCGTCACCTTCTTCGCTCTGCGGATCTGCTGGCGTGGCCGCTCCCCTCGCTTCTGCGCGGATGCCTCAGGTGTCTTCGCCTCCCCCGACGCCTGCTGCTGCCCAGCACCATTCACCTCGACTCCAGCCTCCATCTGCCTGCTCCTTTCTGGCCGCTCCGGCCTTCCATCCCAGGAGCAGGAACACCCACTTAACTCAGCCCCGACTCTCCCTTCCCGTTTGTCTCAGAATCGCTGAAGACCTACAGGTAAGGAAGCAGGTCGGCTGCGCAGGCTTCCGGGTGGACCTTGCGGTCGTGGACCCGGAGGCGCCCGGCTCCTATCTGCTTGGCATCGAGTGTGACGGTCACAAGTACCACACCTGCCCGGTGGCAAGAGACCGCGACCGACTCCGTCAGCAGATCCTGGAGGGACTAGGCTGGCGAATCTACCGAGTCTGGTCTACTGACTGGTACCGCAACCGCGCTGACTGTGAGAGGCAGATCCTGGCTGCGGTGGACCGGGCGAAGGCTGAACCGCCTCCGACGACACCCATCGTCGAGCCGGCGCCCGACGCGGAGGGGGACAGTACGGAGGGCTCGGAACAGCAGCAGGGGAAGCGAGAGTACGAGTCGCCAGGAGATCCTGGGATGGTGGTCGCGGACTACGAGATCTGCACTTCGCTGGGCCTGAGGCGCATCGGTGAGTTGCACAGGCAGTCACCGCGCGTCCTCGCCGAAGCGGCTCGTCAGATTGTCGAGATTGAGAGCCCCGTTCACTTCGATGAGGTGGTGCGTAGAATCCGAGACTACTGGAGAGTGCATCGAGCTGGCAGGAGAATCCGCGACGCCATACGCGAGGGAGCCATGCTGGCCCTGACCCGCGGGTGGGTCAGGAAGAAGGGTCCTTTCCTCTGGCACGCCACGGACGACGCTGTCACAGTGCGTCAACGGGACGGTGATGTTTCGCTGGACATTGACCTGATATGCGATGAGGAGATCGCGGAGGCAGCCAAGAGTGTGTTGAGCTGGCAGCACGGAACGCCGTTCGAGGGCCTGATTGTGGCGTCTTCGAGACTTCTCGGTTTCAGGTCCACTCGGCAGAACGTGTCCGAGCGCATAGAGTCGGTTGTCCGGTCACTGCTCGCAAAGGGGACGCTGACGCGCGAGTCAAACGGCATGGTCAGGATCGCGGAATGATGGGCGGGGGATCCGATCAGGCATCAGTGGGTTGCCACCGCCCCGGATGCTTTGCCGAGGCGTTCGGTGTCGAGGTCAGCGCCGTTCGATAGCCGTGGCGCGTTTCACTCACAGGCGCTGTCTGCCTAGGCCCAAGGCACTGAGTGTCACGAGGAGTCTGAGTCGATGGCACGACTCGACAGCAAACTGGAGGCGGCAGGTGCCGAGTTCCTCGCGCTGGGCCATTTGCTCGCCGAGGGTATTCAGGTATTCAAGGCGTACACCAACTTCCCCGGGTACGACATCATCGCTACGGACCCCCAGAAGCGCACTTCATGCAGGATACAGGTCAAGAGCAGATGGGCTACCGACTACGATGGCGGGTTCCCCATGCGGAACTACGAATGCGATTTCGTCGTGTTCGTCGCACTCAACCGAGGCTACCGCTATCGCAAGAAAGCCCGGAACGGCGACACCGGGCGTCGGAGCCCACAGCTCTATGTCTTCCCAGTGGAGGTCGTCCGCAAAGCGCGGTACGAGCGCAGCAAGTGGGGCAAGTCCTTTCTTCGGCGCATGGATGACCCAGATCAGTATCTTGGGAACTGGGACCTGGTCAAGTCCTTCCTGAACCGTTGATCTCGCCGAGAACGGCTCCCGCCTGCGAGAGGCCCGCGCACGACCAGACTGCCCCGCTCATAACCGGTGTTATGGGCCTAATACGGATGTTTGCCACGCGCCCCTGATCGGAGCAGTGCCCCCGCATGTCCCTGTCAACCGCTCGTGAAGCCGGCCTGAGAGCGCTGGAGGAACGGCGCCCGGAGGCGCGGCACACTGGTTATGCATCATACGAGAGAGGGGCCACTACGGCAGGGCCAGAACTCTCTGCAGCGGTCTCATCGTCCCTCGACACCTACACATCGTACCAACCGGTAGCGAGCATGAGCGAATTCACGACCCTGTACTACCCATGGGCGGCCATTGAACGACCCGATACCCTCAAGAAGGCCCTCGTCTTCTTCGACAGGGTGTTGGTTGTCTGCGAGCGCAACGTCGTTGGCGCTCTCCAGTCCAGTATCGCCAGCTATCCGACGCAGTACAACGACGTCGCCAAAGAAGCCATAGCCAACCTGTCGGCGTTCGTTGAGGAGACATTGCCCCTGCAAGAAAAGGAGCATCTCGTCCTCGTAAGCCCCGAGGAGGCCATGAGGCCAGACGATGCGCGGTCCTTAGTGTATGCGTCTGTCATAGACGACCTGCGCGACGAGGAGCTTGTGCGCAGCCGGCCGCCCTTCAGTGTGTTTGGCGACGACTCCTTTCTGATCGACATTGGGGACTTCGGCTCGATGGCGATGCTCAACTACTTCCTCGTGGATTTCTACGCTGCACACCACAGCATAGGGTCGAAATACCTCACAGGATACGATCCCACATTCAGATTCCACCAGAACGTGCACTATGGCGTGCCGGATCGGGTTCGGGAGCTGTATTCGCCGCTGATCGACCGCCAGGGCCATCTCGGCGTCGCGCACTTCGTCCAAGCATTCGCGGTCGCCCAGGCTCTGTACCTGGCCTCAAAGCATGGCGCATCCCTGTTCACGGACGATCCAGGCATGGGAAGCTACCTCAGGCGGAAGTACAGCCGAGCCGTCACGAATGCTGAGGTGGCAGAGAGGCTGAATCTGAGGAAGCTACAGCGGTCGGCAAAGGCAGGCCTGCTAGCACACCGTGTCCTCGAGCCCCTGCCCGATCTGTCCCTTGAAAGCTACGATGACGTCATAGAGATCAGGGAGAGCGCTCCCGACGAGTTCTCCCGCTTTCGGCTCGAGATCGCAAAGTTGGCTGCCACGATCCGATCCGCGGAGTATGGTGCAGATCTCTTCGATGAGGTGGACAATACCATAGCCCACGACGTCAATCCAGCGATCGCCGAATTGAGAAGGAAGCTAGATCAGTCCAAGAGCAGGATCATCCAGAGGATCTGGAAGAGGGGCATAGGCGGGACAGCAGGGATACCCTTTGCAGTGGGGCTCTTCTCTGGGCTGCCGCCAGCCCTGTGCCTACTGGCAAGCGCGGTGGTAGTGGGGGTCGACATAGCCATCGACACTTACCTGGAACGGAAGGAGATTCGAGGTTCAAACGCCTTCGCGTTCCTTTTCAACGCTGCTTTGCAGGGCGGGGATGGTGAGCCCCGGAGCTGATGGGTAGGTCGCTCGCGGATCACGTCAGCTGAGGTAGTGGATGCCGATCTGCCCGTCCTGTCCCGAGACTCATCCGTGCCCCAAAGTGCCCTCAAAGCGGTCTCATGGGCGCTCGACATGCGCAAACGGTCCTATGGGCGGTCGGCACCTACAGAATGTCTCAGGCTCGCAGACAAGCCTGCAGGGCTGTCAGGGGTGTCCCATAGGCACTTAACAGCCACAGCTTGCCTCGGTCCCCCTTTATCCCACAGACGCTGACACTCTACATGATGGGATACCCCGGCTGGCATCCTATGGCAACATCGGACACGGCTACGTGTGTGTAACTCTGCGCCAGCATGGTATTACAGTCCTGACAGATAGAAGCCAAGCTGCAGACCCAGCACCAATCCAGCCAGGTCTGAGCGCACGTCGCGGTACCCATGGCACAAGGAATCGAAGCAGTTCTTCCATCCATGCGCACGTCCGAAGTACTTCGCCTTGCGGATCCGGCGCGGCTATTCTCCGCTCTGTGTGAGAGCACATCCCTGGAGGGCATCGCGAGGGAGCTGTGTAGGCAAGGCATGGATCTATCCACACCACATGCCCCGGAAGAGGTCATAGTCAGAGCGCGCCGCATATGGTGGGACATCAGCGAGACTGTGCTGCCAGAGCCGGACGTGAGCGTAGCTGAGCTCCCATGCACGCACATCACGAGGGGCAGGACAACCTACAAGGTCCACGGCATTCCGCATGTTCCAGGCAACTTTGCTCAGTCGTGCTTGGACTATGCGGAAGCAGGGCCTCGTCGCCACAGGTTCTTCAGTTTCCTCCGGCAGCACATCGAACGATGGGACGCAGATGGAGAACTGTATCTCTGTGAGCAGGGACTTGCCCGCGTCTTCCAACTCAGTGCTGACAGGGAGTTGCACGACTATTCAAGCCTTGTCGATTCCTCCCCTGAAGGCGAAGGCCTCAAGAACTGCAGCTATCCCGCCGCCATGGCCCTTCTGCGCGCCCAGCTGTCTTACCTAGCCCGGAAGCCCGGTTATCTTGGCCTAGTCTTCAGAGAGGACCCAGAACTCTCAACCGCACCTAGTAGCCGAAGCCAGCAGCTGGCCGCGGCCCTTTCCGAGGTCAACGATGCCCGTTCCCTCGCCAGGGCACGCTTCCTCTACTCATCCGTCGCGCTGCCTGTCCCCATTCGACTGGAGTCCCGGCGGTTTCTGCTCGAGGCAGTGCGCTCGCACTTCCCTACCCCTCGCTATGACCCCTGTGGCTATGCTGCTCTCTTCTACTGGATCTCCCCTGACCGAGAGCTCGAGATCGCTCAACACGTGAGGAAGAAGGCTACGGCCGCCGTATCACGCACAGTCCATGTACTAACTGGTTTGATCCACGAATCCTCGGTTGCCTGGTATCTCGCACAGATCTGATCGCAGAGTAGCCTGACTTACTCATGTCGAAGAACCACTGATGAGACGATTAAGCGCTTCCTGTGCTTGCTCCCCGTAACGCAGGAACCGTATAGCCCTACCGTAAGGGTACTTGCTCTCGGCCGGGGCCTTGGACAAGTCATAGTCAAAAGAACGGATCACGGTGGCCTCTTCCACGATGATCACCCCATCGTCGGACTGCAGCTTCACCGACACCGTTGCCCACTCGCGTACTGGTGAGCTGAACACCGCCCATGTGCCGCCCCGCCTGATGTCTATAGTCTTTCCCTCGACTGTCTCCCTATCGCCCTCCGTGTATGTCACTGTGATGGGCAGCCGTCTAGTCACACCGCGCCCACCGCGCCGTTCATTCCATCTCTCAACGAAGTCCTGCACTGGCGGCAGCGACGGTGGCACCGGCGGCAACGAGCCGAACCGGTCTTCCAGACTGTCCCAAACCCTCCTGGCCGTCTCTTGGTCGTCTAACTCGCGGAGAAGAGCGTCAAGAAGCCAGTTTCTCAGCCTGTCGTTGCCAGCGCCATCAATCCGTTCAATGAGCTCACGAACATCCTTCTCTTCCCTGAATGCCTCGATCCCACCAGCAGCAACGCGAAGGATGTCGAGACTCTCGGTATCAGCTTGCATCCTCACGTATCCCGCGAGCGTCTCTCCTTGATCACCCGGCAGGTCCCCCCGTCTCATCATCTGCACACACTGGTTGAGTAGCTCCACCGTCACATCCTCTGCCAAGCGCTCA
>JALGXW010000034.1 GCA_029821875.1 Candidatus Hebobacterum abditum | reverse complement strand
GTTGATCTCATGACTACTGAGGACCCCTAAAGCCGAATGCAACGCGCCAGCCCTATGTGGCACCGAGAACAGAAGCGACGTCTTGTCCGCTCCGCTGGGAGCTGCAGCGACGCGACCCACGACGACGAAGCGCGTCCGGTTGTCGGCCTGGTCCTGGATCTTGGCTCGCATTGCGGGGATGTCGTGAAGCTCGCCTGCGAGGGCCGGGCCGATCGCGCCGGAGTCGCTCTCGCCGGCGGCGAGTTCGGCGGCCCGAGCCGTGCTGCCGACGGGGATGATCTCGGCCGTCGGGAGGTTTGCCCGAAGCCACACGCGGCACTGAGCGAGGGCCGAGGGGTGGGAGTAGACGCGCTTGACCGCCTCCAGGGCCGTCGCCCGGGAGAGCAAGTTATGCTCGATGTCGACGTAGATCTCTGCGCACACGGTGAGGTTGGACTCCATGAAGGCATCGAGAGTGAGCGGCACGACGCCGGCCGTCGTGTTCTCGACCGGCACGACGCCGAAGTCGGCGGCCTTCTTCTGGACGGCCAGGAACACGTCTCCGATGGTGTCGACCGGACGAAGGTCGGCGGCCGCGCCGAATTTCCCGCTCGCGGCGATGTGGGTGAAAGTGCCGGCGGGCCCGTAGTAGGCGACGGCAAGCCGTCTTTCGAGCAGCCGGTTTGCGGCGAACAAGGAGCCGTAGATCTCGCGAATGGCCTCCACCGGCAGGGGTCCCTTGCTGGCCGCCTCCAGGCGGTCGAGGACCTGACGTTCCCGGGATGGGTCGAAGACCTCTCGGTCGGCCTGTTCCTTAGCTCGACCGATCTCGATCGCTTTCTCGGCCCGGCGGTTCAGCAACTCGAGGATGGCATCGTCGAGGTCGTCTATCTCACGCCTGAGATCGCCGATATCCATGAAGGCCCCCGAAGGATGTTGAGGAGTCAGGCCAGTAGTTTCTCCAGAGCGGCGGGCGCACCCTCTAGTTGGACCCGCTAGGAGGCGAGTTTGAGCCAGCACCGGCCGACAGACAACAGAAGCGGTGCCGAGGCCGTCCCCGAGGGGCTGTGGACGAAGTGCCGTCAGTGCGGCAACATGCTCTACCAGCCGGAGGTGAGTGACGACCTCTACGTCTGTCGCCACTGCGGGCACCACAGCAGGCTCACCGCTCGGCAGCGGATTGCGATCACGGCCGACGAGGGGTCCTTCCGCGAGCACGACTCAGCCATGAGGACCAGCGATCCGCTGGACTTCCCCGGCTACCTCGAGAAGCTGCGGGAGGACGAGGCACAGATCGGCCTGCGAGACGCCCTGGTATGGGGCGAATGCACCATCGACGGGATCCCGGTGTCGTTTGCGGCGATGGACTTCAGCTTCCGCGGAGGAAGCATGGGCGCGGTGGTCGGGGAGAAGTTCGTCCGCGCGGCCGAACATTCTATCGAACGCCGGATCCCGCTCCTGGTGTTCGCCTGCTCCGGCGGCGCGCGCATGCAGGAGGGCATCGTCTCCCTCCTGCAGATGGCGAAGACGACGGCTGCCGTTGGGCAGATGGGACGGGCTGCTGTTCCGTTCATCGTCGTCTACACTGACCCGCTCACAGCAGGCGTCTTCGCCAGCTTCGCATCGGTGGCGGATATCGTGATCGCGGAGCAGCAGAGCCTGGTCGGTTTCGCGGGCCCGCGAGTGATCGAGAGAGCATTCAAGATCAAGCTGCCTCCGGGTAGCCATACCGCGGAGTTCCAGTTCGAGCATGGCATGGTAGACATCGTGGTCTCGCGGCGGGAGCTTCAGCCGCTGCTGGTGCGCATACTGCGGCTGGTGTCGCCGCGCCGGGAGGCAGATGCGGAGTGAGTCGGTGGCTTGATTTCGACAGGCGGCTGCGAGAGGTGGACGAGGATATCCAGAAGCTGGAGCGGCTGCTCGCCGCCCCCAGCATAAGTGAAGAGCGAAGGTCTCAGGTGAGGGCGCAGATCGCGGAGATTCGCCAGCGCGAGGAACAGATCGTGCGCGAGGTGTTCTCCCATCTGACCGCCTGGGACAACGTGCTGCTTGCCCGGCACGCGGACCGGCCCTACACGCTCGACTACATCGGGGCCATCTTCGATGACTTCGTGGAGCTCCATGGGGATCGCCGCTTTGGCGACGATCCAGCTATCGTCGCCGGGCTCGCCCCCTTGGAGGGTCGGACGATTGCCGTCGTTGGCCACCAGAAGGGCCGAGACGTCAAGGAGCGCCAGTTCAGGAACTTCGGCAGCGCGCGGCCGGAGGGGTATCGCAAGGCTCGACGAGTCATGCGTCTTGCTGAACGGCTGGGATATCCGGTCGTCAGCTTCGTGGATACGCCCGCGGCCGAATCGCGTCTGGAGGCGGAGGAGCGCGGCATCGCCAACGCAATAGCAGAGAACATGCTCGTGATGTCCTCCCTTGCCACGCCGATAGTGGCAGTGATTGTTGGCGAGGGCGGAAGCGGCGGCGCCATCGGGACGGCCGTTGCCGATCACGTGATGATGCTGGAGCACGCCATCTACTCGGTCATCCCGCCGGAGTCTTGCGCGGTGATACTGGAGGCATTCGGACGCGATCCGAAGCGGGGGCCGGAAGCGGCTGAGGCACTGCGCCTGTCAGCGCAGCGGACGCTCGAGCTGGGCGCCGTCGATGAGGTGATCCCAGAGCCTCCGGGAGGGGCTCACCGCGATCCGGGCGGCGCTGCCGAGCGCGTGAAGAAGGCCATCATCAAAGCAATCCAGCGGTTGGAGAGTATCCCGACCGAAACGCTGGTGACGGCCCGCTATGCGAAGATCCGCAACCTCCGGCACTACGAGGAGCAGTAGCATGGCTCTGAGACCCGGGCCCGGGGGATGAGGAGGCGAACTCGCCTGCGTCGGCTCTACGGCCGTCGCGGCCGGCGGATAGCAGCGAGACGCAGTTGCCCGGGCGCGGGAAGGCTGTCAGCGTGGCGAGTCGAAAAAGCGGATGGCCGCCGACGGAGATCGCGGGCGCAGCCAGGATGAGGGAAGCGGCATCTCGGGCAGAGCGCCAACTGAGGCCGCCCCCTCGGCTCTCGCAATCGAGCAGTGCCGGTGGAGGGAGTCGAACCCCCACGGGCTTGCGCCCACCTGATTTTGAGTCAGGCGCGTCTGCCGTTCCGCCACACCGGCGCGTCGCGCGAGTATAGTGTGGCCGGGCGGCGCGTGTCAAGGTGCCGCACCCGCGCTTCCCAGGAGGGACGAACATGACAGAGCAGCCGCCGACGCAGCCGTACCAGCCGCCGACCCCGCCGTACCAGCCGCCGACGGCGGCCCCGCCGCCAAGCTACCAGCCACCACCGCAGCGGCGCAGTTCCGTATGGCAGTGGGGATGCGGCCTCGGCCTCGCGGGGTGTCTCCTCGCCGTGCTGTTGGGCATCTTCCTCGTGCTGGTGGCCGTCATGACGACGCTTGGCGGCATGGACGGGTTCGAGGCCGCTGGGGAGCACGTTGCTCTGATACGCATCGAGGGGATCATCGTCGCCGGGCAGTCAGGCTTCTCCTTCCTCGGCGGCGCCGCCAGCGGCTCGGACGACATCGTGGAGCAGATCGAGAGCGCGATAGAGGATGAGGACGCAAAGGCGATACTGCTGCGGATCAACAGCCCTGGCGGGTCGGCGGCGGGCTCGCAGGAGATATACAGCGCGATCAACCGTGCCAGAAACGCGGGCAAAGTGGTCGTCGCCTCGATGGCCGATGTGGCCGCATCGGGAGGGTACTACGTCGCCGCGCCCGCCGATGTCATTTTCGCCAACCCGGCTACGACGACTGGCAGCATTGGCGCGGTAGCGTTGCACGACGACATGTCCGGGCTGCTGGATAAACTTGGCGTTGAGACTGAGATCATCAAGAGCGGCGAACTCAAGGACATGGGTCACCCCATGGGTCCCCTGGCCCCGGAGGCGCGAGAGGTCATCACGACAGTGATCGAAGAGGTCTTCGACCAATTCGTAACTGCGGTGGCCGAGGGCAGGGGAATGGCCAAGGGTGACGTGCTCTTGCGCGCGGACGGCCGGATCTACATAGGACAGCAAGCAGTAGATAATGGCCTCGTGGATCACCTCGGCGGCCTGCATGAGGCGCTCATGGAGGCCGGCAGCAGGGCCGGCATCACGGGCAAGCCGGAGATGATAGACTACGGGGCGCCTTCGTTCCTTCGGTGGCTGACTGGGAGCAGCTCGGCCCAACAGCGTCCAGTGACGGTGACGGGTGGGCTCCTCTACGACGGCTTGGCGGCGCGGCTCGCGTACGGCGGGCTGTGGCCCGCCGGGGTCGAGTCTCGCACGCCTGACCCAGGGGAAATGTGAGCCCACCGGCAGCCAGGAAGCGGACGCCTCGGGGCGGACTTGTACTCATAGACGGCAACAGCCTCCTGTACCGCGCCTTTTTCGCGCTTCCGCCCCTCACCAATGCCCAGGGCGAGGTCACGAACGCGGCCTACGGGTTCACGACCATGCTCTTCAAGGTCATCGACGAAGAGCAGCCGGAGATGATCGCAGTCGCCTTCGACCTCCCCGGTCCCACCTTCCGACACGAGATCTTCGAGGAGTACAAGGCCACTCGTGCCGCCATGCCGGATGAGCTTTCGCCCCAGATCGACATGGCGCGCGAGATCCTGGAAGCCATGGCCATACCGGTCTATGAGGCGGAGGGCTACGAGGCAGATGACGTCATCGGCACACTGGCAGCGAAGGCCGAAGGGGGCGGCGCCCGCGTTCTGATCGTCACGGGTGACCTGGATGAGCTCCAACTCGTCTCCGATAGCGTGTCGGTCATGGTCACTCGTCGGGGCATCACTGATACGAAAGTCTACGACAGAGCTGCGGTGCTGGAGCGGTACGGCCTCGCCTCGGAGCAGCTTGTCGACTTCCGGGCCCTCCGCGGGGACACCAGCGACAACATCCCGGGCGTCCCCGGGATAGGGGACAAGACTGCCGCCAAGCTCATCGGGGAGTTCGGCTCGCTTGAGAAGGTGCTGGAGAACATCGAGCGAGTGAGGCCGGCGCGCGTTGCGGCCGCCCTGGAAGCCCATGCCGAAGTGGCCCGCCGGTCGAAGGAGCTGTCTGCCATCGTCTGCGACCTGCCGATCGAGTTCGATGAGGGCGAGTTGATGCTTCGCTCCCTCGACGAGGATAGGCTCCGCGAGATCTTCCGACGGCTTGACTTCCGCTCTCTGCTCAGGCGATTCGAAGGAGCGGCCGATGTAACTTCCGGCGGCTACGAGGTCGCGAAGTCGGTGGCCCGTGCGAAGTCCATCGCTGGCGAACTGAAGGGATGCGACGAGGTCGTGATCCACCCGCTCGCGTCGCCGGGCCCGAGCCTCAGACAGCCGCTTCTCGGAGTCGCCCTCATGGGCGAGGGCGAGCCGAGAGTGCTCCTCGCGGAGAGGACAGACATCGGCAAGCTGTTGGCCCCCCTCAAGGCGCTGCTGGAGTCGCCCAAGAGGCCGAAGGTGGGACACGATCTCAAGCGATGCGCGCTGCTGCTCGCGCGTCACGGAGTGTCTCTGGAGGGGCTGTCATTCGATGCGATGATGGCGGCTCACCTCGTGAACCCGGATCGGCGTGCCCAGGAACTCGCGTCAGTCGTATCTGACTACCTCGAGGCTGGAGTCCCCGATTCCATCGCCGACGGCAAGCCCGACGCCTCTGCCGCGGCGCTCGCCGTGCAGCACCTCGCCTCCCTCAGAAGGGTCCTCGAGGAGCAGCTGTCCGCGACGGAGTTGGAGGGGCTCTTCCGCGATCTCGAGATGCCGCTGATCTCGGTCCTCGTGTCGATGGAGCAGGCCGGTGTGGCGGTCGATTGCGATGCGCTACAAGCTCTCTCGGACAAGCTCGGAGCGCGGGCCGCTGAACTCGAGAGGGAGATACACGCCATCGCGGGGGAGCAGTTCAACATAGGCTCTCCGGCCCAGCTTCGGCACATACTGTTCGAGAAGCTCGGCCTGCCGCCCGACAAGACGAAGCGAACAAAGACAGGCTACTCGACAGCGGCCGACGTGCTGGCGGGGCTGAGTGAACATGAGATCGTCGCCAAGATCCTCGAATACCGCGAAGTGACGAAGCTGAAATCGACGTACGTCGACGCGCTGCCGCCACTCGTGGATCCCGAGACCGGCCGAATCCACACATCGTTCAACCAGGCCGTAACTGCGACCGGCCGGCTGAGTAGCACCAGTCCGAACCTCCAGAACATCCCTGTTCGGACGGCCGCTGGCATGGAAATCCGGCGCGCGTTCGTGGCCGGGTCTCCCGACAGTGTCCTGCTGTCGGCTGACTACTCGCAGATAGAGTTGCGGATACTGGCCCACATCACCGAGGATCGCAATCTCATCGACGTCTTCCGTCGGGACGAGGATCTCCACCGCGCGGCGGCCATGGAGATCTTCGACGTGAGCCCGGAGGAAGTAACGCCGGAAATGCGCGCCTTCGCGAAGATGGTCAACTTCGGAATCCCATACGGTATCAGCGACTTCCGCCTGGCCCGCGAGATGGGCATCCCCCTGGCGGACGCGCGCAGCTACATGGAGCGCTACTTCGCGCAGTTCCCCGGAGTGCACGAGTACACGCGAGAGATGCCGGAGCGGGCCCGGCGGGATGGGTACGTGACCACCCTGATGGGCCGGCGCCGGCCTTTGCCGGAGCTGCGCACCCGCGCGGCGGCCGTTCGTCAAGCGGCCGAGAGGATGGCCATCAACACCCCTATGCAGGGCAGCGCGGCCGACATCATCAAGCTCGCGATGCTGCGCGTGCACGAGTCCCTGCAAGACCGGGGCCTCCGGGCCCAGATGCTGCTCCAGGTCCACGATGAGCTTGTCTTGCAGGTGCCGAAGCCCGAAGTGGGTGAGGTTTCGGCGCTCGTGGCTGAGTGCATGTCGAGTGCGTACGAGCTTCGCGTCCCCCTGAAGGTCGACGTGAAGGCTGGAGGGAACTGGCTCGACATGCGGCCACTGTCCTGAGCCTCGCCCCGGCGCCGCCCTGCCGCAGGGCGGAACCATCTGGCGAGAGCGGGAAGGACCCTTTCCGGGGGTGCAGAAAGACACATCAGACCGGCAGAGGAGACCCGCAGAGCAGGTTCTCTCCGGTGTAATCCACGTGAGCGCCAAGGCGCCTTGCCGCGACCGGCAAGAAAGAGCAGGGAACGACAACTGAGACTGGTGGGCGCGCCGCACAGGCGAACGCCGACCAGGGGCGACGCTCGGGGCAGCAGCCCATCGAGGGCGGCCGAGCGGGGTCCGCACCTGGCGAGGAAGGATAGGCGTCGGCATGGACACACCCGAGCCGGACCTGGGGCCTGAGGGCAGTGAAGTTCAACCAGCGGAGCAGGGCGAGGGGCCTGTCCCGCGCACCCAGGACGAGATGGAAGCCGCAGTAGCACCGCTCACCCGCGGGCAAATCGTGGAGGGGCTGATAGTCCACATAGACGACGACGGGGCCCTCGTGGATGTGGGGACCAAGTCGGAGGGCCACGTAGAAGCCCGGGAGTTGGCGGGTGGGACGACCGACGACGGCAAGCCCCTGGAGATAGGGGACAAGATATCGGTCTACGTAGTCCGTCCCGAGGACGACGAAGGGCGCCCCGTTCTCTCCAAGAAGCGTGCCGACTACGAGCGTGTGTGGCGACGCGTCATCGACGCACATGAGAAGGGCGAAGTCCTCTCGGCGATGGTGACCGACCGAGTCAAGGGCGGACTGGTGGTGGATTTGGGCCTTCGGGGATTCCTTCCCGCTTCACACGTGCGCACCCGCAATGTTCACGCGCTCGACCGGTTTATCGGTCAGTCTCTCAAGGTGAAGATCATTGAGGTCGATCGGGGACGCAAGCGGGTGGTGGTCTCCCATAAGAACGCCATCGAGGAAGAAAGGCGGCGTCGCCGAGACAAGACGCTCTCCTCCCTTGAGGAGAACAAGGTGTACCACGGCGTCGTGCGGCGGATCACCAACTACGGTGCGTTCGTGGATCTGGGGGGCGTGGACGGCCTTCTCCACATAACGGAGATGTCGTGGACTCGCATCGATCATCCCTCTGACGTCGTGAAGCTCGGCGACAAGATAGATGTGATGATCCTCCGGTTGGATCGGGACCGGAACCGAATCTCTCTTGGCCTGAAGCAGATACTGCCCGATCCATGGGAAGGGGTGCCCAAGGAATACAGCGTCGGGCAGATCGTCCACGGCACGATAACGCGGGTGGTGCCGTTCGGCGCCTTCGTGCGGCTGGAGAGCGGCATCGAGGGCATCATCCCAAACGCAGAGCTTCCCAGCGAGCGGGGGAAGCGCGCGGCAGATACCCTGGCCTCCGGCCAGGGCGTCGACGTCAAGATCGTGAACATCAGGTCGGGGGAGCGACGCATGACCTTGAGCCTTCGCCAGTTCGAGCAAGCGAAGGAGCGTCAGCAGATCAAGGAATACATGCAGCGCCAAGAAGCGGACAGCCGCGTGACCATTGGCGACCTCTTCGGGAGCGTCCTGGCCGGCACCCAGGCGGCCCAGCAGCAGGCGGAACAGGAACCCGAGGTGGCCGAGTCGCCAGCGGAGATGCCACCCTCCCCTGATGAGGCCGCCGCACCCGGCGACCAGGAGGACGATCAGGCGCAGGAGCCCGCGGCGGAGGTGAAGGCTGGCGAGCCGGTGCCCGAGGATCCCGGCGGGGCAGAGGCCGACGAGATCGAGGCCGGGTCGGGCGCTGAGGCGAGCCGCGGGGCCGTGCCAGAGGCAGAGGAGGAGGAAGGCGAATCCAGCGCAGACGCGGAAGCGGCATGGTCGTCCTCGGAATCACCGGCGGAATCGGAAGCGGAAAAGGACTAGCGACTGAGTTCTTTCGCAGCCGCGGTGCCGCCGTTGTTGATGCGGACGAGGTGGCGCGGGAGATGACGAAGCCGGGCACGGACCTGGCGGCGCGCATTGCCGCTGAGTTCGGCTCCGAGTTCGTGCTGGACAGCGGAGAGCTCGATCGGCGCAAGCTGGGGGCGAGCGTCTTCGGGAATCCCGAAGCGACTGCCCGCCTCAACGAGATCACTCACCCGCCGATCATGGCGGCCATACGGCGCAGGTTGGCCGAGGCGGCGGCCGAGGGCCAGACGCCGATCGCCTGCGTGGTGGCGCCTCTGCTGCTCGAAGTCGGCTGGGGCCGGGGTCGAGGAGTGGATCGAGTTCTGCTGATGGTCGCAGACGATGGGGAGCGGGTGCGTCGTGTGGCAGAGCGAGACGGGCTGAAGCCGGAGGAAGTGGAAGAGCGCATGGAGCGGCAGATGCCGGTTGAGGAGCAGCGCCGCCGCGCTGACTGGATCGTGGATACGACCGGCAGCAGGGCAGTGGTACTCCGGCAGCTCGAAGGCGTGTGGGGAGAACTTATTCGCCTGTGACCGCGTCTAATCGGCTGAGTGTGCTTTACAACGCACGGGGGGCTGTGGTAGAATGCGCGCCAATCAGTGGCGACTGGGGAGGGGTAGGAGGCGGAAGAGGGTAATGGGGGCGCTGTCGGTGCCCTCATTACTTCACTCTTCGTGCACGCGTGTTGCGTGCACGAATGGCCGACAGGCCGATCGCGCACAGCAAGGAGACGACGGATTATGCGCACGTTTTCAGAGGGTCGGCTAGCGCGAAGCGTCGCGTATCTACTCACGGCTGCTTTCGGCTGGTCTGCAGGGCTCGTCGGGCTGACCTGCCACCCGGCCGGAGCGCAGGTCGTCACTCGAGCGGCGACAAGCCAATCGGTGGCTGTGGTTCCTTTCGAGAACAGGTCGAGTTTCCGCCCCGAGACCTTCGGTGACGAAGCTTCCGCAGCGGTTACGACTGAGCTCAGAGACCGGCTGTTGGTGGACGTGCTGCCGAAAGCCGACGTCGTGCTCCAGATGCGCACTCTCGGCCTGCAGGTGCCCCTGAGCAAGCCGGAGTTGATTCGGCTGGCCTCTGAACTCGATGTGGCTCTGCTCGCATCCGGCGAGGTGCGTGGCGCCCGGGTGCTGTCCGGGCCCGAGGGGCGCTATGGCGAGGTGGTCCTTGCCGTGCGCCTGTTCGACAGCGTCGCCAAAGTGGATACGAACGGGGCCCTTGTTGTAGGCAAGGGGCCCGCCTCGCCTGATGCTAGCGACGAGGTGCTCCTGGACAAGGCGCTCCAGCAGGCCGCCTTCGAGGCCGTCGAGCTGATGAAGTCCCGCCCTACGATCGCGGCCATGGTGCTGTGGACGCGTGGCGACATCGCCTACCTGAACGTGGGCGCCAGAGGAGGGCTGCGTCCCGGAATGCAGCTGGCGGCCGTCCGCGGCGGCGAGCGAATAGGGCTCGTAGAGGTCGATCAGGCCGACGCGCTCGGCGCATACGTCCGGGTGGTTCAGGGCCCGCCGCTGCGCACTGGAGACCAGTTGCGAGCGGTCTACGTGCTCCCTCCTGACGCCGGCCCCGAGCTGGCAGTGACATCGGGGAAGAAGAAGAAGACCTTCGAATCGATGGTCATCTTGGGTGCCGTCCTGTTAGGCTTTGGCCAGTACGCCTCTCGCTCGCGGAGACTGGGGGAAGGGGATACCGCCGCGCCGAATTTCCAGGCCTCCAACCTGGCCAACGGGGCCGAGATCGGCGCTTCGGGCTATGGCCCCAGCATCTATCCGACCCGAGACTGGCAGCCGCATCCCGCGGCACTCATCACGTGGGAGGGCTATCAGGGCACCGAAGTCAGCCGCCTAGTAGGGTACGAGATACGGCGCTCCTACTCCATGATGGATATCGTGGCGATCCTCGTGTTCGAGTTCGGTGAAACGTATTGGCTGTTCGACAGCAACAGCTTCCCCTCGTTCGTAACGGCGATCCTCGAGATAGACGAGGGCAGCGGCGGCGTCGCTTCGTACGACACGGAGGTCGAGGTCTGGGACCCGGGCGACTGGGATCCTGAGACTGGCGAATTCGACAACCCATGGGGGGACTTCTTCGAGGACTGGGCGGACGATGCCGGTATCTTCGTCACCAGGACCTCCATAGAATGGGGTTGGTTCCCCTCCATGCTGCCGGGCGATGAGGTCGGGGGGATGTTCCCCCAGGTGTTCTACCAGTACACGATCAAGCCCATCCTCGTGCAGAGGGACCGGAATGGCTTCTGGTACATCGACCACGGAACCGAGTTCAGCACCTCGCCCAACCAGGTGGTCGGCGTCGCCCCGGCTTTCACCCCGAGCGCGCACTATGTGTTCGCGGGAATGAACGGCCCCTACGAGATCTGGGATACGATGCCGAACCCCCAGGTTCTCGGCAACACGGCCACCTTCTTCTTCTACTACCCCTTCGGCGCAGACGAGATCGTCTTGCAGGTTTCGCGTGATCCAAACGTCCGGTTCGCACCGCCCGCGGTTGCCAACTTCTCGGTGCCCCCGCAGCTACCCGATCCGGGCCAGATCAAGTCGAACTTCGGCATCGATCTGTCTCTCGTCCCTGGCGTGGGGGGGCTGTTCTGGTGGCGAATCGGCGCCCGCAACTCAGCCGACACACGTTTGGCGCGCACATTTCCCATCGGCGACCTCAATGACAGCGGGTTCGTGTGGTCGCCGCGGAACGCCTTCCAGATCACCGCCGTCAGCCGCGCGGAGCTGATGCACAAGCAGCGGGAGGCCCTCTCGGCGGCCCGCGCGGCCGCGGCTAGAGTGCCTCGGGCTGCGGCGACCGATAGGGTGCTGCGGGCCGAGTAACGCAGGACTACGGGCGGGCCGGGCGCGACTAGCCCGGCCCGCCTTGTCAGCGATTCTTGCCAGAGCACGGGGGATACATGCCTCGGCCTCGCGAATACTGGACTCTCGTTCTCCTGTGCCTTCTGGCGGCGGCCTCTGTTGCCGCCGCCGCACACGCCTCTCTCGTTGGCGTCCAGTTGACCCTCCGAGCTGACCCCCAGCGTGCGCCGGCCGACGGCCGCACTCCCGTAGCGATTTCGGTCGAGGTGCTGAGTGCGTCTGGGGTGCCCGTCGCGGACGGCACCTCGGTGTACTTCGTCACTACGATGGGGGAGATCGTGTCCCCCGTAGAGACCGTCGGCGGCATCGCGCAGACCGTCCTTAGCCCCTCGAATGCGGCCGGCACGGCCTTGGTGTCGGTGATGGTCGGATCGGCCCGCGTGTCGCTCGAGGTGGAGTTCACAGGCACGCCGGGCAGCGCCTCCGTCGGGTCGCGCATGATCGAGCTCTCGGCAGAGGACCTCTCCTACAACGCAGAACGAAGGGCATTTGTCGCTGGCGCCTCCGCGCGCCTCACCTACGAGATGATCGAGATCACCGCGGACGCATTCCAGTACGAAGTCATGAGCAACGTCGTCTGCGCCCAGGGCGATGTCGTGCTCAGGTCCGGCAGCCACGAGCTGCGCGCTGACGCCCTCCGCTACGATCTCGACTCTCTCAGAGGCCGTCTGCTTCGCGTGACAGATGAGGCCGAGCTGCTCCTGGTTGAGGGACACAAGCTTCAAACGCGGCCTGATGCGGAGGGCGATCCTTGTCTCTGGTATCCCGTACCCCAGGCCGAGTTCAATACGTGGGTGAAGGCGCGGAGCGCCGTGGTGAGCCCGCGGAAGAAGGTCATACTCGACCACGCCGCGGTGTATGTCAACGACCTGCGAGTCATGGCCCTGCGCCGACATGTGCTGGATCCGCACACGGGCGGCGCGATCTTCGGGAATACGTTCGGGTATAGCTCGATACTGGGGGCCGATCTGGACGTGCCGATCTACTATCGCGCGAGTGGCAATCAGGTCGGGGCGCTTCACATAAAACGCAACCGGGCACTTGGAGGAGCAGGATCTGGTCCAGGCTGGGGCCTCGGGATCAAAGAGGAGTACTTCCGCGAAGGGCACAGTGAGGGGGTCTTCGCGGTTGAGGATATAACCAGTCCCGGACGGGGGGCCTCCTGGCGGCACCAGCTGAAGCTGGGCCGCGGGGCTGCGCTCAGTCTCGACGCGAGCACAGCGACATTCGAGGACGATGCCCCGACGCTGCGCGCCGGCGGGTTGACCTACTTCCAGCCACTCTCAGTCGGCCGGCTCTCGCTCTCGCTCTCCGGCAGCGACTACGGGAGCTCTCGACACTACTACAGCGGGATGGCCTATCGCCTCCGGAGTACGCGTCTCGGATCCGGCATCCTTGTCAGCCCCGTCGTCCATGTACGCCATTCAGTCAGACATAGCGACGGGGACGAGGTGCTGGTTGATCCAGAGACCGGCGAAGTGCTCGAGATATCAGCGGCGGACACGGGCAGGACGACCTCGCCGGGCTTCGATCTGTCCTTCAGCCTACCGAGGCGCAGCATCAGCGAGACAACACAGTTGACGGCGTCACTCATGACCGGGTATGCCTGGGGCCTCGAGGGCGGCCCCCGATCAGTGCTCGACGGGCGGTTCGGCCTCGTCCACCGACTGGGTGCGACCCAGTACCTCAAACTCGACTACAGCTACTCCGGAAGGCCGGCAAGCCTTCAGCCGTCCGCCTTCGCGATCGGTCGACAGAGACTGAGTCTGAACGGCAATGTGAGCCTCAAGGACTGGCATCTTCGGTTCAACGCTTCGCAGGAAATCGGAGGCGACCGACTCTTTGGGCACTTGACGTTGGCGCATTCTCTGCCGTGGGGGAAGGACGCCGGCGGCAGCCCTCTCTGGCGGCTTCATGGCAGCCAGATGTTCTCACACTTCTCAGACTACAATCTGGCCAGCTCTCGCATCGCTCTCAGCAGGGCAGTGGGGCGATACCGGCTTGCCCTGTGCTATTCACCACAGGGCGGCGGCGGCTATGAGAGCAAGCCCTGGATCAACCTCGACGGCTACGGCTACACCTACTCGGGCGGCCGGCATCTCTGGATCGAGCTGAGCGCCCTCGGCTACTAGATGTCGCTCCGGCGGCCTCCGCCGCACTGACGCGTCCGCTGTCCCCAACTTCTGCGGACTTGCCGTTCGTGCTATAATGGCGCCGGTGGGAGTCATGGCCCGGCAGTTCCAGCTCATCTCCGAGTTCGCCCCCAAGGGCGACCAACCGCAGGCCATCGAGCAACTGGCAGACGGCATCCAGCGCGGCTGCCGCAAGCAGACGCTCATCGGGGTCACAGGCTCCGGCAAGACATTCACGATGGCCAATGTCATCGCACGCCTTCAGCGCCCCACGCTCGTCATCGCGCACAACAAGACGCTGGCCGCGCAGCTTTGCGGTGAGTTCAGGGAGTTCTTCCCTCACAACGCGGCTGGCTACTTCGTCTCATACTACGACTACTACCAGCCCGAGGCCTACCTCCCGACCACCGATACCTATATCGAGAAGGACTCATCTATAAACGACGAGATCGACCGACTGCGGCACTATGCGACGCAATCCCTCTTCGAACGGAGAGATGTGATCGTCGTCGCCAGCGTGTCCTGCATCTACGCGCTCGGGAGCCCGCAGGAGTACGAGCGCATGACGTTCCAGGTGCGGCGGGGTGAGGTCACCGATAGAGATCGTCTCCTGCGCCGCCTCGTCTCCATGCAATTCGAGCGCAACGACGTCAATCTCACTCGCGGCAAGTTCCGCGTGCGGGGAGATGTCCTCGAGATCTTCCCCGTGGACGAGGAGAGAATCACGCGTGTAGAGACGTTCGGCGATGAGGTGGAGCGCATTCTCTCTATCAGCCCGGTGACGGGCGAGGTCATGGAGGAGAGAGAGGGGGCGATGATCTTCCCCGCCACCCACTACGTCTCCGACGTCGAGCAGCAGGAGCAGGCGTTGGAGTCCATTCAAGCGGAGCTGGCCGAGCGTCTCGAGTACTTCCATAAGAGAGGCCGCCTGCTCGAAGCCCAGCGCCTGGAGCGGCGCACGCGCTACGACATGGAGATGATCCGCGAGATCGGCTACTGCCAGGGGATCGAGAACTACGCCCGTCACTTCGATGGCCGCTCGCCAGGTCAGGCGCCCTACACGCTCCTCGACTACTTCCCCGACGACTTCCTGATGATCGTCGACGAGAGCCACCAAACGATCCCTCAAATTGCGGGGCAGCACGCGGCGGATCGCTCCCGGAAAGACAGCTTGGTCGAACATGGATTCCGGCTGCCATCGGCCTATGATAACAGACCGCTCACCTTCGAGGAGTGGGAGCAGCGCGCGGGGGATATCATATTCACTTCAGCAACTCCCGGTCCCTACGAACACCGGGTGAGCGACCGTGTGGCCGAGCAGATTGTGCGGCCCACCGGCCTGGTGGACCCGGAGGTGATCGTCCGCCCCACAAAGGGGCAGATCGACGATCTCATCGGGGAGATCCGGGAGCGCACCGGGCGCGGCGAACGGGTGCTGGTCACAACTCTGACCAAGAAGATGGCCGAGGACCTGGCTGACTACCTGGCCGAAATGGACATCAAGGTCCACTACCTCCACTCCGAGGTCGAGACACTGGTGCGGTCGGAGATTCTGCGAGACCTCCGCCTGGGCGTCTACGACGTCGTCGTGGGGATTAACCTGCTGAGGGAGGGTCTCGATCTGCCGGAGGTAAGCCTGGTGGCGATCCTCGACGCCGACAAGGAGGGGTTCCTCCGCTCGGAGACCTCTCTTATCCAGACCATGGGCAGAGCTGCCCGGCACATCTCCGGTCAGGTCATCATGTACGCGGACAATGTGACGGACTCGATGGAGCGGGCGATTGCCGAGACCAACCGGAGGCGGCAGAAGCAGATCGACTACAACGAAGAGCACGGAGTGAAGCCTCGGTCGGTGGAGAAGGCGGTGCGAGACCTCCTGGTGGAGGAGGTGGCGGAGGAGACACCCATCTACGGCGAGGGCGAGCCGGGACAGGACATCTCGGATGTCATCGCGGAGCTGGAATTCGACATGAAGCTCGCCGCGCAGGACCTGCGCTTTGAGGAGGCGGCCAAGCTGAGAGACCGAATCAGATCCCTCCAAGGTGCTGCTCCGTCTGCGCCGAAGACGTATGCCAAACGAACTGTCCGGCGGCGCAAGAGGCGCTGACCGCAGTCCGCCGCATCACTCCCGCCGAGAGCAGAGGCGACTCGCATGGCCGCCGATAAGATCGTCGTCCGCGGCGCGCGACAACACAACCTGAAGAACATCACGGTCGAGATTCCCCGCGACAGGCTCGTGGTGATAACGGGCCTGTCGGGGTCGGGGAAGTCGTCGCTGGCATTCGACACCATCTACGCCGAAGGACAGCGCCGGTATGTCGAGTCCCTGTCGGCCTACGCCCGGCAGTTCCTCGGGGAGATGGACAAGCCCGACGTCGACATGATAGAGGGTCTCTCCCCGGCAGTCTCCATCGATCAGAAATCCACAAGCCGGAACCCGCGCTCCACTGTGGCGACGGTCACCGAGATCTACGACCATATGCGCCTGCTGTGGGCCCGGATCGGCAAGCCGCACTGCCCCGAGTGCGGCCGACCGATAGTCCAGCAGACGTCGGAGCAGATCGTCGATCAGGTCCTCCAGCTTCCAGAACGAACGCGAATCCTCATTCTCGGCCCGGTGATCCGAGGCCGCAAGGGCGAGTACCGCCAGATACTGGAGGACATCCGCCGGCAGGGGTTCGCCCGAGTCCGAGTGGACGGCCAGGTCGTGCTCCTCGAGGAGGCCGCTGAGCTCAGGTTGGCTCGCTACAAACAGCACACCATCGAGATCGTCGTGGACCGTATCGTCGTTCGCCCAGGCTCCCGGAAGCGCCTGGCAGACTCGATGGAGCTTGCGCTGCGAGTGGGCGGCGGCGTCGCTCTCGTGCAGGTGTTGGACGAGGAGGGGAACTCGGCTGAGGAACTGACCTTCAGCGAGCGGTACGCGTGCACTCAGTGCCAGCGGAGTTTCGAGGAGCTTCAGCCCAGGCTCTTTTCCTTCAACACACCCTACGGCGCGTGCCCCGACTGCATGGGCCTGGGCACGAGCAATGAGCTGGACGAGAATCTCATCATCCCAGATCCCAAGCTGACCATAAACGAGGGTGCCATACTGCCGTGGCGCAGCCTGAGCTCGCAGTACCATAAGGCGCTGCTGAGGGCAGTGTGCCGCGAGTTCAACATCGGCCTGGATACACCGGTCGGCCGTCTGGCGAAGTCAAAGATCGAGGCCCTGCTTCACGGAGCGCCCGATCCCATTCGTGTTCGCTACCGCGGCCGCGGCGGCCGACTTCGGATATACAACACGCGTTTCCAGGGCATTCTGCACTATCTCCAGAAGGAATACGAGGAGGGAGAGTCGGTTTCGACTCGAGCTTACCTCGATGCCTTCACCGCCGTGAAGCCCTGCCCGGCCTGCCGCGGCGCGCGGCTCAAGCCTGAGAGCCTTGCGGTGACCATAGATGGCAAGAACATAGCCCAGGTGGCCGCCCTGTCCATTCGAAAGGCGATGGATTCCTTCGATGAGCTGCCTCTCACTGCCCGCGAGCGACGCATAGCTCGTCAGGTGCTCAAGGAGATTCGAACGCGCCTTGGCTTCCTTCTGAACGTTGGCCTGGACTACCTGACTCTGGATCGGGCCGCCGCCACCCTCGCCGGCGGAGAGGCGCAGCGTATTCGGCTGGCCACGCAGATCGGCTCCGGACTGATGGGCGTGCTCTACATCCTGGACGAGCCCTCGATCGGCCTCCACCAGCGAGACAACCGGCGCCTCCTGGCTACGCTGCTCAGGTTACGGGATCTCGGGAACACGATTCTCGTAGTCGAGCACGATGAGGAAACCATCCGCACGGCCGACTGGATCATCGACATCGGTCCGGGGGCGGGGGAGAATGGCGGCGAGATCATCGTCTCGGGCACCGTCGAGGAGCTGTGCTCGACTTCGGAGTCGATAACCGGCGACTATCTGGCCGGGCGTCGTTCGATACCTGTGCCCTCTCGGCGGCAGCACAATGGCAACTTCCTCACTGTCCGTGGAGCCCGTCACCATAACCTGAAGGACATCGACGTCACTATCCCGCTGGGCATCTTCACCTGCCTGACAGGCGTATCGGGGTCGGGCAAATCGACCCTCATGGAGGAGATACTCTACCGTCGCCTTGCCCACCGGCTGCATGGCGCCCGCACGATGTGGGGAGCGCACGACAGCATCGAGGGTGTGGAGCACATTGACAAGGTCATTGATATCGACCAGTCCCCCATTGGCCGTACGCCGCGATCCAACCCTGCGACGTACACCGGCGTCTTCGACCGGATCCGGCAGCTCTTTGCGCAGACTCCGGAGGCGAGGATGCGCGGGTACAAGCCGGGGCGCTTCTCCTTCAATGTCCGAGGCGGCCGCTGTGAGGCATGCCGCGGCGATGGCATCATCAAGATCGAGATGCACTTCCTTCCCGACGTATACGTGCCGTGCGAGGTCTGCCGCGGCGCTCGCTACAACCGGGAGACATTGGAGGTCACCTACAAGGGCAAGTCGATCGCAGATGTGCTCAACATGACGGTGAGTGAGGCGCTCGAGTTCTTCGCCAACATCCCGCCCATCGCTTCCCGCCTGCGGACCATCCACGACGTTGGCCTTGACTACATCAAGCTTGGGCAGCCGGCAACGACCCTCTCCGGAGGAGAGGCACAGCGCGTGAAGCTTGCCACCGAGCTCGCACGGAGAGATACCGGCAAGACTCTCTACCTGCTCGACGAACCCACCACGGGCCTGCATTTCGACGATATCAGGAAACTGCTCCAGGTGCTGCGGCGGCTCACCGAGGCCGGGAACACCGTTCTCGTCATCGAGCACAATCCCGACGTGATCAAGTGCGCCGACCACGTCATAGACCTCGGGCCGGAGGGAGGCGACCTCGGAGGCCATGTTGTAGCAGAAGGCTCCCCCGAGGAAGTCGCCAAGGACCCCGAATCCTACACCGGGAGCCTGCTGAGACGTGTCCTCGCGGCCCGAGCGAAGAAGTCGCAGAAGAGCTCCTCGCGGACCCGCGCCCGGCGCAAGAAGCGGGCCTTGCAAGTCCCCGCGTGAGTCCATGCGATCTCTCGCCCACGCCTGATGCGAGCTGACCTCCTCCTGCTCAACGGACGCGTCCTCACGATGTGCGGACGCTCGGCCAGCGCCATCGCCTCGGCCGGCGGCCGTATCCTCGCGGTGGGCCGCGACGCCGAGCTAGTCCCTCTGCGCGACCGGCGTACTCGCGTAATCGACCTGCGCGGGAGGCCTGCTCTGCCGGGGTTCACCGACAGCCATGTCCACCTCGCGGCGCTGGCCCTGCGGCTATCGCGAGTACGGCTGGACTCTGCGGGGAGCCTCAAAGGTGCGCTCAAGCTCGTTCGCGCTCGCGCCCGCAGGACCCCCCGAGGCGCCTGGATAACGGGCGAGGGATTCGACAAGAACCGCTGGGGAGAAGAGTTCCCCACTCGGCACGATCTCGACCGCGCTGCGCCCGGCAACCCGGCTGTCATGCGCTCGCGCGACGGCCACACTCTGTGGCTGAACTCACTCGCACTGCAAGTCTGTGGAATCGCCTCTGGAACGCCCACCCCGCCGGGTGGCGTCATCGCTCAGGATCAGCGAGGCGAGCCGACCGGCATCCTCCAGGAAGCGGCAACTGCGTTGGTCCACGAGTCGCCTGCGTTCGACGAGAGTCGGCCACTGCCGGGAGACTTGGCGAAGGCGCTCCGGCTGCTGACTCGCCAGGGGATCACATCCGTTCATCTGATGGAGGAGATGCCCATCTTCTCTGCTCTTCAGGCTCTGCGGGAGAGAGGACAACTAGCAGCGCGAGTCACGATCTACCGCTCGTCGGCTGCGCTGGACGGTCTTATCGCCGCTGACATGCGGAGCGGCCTGGGCGACGAGTGGCTGCGCTTCGGCGGGGTGAAGCTCTTCATGGACGGGAGCCTGGGCAGCCAGACGGCCTGGCTGTTCCAGCCCTACGACAACACGGCCCCGGCAAGCTGTGGCGTACCCCAAGTCTCTCCTGAGGAATTGCGCCATCACGTCCGCCGAGCGGCGCAGGCCGGCATCGCCTGCGCCATACACGCTATCGGCGACCGAGCCAACGCGGAGGCGCTCGACGCGCTGGAGGCGGTCCGAGACATCCCTCCCCCTCTGCCTCACCGCGTGGAGCACTGTCAGCTCGTGCGCCCAGGGGACGTGCCGCGCTTCGCGGGGCTCGGCGTCATCGCGTCGATGCAGCCCTGCCACATCTTGGGAGACATCGATGCGGCCGACCGCTACTGGGGGAGGCGGTCCCGACACGCGTACCCCATCAAATCCCTGCTGTCCGCAGGCGCGACGCTTGCCTTCGGGTCCGACGCGCCCGTTGAGACGGCCGATCCGCTTGCCGGGATCTACGCGGCCGTGGCGCGCCGGACGGTGGATGGACGGCCAGCCAGCGGATGGCATCGCAGAGAGCAGGGCATCACCGTGGCGCAGGCGGCCCGCGCCTACACGGTCGGACCCGCCACCGCCACCGGCGAGGCACATCTCAAGGGTCGCCTCGCGCCCGGCTACCTCGCCGATATCGTCGTACTGCCAAGGAGTATCTCGCGCCTGCGCGGCCGTGGCCTACTCGACGTTCGGCCCGATCTTGTCATCGTCGGCGGACACGTCGCCTATCGACGAAGAGACCATGGGTGAGCGAGTGCCCTCGGGCGCGTGCCGCTGGCTCAGCGGGATCGAGGCTGCGTTGACTCCTCTCGTCCGACATGGGTATCATCTCCATAGCTATGTGTGCTCCTGCAACGCTTGAGGAGAAGATAGAGGAGTTGCCCGACCGGCCTGGTGTCTACATGTACGAGGACGTCTCGGGGGATGTCCTCTACGTGGGCAAGGCGCAGTCCCTCCGTACTCGGGTGCGTTCCTACTTCCAGCCGAGTGCAGACCTCGCCCCTCGGATGAGGCTCATGCTCGGGCTGGTCCGCGATCTCGACTTCGTGGTGACCAGCTCCGAGGTGGAGGCGCTCGTCCTCGAGTTCAGCTTGATCCAGAGGCATCGGCCGCGCTTCAATGTGCGCTATCGGGATGACAAGAGCTACCCCTACATCCGAATCGATCTGAGAGAGGAGTATCCGGCGCTCTGCATTGTCCGTCAGCACGCCGTGGCGCGAGACGGGGCGCGGTACTTCGGGCCCTATATCTCAAGCCGCGCCATGTGGGCGACCATCCGCCTCGTACGACGCGTATTCGGCATCTGCCAGCGAACGATCGTCTCCGCGAAGAGGCGCAGCGGCTGCACGTGGACGCCGGCAAAGGGACAGAGAAAGAGACCGTGTCTGGACTACCACGTGGGACGGTGTGTCGGCCCGTGTGTCGGCGCGGTGACGGCTGCAGAATACGGACAGGTCGTTGGGCAGGTCTGCGATTTTCTAGAAGGCAAGTACGAGCATGTGCTAAACCAGCTTCGCGGGGGAATGCAGCAGGCCGCGGAGGATATGCGGTTTGAGCTGGCCGCGAAGATGCGCGACCAGGTCGATGCCCTCGAGAAGACGATGGGCGGCCAGCGTGTCGTCTCTCCCGCCGGCGACGACGTGGACGCGCTTGGGTATGCTCTGCAGGAGGACACCGGCTGCGTAGCGGTGTTGCAAGTGCGAGAGGGACGGGTCATCTGGCAAGACCACTACCTTCTGGATGGAGTCTCCGGCGTTCCCGCCGCGGAAGTGGTCAACGGGTTCACGAAGTTGCACTACCAGAAGGTTGCCGGCGCGCCGAAGCAGGTGCTGCTTCCCCTGAGGATTGAGGAGGCGAGCACAATCGAGGAGCTGCTGGCCGAGCGACGCGGTCAGAGAGTCCGGGTCGCGGCCCCACAGCGCGGCACGAAGAGGCACCTGGTCGCGATGGCCACGGAGAATGCGGAACAGCACCTACGGAGCGTGCTCGAGAGGGAAAGCGCCGAGCGCCGAAGGGGGGAGGAGGCCGTCTCCGATCTACAGAAGGTGCTAGGGCTGCCCGTGCCTCCGCGCCGAATCGAGGCCTTCGACATCTCGAATGTATCTGGCACTCATGCGGTTGGATCGATGATCGTGTTTCAGGACGGTCAGCCGAGGAAGAGCGAGTATCGACGGTTCCGGATTCGCCTCTCTGAGGGACGGCCGAACGACTACGAGATGATGACGGAGGTATTATCCCGGCGGCTGACGGCAGCGGTATCCGGCAACGTGAAGTTCCAGCACTTGCCGGATCTCCTTCTCGTTGACGGAGGAGCGGGGCAACTGAGTGTCGCGAGCAAGGCGATGGCGGAACTCGGCCTGAGCATGCCTGCAGCCGGCATTGCGAAGGAACATGAGCACCTCTACGTGGCTGGACGAGCGCGTCCGCTTGCTCTACCGTCTCACTCGCGTGCCCTGCACCTGCTGCAGCGTGTTCGAGATGAGGCACATAGGTTTGCTCTAAGCTACCATCGCACACTTCATGCTCGGCGCGCCCGGGAGAGCGTGCTGGACGAGGTCCCGGGGATCGGCGCCGCGCGAAAGCAGAGGCTGCTGCGGCACTTCCGAACCATGGGCCGCCTGAAGGCGGCCTCGGCGGCGGAGATCGCAGAGGTCGCAGGGTGCGGCACATCGGTGGCGGCCGGCGTGGTCGAGCACCTTAGGGAGATTGACTCGAACTGAGATGGCGTTTCGCGTGCGAGCACTTCAGAGGGGTGAGCTGGATGGGCTGCTCCTCTGCTTTCAGGACGCGTTCCAGGTCGATGACGCGAGCATCGCGGTGGTGCGGAACTCGCTCATCAACGACCCGTACTTCCATCCTGAGCGCGTCCGCGTGGGGCTCCTCGACGGCCGCATCGTGAGCCAGGTGGTTATACTCCATCGGGCCGTCTACGTCGGCAACCAGGTCATCTCCGTGGCTGGAATCACCGCTGTCTGCACGCATCCCGCTTATCAAAGGCAGGGATTCGGGACCCGAGTCGTGCAAGACGCACTGCGGCTCATCAGGAACCAGGGCTATGATATGGCGATGCTCACGACGCGCCTGCCAAGGTTCTTCTCCCGATTCGGCTTCCGAGAGGTGCCGAAGGTCGGCGGCTTCGAGTGTTCGGCCAGAGCACTGTCCCGCCTCGAGCCAGGCAATCCCTACACTATCCACAAGCTCGACTACAACCGCGACTGGCGCGTGGTGGCAAGCATATACCGTCAGTACTGCGTTGGCCTTACGGGCCTCCAGCTCAGGGACCACCGCTTCTGGGAGACGTGGCCGCGCCGGGGAACCTTCCCGCACGGGTTCTCGGCGCGCCTGGGCGCGATTGGGCTTCTTGCGGAGCACGCGGACGACCTGGTGGCCTATCTAGGGGCCAGCGTCTCCGCCGAGCAAGACCACCTCTCCGTCACAGATCTCGCCCACGTTCGCGGCCACGAACAGGGCGGACTCACGCTTCTCAAGGAAGCCGCCGCGCGCTATCTCGTCGGGGCGAGCGGCCGCACTGTGCTCCAGCTGGGTGGAAACGCGCCGATCATGCCGCATCTTCGCGCCGGCGGGGTCCCCCTGGAGGTGGAGGTCGGTCCCGGACTGATGGTCCTCATGCCGAACCGCGGATGGCTTGCACCGGCCGGACTGCGTAGTGTGAATGACGCCATAGAGCATTTGTTCCGCTCCGATCCTCCGATTCTCTGGTACCGGGATGGATACTGAGCCAACACGCCGCGCACAGTCACCTCACCATGGCGCTACCGGCCACGTGATCAGCACACCTATGGGATGGGTGGGGGCCGTGGCCCACGCAGGCCGACTTGTCTATATGACGCTGCCCCGGCCGACGCGCGATGAGGCGCTGCGCGGCCTCCCTGCTGAGGTGTCATTCGACGAGACGGCGGCGCTGCTGCTCAGACTCGCCGAGGATCTATGCCACTACTTCGACGGGGAAGGCGTTGACCTGACAGACTACCCCGTCGACTTGAGGCGTCACCCCCCATTCCACCGGCGTGCCTTGTCGGCCGCTCGGCGGATCCCCTATGGTGAGGTCCGCTCCTATGCCTGGCTGGCCGAGGCGGCTGGCAACCCAGCGGCGTCGCGCGCGGCAGGTCGCGCCATGAGCCGGAACCCGCTGCCGCTGGTGATCCCGTGCCATCGAGTCGTGCGAGCCGACGGGGCCCTCGGTGGATTCGGCGGCGGCGCGCGTATGAAGCGAGACCTCCTCGAACTGGAGGGAATCCGAGTTGTCCGCGGCCAGGTCATCTGCGACCGGAGACGATGACACGCCAGGACCCACGAGACGCCTCGCGCCGGAAACGGCCGCCCGCGGGGGGAGCTGCGAGACTGCTAGTGCGGTGGGTGCTCGCCTCAGTGGCGCTGCTGATCACGATACACATTGTGCCGGGGATCGAGCCGAGTGGCAGTGCGCTGGGGGTCTTTGCGGCCACCGCCGCGCTGGGCCTGCTCAACGTGCTCGCCCTGCCCCTCCTCATCGTCCTCCACATCGTCACACTTCCGCTGTCCTGTCTCACGCTGGGGCTTTGGACTTTCCTGCTCTCCTTTCTCGTGAATGTCCTCGTGTTCCAGTTCGTGGGGGCCCTGGGCTGGGGCTTTCAGGTCCACGGATTCCTTCCCGCCGCGGCCGGGGCGATCATCATGAGCGTGCTGACGACAGTGCTCACCGGTCTGTTCAGGGCCGGTCGCGAACGCCCCTAGAGCTCAACACAGGAGTCGTCCCAGCGGCGCTGCCCTCCAGTGCTCTTCGCGGGCCAGGCGGGTGCCGGCCGATCATCTCCTGTGGCCTCGCCACTGGCGAGCGCTGTGCGGGCCCCAACCTTGACAAGGCTCGGTGGCCTCAGCTAGAATACGCCGGGCTGGGGCAGTGCCTCGGCCTCTCTGTCTCTCGGGGCAAGCCGCGACGGAAGCAGTCTTCATTCACAGCCGGCCTCCCCGTCGGGTCAGTCACACCACACAGATGAGGAGGACTCAGTATGGCCTTGAAGGTGGCGATCAACGGCTTCGGCCGAATAGGACGCCTGACCGTCCGCGCGATGGTGGAGCGCAAGGTGAAGGGAGTGGACATCGTCGCCATAAACGATCTCGCCCCCCTCGACATCAATGCCCATCTTCTGAAGTACGACACGAACTACGGTCGCTTCTCGGGCACCGTTGAGGTGAAGGGCGGCAAGCTGGTAGTCAGCGGCGATGAGTTCGAGGTACTCGCCGAGCGCGATCCCGCGGCGCTTCCCTGGAAGGAGCTCGGCGTGGACGTCGTGATCGAGTCCACGGGTGTGTTTCGCACGGTGGAGAAGGCCAGCGCGCATCTCACGGCCGGTGCGAAGAACGTGATTGTCTCCACTGCACTGAGTGGCGAAGCCGGGCCGGACAACCCCACAATCGTGCTCGGCGTCAACGAGGAGAGCTTCGATCCCACGAGGCACAAGGTCATCTCGAACGCCTCCTGCACGACGAACTGCCTGGCGCCGGTCACCAAGGTTCTCCAGGACAGCTTCGGGATCGAGAAGGGCCTCATGACGACCGTTCACGCCTACACCAACGACCAGCAAGTCCTGGACCTCGTCCACAAGGACCCGCGCCGCGCGCGTGCGGCCGCTCTCAACATCATCCCCACCTCCACCGGTGCAGCGAAGGCCATTGGACTGGTCATCCCCGAAGTCAAGGGAAAGCTCGACGGCATGGCGCTTCGAGTCCCGGTCGGAACGGGGTCGGTCGTGGACCTGACATGTCTGCTCCAGAAGAGGGCCACGGCGGGCGAGATAAACGAGGCCCTTGAGGCCGCGGCCAGAGGTCGCATGAAGGGGTTCCTCGAGGTCAGCCGCGATCCCATTGTCTCCAGCGACATCCGCGGCTACCCGGTCTCATCGGTGGTGGATGCCAGCGAGACCAAGGTTCTTGGCGACAACCTCGTGAAGGTTCTATCCTGGTATGACAACGAATGGGCCTACTCGTGTCGGCTCGGCGACCTAGTGGGCATCATCGCCAAGAAGGTCGGCTAGTCCCTGGCCGGAACAAGGGCCCGGCGGTGCGTGGCCGTCGGGCCCTTTTGCTCGCCTCTGCTCTGTGAAGGAGTCGGTGATGAAGAAGAAGACCGTCCGGGACGTCGACCCGAAGGGCAAGCGCGTGTTCGTGCGCGTCGATTTCAACGTTCCCCTGCAGGACGGCAAGATAGTGGATGACAGCCGAATCAAGGCCGCGCTGCCCACCCTCAATGATCTTCTGGATCGTGGCGCCAGCCTGATCATCGCTTCGCACCTGGGTCGGCCGAAAGGTAAGGTCAAGCCAGAGCTCTCGTTGGCGCCGGTCGCGCGTCGCCTTGAGGAGTTGATCGGACGGTCTGTGAAGATGTTGTCGGACTGCATCGGTCCTGACGTCGAGAAGGCGGCCGGCGGCCTCAAGCCGGGCGATGTCGTGATGCTGGAGAACGTTCGCTTCCACGCCGAAGAAGAGAAGGGCGACGAAGCTCTCGCCAAGCAGCTTGCGGGGCTCGCCGACCTCTACGTGAACGACGCCTTCGGCGCGGCGCATCGGGCTCATGCATCCACGGCCGTGATCGCACAGTTCCTCCCATCGGCGGCAGGGCTCCTCGTCGAGAAGGAAGTCCAAGTCCTGACCCAACTCCTCGAGGACCCGGAGCGGCCCTTCGCTGCGGCCCTCGGCGGGGTGAAGGCCAAGATCGGCGTGCTCGAGAATCTCATGGCGCAGGTCGATACACTCATCATCGGGGGCGGCCAGGCCTACACCTTCCTCAAGGCGAAGGGGCTCGAGATCGGTCAGTCCGTGTTTGACGAAGGCAGTTTCGAGCTCGCAAAAGGCATTCTGTCGAAGACCGAGGGCGGCCGGCCGCAGCTCCTGCTTCCTGTCGACGTAGTTGTCACGACTCCGGAAGGTGTGGAGTTCGAGCCGACCGTCAAGCGGGTGGAGGGGGCGCCAATCGAGGTGGCGGCAAGCGATGCCATCCCAGCGGATATGATGGGTGTCGATATCGGGCCGGAGACACGGAAGCTCTTCGCCGAAGCGATCGGGAACGCGCGGTGCGTCGTGTGGAACGGGCCCATGGGCATCGCTGAGATCCCGGAGTTCACGGAAGGCACTCGCGCGGTGGCGCGGGCCGTTGCCGACTCTGACGCTTACAGCGTCATCGGCGGAGGCGATGTTGTCGCCGCCGTCGAGCAATTGGGATTCGCCGAGAAGTTCAGCCACGTGTGCACAGGAGGCGGGGCTTCGCTGGAGTTCCTGGAGGGGAAGGAACTCCCCGGTATCGCCGCGCTCCCAGACCGGTGACGTAGGGCTGGAGCACACCCCAGGGAGACTTCAGACTAATGGCACGTGTTCCCTTTATCGCAGGCAACTGGAAGATGAACCTGACCGTCGCAGAGGGCGTAGCTCTCGTCAAGGAGTTGATGCCCCGAGTCAACGGCCTCGGCGGAGTGGACATCGCGGTATGTCCCCCGGCGACAGCATTGCACTCGGTTGGCGAGGCCCTGGCCGACTCGGAAGTGGCCCTTGGCGCGCAGGACGTCTTCTGGGCGGACTCAGGAGCCTTCACCGGCATGCTCAGTCCGCTGATGCTGCTCGACGTCGGCTGCACCTACGCCATAGTCGGGCATTCGGAGCGCCGAGGCCGGTTCGGCAAGCCCGACGAGTCCCTGAGCGAGGAGGCGGCGAGGGTGTTCGGCGACACGGACGTCAGCGTGAACCTGAAGGTCAAGGCCGTGCTCGAACACAAACTTATCCCCATTGTATGCGTCGGCGAGACGCTCCCCGAACGGGAGGCCGGGCGCACGGATGAGATCGTGGGCAACCAGGTGCAGTCGTGCCTGGCGGGCCTGAGTGCCAAGCAGGTGTCGGGCCTCGTCCTCGCGTACGAGCCCGTGTGGGCGATAGGAACGGGCCGCGCTTGCGAAGCGCCTGAGGCCAACCGGGTGTGCGGAGTGATCCGATCAGTGGTGGGCGACACATTCGGCGCGGACGCTTCGAAGGCGGTTCGGATTCAGTACGGTGGCAGCGTCAACGAGCAGAACGCCCATGATCTGGTTTCTCAGCCAGAGATCGACGGCGGGCTCGTGGGCGGCGCGAGCCTCGATGCGTCGAAGTTCTCGCAGATCGTACAGGTGGCGTCTGTAATAGCCAAGGACATGCGATACGTCTAGGGAACATCGGTGGGCCCGGCCGGGCACAGTGCGATATGATCGACACTCGAGGCAAGAAGGAGACCGATCGTGAGGCTGTTGCGGTCGGCCGCATACACATGAGCGCGTCCGCCCTGGAGGCTCTCGCCGCCAACCGTCTCCCGAAGGGCGATGCGCTGTCGGCCGCTCGGATAGCGGGAATCATGGCAGGTAAGCGAACTTCCCAGTTGATCCCCCTCTGCCACCCAATACCAGTTTCCTATGTTGATCTTGACTTCGAGGTAGTATCCGAGAGGGGGGAAGTGGACATCACGGCTACCGCGCGCGCCCATGCCGCAACGGGCGTGGAGATGGAGGCGCTGACGGCCGTTGCGGTGGCCGCCCTTGCCATCCACGACATGTGCAAGGGAATCGACCCCGCCGCGGAGATACGCTCCATACATCTGGTCCGGAAGTCGGGAGGAAAGAAGGGGCTGTGGGAGCGAAAGGCAGACTGATCGCAGTCTGCATCAGCGAGGAATCGGGCACGCGCAAGAGTCCGATCCCGGAAGGCGATCTCCGGGAGGCCTATGGCATCGTCGGCGACTCTCACGCGGGCACCGGGAGACAGGTGAGTCTGCTCGCCGAAGAAAGCGTCGACAAGATGCGGAAGGAGGGGCTCACGCTTGGCCCAGGCGACTTCGCGGAGAACCTCACGGTGTCGGGGCTCGAACTGCACGCTCTCCCATTGGGAACGCGCATCCGCGTTGGCCGGTCGGCGGTGCTCGAAGTGACTCAGATAGGGAAAGCCTGCCACTCCGACTGCGAAATCAGGCGCTTGGCCGGCAAATGCGTCATGCCGACTGAAGGCGTGTTCGCGGAGGTCGTCGTCGGCGGCCGAGTGAGGCCGGGCGACACAATGGAGTTGCTTGGGGACGCTGATGGCGAAAGTTGCACTGCTGACCGTCAGTGATCGGTGCTCCCGAGGAGAAAGGGAGGACGTCACGGGTCCGTTGCTCAGTGACGTGCTGGCGGCCGCTGGATTCGAGGTGGTCGAGTTGCGTCTGGTTCCCGACGAGGGCGCGCGCATCGAGGCGGAACTCGTCAGGCTTGCCGATCAAGTGGGCGCGGACGTGGTATTCACTAGCGGCGGCACAGGACTGGGCCCCCGGGACGTGACACCGGAGGCGACGGCCGCAGTCATTGACCGGCCCGCGCCTGGGATACCAGAGGCCATGCGCGTAGGAGGTATTGCTCAGACACCGATGGCAATGCTCTCCCGCGGTGTGGCAGGAATCCGGGGCAACACTCTGGTCGTCAACCTTCCGGGGAGCCCACGCGGGGCAAGGGAATGCCTTGACATTCTCCTGCCAGCACTGGGACATGCCCTCGAGATGATCGCAGGAGCCGGACACGAGTAAGAGCACGTTTGGGACGAGGACGAGAAGATCGCTGGCAGGGGTGGCGCCCAGCGACCAGCGAGAGGCCGAGTCAGGTATCCGCGTGCAGGATCGGTCCGCCCAGAGGAGGCGGGCCAGACTACGCCGAAAGTGCTGGCCATCCCAACCGGTCGTCAGATCGTTCTGCGATGGGCCAGCCGCGGTGTCTGTCGCCGGCCGGTTGATGTGATTCCCGAAGCGATGGGCCTCAGGGCTCTCGCTTCCAGGAGGAGTCTGACAAGTGCCGGCTCGCAAGAAGACTCAGAAGACGAAGAAGGCCGCGAAGACGAAGAAGGCCGCGAAGGCCAAAGGGACCGCGAAGGCCAAGGGAGCGAAGAAGGCCAAAAGGGCCGCGAAGGCCAAGGGGACCGCGAAGGCCAAGGGAGCGAAGAAGGCCAAGGGGACCGCGAAGGCCAAGGGAGCGAAGAAGGCCAAGGGGACCGCGAAGGCCAAGGGAGCGAAGAGGGCCAAGGGGACCGGGAAGGCCACGGGAGCGAAGAAGGCCAGACGCCGCTCGAGACGGGGCAGGGAGAAGAAGGGGTTGAAGGCGGTTGCGGTCGGCGATGCGGTGCGCTTCCCCGCGGAGGCGAGGAATCAGATCGGGCGGTACGACCCGGCCATTGCCCGCGGTGCACGCGGAGCGGAGGCGATCAAGGGCATCGTATGTTCGGTCCGCAACATAGCAACCGGCAAGCTGGTGGCAAAAACTCGCGGCGACCTCGCCGGGTACGTGCTCGAGATCATGCACGACCAGACCTTCCAGTTGCACTACGGATCCGACAGGAATACTGGGGGCCCGCGTGGCCCGGAGAGTGTGAGAGACAATCCTGCCTGGCGGCGTGTCCGCGAGGTGCTTGGGGAGATGGCGGCGAGCGGGAAACTGGTGAGCGCAGCATCGGGAGGTCTTGGAGAGGAGCCGGTGCGCTCATTGCTCGACGGGTGGCGAGTCGTCAAGGTTAAGGCTGAATATGTGGAATCAGCGGAATGAATCCGGGAGGGCCGTGATTGACGCTACCATCTTTGCGGTGCTAGAATCAGTCAGGCTGCCCTGCCGGGTGGTGTAATTGGCAACACAGGGGCCTTTGGAGCCTCTCTTCCAGGTTCGAGTCCTGGCCCGGCAGCCACTGACGATGCGGGCAGTCGGGAAACAGGGGAGAGGAGCTTACGGCGACAGCGGCCGCGTTGCGGCCGATTTGAGGCACCACAGAGAGGCATCAGGTGAGCAGCAAGAGTCGAGGCAAGTCATGTCCAGCAGCTATCCCCGCAGTAATACTGGCAGCAGGGAAGGGAACACGGATGCGCACGCGAGAGCCAAAGGCTGCCGTGCGCGTCGGCGGACGGCCAATGGTTGCGCGTGTAGCTGACGCTATGCGCGGCGCGGGCATCGCGCGTATCATAGCTGTCGTCGGGCATCGCGCCGAGGATGTTCGTGCCGCGGTCGGCGGGGACGTTGAGTTCGTCGTCCAGGGAGAACAGCTCGGGACCGGGCATGCGGCCCGGTGCGCTCGGGCGGCGCTGGCCCAATATGAGGGTCCGGTCGTCATCGCCTACGCAGACATCCCCTTGATCACGGAAGATGACATCTCCAGGCTGGTGGAACACCATGTCTTGTCGCGGTCGGCGGCCACTATGCTCACCGCGGTCCTGGCCAAGCCTGGAACTCTTGGGCGCATCATGCGGTCGGCCGACAGGAGTGTGGCGGGAATCGTCGAGGCCCGTGACGCTACAGACGAGCAACTTGAGATCCAGGAGATCAACGTCGGTGTGTACTGCTTCGAGGCACCGCTGATCTTCGAGGTCCTCACCGGCCTGCGGCGAGACAACGCGCAAGGTCAGTACTACCTGACCGATGCCATCGGGATGTTTGTGGCGCGCGGAGAGCGCGTTGATGCCGTTGCGCTTCAGCTCCCGCACAACGGCATGGGCGTTGACACCGCAGAGGACCTCGCGCGCGCGCAGCAGTTGTCAACCAGCGGCGGGGGTGCCTAGTCGCTGGTCTGCGGAGGCAGTTCGGTGGAGGGAGAGCAGGCAGACGATCTGCGCATCCTGAGCGGAAATGCCAACCGGCCGCTCAGCGAGGCCATTGCCGACCACCTTTCCGTCCCTCTTTCGCAAATGGAGCTCAGCCGCTTCGCGGATGGCGAGATCCGCGTCCGCATCGAGGAGAGTGTGCGCGGAGCCGACGTCTTCGTCATCCAGCCGACGTGTCCGCCCACCTCTGAGAACATCATGGAGCTGCTGATCATCCTCGACGCGCTCAAGCGGGCCTCGGCTCGGCGCACCACGGCGGTCATCCCCTACTATGGCTATGCGCGGCAGGAGAAAAAGATGAACCCGCGCGAGCCGATTTCCGCGAAGCTGGTGGCCGACCTCATATCTGTCGCGGGAGCCAATCGGATCCTTAGCATGGATCTACATGTCCAGTCTATTCAGGGCTTCTTCAACATGCCTGTGGATCATATCCCGGCGGGCCCGATACTCGCGGACGACCTGATCTCGCGAGGCTTGACGGGTCCGGACATTGCAGTTGTGTCCCCGGATGTTGGCGCCGTTGGCACCGCGAAAGCGCTCGCCGACCGGCTCAGCGCATCCCTGGCGATCATCACGAAGCGGCGTCCCGAGCCCAACCTCGTCGAGGTAATACAGGTCATCGGCGAGCTGGCCGGAAAGCGGGCCGTGCTGATTGACGACATGATCGACACCGCGGGCTCCGTCGTCTCTGCGGCGGAGATGGTGACAGAGCGCGGCGCTGCGGAAACCTACGCCTACGCGACCCATGCCTTACTGTCTGGAGATGCTGTCGCTCGACTAGATGCCGCGCCGATCAAGGAGGTCGTGGTAACCGACACCATTCCGTTCCCGTCCGGGAAGAGAAGCGCCAGGATTCGGGTGCTGTCGGTTGCCCCAATCGTCGCGGAGGCCATTCGGCGGGTACATGCGAACGTCTCGGTGTCGGCCATACTCGACCGGCATTGGCGTGACGACAGGAAATAGTGGAAGCACCGGGAAGGAGCCTGGATGCCGTTGATGGGCCTCCGGGCACTGCCCACGGGGAGGAGCTAGAGATGCCGACGGTTCGGGGCGACAAACGTCACCTCAAGAAAGAGAAGAAGAAGCCGAAGAAAGACATAAAGCAGCGCCGGAAGGAAAAGCGAGAGAAGCGAACGCAGGAGCGATCCGGCTTCCTGCCCTGACCGTTGCTGGCTTGGCGCGCCCCCAAGACCGCTCCGCGGCGAGCAGCCCGGCCTCGCTATCCCGGGCCCTCCGGCTCCTTCTCCGACTCGGGCTGCGACTCGCTGATGACCTCTGGCTCGGCGATCTCCTCGACGAGAGCCCCTTCCTCTTCCTCGACCGGAGCCGCGACTTCCTCTTCGCGCAGAGGCGGCGCGATGACGATCACCACGTCATCCTCCGCAGCCAGGACCTTCACTCCGTCCGGCACCATCAGGTCCCTCACTCGGACGCTGTCCCCTATCTCAAGGGCGGAGATATCCGCTTCCAGGTGATCGGGCATGTTCGTGGGGAGACACTCCACCATCGCCTCGTGGGTGACCTGGTCCAGGATCCCGCCAAGCTTCACTCCCGGACTCTCGCCGACGTGCCGGATCGGCACATGTGTCTGGACCGTCTCCTGAAGTGACACCCTCCGGAAGTCGATGCTGATGATCTGCCGCCGCACAAGGTCGTGCTGGACCTCCTTCACCATCACCGTCGGACTCTCGCCGTCGCCCGCTCCTTCGATGTTGAGGCTGATCAGCGTCGAGTACCATCCCGCTGCCGGGACCGCCTTGGCGAAGGTCGCCGCGCTCACAGCTAGGGCCACGGGCTCCTTGCCCGGACCATATACGACCGCGGGAATCAACCCTTGGGCCCTCAGGCGCCGGCTGGCTCTCGTGCCGACCTCTGTGCGCACAGTAGCCGGTACCGCGACTTGCTCAGCTCTCATACTGGAACTCTCTCCCAAACGGCGATGATGCGTTGGCGCCGCTTCCAGAGAGTATAGCACAAAACAGGCAGCAGGCGGAACTCGAGCTGGCGACGAGCACCGCGGCGCGCTGGGGACTCAGTCTGCGGGCGTGTCTGCAGCGAGAAGCGCAGGCCGGACGCCGCCTCCGGCCCTTCCCAGTGTCTCGCGTAGGCTTCCGCTTGCGGGGCGCGGTGCTCAGCTGCTGCATCGACAGCCGGGACCGACACGTTCAGAGATGCTGGCGCCGGCCTTGGTGTGATCTTGTGACAACGGGCGCCGGTTGACGCCGGGCAGGCGTCGCCAAATGGACTGACCTTCACGGCAACCTGTGGAATAAGGTGGCCAGGCCTGGCGAAAAGGCGGGCGACTTCATATGCGCCGAACGGTCGGAAACGGAGGACCACGATCGTGACGGGGACGCAGTCCTTCGCCGTGCTCATCGTGGAACCCGGGCGGGCGCGAGTCTGTCGGTTCAACGTCGAGTTGCGAGGGGAAAGCCTGTGGCGGACGACCACCGAGGAGCTTGCGCGCCGCCTCGCCGCGGCGCGGCCCGATATAGTGGCCGTCGCGGGCCGCCTAGATCTGGCAACCGAACTGGCCGATGATCTGAGGCGCCGCCGGCTGGCCGAGTCCGTATTCATCATCACTCCGGCGGAGGATGGCGAGCCAACGCCGACGGGGCAGATACAGGTCGCTCTGCCGCAGCGCGTGTCGAAGCTCAAGCCGGAGGAGCTGGTGCAGCGACTTGTGCGTGCAGTGCTCGCGGCGCAGGCGCGGACTCCGGTGAGCCCCCTCACGGGTCTTCCCGGTAGCCCCATGCTGCGTGCCAAAGTCGAGCAGCGCCTGGTGGCCGACGAGCGCTTCGTTTTCCTCTACCTCGACATCGACAACTTCAAGGCTTTCAACGATGTCTATGGGTTCGCCCGCGGTGACCTCGCGATCCGCATGCTTGGGCGCGAGCTGATTGAAGCAACGCGGGTCCACGGCGGCCCCGAGGACATCGCCGTCCACATCGGCGGTGACGACTTCGCAGTCATCACAGGCACGGAGCGCGCTCAGGCCATCGCCGAGCAAATCATCTCTGCCTTCGACGCGAAGGCCCCCGAGCTCTACTCGCAGGAGGCAAAGGAGCTCGGCTACATTGAGGCGCCCAGTCGGAGGGGAGAGCCCGAGCGGTATCCGCTGATGACGGTCTCCATCGGCGGAGTGGATACGAGCCGCCGGCGCGTCGAGAGCTACCTGGAGCTCGCCGAGATCGCCGCCGAGGTGAAGACCTACGCGAAGGAACTGGCGGGAAGTCAGTTCGTGATGGACCGACGTCGCGACTAGCGCTGAAGCCGCCCAGCGCCCGATCTCAAGCCCCCGGCCCGGTTGTGGAACAAATACTGTGTACCAGTACCAATACGGGTGAAACAGGGCGAACGGTTTCCGACAAAGGCAAACGCGTCGAAAGGCGCGGACGCAAAGCCATGGGTCTACGGTCCGCCGGGGCCACGACTGCCAGGCTGCCGAAGAAAGCCGAGGCCTGCCGTTCGATAACTGAGGTGCGTGCATGTTGGGCAGACGCGGTCGGCAGATGAACGGGGAGCAGCGGCAGCCTGACCGAGAAGCGAGGGCAGAGGACAGACTCGCTTCCTCGGAGGCGACCGAGGGCGCCGCGCTTGGGGCCCGCTCTCCTTCTCAGGCTGCGGAGTCCAGCGGAGCGCCGCGGCGTCCGGCCTACCTCCGCCTCCTTGGGGCATCGCGCTCACTTGTCGCTCTTGGACTCCTGTTCGCTGCCGGCTCCCTCCTCCTCACTCTCGTCGAGATCGATGCCCTACCCTATTGGGCGCCCCAGGCCGCGGGTGGAGCTACACTGCTCGCGCTGGCGCTTGTGGCGCTGGTGCAACGGCGGAACAAGGGTGAAGTGACGCGCCTGCACGCGGCCCACCACAGGGCCCAGCAGATGGCCGACCTCAATGCTGCTGTCATTGCTTCCTTCGCGATGGCGATAGACGCGAAGGACCAGCATACGCACGGACATACTCAGCGCGTGAGGGACATCGCCGTCATGATCGCCGAGGACATGGGCCTGACCCAGGATGAGATCGACGCGCTGAAGACTGCCGCGATGTTGCATGACATTGGCAAGCTCGCGGTGCCCGACTACATCCTCTCCAAGCCCGCCTCGCTCACCGACGAGGAGATGAAGAAGGTGATGACCCACACGTTGGTGGGCGCCGCCATCCTCGAGTCCGTCGAGTTCCCCTGGCCGGTTGTGCCGATCATCCGGAGCCACCACGAATGGCATGATGGTTGCGGCTACCCCGACAAGCTCGCCGGGGAGCAGGTTCCTTTGGCAGCGCGCATCCTCGCGGTCGCGGACGTCTACGACGCACTCCTGTCACACCGACCGTACCGGCCCGCGATGACGGCGCAAGAGGCTATCTCCTTCATGCAGGAACGCTCCGGGACACAGTTTGACCCTGAGGTGCTGAGCACGTGTTTCCGAGTCCTTTCGTCCGCCCGCGCGCAAGACCGCTTCGGGTTCATCTTCAACTCTGAAGGGGCCGTTCTCGAGGGAGACCCCGATTCACCCGGCCAGCGAGCCGTCTACCAGGGCATGGCCCAAGCTCACCAGGAGGTATTTGCCCTCTATGAGATCGTCCAGACGATGGGGCAGAGCCTCAACATGGAGGAGACGGCAGACCTGATCATCAGCAAGACCAAGCGGATAATCGACTTCGCGACATGTGTCTTGTATCTCACCCAGGAAGAGGGCGACGATCTTGTCGTGGTAGCGGCCTCCGGGCCGTATTCGGACCTCATTCAGGGACGCCTGTTGCCCTCCGGCACAGGTGTGAGCGGCGCTGTGGCGCTCAGCGGGGTGCCGTCCGGAGTGGGGCGCTCGGCCATGGAGGATTTGTCGCATTTGCTTGGACCTGCCGTGACAGAGTGCTCTCTGACCGAGGTCGTGGCGGCCCCACTCGTCGAAGAGCAGGGCACCATCGGCGTGATCGCTCTCTACCGTCCCGCGAGCCGGCCGTTCACCGAGGATGATGCAAGGCTTGCCAGCACCATTGCGAGGCAGGCGGCGATCGCCGTCAAGAACGCCCAGCAATACGCACTCACCCGCCAGTCTGCTCTCACCGACCAGCTCACGGGCCTGGCTAATGCCCGATGTTTCTTCATGACACTTGAGCAGGAGTTGGACAGGGCGCGCCAAGAACAGACACCTGTTTCGCTCATTGCCATCGACCTGAACCACCTCAAGTACGTCAACGACAACTTCGGGCACCAGCAGGGAGACCGCGTGCTTCGACTCGTCGCCGAGATCTGCGCACGCCACGTGCGTGACACCGATACGGTTGTCCGGTACGCCGGGGACGAGTTCTTCATAATCCTTCCGAACACCAGCAACAAGGAGGCCGTCGAGACGGCCAATCGCATCAAGACGGCCGTGCGAGAGACAAAGGTCCAAATGCGGCCTGATCGCTCTGTGAGCTTGAGCGCCGCCTTCGGTGTGGCAACATTCCCCGGCGACGCGGAAGACTCACAGGAGCTGATGGCCGTCGCTGACCGAGCGATGTATGCCGACAAGCGGCTGAGTCACCAGGCAGATCTCCTTGCCGGCCGTCAAGAGGCGCGGGCTGGGAACGAAGTAGTCTCCTCTGCAAGAGCGTCCGATCCCTGAAGAGAGCCCTGTCTTCCGGGAGCTCATTCTGAGGGCAAGTGATGCGGGGCGAGAACAACACCGCCAACCACAATCAAGCTAAGCTCGTGCATCCCTATCTACTCAGCGTCGGCCTTGCCGGCTGGGTAATTTTGTTGTGGTTATTGGGGAGGCGGTGGGAGCAAGGGGTAGAGGTATCGCTGGTGTGGGAGGGGGGGTTTTTCCTTGGTTTGGCGGTGCTGGTTGGTTTGCAG
>JALGXW010000087.1 GCA_029821875.1 Candidatus Hebobacterum abditum | reverse complement strand
CGAATCTCGCTTGCAGACATCGGCGTAGAGCTCGTACGCAGCTCCGCAGCCATCGTAGGCATCGTCGACAGCGGCATCGCCAGTCGGGTCCTCGCCCTCTTCCCTGACCAGTTCCCCGGGCAACGTCGCCCCGCCGCGGGCATCATACACCTCCCGTTTCGGTTGTGGCGCGGCCTCCGGGGCGATCAGTGGGGCTGCTAGGTAGGCCTCAGCTGGCACTGCCGCCTGTCGGTCATCGCGCGACTTCTCCGCCTCCCTTTCGATGTTCGCGGCCATCTCCCGTTGCGCTTTGCTTCCACGGAGCTTGATCGCGTCGAGCAGGTGTGGGGGCACGGCTCCTTGGATTGGACTACACCATTGAGAACGTGTTTCCATCGCTTCCTCTCCCTTCATTGAGATGCAGATGTCGTCCCCGACCCGGGCACAGCGACCTTGGCCATTGCAGCCTGCGGTCACGGCGCCGATAATGCTGATGCGCCGACCCTCCCGGAAGGAGCCCGGCTGGGCCAGGCGCGCCCCTCCAGAGCCAGCGGTCATGGGGGAAGCAATGGGAGTGCTGTGAATGAGACACCGTGCTGCCGTCGGTCTGGTACGCAGTCCCCCCTCGGTGCCTGTTCTCGCCCGCAGGCATTGGGGCGCTTCCAGCCTGCGGCCGTCCGCCCGATCAGCACAGGGGACTCACGTCAGCACAGGCAGCGGAATGCAGCATGGGCCTTGGCATGCTGAACGTCAATAGGTTGCATGTATGTCTGTGGTACGATACTGCGGCATACGGACAGATCACCTCACTGCCCCGGGCAGGGACTGGATCACCCCCAGGCCCTGGGTACAGTCGATCGTTTCCATTGCACGCGGGATGAGCGCCCCCGACATGCGGGACTGCCTGAGACCCCGGAGGCCTGGCAGCGGTGGGCGAACCTAGCGTCGCGGGCGCGCGCGATCTGCTATCACGTCGGCTCCAGTTGTCTCCTGGCAGAGCGACCCGGAGCGGCCTCACCCCCGTTGACGCCAGACCCCCTGACGCGCTAGGTCGTGCGCCACCGTTAGTCCGGCCGGACCGGCGCCTCCCAACCGCTTCCTGGCGGTGGAATGCCTCGCCGACCTATCAGCGTCGCGCTGCCCGCATTTCCGCTCTCAGGTGTACGGCCATCCATGGGTCTGTCCTGTCGGTCGGAACGATCTCAGCGGCATCTCGAAGTGGTTAAGTGACTACATCCTCGTCCTGGGGCCAGGGCCCTGAGCCTACGCTATGCCGGGGGACTCACATCAGCATTCACGCGACTCCGGGGGTCAGCTCGCCCTCGCTTGACAGCGGGAGCTGCCCATGGGAGAATATCCCCAGATGAGGGACTCGTGACGGACGCTCGGGCAGGTTGCTGAATGAACGTTGAAGTCCAGCTTGAGGCACCGTGCGTAGCTGCCTGTCCCGTGCACACAGACGCTCGGCTCTACGTAGAGCATATTGTGCACGGACGCTACGAGGAGGCCCTTGACCTTCTCCTCACCGCCAACCCCTTCTCCTCCGTCTGCGGGCGAATCTGTCATCACCCCTGCGAGCAGAGCTGCCGACGCAACAAGGTCGACGCGCCGATTGGTCTGCGTCAACTTAAGCGCTTCGTTATTGAAGCGACGAAGGATTACCGGGCGCGCCGCAGGCGGGCCGGAAAACGCACCCGGAAGGAGAGCATCGCGGTCGTGGGTGCCGGTCCGGCCGGACTAACGGTGGCGCACGACTTGGCGCGCCAGGGGTTTGGCGTCACCGTGTTCGAGGCCGGTCCCGAGCCGGGGGGCATGCTTGGGACGACGATTCCACGCTATCGGCTCCCATACGAGGTGCTCCGCGAAGACATCGACGATATCCTCGCGCTCGGCGTCGAGTTGTCCTCAGATTGCGTCGTGGGCCGGGATATCACGCTCAAGGAACTCCAGCGGAGGTTCCGGGCAACAGTCATAGCCACAGGGCTCAGTGAGAGTCGAACACTTGGCGTGTCAGGGATTGACAGCAAGGGAGTTATCCTCGCGCTGCCTTTCCTACGAAGGATATCGGCCGGAGATCTATCGCCGCTGGGATCGCGCGTCGTCGTAATCGGCGGAGGCAACGTGGCGGCAGATGTCGCGCGGTGCGCCAGACGGCTAGGCTCCGCTGACGTGACGATGGCCTGTCTCGAGTCTCGGGAGGAGATGCCGGCCTGGGACTGGGAGCTCGAGGAGGCCGAGGAGGAGGGAGTCACGCTCCTGCCGTCGTGGAGTCCCAGTCGCGTTGTGACCCGCGACGGCGTCGTGGCGGGCATCGATCTCAAGCGATGCGTGCGCGTGTTCGACGAGCAGGGGAGCTTCAACCCAGAGTTTGACGAGAGTGAGGTATCGGCCCTCCCTGCTGATGCGATTGTGCTCGCCATCGGGCAGTCGGCCGATCTCACGTGCCTGCGAGGATCTGAGGTGAAGGTGGGGGAGGACGGTCGGCTCGACTACGACGCTGAGACGATGGCCACGTCGGAGCGGGGGGTATTCGCGTGTGGCGAAGTGAGTACCGGGCCGGGCGCGGCCGTTGAGGCCGTAGCGGAC
>JALGXW010000086.1 GCA_029821875.1 Candidatus Hebobacterum abditum | reverse complement strand
CGGCACCGGCTACTCTACAACACAACACTCCGCCCCGTAACGGTATCCTCTCCGCACCCGTGCCCGTCTTTTAGAGAAGTCAAGAGCCATCAGACCGCCGAAATCTTTTCCCCTGGGCACACAGCAAGGGTGACCGTCCACCGCGGAAGACTGGTGGGGAAGGGACAGCCGTGCTGCGCCTGGAGAGTAGGTGAGCTCGTTCCGGCTTCCGGAGCGCCGTTGCGGGGGTTGACCCAACGTCTTCATCCTGAGGCGTCTGTCGTCAGCGCCGAATCAGCTTCATCGGGTATTTGGACCGCGCGGCGGCGGCTCGTGCCTCGAGAGTACCGGAAGACATCGACGTGTCGAACGGGCACGCAAAGGTCACGTGCGGAAGCCGTCGCGAGCTCAACGGGCGTCTATCGCGTCTCGGTGAATCACCTCCTCGATTTGAATTGCCTCCTAATGCCGAGCACACCTATGAGATCAGGCTGCGAGTTCCAGTCGTCTGACGTCGAACAGCTTCGAGGAGTCGAAGGCCTGGCCCCGGGCAACGTGAAAGAGGCCGGCGAGAAGTTTGCGCATCAGGGCAACGAGGGCCTTCATCTTGTTGCCGCCATTGCGGGCGACCTTGCGCAGGTACCAGGCCTTTGCGATGGGGTCCTTCTGGATCCAGCGCAATACGGCCAGGAAGAGCCACCGCCTGGCGGTGGAGGAACCTCGCTTGGTGATCTTCAGCTTCCCCTTATGCTTACCGCTGCTGCGCTCCTTGAGGCTGATCCCTGCTGCCCGCAGTAGGGCGCCGGCGGAGTCGTAGTCCGTCAGGTGCCCGAGTCGCGCCGTGAGAACGGCTGCGGTGTTGTCTCCCACTTCCTCACCGAGTCGTTTGACTACCTCGTCGCCTTCGGCTGCCACCGTCAGTCGCTTCTCCGCTGCGCGAAGCTTGTCTCGCAACCTGGACAGCTTGGCGCCAAGCCGCTTCAAGTGTCGCACCTCGTCCTTGAGCATGGGGCAACCAACCGTGCTGCTGGCCGAGGCCACGACACTCTCAATCTTGTCCTCACCAAGCAGTCCCCTGGACACCTTCCGCATAAGCGACCGCGCTTGGCTCGGTCGACAAGCGACTCCAGTGGGTCCCCCGAAAGTCTCGATCAACGCGATGGCCGTGGCCGAGCTCAAGGCGAGTATCCGCCCCAACTCGGGCCAGTGTAGCGCCAGCTCTGCCTCGAGGCGGTTGTGATAGCGTAGCTGGTCCGCCTTCAGCCAGTCCATCGCTTTCGCCGCCGCTCTGAGGACGCGACGGTCCCTCGAAGGGCGCTTCCACAGCCGACTCTTCTTGATCCGGTGAAGGTCGGCGACGACGGCTGCCGACTTGGCGTCGTGTCCGCTCGGCACTCCATCGTAAATCTCCGCGTAGTCCCGGCTGTGCTTAGGGCTCACCCGAAACACTGGAAACCCCGCCTGCTCGAGCTGCCACACCAGCGCGTCCGCATACGTCCCTGTGGGCTCGGCCACGGCCTCAACCGACACCCCCGCAGATCGAATCGCCGTCAGCAACTCCAGCAGAGCCTCCCAGTCATTCACCAAATCCCACCACACCGTCAGTGCGACCTCGCCGTCGTCGTTCATGAAGGCGCCCAGCCACCGGTCCTTGGCCGCATCGCACCCAAACGCGACGCGCTCCGATAGCGACACCACCAGTCGTTCAACCTCAACCGCCTTGACCCCAATCGCCTGATAGATACGCTTCCTCATGGGGATGACCTCCTTGTCCAACAAAATTGGCTGAGTTCTCTGGACTCAGACTTCTCGAGGCATCCCCATCCCCTAACCCTTACCCAATCCACAAGTGGGTCTATAGCTGAGTTCCCGTTCCTGTTCCCGTGCCCGAACAGAAGGAAGAAAGAAAGACTCCACTCAGCGGGGTGGTGGGGTTCTTCGCCCCTGGGGACGCTCTCTTATGGACGGGAGGTCATGAGCTGATGAGGTGATGAGCGGGTTCTCTTTCTTTTCGGGAACGGGAACGGGAGGGGGGGTGGGAGGGGGGGGGGGAGAGGGCGGGGGTGGGGGCGCGAAGCCGCGGCGGCAGCTGGGCATTGCTTGAGACCCGCAAATACCGCTACCATGTCAGGCGACCAGCTGCGAGCGATGTTTTCGTGCTTGCTCGGGATGGGTAGGCCCATGCGGACCAGTGTTTTCCGGTCGGGATTCCTCCTTCTTGTCGTACTGATCCTGTCGGCGTGCGCCGACGAGACGGCCGGGGCCGACGGCGATGGGCCGGACGCGTCGGGAGATCGGACGGACGCATCGCGAGACGCGAGCTCGCCGATCGGTCCGGGCGGGGCCTGCTTGGAGGACGGTGAATGCCTGAGCCGGGTATGCGTGCGCTTCGACGAGGCCGACGAGGAGGGGTTCTGCAGCGAGTTCTGCCTGGACGATCGGGACTGTCCTTTCAGTGAGTGGATCTGCGTGCTCATCCAGCTCGAGGGGGGGGATCTGGCGCAGGTCTGCCTGCCGGAGAGCTACTGCGTAGACATCGACGAGGACCGGTACGGAATCGGTCCGGGGTGCGCCGGTCCGGACTGCGACGACGAGG
>JALGXW010000085.1 GCA_029821875.1 Candidatus Hebobacterum abditum | reverse complement strand
GGTGAGCCACACCACCGGCCGGCAGAAGGCCGACGAGCAGATCGGCCTTCCGGGCCTGGCGGCCAAGATCGCCCACGGAGGCTGGCTCATCCCGTCCGACGAGCCCCACACGGTTGACTGCACCTGCCCGTGGTGTGCGTGGCTGTCGGAGCTGCGGTCCTATCCGGTGGGTCAGCACAGTGACACGGTCATGGCGATGTGGTTCGCCGACCTCGCGGCGGGAACGGCCGGGACGCATCCAGCTGATTCCTACAGGATCCTGCTCGGATAGACCATCGGCGGGATCCCCGTCGAGGAGCGCGCCTAGCACGAGCTGTGCGTGGCCAAGAACGAATGGAGCAAGAGGCTATGAAGCACAATAGAGACGAAGAGCTGAACACCAGCTGTGTTCCCGTGAGCCGATTACGTCCGGCCAGCTACAACCCCCGGGACATGTCGGCCGCGGAGATGGAGAAACTGATGCGCTCCATCGAGGAGTTCGGGTTTGTGGAGCCGGTGGTGGTGAGGAAGGCAGACAACACCGTCATCGGGGGACATCAGCGACTGGCAGCGGCGAAGGCCTTGGGACACACGCGCGTGTCCGTCGTCTATGTCGATGTGAGCGAGGATCAAGCGAAAGCCCTCAACCTAGCACTCAACAAGATTCAGGGCGAGTGGGACCTCCCCAAGCTGGGGGAGTTGCTGGAGGAACTGCGCGATTTGCCCGACCTCGATGAGACACTATCTGGATTCGACGAGACGGAGATGGACGACTTGCTGGCGGAGCTTGAACGCCAGCAGTTGCCTTCTCCCTATGAGGAGAGCTTCGAGGCGGCTGCCGAGACGCTCCAGTCGCAGCGGGAGTTGGCCCCGACGCGAGTCAGCAAGGGCGAGACCTGGCACCTCGGCCGACATCGGCTGTACTGTGGAGACAGTCTCGCGCCGGGCGCGCTGGAGCGGCTCTGCAATGCTAAGAAGATGGACCTCGTCTTGACGGATCCGCCGTATGGGATTGCGTATCGATCAACGCTGGCGAGACGGGGGAGAAGGAAGAAGGCCATCGCGAACGATGGGCAAGGAGAGTTCGAGGACTTCCTCGCGCGTGCCTTGCCCTGCATCAAGTCTGTGATGAAGCGAGGATCGGTGCTGTACTGGTTTGCCGGAGGAGGTGGGACAGAGCCCGTGCTCGCAAAGGCACTGCTGGCCGTCGCCGAGCACTTCACGCTCCTCAACACCCTTGTGTGGGACAAGGTCGACCCCGGCCTCGGGTGGCGCTGGCGCCGCAGTTGGGAGGCGATCATCGAGGCGTCCCTCGGCAAGCCCAGAGTCTGGCACGGCGGCACCAACGCCCGCAATGTGCTGCGCGATGCCAAGGCCATCCCGCAGTCGGACGATCATCCCACCCCAAAGCCGGTGCCGTTATTGGAAGAGATCATCCGCGCAGCCGCGCCGGTCCGGGGCCGGATCCTCGATCCCTTCGCCGGATCGGGGCCGACGCTCATCGCGGCGGAGCGGACGGGACGGACCTGCTATGCTGCAGAACTCGAGCCTCGGTACTGCGATATCATCGTGGCCAGGTGGGAGGCACTGACCGGATCAGACGTGCGGAGACTCGAGGCCGAGTCAGCATAGCACACGAGTGTTTGTGGGCCCAGAACGGCGCCTACAGACTCAATCCGCACGCCGAGAAAGACCCAGAGCGCCGGACAACGGAATGCTGTGAACCTCCTGGAGCGGTCCTACACCCGCCCGACACCCGCACCTGCGAGCAGTCCGTCATGAGCGACCTTGGCTCGCTTATCGAACACGTCCTGGTCAAGCCGGGGGAGCAGCAAGTTCGGTCCCATCGGGAAGTGGGCTCTCTTCCTGGAGAGCATCCCCCATGGCGGCCGTGCTGGCGAGTCGCGCGAGGGCCTCCTGCATGACGAGTTGGGCCATGAGGAGGGAGACGACGGATTCCGCGCCCCTGTTCTCGTTGACTCGCCCGTTCATAAGCGCGTCGAAGCAGCCACCGGTCTCGGGATCATAGAGGGGCAGCCCCTCCAGATTCCGTCCGAAGAACCATTCCAGCGCGCGCCGGGCGCGGCGCAGGTGCTCCACATCACCGGTCGCGTCATAACCTGCCAGAGATGCCTCCACCATGAGCCCCGCTTCGATCGGCTGCTGATCGTACTGTGCGGGGCTGTTGCCCCCATCCGGGTGTAGCCACTCTCGGTTGCCCACCACCGCGAGCGTGTCGCGAATCAACGTCTTCCCCGTCAAGAACTCCATGGCGCGTTCAGCGATGGACAGATGCTGGTCGCCGCCGAGAAGCTGATGGGCGCGGTAGAGCGCCTTCGGCAAGGCCGCATTGGCATAGGTGAACTCCGGCAGAATCCATTCCCAGCCGGGTCGCGCGTGCTCCTGGCAGCGGGAGACGAGGTAGTCGGCCAGGGGCCGGGCGAGTTGCTCTGCCCTTAACCGGTCGCCGCGGGCGGAGTGGGACCACCAGTGGAGCCCGATGCTCAAGCGCCTCCACCCAGGGGAGCGCTTGATGCAGCATCCGCTCCGCCGGACCCACCATGCCGGCCTCGATCGGATTCGCGAGCACGTGGGCCAGCGACCAGAGGGCGCGACCGAAGGCATCCTCGGAGCCGACGGTGTCCAGCGGTCTGCGGTCGTAGGAGACGAAGTTATGGAAGCGCCCCTCAGGAGTCTGCGCATACATCAGAAAAGCGAGATACCGATAGGCCAGGTCCCGGCTCAGCTGGTCTCCGTAGAGCCGATGATGCTTCAGAACCACGACCAGGGCGCGTGCGTTGTCATCTGTGGTGTAGCCGGTGCGGAGGTCCGGGATGCTGTAGTTGGCGTGCTGGATCAGCCCGAAGCAGTCGGTCATCCGCGCCAGGTGCTCCAACGAGACAGGCTGGTTCAGCTCGGGGTAGGTCATTGCGCGGCGCTCCCGGCAACCGATGGCGGCGCCGGCGCGGCCACTGGAATCAGCACGGCCGGGCGAGGACGCGGCCTGGGCAGCTGTCTGAATACTTCGCGCAGCAGTTCCCGGTAGCGTTCCCCGACCTCCGCCCAGAGCAGGCTCTGGCCATAGGCACGCGTACGCGACTCCAGCTGCGCCTGCAGTTCCGGAGCACCCAGTACGCACAACGCCGCCTCCGCGATGGCCTCTGGACTGGCGAAATCCACCAGCAGGCCGCGGTCTCCCCCCAACAGGAATCTGGCATGCAGGTAAGGGGACGAGATGATAGCCCGACCTGCGGCGACTGCGTAGGCGAGCGTCCCACTGCAGATCTGGTGTGGGTTGACGTAGGGAGTGACGTAGATGTCGCTGGCCGCGAGGTAGCTGATGATCTCGTCCTTGGTCAGGTAGTGGTTCACGAACCGGACCGAGTCCTCAGCCCCCAGTTCGCCGACCAGGCGGGTCAGCGACTCGCGGTACTCGTCCACGCCGTTGTGGATCGCGCTGGGGTGAGTCTCACCGACGATCAGATAGACCAGTTCTGGATGCTGGCGAAGCACGCGTGGCAGCGCCTGGATGGCATACTCCAACCCCTTGCCAGCCCCCACCAGGCCGAATGTACACATCACCTTCTTGCCGCCGACGCCCAGGCGCTGCTTGATCGCTTCCCGCCGCTCCGTGGAGGGCGGTGGCGCGCCGTGGTTGATGAAGGACACCTTCTCCGGAGAGACGCCGTATTCGCGCCACAGGATCTGGATGGCCATGGGATTCATCACCGTCACCCGCTCCGACTTCTCCGCCAGCGCCCGGATCATGTCGCGGGTCATCGCGTCGGGCTGCGGAAGCACAGTGTGCAGGCTGGCGACCACCGGCTTGGCAATGGTGCTGAGGAACCGGCGCATGCCCCGGCCCTCCATGCCCCCATAGATGCCGAACTCGTGCTGGATGCTGACCACGTCTGCAGGCGAGTCGTTGATGAACTCCGCCGCGGCCCGGTAGTCTTTCTCGTTACGGTCGTCCACTACATGAACTACAGGGCGGGAGTACTGGTGGTATCTGGCGCCACCCTCCATGGCGATCACAACTGGCTCGGGGAACGCTCCGTGCAATTCCGCATTCCCGCGGCGGATAGGTGCTCAGGTAGGCGACCTTCACTGCCTCGGCTCGCGCCAGTAGACTGCGCACCTTCAGAGCGCCGGCATATTGCTTCAGCATAGTCTTGCCCGTCCTTTCTGTCTCGACCCCCGCGGGCGAGCCGTCGGCCCTCGCCGGACTCCTCCTGCTAGCGCTTGATCGGTCACCAGCGAAAAAGCCTCGCGGCGCGTTTGGCGGCGCCGGCGGCGCGCCGCTGTAGCAGACACGGCTGGCAGGAGCGAGGGGGCGGGGATAGCCTACGCGCTCATCCGCCGTCTGCTCCGCCGTGGAGTACCTGAACTTCTGCCGGCAGAACTGGCATTCACTCTCTACGTCAGGGATGACTACCAGCGTCGGCCGCCACCGCTGAAGCCCCCCTCACGACGGCCTCCGCCACCGCCCTCGCGCCTCGGGCGCGCCTCACTGACGTTGATGGCTCGACCATCGACCTCGCGACCGTTCATCGCCGTGATGGCGGCGACCGCCTTGTCTTCCGACAGGTCCACAAAGCCGAATCCTTTGTCGCCGATGAGTCGGACTTCGCTCGGCTCATACTCTGCGAA
>JALGXW010000010.1 GCA_029821875.1 Candidatus Hebobacterum abditum | reverse complement strand
ACGTGCTGGAACTCGAGGATCACGTAGATGTCGCCACCGGTCTCAATTGTCAGGCCGTTTCGGAAATCAGCGGTGGAGATCGCCAATCGCGGGTCCTCCCTGGAGTCTGGCCGATTGTACGATTGAGCCCGGCAAAAGTCAAGCAACAACGTGAGCGCGCTCCTACCACCACTGGGCACGCGGCAGCAGTATCGGCGCACGGGGGAAGAGCACGTCGAGTAGTCGCAGCGCCTCCCCCGCGTCCGACGCATCCACCGATAGACAGTCCTGGAGGTAGAGTTCTCCAACCGTCTCCCGGCCGAACAGCAGGAGAGGGAGCGCGTCCGGCTCCGCGGCAACGCTGATGTCGGGGCTGTCGAACGGGGGGCGGATGCTCACATCGGCCGCCTTGACGTCGAGCCCTGCTGACTGGTCCTCAGAGGATATGTTGAGGCGCCCGCGCCAGTCCGAGAAGACGCTGCCGCTGAGCCGCGAAGACAGTGCCAACTCCATCTCCTCGAGAAGGCCGGGGAGTCCTATGATCGCGGCCATGAACGCTCCGCCGTCGTCCAGCTGGCTGACGAAGCCCCGCGCGTCGGTGGCGGCGCTCGTCCTGCCGTCCTCGGGTGAGAGCTGAGCTACCAGCACGAACTTGCCGCGCTCCCGCGCGCGTCTCTCTGCGTCTGCCACGAGCGACCGCGCGACCTCATCGGCGTTACCCCCTTGGGCAGTGCAGAGCTCCTGGAGCACGGCGGCCCCGTCCAGCATGTTCGGCTCGTAGTCTGTGATCGCGTACCCGAGGAGCTTGCCGTCTTCCTCCGCAATCCGGCACGCTTCGGCGTCATCGGTGAGAGAGGGGCCGGTCCAGCTCTGCTGCTTGAACTGCGCGCGCCATTCCCTCGCTGTCAGACGGATGGGCCCGAAGAAGTCGGCGACGTAGGTGTTGAAGAGGCGGCACAGGGCCTCCTCATCGCCCTCCCGGAAGCTGCGGAGGCATAGCTCTGGCTCCGCGCGCGGCACGTCTGCTACCCCTCGCCCACGGGGGTGGAGGCTGCATTCGCAGCTCGCACAAGCAACTGCAGCGCGCCTTCATCTCCGGCCCACGTCGCGAGCTTGGCGGCCAGCGCGTCGGGCAGCGTCGTCTCGCCGAGCCACAGCTTCAGAAGCGTTCTTCCCGACATCTTGAGGGCCAGGTCCACCGCTCGCGGCGCATGGGACAGGAGGCTGACCTGTTGGCCGTCGATCCTTAGATGGCTCGGCCTCCCGGCATCTACCGAGAGAGCCAGGGTCAGGGAGTGTGACTGCAGTTCTGGGCTGCGTCGAGCCACGTCCGTCAGCACCCGACGCGCGAGGGCCGGCGGATCGAGAAGCTTACAGGCCGGCTGTCGGCGACACACATCGACGAACCCGCACCGACGGTAGAGCCGGTGGGCGACAATCCTCCCGCTAGTGTAGAGGCCGACGGCGTTGTAGCCACCGTGCTGCATCTCCAACAGAGCATGTCTCAGGACCTCGGCGGCGAGCCCCTTCCGTCGGTGCTCCTGGGCGGTGCCGACGCCGCCGATGCCGGCCAGCGTGACGGTACTGTCGCGGCCGAGCTGTACCTTCTGAGGATCGTAGAAAAGGTGACTCGCGTCTTTGCCTCCTACCTCAGCATAGACGCGAGCCCATCGACCAGAGCGTTCTACCTTCAGCTTTGCCTTCTCACTCGAACTCACAGCGCCTCACCCGTATCACCCACTCGCCGGAACACCTGGAGGGCGCCTCAGCGTTCCGGGTCCGTCCCCTGGTGTCCTTCGAGACCATCCTCGACCCCGGCTTCGCCTGTGTCGCCCCGTGCGTCCGCAGTCACGGCGGACTCGGCCTCGGCCGGCTTCGCGCCCGCCGCCACGGCGCAGCCCACGGCCACCTGTCCGGCCACGCTATCGGCGAGACCGCCCAGGCAGGTGTCTGTGTAGAGGATCTCGCGGTCCACAGGCAAGATGTCGTGACCCTCGCTCTCTTCGGTTACATGCGTCTGCCATAGGGAGGCGCTGTCGTTCACGGACAGCAACGAGGCCTCAATTTCGATGGCGGCCCGCACGGGCGTGCCCCTGAGTCCGGTTCTCCCGGTCTCCGTGCTCGACATCTCGTGGACAGTGACCAGCAGAAGGTACTCGGCATCGCGACTGCGGGCCGCCGCCACGGGATCGCCGATATCTCGCTTGTACATCAGGTCATCCCCAGCGATTGCGAATCCAAAGGGGACGAGCCTCAGGTGCAGGTGCTTCGTGAAGTTCTTCCGCCAGGAACCCTCCCAGCGCCCGCCGGCGGGGTCCAGTATCCTGACGGCGATGTGCCTGTCTGGATCGAGGCGCTGGAGACCTGCCGTCAGGTCGCGCTTGTGCCGTGGGGAGCGCGGCGGAACCTCAATGTCGTCCGGCTCCTCGCCACCAAGGGCCGCCAACCGATCCTCGCGACTCGATATCAAGGGGTGGGTGCCGTAGAGGTTCACGATCCAGGGGTGAAGGTCTGGCTGCTCGCCCAGCTTGGCGAGCGCGGTGACGGCAAGCCGCGCGTCGTACCCAGCGGCCTCCGCGTACTTGTAGCCTGCTAGGTCGGCTTCCTTCTCCAGCGCCCGGCTGTAGTGAGTCAGGTACGCGGTGGCGCCGAGATCCGTCGCCGTGTGCCATAGGGAACTTGCGTCGCTGCCGATCAGTATGCTGAGCAGGAGGTGGCCGATGTTCGCCTCCTGATAGCGCTTGACGTTTCGTTGGTAGTGGTGCAGGTCAACATGAGCGATCTCGTGGCCCAGCACGAAGGCGGCCTCGTCCCCACTCAGCTTCTCGTAGTAGGTCCGGGTGATGAAGACGAACCCTCCAGGCGCCGCAAATGCGTTGTAGGTGTCCCAATCCTCGATGACCCAGAAGCGCCAGGGCAGCTCTTGGCGCTGAACGACCTGGGCCAGGCGTTGGCCTTCCTCCTGAAGCGATGGATCGGCTGTCAGCCGCAGAGATCGCATCTCCGCCATCACCTCGCGGCCGACGCGTACCTCCTCCTCGACCGAAAGGCCCGACGCGGCTGGCGCAGCTACGAGCACCGCGAGCCCCAGTGCCAGCATATGACTGAACGCGCGCATTGAATCTCTCCCGACCGCGCCGCGACCGCTCCTACATCGCAACTATGGCATGGTATCCATCCAGCCAGGTCCGTGTCAAGGCGAGTAGCCAGAGGAGGCACCCGAATGGTCACAGAACTGCCCCGTAAGGGAACGGTCTCGAGGATACCCGACGATGGATGAGCTGCGCGGCCTCCGAACCGAAGACGTGCCCTTGTTGGCCGACGCGTGGAACGAATGCTTTGCCGACACGCCGAACTTCGTGAGGGTGGACGAGTCAGATCTGCGATGCCGTGCCTTCGCGCAGCCTGGGTTCGGCCCGAAGGGTGTCCTGGTCGCCGCCGTACGCGCGCGGGTCAATGGGTTCGTCCACTTCGGCCCGCGCACGAATCTATGGAGCCATCCGGCGGAGAGGAGCGTGAATCCTGAAGAGGGACAGATCTACGCCCTCGTGACGTCGCCGTCGGAGGCGGACCTCGCGGGCGCGCTGTTGGCTGCGGCCGAGGAGCGCCTGGGCGCGGGCGGCGCGCAGCGCGTCCTGCTGGGGACGAGTTGGGTGTACGGGGCTCAGCCCTACTATAACGGCATCGCCGGCGCCTATGAGATACCCGGACTGAGCAGCACTTGGCGAGAGACGCTCAGAATCGCGCGGGAGAGAGGCTACGTCTCGGTGGCGGAGTACGGCACTCCTGAAATCGACCTATCGGGAGGTGAGCGTCCGGCCGTCTGCGGCGCGGCTCTCGAACAGCTCCGCGCGCAAGCGCGAGAATGGGGCCTTCGCCTCGAGGCCAGACCTCTCGAGTCTCCATTCTTCCCGCCGCGAGTCTCAGTTGAGCTTCGTCGCGGGAGGCAGATCGTCGCGACAACTGCCTACGGCCTCTGGCCCGAGTACTTCCGGCACTACGGCCGACGCCTCTACGGGCTCACCAGCGTCCACGCGGCGCCGCGCTGGCGAGGGAAGGGCCTGGGCAAGCTGATCTTGACTGAGGCCGTGAATGCTGCACTACGGGACGGCGCGGAGGGAGTCCACCTTCACGTCTGGCGCGGGAACGAGACGGCCTGGAATCTATACCATCGTGCGCTGGGCTTCCGGCCGACGTGCGGTTGGGTCACACTCGAGAAGAAGCTGGCCTAGCCGAGCTTCCAGTCCCTGATGACGCTGATTGACTTGCACGCGCCGCACCACATGGGGCGCGCGCGGGGGGTCATCCGGAACAGGAAGGGGTGGGGGATGAGCCGCCGATGGCACCGGGCGCACTTTATCGTCGCACCGCGCTGGACCCAGACCAGCGGCCCGCCGCACCTGCTGACCTTGCAGCTCGGCGCGTGGGTGCGACCGCACTTCGGGCACTCCCAGCCGTACCGAATCTGCTGCGTCGACTCCCTCAGCTCAGGGCTGTGCCGAGAAACAGATGAGGCCCACGCCAGAGCGAGTAGGGCCCACACGATGATGATCGCCGCCGCAATGGCACCCGCCACATACATCGGCCCCCCTTCCGCGCCCGCCCGAAGACGCCTGCAGGTTCCCGCCGAATGCTTCACCCAGTATATCACACCGCTGCCGAATCCGAAACGAGAGCAGACGACCCGCGCGGATGGGTGTAGAGAGCAGGCTACACCCTATTATGAGACCCATCACTTGCTATCCGCTGTCATGCTGACCGGCGCTCGCGCCCCGAGACCGCGCTGCACCACGCTCCGCGTGGTAGGAGCGGCGGCGCGTCTGTGGTATTCTCTCAACGACCCCGGCGGCCTGACGTCGCCACACTGAGCAGTAAGGGAGGGATCGTTTGGTCTGCCGGCTCTGCGGGGGCGCAAATCCGCCACAGCACGCGAGCTGCGTGTCGTGTGGCTCGCCACTCGAACACCCACCGGAGGCTCGAGGTGTGGGCGCACGAGGGGAGGGGCGGGCCGCGGGCTCTGTCTGGCACGGGATGTGCCTCGCGGTTGGGGCCGCGCTCGGCTGCGCCCTGGTCCGGATGGGAGTCGCGGGCGGCCCTGCCCCCTACCTGTACGTGGTGGGCGCGCTCGTGGGAGCGGGTGCCGGCCTACTCATGGGCTGCTCGCCTGGTCCTGTCATCCGCACGCTCCGGCACGGCTGGTCGGAGATCATGGCCGCTCTCTTCGAATGGCGCTCTGATCGCCGCCTCGATTGGCTGCGCAGAGAGTGCGAGGAAGCGGTGGAGTCTCGCCGAGACGACCACGACGGCCGGTGTCGCCTGGCGACCGTTCTGTGGCTTCAGGGCTCACCAGATCGTGCGGAGCAGCTGCTGAGCCGGGTGGTGTCGAGCGGCGACGGGCACCCCGCCGCGCGCCACAACTTCGCTGTCGCGCAAGCGCACGCGGGCCGACACGGGCGCGCCCTGGAAGAGCTGGACCGGGCGAGAGCCGAGACTGGACAGAGCGCGGCGCTCTACTGGAACACGGGCCTCTCTCGGTGGGCTCTCGGGCAGTACGACGAGGCCGCGCAAGCCTTCCTCAACACCCTTGAGTTGGACCCTGGTCACCTCCCGGCGCGGAACGCTCTGGCGCTGGCGCGGGCGAGACTCGGCAAGCTTGAGGAGGCGTCGGGTGACCTCGAGCAACTCACGGCCCGGCACCGCCGCGAACCGGATACCATGTGCAACTTGGGGATCATCCACCAGTCTCGGGGCCAGATGGGCGTTGCCGAGGAGTGCTTCACCACCGCGCTGCGAATAGACCCAACTCACGCTCCAGCCCGTTACAACCGCGGCGTATGTGCAATGCTCTCCGGGCGCTATCGTGCGGCAGTCAGCGACTTCTCGACCCTATCGGAGGTCGAACCCGATCACGCCTGGGCGCTCATCCAGTGTGCGATTGCGCTATACCGTCTGGGCCGCAAGGAGCGGGCGCTAGATCGTATGCGCCAGTCAGTCCGGCGGGGCCCCGGCGACTTCCTGGTCCGCTACAACAGCGGCACGCTCCTATTGCGGGAGGAGATGATCGATCGGGCCGTCAGCGAACTCGAGCGGGCCTATGAGATCGACCCGCGTCGCATCGAGGTGATCATCAACTTGGGCGTTGCGATGTACCTGACGGACCACCTGAGGCGTGCCCTCGATCACTTCCGCGCGGCCACCCGGATGGACCCTCGCCATGCACTGGCCAGATACAACAGCGTTGTGACCAGCAGCATGCTGGGACAGCTCGACGAAGCCGAGGCCGAGGTGGAGGAGCTGACCGGGCTCTACCCCGACTTCGCAGATGCCTTCAACGCGGTCGGGATCGTCCGCCTGATGCAGAACCGGCTGGTCGAGGCCGCCGAGCAGTTCCGGCGCGTGGCCGACATGACACCGCGAAGTGCTGTGGCGCGCTCCAACCTGGCTCTCACGTACTACCTCGAGGGCGATCTGTCCGCTGCCCGCGAACAGGCGCAGCTCGCGCTAGAACTGGACCCGGACCTCCCGGCCGCGCGCGATATCGCCGGCCACGTTGCCTTGGAGTTGAACGAGAAGGAAGACGCGGTTGGGAACTTCCGCACTCTCGTGCGGTTGGAGCCGACCAACCCGGACGCGCACGCCAACCTTGGCCTCGCATACTACAGGGATGACCGGTTGAGTCAGGCCATCGAGAGCTACAAGAGGGTGCTCGTCTTCTCGCCGAAGTCGCCGGAGGGGCACAACGATCTCGGCCTCGCCTATGCAAAGGACAAGATGCTGGTGGAGGCGGCCAAGCACCTTGGGCAGGTGGTGGAGTGGCGCCCAGACAGCCCAGTGCTCCACAGCAACCTCGGTCTGGTCTACTACTTCAAAGGCGACACGGAGGACGCGGTTCACGAATGGCGGGAGGTGACTCGACTGTCTCCGCGCTACGCGCGCATGCGAGAGGCGACCCGCTTCTCCGCCTATGATGACCAGGAGATGTACGTGAGGCCCGTCGACCGGAAGACGCGAGCGGCCCACCTGCCTCTGAAGATCGCGGCCTTCCGGCACAGCTTCCAGCTCGCGATCGACGAGAGAGGGCACAGGTTGGCGATCCCCTGGCCCGACATTGCAGCGGTCGCTCGATGGAAGGAACGAGCCGCCTCAGCTAGGAAGGCAGCGCGTCGCCCCTGAGGCGATGCCGCGTCGTGCCCCCTTGTCGAGCGTACCTGTTCGAGCTATGATATGGGACGTGGGGCACCGTAGCTCAGGGGCAGAGCGAGCGGTTCATAACCGCTATGTCGGTGGTTCGAATCCACCCGGTGCCACCAGTGCACGGCCGCGCTCTCCGGACTTCTCCGCCCCGTCTCCCGACTGTACCTGAGCTGCCGCTCTTCACACCGCCTCCCGGCTGTACCCTAGCTGCCGCTCCTCGCCTGGGCTCGGCCGTGCAGCACTGCTGTGGGCACACCCGCGCGGCACGGGGATAAACTTCACACAGCAGAAGTGGTTGTAGACACAAGCTCACACGGGGCCCGAGCAGATGTCATTATTCCCACACATTGTCGTGCTGTCTGCATGGACCCGCGCCCCGGTCCATGTACAATGACCTAGCTGTCCTGGTCACTCGCGCCGCGGAGGCGGCGCAGCGGCTCTCGCCTCCTTGACAGGGTTGAATCAGCGGAGTCCGGCCGGGACGGCTTCTCTTTTGGCATCCGGGGGGAAGCGACGCATGGGGGTGGGGCAACCGGTGCCAGAGAGGAATCAAGGAGCACCCGGCGAAACTCTCTCCGCCGTCTGGACGGCGGCCCGAGCTGCAACACATGACTCGATCTGGAGGGACGACAGCATGAAGGCACCAGTGGTAGACCCGGATCTGTGCACCGGGTGCGGCGCGTGCGTGGAAGTCTGCCCGGCCGTGTTCGAGATGGGTGACGACGACATCGCCGTGGTGAAGGACCCAAAGGGCGCGGGCGAGAGCGAGATCCAAGAGGCCATAGACGGTTGCCCAGCAGAGGCGATTATCTGGAGCGAGTAGACTTAGGGATTGAAGCCAAGTATCGCGTCGCGGCTCCGCATTGCGCGGAGCCGCTCCTGTTTGGCCACTCCTTGGGATCTAGGCCGATAGAAGGTGGTTGATGCGAGCGCACGTCTTCCGCGCGCAGAGGCGGACGAGGCCGACCGTCGTGTCATCGGCAAAGAGCGTCATGAGTAGTCCGCGGTCTCCGGCAAGGTTGACGTGCACGTGGGCGCGCCGTCCCTGGTGGAAGAGGACTGTGAATTCCGGCTCTCCGATCAGCCTGGCGATCTCACGCGTCGACGCGAAGGCGCCCGCCGCGAGAGCTGCAAGCGATGTTGTGTCGAGTTCCTCACTTACGCCCCGAGCCGTGATCAGGCTGCCGTCGTCGCTGTTTATCAGGAGGACGCTGCTCGCCTTGGCCCCTGTCAACATCTCGTCCAAGGCGGCATCGATATCAGCAAGCTGCGCCTCCGTTATTACTAGGCCAGTCGCTTCGATCATCTGACTACCTCACTGCGTGACTCACGCTGCATGTTCTGTTCCTAGTCCGGCTATGGCACGGTCAAGCTCTATCACCGCGGCGTTCATCTCTGCGGCCACTGGCTCAGGCTCCGCGTCCGGCTCGGTGACCAACATAAGGTAGCCCGCGGCCAGCGGCTGGACCATGAACCTGAACTTGCTCGCATCGAGCACGAGGAGGCCCAGATCGCCGTTACCCATCCCGTCCAATGCCTTGGCGCCGAGCTGACCAAGAACCGCGGCGGCTGCTGCCAGTGCGTCCTCGTCCAACGCTGATCTGAGCCTCGCTGCCAAGGGCAGTCCTTCCTCCGTGGCAATCATGCCGGCAAGCACGCCGGGGAGTTCCAACAGAGACCTAAGGGAGTCCCTCGGCCTCTCATCGGTCGCACCAGTATTGTCGTTCATTCGTAGTCTCCCTCATCCGCGCTATCGGGCGGCTCGTCGGCGAGAGCGCCCTCGATCTCCGCGTCGACCTCTCCAACCGGGCCCCCCCGGGCGGCGGCAACGATGAGAGTCCACTCGCCCACCGGCACGATCCGCAGGCACAGCGCGCCGCCCCGGATCAAGGCGGACCGGAGCCGACCTGCGCCCAGCCTCCGGAGCAGCGATCTTGCCTCCCCCGTGAAAGACACGCCGGGAGGCCCCATACCACCCGCCGCGGACCTCTCGCCGCTGAGGGCCTGAACGGCGCCCTCCCCGTCAACGACGGCGGCGTTGTCAATGTGAGGGGAAGCTGCCAGTCGGGCGACGAAATCGTGTGCGCGTTCGTCGGTCAGCCAACCAGGTCTGTCGCCCGGCCTGCGGCGATCTGCGTCGGGTCCTTCTGCAACGGACTCACGTGGGAGCGGACCGGCCCCCCTCATCTCCGTCAGCTTCGCACGCGCTTCGTCGTGGGCCGGACTGTAGATGAGGGCTGCCTCGAAGGCCGCGGCCGCGCGTTCCGTATCGCCTCGACTCAGATGAAGGCTGCCCAGGCGAACGTGGGCCACCGGATGGCCCGGGTCGAGCGTCAGAGCCCGGCGCCACTCGCCTTCGGCCTCCGCGGGCTTGCCCAGGTCGTTCAGGATGTCCCCCATCACGACGCGCCCCGTTGGGTACGCGGGGTGGCGCGCCAGGCCGCGCTCACATACCTCGCGCGCGTCGGCAAGCTGGCCGGCACGACGAAGCAGGTCTGCATATTCGGCGAAGCGAAGGGAGTCGGGCTCCCGCGCAAGAAGCCGACGATAGTCCTCGAGATCGCCCCCCGCGCTCGGTCTCGCTTGAGTCTGCTGCACTCATCCCTCCCGGCAGAGGCATACGCGTGCGCTTCCCCGCACTCTTGCCCGAGCACGGCCCACGAGTCGCCTCCCCTGCGCGCCCTTGGCTCTGAACCGCCTGCGGGCGCGCATGCGCCACTAAGCTCCCCTGTCGCCTTATTCCACAATCGGCGCCCTTGGCGAGGAGCTTGTCTTCGTTGCGGGAGAGATGATTCCAGCGGTGCGTCTGTCGACTTGTATCTTGTGCGGAGGTGCAGTTGTGGAAATAGTGAGCCGGAGGTGGCACCACATTTCGCGCGCTTCGCCTGTTGTCGTCGCCACGTCCGAAAGGCCCCCCCTCGATTGGCGTCAAGGCTGCTGACCATGAGCAGGCGCGCCGACTGTGAGGACGTCATGAAGATGAAGCGACTGGCTCTGCCAAAGATAGCAGCGCTCTCCGCTGCGTTCGTGATGGTCGCAGCGGGGCTGGTGCTCTCCCGCGTGACCGGGGCCCCCGAGGCGGCCGCGGCTCAAGATGAAGCCCCGGCGAGCGTGTCGGCCGCGCCGACTCACGCGGAGGAGAACGCCGCGGTGAGCGAATCGCTCGAGCTCGGAGTTGCGGACGCGGAGGCGGACTCGGACGATTCGATCCCTGGCCCAGGCGGCGCCCCTCGGGCGGCGGAGGCGAAGCCGCTCCCCACCGGCGGAAGCGTGCCGCCCGCCTCAGCGCGGCCGAAGCAGACAACCGCCCCGGCGCGGACTCGCTCGCTGCCGCCGCTGCCGCCGCCGAACTGGGGCGCAGCCACCGTGAGTCAGTTGCCGAGCGGCCCGCCGCCGGACGTCCTGTGGCTTTCCGGCGTCGTTCAGGGCGAACCGCGGGTGGCTGTCCTGCGCAGAGGTGAGAACCGGTATGTTGTCAGTGAGGGGGACGTCTTCGAAGAGAACTACCGGGTGCTGACGATCTCCTCTAACACCATCAGTCTCCAGCGGGGCAGCCGCAAGCGGACGCTTCGAGTCGGGCAGTACTGATCGAACTCGCCTTGCCCAAGGCACAACGGCCGGCGGTCCACGGACCGCCGGCCGTCTCTCTATCTCTGCCTAGGTCTCACTACGGCTCAGGCTGCTTCTCTTCGCCTTGCCCACCGGTGTCTTCAGTCGGCTCACCCGCGCCAGGGTCGTGTTGTTCCGCTGCAGACCCCGCCTCTCCCGCACTCACGGGCGTGACCGGCTGTGCCGGCTCCGGCGATCCCGGTGCAGGAGGCGCCGGCGCCGCCGACGGAGGACGGCTTGATCGGAAGCCGAGTCGTCCGTGGGCCCATTCTGGGTTCGTGCCGAACCCCGTCATGATCGCCAGACCGAAGCCGAAGACGATGAACGTGAGGAGTACGAGTGAGCCGATCACTGGTAGTTGGATCGCCACCGCGACCAGCACCAGCCCGATCAGTGTCGCCCATACCGGGTGCAGGCCCGGCTTCTTCAGGCTCGTCGCCACGGCTTTCCCGATGCTGAGCCACACCCCTACTGCCCCTGCAAGCAGGAGCACGAAGCCGGCCACGATCAGCGCGATGAGCCCCGCGCCTACCACCGGTATGAGCGGAATCCCCACGAGCGTTATTGCCAGCACCGCGCTCACAAACGCCGCCACCACCACGGCCGCCAGCAGCGCCGCCGGCGTCAGAGCGAACCCCACCAGTCCGTACAGCACCGCTCGTGCCGGATACACCGGCAGCGCCGCCGCCATCACCTCCAGACGCTCCCGGAACAACAGCACCGACAGGAGCGCAATGAATCCCCACGCGATGACGGCGCCGACGAGCAGCACAATTGGCTGCGCCCACCCCCACGGGCCAAACAGAACCAGAGGAGGGCTGAACCCGGTTTCCACGATCTCGCCGCCGATCGTCGCTCCTGGCTCCCGATGGACGCTTCCGCCCACTGCCACCGCACCGCCATCGATGCGGCTTCCGTCTCTCGCGTGTATGGAGCCGCCGACCGCCACCGCTTCGCCGGCGACGTGGCCGTAGACATCCACATTCCCGCCGATCGCGACTGCATCTCCGGTGACCTTCTCGTCGGCGTCGATCGTCACATTCGACCCGAATCGGACGACATCGCCTCGGGTCCGCCTGTACTCCCGCGGCTCTGGCGGAAGCACATCGGCCACGGCTCCCCGCGACACGTTCACCAGCTCCACTGGCCCTTCAGCAATCCCACCCTCGCGCGTGCTGTCGTAGACGCGAATGGCGATGACATTGTCCTCGCCGGGCCTCAGTAGATCGGGCGGGATCAGGTACCGCCGCTGCCGGTTCCAAACATCCGCCCCCGTCATCTGCCCCACCGACTGGCCGTTGACATATGTCCAGTCCTCGTCCCAGATGCGCCCGATTCGAAGCAGCACTCGACCGTCCGCCCAGCTCTCCGGCACCGTGAAGCGCGTCCGATACCAGGCGAAGCCGTTGTAGCCGCACTCATCGGTGTTCACCGGCCACCGTGGGTTGTTCGTCAAGATCCCCTGACTCTCCCATGACGCCGGGACATGCAGCTCGCCCCATTCCGAGTCGTCGAAGTCTGGCCTGTACCAGCCCTCTGAGAGGCCGCTCTCCAGCCAATCGCCCTTGAACTTCCACACCCCCGACAGGTCGATCGCCTCGCCCTCCACGGTCGAGTGGACTTCGGGCGGGATGACCTTGACGGAGAGGCCGGGGAGCTCGACCTCGGTCTTGCCCGATTCCTCGGCCTTCACCGAGATGCCCGGCAGCTCGACGTCGGCCGCCTGTGCGAGGGCCCTCGGCGCCGCGAGTCCTGTGGCGGATGCTGTTGCCAGCGCGGCCGCGGTCAGCGGCAGCCACCTGCTTCGACATCCAAGCCGCGCGAACGTGCTGCGAACATCCTCGAACCATTGCTTGATCGTCATCTCAACACCCTTTCAGATCAGCACCGTCGGCCGAACCGCCTCTCGGCGCCGACCCATACGCAATACGAAGACGATTGCCAAAAGGATTCCGACCTCTGCCGCGACGTACACGCCGATGGTCGGGGCCGCCGCCTGCAAGGCGAGCCCCAGTCCGTACACGGCCTCGAGCGCCTGCTCCCACAGCGCGACCATCCCGCCCGACGTCGCGTCCACCCATCGCCGCAAGAATGCCCCCGCGTCCGCGACCCATCCCGAGCCTGGGACATGCGACCCAAGCCCGAGCCAGACCAGCACGGCCACGGCCGACGCCGCCGCGCCGACCGCCGCCATCCCAGTGCCGGCCGCCACAACCGCCCAGCGCCATCGCCTCAGCCACACCATCCTGCCTCTGTCCGGCCTCGGCAGCTCTGCCGCCCGTGCCGTGATCGAGCGCAGCAGCTCCTCGCTCGGGACCGCCGCGGGCACGGCCGCCAGCGCTGCCACCACTCGCTCGATCTGCCGCAGCTCGGCCGCGCAATCGGTGCAGGTCGCCACGTGTGCCGCCACGGCTGTCGCCTGCGGCTCAGGAAGGCTCTCCTCGAAGTACTCCTCCAGCAACGACTTCACTCGGGAGCAGTTCATCTTCGCTCTCCTCATAGCTCACCCACCATCTCTCGGACCGCGGCCCGCCCGCGGAAGAGCATCGTCTTCACTGTTCCCACGGGCATCCGCAGCGCCTCGGCGATCTCGTTAAGCTTCATGCCCTCAATGTGGCGCAGGACCAGTACCGCTTTCTGCTTCTCGGGAAGTTGGTGTACAGCCGCCAACACACGTCTCGAGTCCTCGGCCACTGTCAACTGGTTCTCCGGGGAAGCGTCCGGCGATTCGTCGGCCGGCTCCAGGCCTGACTCCAGACGCTGGTCCAGTGAGACGGTCTGTGACCGTCGGCGGCGCAGGTGATCGATGCAGAGGTTGGAGGCGATGGCTCGGAGCCAGGCCGGGAACGAGCGACCGAGGTTGAAGGTGTCCAGACGTGTGTAGGCGCGCAGGAATGCCTCCTGCGTCACATCTGCTGCGTCATCCGAGCTCGGAAGCATACGGTATATCACGTTGTAGACCCCGCGGTAGTGGCGGGAGACGAGGAGGTCGAACGCGGGGCGGTCGCCATCGAGACAGCGGGCGATCAGCCTCGCGTCCTCCCGCCCGGCCTCGCTGTCACTCATCACCCGCCCTCCGCCATAGGGTCATACGCAGACCCGACACAAAAGGATTCAGCCACGCCGCAGATTGTGTCTTTTTCTGCCTACCGCTCCACAACGCGCTCGTAGACTGCCAGAGTCTCTCGGGCCGTCAGCTCCCAGGTGTAGTAACGGCTTCTGGCGAGGCCCCGGGGCACCAGCTCCTCACGCAGGCGTTCGTCTGTCAGGCCCGCCTTCAGCCCCTGGGCGATCTGCTCGCCGCTCTCCGGGTCCACCAGTATCGCCGCGTTGCCGGCCACCTCGGGCATGCTGGAGCGGTCAGACGTCAGCACGGGCACTCCCGAGGCCATGCCCTCCAGTATCGGCAGGCCGAATCCCTCGTACAGAGAGGGATACACGACGAGCCTCGCACTTCGGTAGAGCGATGCAAGCACGCTCTCGGACAGCGGGCCGGTGAAGACCACATTGCCAGCGAGGTCGAGCGACTGCGCTCTCTGCGCCACGCGCCTTCCCCATCTGGACTGTGAATCACCGACAATGGCGAGCGGTGGGAGGGACATCTCGGCCGATAGACCCGCATACGCATCGAGGAGCCGCTCGAGGTTCTTCCGAGGATGAAGACCTCCCGTGTGCAGGATGTATCCCTCTGACAGCTGCTCTGCGAGGGGGAAGGCGTCGCTGGTCAGGGGCGGCCCGTCCGGCGAGAAGACACTCGATACTCCCAGCGGGATGACCGAGATTCTGTCCGTCGGGACGCCGACGAAGGTCACCAGGTCGCGGGCTGTGGTCTCAGACACTGCGATAACATGGGCGGTCTTGCTGGCTGCCCCTAGCAGGGCTCGGGCCTGCATTTGAAGATCATCGGAGGAGTAGGTCTGAGGATAATGCCTGAAGGCCAGGTCATGGACAGTGACGACCGCGGGGCACGGCATCAGGAAGGGGACGATCGTGCTGGGGAGGTGCACCAGGCTGACACGGTCGCGCCACAAACGCCACGGGAGCGCCACCTGCAGCCACCCGCGCGGGGCGCGTAGGATCGCGGTGTCTATCCTGCCGGCGCGCAGTGCGCCCTCCAGGTCAGGGTCGGCAATCTCGCGGTCGAGGTAGGCGGTGATGTCGGGCCTCTCGTCGAGCTCCGCAAGGGCACGGAGGAGGCTGACAACGTAGTTCTCGACGCCGGATCGGGTCGCCGATGTGAGCGCCCGCCCATCAAGACCTACGCGCACGGCTGCCTCCCGCGAGAGTCTGACTCACCAGCAGGCACGCGAACGCGATGCCACACAGAGCCGCGCCCGCGGCCGCGCACAGAAGCGACTTCGCCGATTTCGAGGCTACGGACGACATGAGGCCAAGCCGCCCGACGGGCCTCGCATCTGACCCGGGGGGGAACCGGTGCGTGACCCTCGCGCCGGCGAGGAGGGCGAGGGCCTCCAGCTTGAGGTGCCCCGCAAGACGCGGCTCCCAGTAGATGATCGCGGCCGCCTTTGGACGCCGCGAGCGGGACTCTCGCACTACGGCCCGCGCGCCGCGCCCCGCCCCGTATATGATCACGCTCTCCACACCGGCCTCCTGAAGGAGCGGCGCCGAGACGGGCGTGCCGACGGCGAAGACGTCTGCGTCGGGGATCTCGGAGCGCATGTGTGCCAGCGCGTCGCGGATCGCCTGCTCTTCACCGCGGCGAGCGAACGTCAGCAAGAGCACGCTGGCCCCGCTCTTCCCAGTCACGGGCTCCCTCCTGCAGAGGCGCTCAGGATCTCGTCGTCCGAGAGAATCCGCTCCCGTCGCTCTCGGGCGCGGGCGCGGCAGGCCTGGCCGAGCTGCCGGAAGGCCCACCAGAGCGCGGCCGTGCGGGGCGGCAGGCCGCCGATGAGAACATCGTCCGCTGCCCAGCGGGCCTGCGCCGCGACCGCCCGGCGGAATCGGGCGCCGTCGAGCAGGTTCTTCCAGGCGAAGAGGATGCCGTTCTTGGCGGACATGCGCTCGATGTGAGCGGGACGGTGCAGGCGCGCCATCGTGCTCCCCTGGTCGTGATGGACGATGCTGCGCGGCTCGAACAAGACCCGCCAACCGCGTCCCCACGCGCGATAGCCGATGTCTACGTCCTCCCAGTAAAGCGGCCGAAACAAGGGGTCGAATCCCCCAAGCTCCAGCCACTTATCTCGCCAGAACGCCATGCCACCGCCATTCGGGTACAACTGCGGGCAGGTTTCCGTGAGCCGCTCCGGCCGCGTCTCGTGGCGAATGTGGAGCAGTCCCCCCTGCCACTCACCAGAGGTGCGATTGCCAAGCGCGTCTGTGAGCGTGCCATCGGGGTTCAGGAACTTGCAGCCGACAGCGAACACGTCGGGCTGACCGAGGTCGTCGAGGAGCGGGGGCAGGAAGTCGGTCGTGACGACAACGTCGTTGTTGAGAATGACGGCGGCCTCGCTCTCGGCCGCCGCCACCGCGGTGTTGCAGGCGGCTCCGAATCCGCCCTTCGGTAGCGCCAGCGCTTTAGCCTCGGGGAAGTTGTCCTGCACGAAGGCGACGCTGTCGTCGGAGCTCGCGTCGTCGGCGACGACTACGTCGTGCTCTCCCGCCGCGCGGGCGGCCGCCAGCGCGGCCGGCACGGACTCGGCCAAGAGGTCCCGGCCGTTGTGGTTCACGATGATCACAGTGGCCTTCATCGGCCTGAGCGCGTCCCGTGCTGCTCGACTATCCACTCTACCGCCGCGGCCAGGTCGTCGGCGACATAATCGGCGGGCAGGGGATCGTCCGATTCGGCCTCGGCACGCCCGCCATAGCCCGTGCGGACGAGGACCGTTCTGCACCCGGCCTGCCTGCCCGCGATGAGGTCGCGGGGGCTGTCGCCCACGGCGAAGCACCGGCTCAAGTCAAGGCCGAGTTCCTCTGCCGCTCGCAGGAGCATCCCCGGCGCTGGCTTGCGGCAGGAGCATTCCTGGCGGTACCGCCCCCTGCCGGCAGTTGGGTGATGTGGACAGAAGTAGATGTGGTCGAGGCGCGCGCCCCGCTTGGCCAGCCGCTGTTGGAGTGTCCTGTGCACCTGAGCCAGGTCGTCCTCGGTGAGCAGGCCCCGCGCGACTCCGGACTGATTCGTTGCCACGACGACCGCGAAGCCAATCTCGTTCAGTCGGCGGATCGCATCGGCTGCGCGGGGGAGCAGGCGCAGTTCCTCCGGCGACCGCAGGTAATCGGCCTCGCGGACTATCGTGCCATCGCGATCCAGGAAGACCGCCGGGCGACTCACACATCCCTCCCTAGTTGTGCGCTTGACCACCTCCGACGCCCAGGCGGCGACGGAGGCTCCACAGACGGCCTTCCGCCGCGAGGCTTCCCCAGATCAGGCCCACGAGTGTGGTGAGTATGAGTTTCTCGACCGCGCCCACGACGATGCCCAGAACCGCGGCAAGGGGCTTGTACGGAGCGATCCAGAAGACATGGGCTGCGCCATCGTGCCGCACTTCCACTCGCCTGTCTGCGCCGCACAGGAGGGCCAACGCTTCTGCCCGGCGATTCCCCTCGCCGGCCACGACCACGGTGTCGAACCTGCGCTCGCGCAGCGCGTTCACCAAGCCGCTGCTCACCCGGTAGCCGCAACCCTCTAACCTCGCGGCCGGGATGATGTCGGCGTCCGCCTCGTACCGCGTCTCCTCGGCGAGTGACTCCGGCACTAGGACCGCGATCTCAGCGGCCGGATAGCCCTGCTGGACGCGCCGCACCGCCTGGGTCGTGGTGCTCAGATCGGTGGCGCGGATGACGAGAGTGGTGTGCGGGGGCTCCCGCGGATCCAGCCCCCAGGGTCTGACTGCTCGCCTCCGCACGAATGCCCTGCTGAGCAGTTCCGCGAGGCCGCTCGCCAAGAGTCGCGCCACCTCGCCGATTCCGCCTCGGAGGCCGCGCGTCTCCAAGGCCTTCCCGAGCCGCCCCGCGAAGCTGCGGGGCTGCCAGAGCGCGGGTTCGCTCCTCGGCGCCCGGAGACGGTCGGCCGAGGGCCTCGGGTCGGCCGTCCACTCCTTCAGCGGACGCATCACGGTTTCGGCGAGTCGATTCTTGAGGACGTAGTCTCGCGCGCGGGTCGCGGATCGGCGACGCCGTGGTTCGTCTCGCGCCAGCTCGAGCAGAGCGCCCTTGAGCCCCTGTGCGTCTCCCGGCGCGAAGGTAGCGCCGAGCCGTTCGTGTTCGACCAGATGGCTGATCTCGGTGCCGAGCGTTGTGACCACAGGCAGCCCGGCGCGCAGCATGTCCAGTATCCTATACCTACATCCGATGAGCATCTCGTAGCTGTAGCGGTCGATGTTGATACCAACGTCGCTCTCGAAGTAGTAATTGGGCACGTCGTCAGTGGGCACCCACCCCGCGAAGACAAAACGATCCGCGAGGTCGCTCTCATCCACCAGTCGCCTGAACCGGTAGTAGGTCGTTTCGTCTCGGCCGGGCATGGCGCCGCCGAGCGAGACAAACCGGAGACGGGGCTCCTCCCGCATCGCCGCGGTCAGCCCCCCGAAGAGCGTGTCGACGTCGGTCCACGTGTTGTAGCCCCCGGCCCAGAGGACCACGAAGTCGCCCTCGCCGACGACTGTCCCGCGCAAGGCCCGTCGCGCATGGCGATACGGCTCGGGATCGATCGCGTTCGGCATGTAGTGGACGCGGTCGTCTCCGTAGTTGCCACTCGTGAGCCGGCCGACGGCGGCAAGCTCTCCGATGAGCGCGAACTTCTGACGCACGGACACCACGGAGAAGACATCGGCCCTGGCCAGCGCGGCCTGCTCCCACTTCCAGGCCTCGGTCACAGGCGAGTCATCCCGGATCACGGCCGCCTGCGCCTGGGCCTCGGTCATGGCATAGCCATTCAGGTCGGCCCACATGGGAGCATCTGATGGCAGCCGAGAGGCAGCCCATGTTGGGTACGAATGAACCGTCACGATCGCCTCGGGGTCCACCCGCTCGCAGATCCGTCGCAGCATCCGCCCGTCCTCGAAGGTGGCATGGTCGAGCGAGTAATAGGTGAAGTGGCTGCCGCGAAAGCGCAGTGCCGGGGGACGAGTGCTCTCCTGCTCATAGGCGCCCGACATCCGAACGGCGACCAGTGTGACCTCGTGGCCCGCCGCCAGCATCGCCTGGGTGACGTGCCAGGTTCGGAAGCAGAGGGCGCCGATGCGTCTCTCCTTCTCGAACGGCAGTGGGGAGAAGCCGACCACAAGCACCCGCTTGCCGCGGCCGCTGGAGGCGTATGGTATGCTCCCGGCGTCTGTCGCCTCGTCTCCGCGGGCAGCGGCCGCGAGGGCAATGGTCTGCTGGTCGGTCAGCGCCTCGCCGCGCCGCGCACGATGGCGGGAGCGCACCAGTTCCGGCAGCTGGGCCGCCGCTCGGAAGAAGACTGCGGCGAGCCCCGGGTCGAGACTCGGCCTCATCAGCCTGGCCCACAAGGCCCTGAAGTGCTGGCGGACGAGCCGGGAATCGGTCAACACTTTCCACGTGAACAGCAAGCTGTTCTTGCCGAACATCAGATCGACGTAGCGGCCGGGGAAGTTCGCCGGGGTGTTTGTGCGGCGGTGCATGTGCACCATCCGGCTCTTCGGCTCATACACGACGTGCCAGCCCCTCTTCTGCGCCCGATAGGACACGTCGAGGTCCTCGAAGTAGAATGGGCGGAACAAGCGATCGAAGCCCCCAAGTTCGAAGAACTGGTCCCGCCGCACGGCGCTGGAGCCCCCACCGGCATAGAGCACCCGAACCGGCTCCTCGGTGATCGGATGCTCGTGCTGGAGCACGAAGAAGCCGCCCACGAATCGGGCCCGCACAAGTCCTGTCTCTTGGATGAGGCCACCTGCAACACGGCGCGGCTGCATCTCGATCCGGGCGGTTGTGGCGAAGACAGATGGATTCTCGAAGTGGCGGAGCAGAGGCGAAAGGAAATCCACGGATACGTGCATATCGTTGTTCAGGAAGACGAGGATGTCGCCTTCCGCCACGCGAGCCGCGGCGTTGTTGGCGCGGGCGAAGCGCAGGTTGCGAGCCAGGGGCAGCAGCCGCACCTCCGGGAACTCGCGGTGAATGAACTCGACCGTGTCGTCGGCGCTGCCGTCGTCTACAACGATGACCTCGTGCCTGCCCCCGGCGTGAGCAAGGGCGCGCAGAACGCGCGGAAGACACGTCTCCAAGAGGTGTCGGCCGTTCCAACTGGAGATTATCAAGCTCGCGCGGAGTCGGCTCACGGCTGGCTTCGTTTGCCGGGAATCCCTTCTTGTCGGTCTTCTTCGGTCAGCCAGATGTGTGGTGCCTTCGCACTTGGCAACTCCAGCCGCTCATCGCTCCACGGCTGAGGCCCCTTCGCGCGCGCCCATTCGGCCATGCGGCGAATCCCCTCTCTCAGGCCGAAGCGCTCCTCGTAGCGCAGTAGCTCTACGGACTTTTGCCACGTGGAGTAGGCATGCGTCACCTCTCGCGGCCGTTCGGGCAGGTAGATCACCTCGACTACGTCGCCGCATTCGGTGCCCACGATCTCGATCAGCTCGTTCACGGTGATGGGCGTCTTGCCACCCACGTTCACGACTTCGCCGTCGAGCTCCGGCCTTAGCTCGGCCGCCCGCAGGAAGGCTGGAAGCGAATCGCCAATGTAGCTGAACGCCCTCTTCTGCTCACCATCGCCGTACACGTAGAGCGGCTCGCCGCGCATTATCCGGTTCATGAAGATCCCGACCACGTTGCGGAAGGGATCCTGCAGACTCTGGCGCTCTCCAAAGACATTGTGGGGCCGAATGGTGGTGTACATGAACTCGTGCACGTCGGCCAGGATCTCGGTCATCTCCTCCATCGCGGTCTTGTTCACACCGTAGATGTCGGCCGGCTGGCGCGGCATGCATTCATCGAAAGGAGCCTGTTGGTCGCCGTAGACGGCCATTGAGCTGTAAAGCACGACCTTCTTCACGCCGCTTCTGATGGCAGGCACGAGGACGTTCGCGTAGGCCATGAGATTCCGGCCGCACACGTCGCGGGGCTGAAACTGGGAGGCACCCTCGCGGGCGTTGGCCGCCAGGTGGCAGAGCACATCGGGCGGGTACTCGCCGACGACCGCCTCCGTCTTCTCGCTGTCCCGCAAGTCGAGCTCAAAGAAGTGCACGCCTTCAGGCACGTTCTCCTCGAACCCCCCGCTCAGGTCGTCTATGCCGACCACCTCGTATCCCACTGACGCCAGCCCCTGGGCCACATGTCCCCCCATGAAGCCGGCGACGCCCGTCACCAGAATCCTCATTCAGCTCTCCTCACTCAGCCGGTTCACAAGCTCCGGCCAAGACTATCTTTTGTCCGCTCAACCGCGCCTCCTGCCGATCGCGAGGCTAGTGCCCTCAGCCAGATCAGTGACCACAGCCATCAGGACCACTGGCAGCAGGACCAGTAGCGCAAATGCCGCACCACAGGTCTCTTGGACTGCCTGCAGGACAGCCCGGCCGGCCCCGGCGAACACGCTGTGCCGCCGGCCGAGCTGGCCTTCCTCGCAAAGGACCACTTCACGCGCGCCGGTGAGCGAGACCAGGAGCACCGCTCTCCAGTAGGCGCGCGTCGCGTAATGATCCTGCCCGTGCGCGAGCACCACAACGTCGAAACAGCGGCGCCGGAGCTCCGTCGCAAGCTGGCGGCCACCTGTCCGGCGCCAGTCAATGACTTCGCTGGCACCATCGATGTGGTCAGACGCCGCCAGAGCGGTTATCTCCGCGTCTGGCTCCCTGCGGCGCAGCTCTTGCAGCAGCCCGGTGAACGCGTCTGCCGGGACCAGTCTCATGGCGAGGAGACGGCGCGGCATCCGCTAATGCTCCCGTGGCCTGCGCGTGTGCTGGAGCCCCATCGCCAGGAGTTCTTCAAACCGCGCCAGAGGCACCCGCCGGCCACGCCGGATCTCACGCCGCCGCCTCAGCATCAGGGGTATCTGAGAGAAGATGCCTCCGACAGCCTGGGGGAGCGCTCCACCGTGGCCTCGGCGCATCAGCGACGCGGCCGAATGGCGAAGTCCGTGCCACAAGCCGAGGAAGTGGCGCAGGAGCGACACTGCGGGCCAGTCCTTCGTCCACACGTGCACGGCATTCCTCAGGCCAAGGCACACGGCGCGGGTGCTGCGTATCCCCCGGGTCGCGCCCTCCCGGTGTCTCACGATGGCCGTGGGCACATACCGAGCGCGCCAGCCGGCCCATTGGGCCCGCCAATTCAGGTCAGCGTCCTCGAAGCTGAAGGCGAAATCCGGATCGAACAGACCGATCTCCGCCAGCATCCGGCGCCGATACAGGGCGGCACCGCCGGAGGCGCCCAGCACCTCACGCCCCATCCCGAACCACTCGCTGTCTCGCTCCCCACGCCCGATGTCGACGACCACTCCGTCCGGCCCGCAGGCGTGCCCGGCGGAGTTTATTCGGCCGGGATCATCCCGGTAGACCATCTTCGCGGCGCAGATGCCGATCCGCTCATCCTCCTCCATGGCCGCGGTCAGCTCTTCCAGGCAAGAAGGATCTGCTTCAGCGTCGTTGTTGAGCAGAGCGACGAAATCGCCTCTGCTGGCCGCCATGCCCGCGTTCGCCGCCCGGCAGAAGCCGTGATTCGTGGCGGACCTCACAACGACCGCCTCCGAGTACTCCTGCGAGACTAGAGCGACAGAGCCGTCGCTGGAGCCGTCATCGGAGACGATGACCTCGAAGTCGCGAAGCGTCTGCGCGCGCAGCGCGTTGAGACACGCGGGCAGGAGGAGCTCTCCGTTGTAGTTGGGGACGACGACTGAGACTCTGGGCATTATCCCGCCATTGTGCGACGCCCCAGGCCGAGCCTGTGCAAGACCGACCAGCCCAGGCGGGCCACTCCCTCGCACCAGCGGTACAGGCGGCGAGAGGTGACGCGCTCCCATTCCTTCTTGGTCCGCTCCAGTTCAGCACGGAGGTCGATCAGCTCTTCCTTGTCTGGGTCCATCGTGCCGAACACCTCGCGCACCCACGCGCGGCCGGCCTCGGCGCGGCGCGGCTCTGTGCTCACTGCCTCGACCTCATCCCACTCAGGCTGCTTCTGGCCGGTGATGCCCTCGCGGACCCCCAGCGCAAACGCATACTCAGTGGCGGCCTCCCAGAACTTCAGGGCGGTTGTCATGCGAGCCGCGTGCGCGATCCCCAACTCGAACTTGAGTTCAGGATGCTTCCGGTAGAGCAGAGCCGCCGACATGCCTGTGAGGCGCTGTCTTGCGAGATGCTGCTGGAACGTCGTCGGATGATGGTGATAGGTCTTCGCACTCGGCCGGTAGACGATGCGAAGTCCTCGCCTCTTCATCCGGTAGGCCGCCTCCATATCTTCGAAGGCGGCGTGCCTGAAGTCCTCGTCGAAGCCCTCCACCTGCTCCAGCCAGTGTCGCCGCACGGAGCAGTTTGCCGTGTAGAAGTGCCAGATGGGGACATCCTTGGGATTCTCGATCTTCCCAAAGCCGAACTGCGGCCCCGTTTCGAGATAGGCCATGAAGGGAGTCTTCTCGACTTCGGGATGCCAGGTCACCAATCCCACGACGCCGACATCGCCGCACTCGTCGTGTGCCTGCAGATGCTGCTCGACGAGGTCGTCGGCCGGGATGCAGTCATCGCCTGTGAAGAGAATGATCTGTCCGCGTGCTTCTAGAACACCGCGGTTGCGAGCAGCCGCCGGTCCCTTGTTCTCCTGCCCGAAGTACCGAAGCCGCCCCTCCGGCGCCCCCACGGACTCAACCGCCGGCCTCGTGGCATCCGTCGAGCCATCGTCCACGACGACTATCTCGTAGTCGGCCGGCGAGGCCGACTGCTCCAAGAGGCTGCGCACTGTGCGTCCCAGTAGCTCACATCGATTGTGGGTTGGCACGACGACAGTGAGCCTCACTGCTTCACTCCAAGCACCCGCAGCACGGCCCACCCCGCGCGTGCAACGGCCGATGACCAGCGGTGCAGTCGCCGGGAGGTGACTCTCCCGAACTCCTCCTGAAGCCGTTTGAGTTCGGCCTCCACGGTCTCCCCCCACTCCCTCATGCGCTGGGCCTCATAGGCTCGGTCAGCGGCGAGCTTTGCGAGGTAGTCAGTGTGGCTTCTCAGGGCGAGGACGGCGGCCTCGCGCCGCTCCTCCGCTCGCGTCTCCTGGTGCAGCCCGAGCGCCATGCGATAGCCCGCCAGCGTGCTCTCCGCGGCTCGACGCCAGGTGCAGCGTTCGCGGACACGTGCCCGCAGGTCATCCCGAGGAGCCGACTCGTAGGCAGCGAGCACGGCCTCCCGGATCGAGTCGATGCTTCGGGGGTCGCAGTACCACGCCATGTCGCCGAAGTACTCCCTCGCCGTGCCTCGATCCGTCGAAACGATGTTGCGTCCGGCGGCGGCGGCCTCCAGGCTGGAGAGACCGGGCGTCTCAAACCACCCTGGCAGAGCATGGACCTTCGCGGCGGCATAGGCGCTTGCGAGTTCCTCGTGGTTCACGGCGTCGATAAACACCACGTTCTCATCGGCGTAGCGGCGGCACAGGTCGAGGTACTCCTGGGGGTTCGCCTGCCCGACCATCACGAGTGGAAGCCCGGTGCCTCGCAAAGCCGCCACCAGTGCGAGTTGGTTCTTCCTCTTCTCGATCCGGGCGGCGCACAAGACGAAGTCGCGCAGCCCGTACTTCTCGACAAACACCTCCGGCTTCGCAGTGAAGAAGGCCTCATCTACCGCGTTCGTCACTACGACAGTGCGGCTCATATCCATGGCGTAGCTGTCGGACAGCAGCTCGGCCTCCCCATCCCCGTTCGGCAGATAGACGTGCGCGCAGTCGACGGCATTGCGCCGGAGTTGATCGAGTCGGGCCCGGCGCCGCACCTCGATCGGGCCCGGGACTGGCGCCATCCGTGGCTCGGGCAGTCCCTCCTCCGGGCGAGGCAGCAGCCAGTAGTCCGTGTCTCCCCACTCCCAGAACTCGGCGAAGTCCCAATAGACCGTTGAAAGCGCCACCGCCTTCCCTGCCTCGGCGGCCTGACGACAGTGCGTGGATGGCTCCTCTGGCCTTCCGAGGTTGAAGGCGTGCACCAGGTCGTACGAAGACAGATCCGGTGACTCGTCGGCGCTCACCGCCACTTCGACGCCGAGCTCCTCCAGCTGTTCCTTCGTCTTGTTCATCTGGACCGTGTCGCCACCTGGTCGCTCGAGGTGATCGGGCCTGATGCGCATGAGCACGCGGATTCGACCGGCCTCCGCGGGAGACACGGCAGCCGGCCGGGCCGCCGGAACGCGGCCAGTGTCGAGCAGGCTCTTCGCGAGTTCCGGCGACGTCGCGGCCGACTCGCGCATCCTCTCCCTCGCGTCGGTCAGGCGGCCTCGCAGCTCGGCCTGCTGCAGCACGCTCTGGCAGGAGTCGGCGAGCGACTCGGCCGTGACTTCTGAGGCCGAGTGAGTGTACTCACCTGCGCCTGCCGCGGCGGCGAACTCCTCGACCTTCGAGTCATACGATATGCCGACGAAGGGCGTTCCGGCACTCAGTGCCAAGACGAGAGCGTGCATCCGCATGCCGATCACGGCGTCGCACTGGGAGAACAAGGTCGTCACTTCGCCCGGGCCGAGGGGGGCATCAACGAGGACGGGCTCGCAGTCGGCAGTCGCATCGGCAATCTCCCGCAGTACCGGCAGGTCGTCCTCGTGGAGCCGCTGGAAGGGGAGGAGCATGGCCGTGCCGCCGAGTCGCCCGCGGACCGCGCGGAGAGCCTCCGCCACTGCGCGCACGAGCGCCGCGGTTTGGTTCTTATCCCCCCACGGGCGAACATTCACTGCTATCCACGGGCGCGGCCGACCGGCCAAGCCGAGGCGCTGCGCTAGGTCGTCGCCGGCGGCGGGCCCCAGCATGATCGCCGGGTCGGCCGAGATGTGGAGCCGGGCCTTCGGCACGGAACATGATGCCAGGAGATCTGCCGACTGCTGGTCGCGCAGGGTGGTCGCGCGGGCCTGTGCGCAGACGAACTTGGCCACACGTTGTGCCGAGGTCGTGACCAGAGGGCCTGCACCGATGCTGTAGAGCATCACTGGACGCTCCGCGGCGGCCGAGGCGGCCGCGATCCGCGCCATCTCGTATAGCCAATACCGGTCCGGCGGGTCGCTCAGCAGCCGCTGCAGATCGGCGCCGTAGCCGACGTCGTAAAGCAGGCCGCCTCCGCCGAGGATCACGAGGTCGGCCTCTTCTACTGCGCGTGCCAGCTCAGCGCGATCATCGTACGAGATAGGTGCGGCCTCGGAGTCGCACAGGAGGGATCCCAACTCTGGCCCGCCGGCCACCCGGAGACGACGGCCGGGAAGGGCCTCGCCCAACTGGGCGAGGATGCCTAGGAGAATAGCGTCATCACCCACATTTGTGTAGCCTGCGGCGCCGCAGATCAGCACGTGGCTCACAGCACAGACCTCAGCGCGCGCTCGCCGTGGAGCTTCCTGAAGACCTCGAGGTTCACGACCACATGCGAGCACGCAGTGAAGCACTCACAGCTCGGCAACTGCTCGCGGGTGCGCGGCAGCTCCCTCGCTTGTTGCCTCGCCTGGCGGTAGGCCTCAGAGTACCATATCTCGGGAAAGCTGTCTTCGTGCAGGTTCCCCAGCGGCTGTGAACACTGGCAGCAGAACATGACGTTGCCGTCGGCCGTAATCAACGCGTACTCGTGTCCGATGTGGCAAGGCACCCGCTCGTAGACCGCACCGGTTCCCTCCGCGCCCGCACCGGGTCGGATGGAGTCCAGGTTCGTGTTGACTCCGAGTTCGTTCGCCCTGGCGGCAGCCCGGTCCAGGTCGCCCCGGATGAGTATCCAATCATCCGGTCGCGGCAGGAGGTCTTCTGCGCCTGCCACGGGGCCCATCAGGATGAGCATGAACCAGCGGGCGCGGGCCTCGTGCGCGGCCTCCACCATCTGTGGGATTTGCTGCATGTTGAGGCGGTTGAGGACGGCCGAGAACTCGACGTCAATCGGCCGGAGACCCTCCTGCTCGGCATACTCGGCCATGGCGCGGAGCCGAGCGATGATGCGGCGTCGTGCGCCAGGCGGCGCACCTGCATGAAGTTGCTGGTAGATGTCGTCGGTCGCGGCGTTGAAGCTCACATGCATCCGCCTCACGGCCAGATCGACCAGGCGTCTTGCACGCGCGTCGGTCAGCAGCGCAGCGTTGGTCGCCAACGTCACCTCGAAGCCCATGTCCCTCGCCAGCTCGACCATCTCCAGCGCCTCGGGGTGCATGAGTGGCTCGCCGTCGCCGCAGATGTCTATGGCCTTGGTGCCCATCCGCTTGAGATCGCCGAGCAGTCGTGCGAAGACTTCGTACGACATGCGCGGCAAGTCGGCGTCTCTGTGGCCTTCTTCGGCTGTGGGGCTGTGGAACGGGCAGAACAGGCAGTGGTAGTTGCAGCCCTCTGCAATGCCGATCTGGACTATCGGTGGGCCGGCTGACGGCTCTCGCGAGTAGTGGCGGCGCAGGCCGAGCCGACCCAGCAGCCCCGGAGCTTGTCGCCAGCGCGAATCCCTGCGCAGCAGGGCACGCGCGAAGGCACGCCACAGCGGTCGTCCAGGCAGCGCCTGGCCGATTTCCCACTGGTGGCGCTCAGCGCGAGGCACCAGCCGAGCCGCAAGCGCCGCCCTGAGGTAGCTGGTGCGCAGCCCGTAGTCAGCCCCCCCTGCCAGCAGGACGCCGTCGAAGCGACCGCGCCGGAGGCGCCGAAGAAGACTGCGCAGCCCCATGCGGCGAGCCAACATGACCTCGCTGGCCGCCTCCTTCGCCTCGGCGCGGCCTTCGTCGGAAGCCAGCAGGGCCGTCAGGTGAATTCCTGGGAAGTCCCTACGCAGGCGCTTGAGCAGAGCGAGGAAGACGTTCGTCGGCATCAGTCGGAGGAGGAGGAGGCGCCGCGGCCGCCAGGAGGGCGGCGTTCGCTCGGCCGCGCGGAGGCGCCACACCAGCCCACTTCCGTAGGCGGCTACGGAGAGCAGAAGGAGCCATAGAAGTGCGATCGGCGCGAGCACGAGGCGGTCGACGAGCGCCCAGTAGATGTCGGCGACGCCGCGCCGCAGGCCAAGCCGGTAGAGGTAGTCTGGCGAGGGCACGAGCAAGGTGTGTTTTGCTCCACTCAGGAGCGGAATGAGTCGGCTGCGCGCGTCCCCCCCGCGCATTGAAACGCACGCGACATCGAACCGCAGCCGACGCACGCGCCAAAGGTCCGTCCTCGCGCCGGCCGAGCGGAACTCGGCTTGCGGGAAGAGGCGGCGTAGCGTCGAAAGAGTCTGGTCATCGGTGGCTGTTGCCAGCAGGACGCGCTTGATATCTTCGTTCCGGAAATCCTCCGCCGACACGCGCTCGCGGAAGAAGTCGAGCACATACCCAGCCGCACAGCGGACCAGTGCTCTCACGATCTCTCCCCGGCCGCGCGCATGAGAGCCCTTTCGAGACGTTTGCCGAGGCGGTCATTGTCGTGATCGCGGGCGACGAGATCCCGACCGGCCGCAGATAGAGCCTCCTGCAGGCGGTGGTCCCTGAGTATGTGCACCAGCTCGCGGGCGAAGCTCTCAGCCCCGTCGGCCAGGAGCAGCTCCCGGCCGTGGGCGACGGAGAGCCCTTGGGCGCCAAGCCGAGTGGCCACCACAGGCAGCCCGGCCGCCATCGCCTCTATGGCCTTATTGCGTACACCGGAGCCGAGTCGAAGGGGCGCCGCCATCGCGGTCGCTGTGTCCATCGTCGCGCCCAGGTCCGGCACGAAGCCGGCGATCTCGATGGTGGCGTCTCGCTCCATGCGGGCCAGAGTGTCGGGAGCGACGCGGCCTAGCTCCTCTCGCGTGCCACCTCCGGCGATCGTCAGCCTGACCGCCGGATATGCATGGCGCACGTGAGGCCAGATATCCCGGTAGAGATACAGCAGGCCATCGAGATTCGGATAGTGCTCCATGTGGCCGACGTAGAGCACGCGACCGGGCTCGGGCCGTCTCTCCCGCGGCTCGAGCTGCTCGCGATCGACGCCGGGCGGGACGGCCGTCACGCGATCGTGCCGCGCCGCGGATTCGATGACCCTGGCGTCGTGCTCAGAGACCGCAATGATGTGATCGGCTCTTGCGAACATCGTGGATTCGTGTCGCAACATGCGGATCCACTCAAGCCGCGCCTCGAGCCGTTCGATGTCCTTGCTCATCGCAATGCGTCGCCCGTGCGCGACGGAGGCAATGTCCAGCGCGGTCAGGACCACCGACGCGTTGCTGACATATCGGTGGTACTGCGCCATGTTCGTGTGGAGGAACTGGACGATATCCGGGCGGAAGCTCCGTGCCGCCGCTGCGAGGTCCGACGCCAGCTCCTCCGAGAAGAACTCCGTGACCCAACGGGGGAGCTGGGCAAATGAGGAGTAGGCGTGGGGCGTGGGCTTCCTGAGCCTCACTCGCACCAGGGAGCAGTGCTCGGCAATCCGCTCCGCGTTCGGGGCCTCCTCTTCGCGCTCGTAGAAGCCGACGAAGCCAGTCTCATGGGTCGCGGAGAGCCGCGTCAGCCAACTCCAGATCTGTCGGTGGCCGCCGGCCACCGGAGGGTAGGGGAGGAACGGACTGACGAACAGCACCTTCACTGCGACTCGGCCTCCACGAACTCCTCGGCGGCCGGCGGACGAGCCAGAGCCATGATCTGTTCGTCCGACAGGTCGCCCCTCCGGTACGTGCCCCACCTCTTGAGCAGGACCCAGCGGACGAAAGGAACGGCCCGCAGGAGGGCGCGAGCCATGGTGCCCTCCCCGCGCAGGATCTCGCTTGCGAGGCGCGCCCACACGTACCCAAGATGCTGAACGAGCAGGCCGCGGTCCCGGATGTTCTTCCAGACGAAGAGGAGGCTGTTCCTCAGGAATGTCTCGTTCGCGTAAGCGTCGCCGAATCGCTCCCCGATCCAGGCCCGGCGTTCGTGCCAGACGCTGGCGCGCGGCTCGAAGAGAGACCTCCACCCGCGTCGCCAGGCCCGATACCCCAGCTCTATGTCTTCGAAGTAGAGCGGCCTGTAGAGGGGCTCGAACCCGCCGAGGGCCTCGTACTTGCTCCGGTCGTAGATGGACGACGCGCCGCCTGCGTAGAGGATCGGCCCCGGCCCGGACGGAGGGACGTGGTAGGGCTCGAGCAGGCCCGACCAGGCGGCTGCGACGTTGCCGGTCTCCATCTGGGAGCCGCCCGGCAGCTCGATGCGCGAGCAGACCGCGAACGTATCGGGCCGGTCAAAGTGAGGCGTGAGGGCGTCGAGGAATCCGGGCCGCACCTTCACGTCGGTGTTTATGAGTGAGAAGAGAGGAGTATCAGAAGCGGCAATGCCCGCGCGCACCGCGCCCGCGAATCCGCGGTTGCGAGGTAGGCGGATGAGCAGCACATCTGGATACTGCCGGCGAACGTATTCCGCGGTGTCGTCTGAGCTGGCGTCGTCGACCACGATGATACGGTGCCGGCCATCGGCCTCCGCCAGCAGAGGCGGCAGACAGAAGTCCATCATGTCCCGCTGGTTGTAGGTCGGCACTATGAAAGTGACCGGACGCGAGCCGGCCAGGTGGGCCGGCTCGGGCAGGACTCCTGACGGCAGCAGCCTCCTGAGGCCATCCGCGATCGCCAGCGCGATCATTATTCTGAAGTAGAGCGCGCAGAGCAGCACTGTGAGCGTCGCCCTGGCCCACCACCTCCCGTTCCTCAGGTGAACCGGCGGGCGCCGGACCTCATACCAGCGGCCGTTTGCCCCGTAGGCCAATGCGATGCGGGCGCCCGACAGCAGGCCCAGCGCTTTCTCCCGGATATGGCCTTCGCCGGTCAGCAGGATGCAGACCAGGTCGTATTGCCGACTACGAACGCCGCGGAGTCCACGGATGTAAACGTCCTGCCCCGCGATCTCGATCTGGAGGGAGGGGGCCCGTCGCGACAACTGGTTCACCGCGGCGCGTATGGCGGGCGCGTCGCGGGTGCCGACGACGAGCGCGCGTTCGGAGAACTCAAGCCCAGTGGTTCGGTCGAGCGTCGTCGGCTCGAGAAGAACGTTGCCGGCCGCCCTCGCTGCCTCAGCTAGCAGACGCATCGCGGGCCTTGGCCTCGGCCAGGGACTGCTCCCAGGCTATCACCGCATCATGGTATTGCCTGACCACCTCGTCGGCGTCTCCGTCGGTCACGATGTGCCCGCGATCGAGCCAGATCGCCCGGTCGCAGACCGTCGTGATTCCAGTGAGGCTGTGAGACACGACGAATAGGGTCTTGCCGGCCCGTTTGAACTCGGCCAGACGGGCGTAGGACTTGTGCTGAAAGTGCTCGTCGCCCACGCCGAGCACCTCGTCTATCAGCAGTATGTCCGGCTCCATGTGTATCGCGATCGAGAACCCGAGGCGGATGACCATGCCTGTGGAGTAGGTCTTGACGGGGGCATCCATGAAATCGGAGAGCTCGGCGAAGTCAACGATGTCGCCGTAGCGGGCGGCCGTCTGTCGATGGCCCGACCCCAGGAGGCTTGCGTTCAGGAAGACATTCTCTCGGCCAGTCAGGTCGGGATGGAATCCGGTCCCCAGCTCCAGCAGAGGGCAGACGCGCCCCGTGACCTCAACTGCACCTCTGGTCGGCCTGAGCACGCGGGCGAGGATACCCAGCATGGTGCTCTTGCCCGAACCGTTCGGCCCCACCAGGCCGATCGCCTCCCCCTGCTCCACCGTGAAGGACACATCCTGAAGCGCCCAGAACTCATCGTATCCCCGTTGCCCCCGCAGCAGGGCAAGCGCCGCCTCCTTGAACGTGGTCGCTCTCACATGCGGGCGCCGATATTCCTTCCAGATGCTGTCGGCCTCGATTGCTGACACGTGCCCTCAGCCTTGCTCGGCGAAAGATTCGGCCTTCCGCTGGAAGACCCACTGGCCGATGATGGCCGTCGCGACCGCAATGGCGACCGCCCCGAGGATGTATGGGAGGAGGGGGTAGTCCGCACGCAGCCCTTCTTGCAGGGCCAATGCGTTCGCCTGCTCGAGTTCGGTCATGGCCGGCGTGACCTGGATCTTGATGAAGTTCTCGCCGCCATAGAGCAACGCGCTGCGGTAGCTCTCGACGCCGATGGTCAGCGGGTCGAGCATGAAGACCTTCTTCAGGGGTTCGAGATGGGCGCTCAGGAAGATCTCGACCACGTTGTCGGGATTCTTCAGAGAGCCCTTCAGGACATGGTAGACCGGATAGAGAACCGGGGTGAGGAAGAACCATAGCCCGATCAAGTTGCCGATGATGAATCTCACATCCGCGTAGAAGACGCTCCAGGCGGCGAGCATGGCCGAGAGCCCGTAGGCGAACACGGCCACGAGGAGCGTCGCCGGGATCACCCAAAGATAGTAGATGGTGACATCGACGCCCCAAACCGCGTACAGCGCCAGCAGCACGATGAAGGCGAAGGCCAGGTGGATCAGATTGGACAGCAGTACGGACAGCGGCAGAATCGTCCGCGGGAAGTAGGCCTTCTTGACCAGCGCCATCTCCTGGGTCACACAAGCAGTGCTGTCGAGAACGGTCTGAGAGAAGAAGAGCCAGGGTAAGAAGCCCGTGACCAGCAGCGCCATGAAGTTCGGCTCATCCCGGCCGAAGAGGATCTTGAACACGAAGTACCAGACCCCGATCTGCATGAGGGGATTCAGCAGCGACCAGGCGAACCCGAGGATGGAGTTCTTGTAGCGGACCTTCAGGTTGCGGCGCACGAGGTTCCACAGCACCTCGCGGTAGCGCACGACTTCGAGGAGTTCGCTCATAGCACCGATGTGATCAACCGCCTCCTGGAGCGATTATAGCACCCGGCAAGAAGGGGAGTCAATTTCAGCCGCCCGAGGCCGGGGAGCCCGGGCATTAAGTGGCGACTGCACCTCACGTCGGGCAGGAAGGATCGCGTCGGCGTGGTAGGATGATAGGGCGACTGGTCCCCAGCGGGACGGGACGGCAACTCAGTCGGTCGTGTGACCGCTCAGATGCGGACTGGAGGAAGGGAGATGGCCGTACACCGGGGAGTGTTCATCGTAGTGCTGGCAGCTCTAGTCGGCGCCGCTGTCGCGGGGTGCGGCGGGCCCGAGGGCACGCCCCCGCAGTTCGTAGCCGAGTGGGACAGCGGCGGCGCTCGCGTAGGCAAGATCGACCACCCCGAGGGAATCGGTGTCGGTAAGCAGGGCGAGCTGATTGTCGCAGACACCTGGAATGACAGGATCCTCCGGGCGGCCTCGGAGGGCGAGGTCGTCGGCGCATTTGGCGAATACGGGAGCGACCCGGGCCAGCTCCAGTGCCCGCGCTCCGTGGCGACCGACGAGAGGGGGAACATCTACGTCGTGGATACTTGGAACCACCGCGTCCAGATGTTCTCCTCCACGGGCCAGTTCGTCCTCGAGTTCGGCTCGCAAGGGGGGCCATGGGGCTACGACGAGGCCGATGGGAAGTTCAGCTATCCCTATGATGTCGCTGTGGACTCGTCGCGCCACATCTATGTGTCCGACTTCAACAACAACCGCATCCAGAAGTTCGACCCGAAGGGTAGGTTCGTGAAGAAATGGGGCACGGCGGGCCGGCAGGACGGACAGTTCAGCCATCCGGCCGGCCTGGCTATCGATATCGACAAGGAAGGCAAAGAAGAGGATACGCTCTATGTGGCCGACCTGGGGAACGGACGAGTCCAGTCCTTCAACACCGAGGGCGAGTTCACAGGCAAGTTCGTAGGCAGATGGGGTGAGTTTGACCGCCCATACGATGTCGCAGTGGACGCGAATGGTGACGTCTACGTCGCCGAGTTCGGGGCACACCAGGTACACAAGTTCACCCCCTCCGGGCACCCGATATGGTCGCTGGGCGAGCGCGGCGGTGGCCAGGGTGAGCTAGAGATGCCACTGAGCGTTGCCGTTGACGACGAGGGCGCTGTGTACGTTTCCGATTGGGGCAACAACCGAATTCAGAAGTTTGCCCCCGCCTCGTAGATCGGCATTCTCCGCCGCGCGGTGGCGGGGCGCGCCGGGGCTGAGAAGTCGTGAGGAGAGCGGCATGCTCCCTTCGGAGAAGGCCGAGCGATGGGTGCGGCGTGTCGGGTACGCTGCGCTCGCTTTGATTGTCCTGTACATCGTGGTCTGGGCTGTGAGGTTCGTCAGCGGCGCCTACGGCCGTGCGATGGAGCAGCGCGAACCACCTCCGGAGACACAGGCCGCCATGGTAGAGCCGGTCCGGTAGATGGCGGTCCTGTATGTGCTCTGCACGGTTTGGCTGTGGAGCCTGATTCCGCTCGCCGTTAAGGTTGCCTACCAGAGCTTCAGCTTCTTCCCCGTCTTCCTCGGGACACCGGGGCGGCCGCAGGCGGCATGCTTGTCGAGCCGCCCGCCAGCGGCGCCGTGAGATGGCAGGCCCTCGGGGCGCTGGCTTTCCTCGGATTGGGAGGCACGGGGCTGGCCTACGTGCTGTTGGCCAAGGGCATGCAGCGGCTGGCGGCCGCGACGGTGGGACTGGTGTCGTCGACGCTGCCTCTCTTCACGATGACAGAGGCCCATCTGCTGGTGGGAGAACGGATCACGCCGTATCTGCTGGCCGGCGCGGCCTTCGTGGTCACGGGGGCCGTTCTCATCGTGCAGCACCAGCGCGCCTACGGCCGGGCGTAGAGACTACGCCTCTTCGAACTCCTCGCCGACGGGTGCCTCGACCTGGGACGCCACCTGACCCACGATCGTGATCGCTGCGCGGCCCGAAAGCCGGGCTTCAGGTGTCAGAATCAGCCGATGGGCGAGAGCAGGCCGCGCCATTGCCTTCGCGTGATCGGGGAGCACGAAGCTCAATCCGTCTGTGGCAGCCTGAGCCTGCGCGCAGCGCAGCACAGCGATGGACCCGCGAGGGCTCGCGCCGAGCGCTACGTCGGGGTGGCTCCGGGTGGCCTGGACGAGCCTCACGATGTAATCTCTCACCTTCTGGTGGACGAAGACCTGCCTGACCTTCTCCTGAGCGTCGAGCAGCTCCTCTGTTGTCAGCACCTGTCGGACCTGCTCCACCGGATGTCTGAGTTGGGTGCGCAACAGGATCTCGCTCTCCGCCTCGGCCGACGGGTAACCGATCGTCATCCGAAGGAGAAAACGGTCCACCTGCGCCTCCGGCAGAGGGAAGGTGCCCTCGTATTCGATCGGGTTCTGCGTAGCCATGACGCAGAACGGGGCCGCGAGCTTGCGCGTCACGCCGTCGACCGTGACTTGCCGCTCTGCCATCGCCTCGAGAAGCGCTGATTGGGTGCGGGGCGGCGCGCGGTTGATCTCGTCGGCGAGAACGATGTTCGACATCACCGGCCCCGGACTGAACTCGAACTGCCCGGTCTTCTGGTTGAACACCGACAGCCCCGTGATGTCCGTTGGGAGCAGATCGGGCGTGCACTGGATTCGACGGAACGTAGCGCCTATGGACAGCGCCAGGCAGCGGGCGAGCATCGTCTTGGCCACCCCGGGCACGTCCTCCACCAAGAGGTGTCCCTCGGCCAGCAGGCCGACGACGGCCAGGCGAACGGCCTCCGTCTTTCCCACGATGACCTGCTCGACACTGCCTGTCAGACGCTCGGCGACCTCGGACGGACTCGGCATGGATCCGGTAGCTCCAGAGCATTCATTGGCGCCGGTGTAAGCGGCCAAGCTGCCGACAGACAGGTTCGACGGTGCGCCCGCCGGTCCTGTAGCGCGTGCCCCGTCGCATACTGCGGAACGCGTCTTGGGGCCCGCCGCACGGCCGCGGCAAGACGCACAAGGCGGAGCGCCCCCGGGGCCACACAGGTCTGGTGAATATGCGCTTGACAGGCCCGCCAGTCGCCCTATAATCGCAGTTGTGGGTCCGGATGGAGGTGATTCAGGGTGGAGTTCATGGAAGTCGTCCGGCAGCGTCGGAGCGTGCGCAGGTACCGGCCGGATCCGGTTCCCCAGGCCAAGATCGACCACGTGCTCGAGGCTGCACGTCTGGCCCCCTCCTGGGCCAATGGGCAGTGCTGGACGTTCATCGTCGTCACTGATCCAAAGGTGAAGCGGCGATTGGCCGAGGCGGGCAACGAGTGGATCGAGCAGGCTCCGACCATCATCGCTGCGTGTGCCGACCCCGAGAAGAGCGGAGTCAAGGGAGACCAGCAGTACTACCTCCTCGATATCGGTATCGCATTGGAGCATCTCGTCCTCGCAGCCGCTGACGAGGGCCTCGCCACATGCTGGATAGGCTGGTTCGACGAAAAGACAGCAAAGGGGGCCCTGGGCGTTCCAGACGACGTGCGCGTGGTTGCCCTGACTCCGCTGGGATATCCTGAGGAAGCGCCAGAAGCGCGGCCCAGGCGGTCCTTGGGCGAGATAGTACGGCGGGATCGCTGGGAGTAGGGTATAACGCCGCCCGATCACCGGCGCCGAGGCTGAGCGGCGGGGGTCTGGGGGACCCGACTCGTGGGCGAGGTCACGCTTTCGCGTCCCCAGTGTTTATCTCGCCCGAGGCAGTGGGTAGAAGAACACTTGGAGAAGCGCGCCCATTTCGCCATGATGTCTATTCTGTCGGGAGAGGCCAGACAGCAGTGTCGGCACTGCGGCCATCCGCTGTTTCCGGAGGCCGTTCACTGCCCCGCGTGTCGTCGCGCCGCGACCTTGGACGCCGATGAGCACCCGTCCGCAGGCGACGAAGTATACCTCATGCTGGTGACGGCGAATGTGCTGAGGCTGCGCCGCCAGTACGAGCTGGCCGAAGCGCAGTGCGGCGAGGTTCTCCGCCAGCATCCCCGGAACGCTACAGCCCATTCCGTCATGGGTGACATAGCTCGAGATCGGGGCAACTACCGCGACGCGATTGAATGGTACAAGATGACGCTCGACCTGGCCCCCGACAGCATGGCCGATCGGAAGAAGCTGGAGGCCGTCATCGATCGCGTCTACAAGCGAGATGGTCGGTCGATGCTCAACAGGCTGCGTGCAGACGTTTCTATCATGCTCGTCGCCATGGTTGCGGTCATTGTGCTCGTCACGATCGCGGTCCTCGTGTTGGGGCGAGGGGGCATGGTAGCCCCTGAACCGGCCGCTGCCGAGCCATCCTCGGGAGCATTCGCGCCGCCCCCGGGCGGCAGCTTGGCGCCCAGGCCGGTCGGTCCCGCAGCGGGCGTCTCCGCGATGGTGCCCCGCTTCGGCGCCGAAGCCCTTTCAGTCGAGGTCGCCCTGTTGGAGGGGCTCCGAGAGCAGGCCCGAATAGTAGACCCGAACTGCGAGGTCCGTGAGGTGAAGATTGACCCCCTGGATGGCGTCGCTACGATAGAGCTGTCGATGCCACGTCTTTGGTCGGCCGAGAACACTCGGAACACAATACTGCGTGTGGCCGCGCCGCTTGCCGCCGTGGCGGCCGAGTGGGACGGGCGCATCTCGCAGGTACGGGTGCGGTGCGCTGTTCGTCAAGATGGGCAGCCGCCCCAGCTCGGGCTCGTCGCTGAGGCCGGGCCGGCGCGGGCCGCCGATGTTCTCCATGCCCCCGGAGTGCGGGGCCCCGAGGAGGCCTTTGCCCAGATCTGGTGGCACCCCGAGCTGGCTCCCGAGCCGAACGCGCCCCCCTATCGTGGAGTGAGGTAATGGCCGAAGTAAGGGTGAGGGTGTGGCGGGTGGAACCTCACTCCTTCTCGCTGTACCTCCTCGTTCTCCTGAGCGATAGGCGCGAGATGCTCCCAATGGCGATCGGCCTTTGTGAGGCGATGGCCATCCGAAGTGTGCTTCGTCCTGAGGAGGCAGTGCCCCGACTGAGCGCCACTCACGATCTTGTCCGGGAGTTCATCAGCCGCCTCGGCGGCACCCTCTCGAAGGTCGTGATCGACGATCTCTGGAACAAGACCTACTTCGCCAAGCTCCACATAGCGCTCAATGGCGAAGTCGTCACAGTCGACTCCCGGCCCAGCGATGCCGTGGCGATTGCCCTCCGCATGGGCGCGCCACTCTACGCAACTGACTCCGTGATGGCGGCTGCGAAGGAAGCCGAGGAGTCCCCTGAGTCCTCTCCCGCTGACGACAGCGCTGCCCCCGACTTCGAGGATCCCTAGCGGGAGCTTGTCCGAGGACGGCCACAGCGGCGGGCCACGCCGCGACTTGCTGCCTGCCTGCGTGTCGAAACCACTAGAGTGGAATAATCATCTAGAGGTCGCGCGAGCATGCGCACGAGACACCTGTCCGAGGCCCAAATCACCGAGTGCGCCGAAGGCGAGGCCGATCCGACGCGGCGGCCTGCCGCAGAGGCCCATCTGGGGCTCTGTCAGCGGTGTGCGCTCGCCGTTCAGCGCACACGCGATGCGGCCGAGTTGGTGGGCCGCCTCCCGGCGGTGGCCGCGCCGGCGAGCCTTCGAGCGCGCGCGGAGGCCGCCTTCTTGATGGAGGCACGGCGGCCGATCTCCTGCGGGGAAGCCGCACCACTCCTGCAGGAGCACATCGATGGTTGTCTCTCTCCCGGTGCTGCCTTGATGCTCAAGCATCATCTCGGCTCGTGCAGCACGTGCCGCGCGGAGATCGCAGCCTTAACGGCCACCACCCAGGCGCTCAGGGAGCTGCCCGCTATCGAGTCGCCCGCTCGCGTGAGCGAGAGCGTTCTCGAAGCGCAACGGCGCATCGTGGGCCCGGCCCCGTTCGCCCTCAAGTGGAAGCCGGCTCTTGCTGCCGCTTGCGCCGTGCTGGTCGTCATCGGCATAGCCGTTGTGCGACCATTGAACCGGCCCGTGCTGCAGCCCGAGGTGACGCTCTCTGCTGAGGAGCCGCCGGTCGCGGCTTCGGGGCGTCTCGAGGTGGCACGTGCAGGTGAGGATTCAGCCGGGATTGTCGCCGAGCCCTCGCTATCCCCGGCGGCAGTTGACCCAGTTGAGGTCGGTGCCCCGCAGGACGTGCCCGTGGCTCCCCGGACGGCCTCCCCGGTCCACACCGTCGCTCCCGTGAGCAAAGGCCCTGCGCCGGCGCGCGTCGCCGCGGAGACGGCTGCTCCCGAGGTGGCAATGCCCAGCGGCCTCAGGGCGTTGCGCGTGGTGGCGGGCAGCGCGACCTACGACGCGGAGGTCCAGCGCGCAATGGAACTGGCGGCGGCGCCGTACGCCACTCTGCACTCCGAGGCCCTGTCTGAGGCCAGACTTGCGCTACTCCCCGCGGGCCTGCCAGATGCTGCCCGCGACGAGGCTGGGCCAATGGAGGGCGAGGACGCTCTACGCCGATCGGAGCCGGAATCGTTGGAGGAAGAGGCAGCGCCGCAGCCAACTCCTCCCTCGAGGCCTTCGCGCGAGGGCGCCACTCTCATCGGCATGCCGCTTGTGTAGGCCTCTGCCGCCAGAGGCCTACGCCGCCTCCGGGTGTGGGAGCACGAGAGGGAAAGCGGGGCGATGGCCGCATCCGCACCTTTCTCACAACGTACGATTGGGCGCTGCCTGGCCGCCGTTGCGGCGCTGGCGTGGTTCGCCCTGGCCACACCGGTCTTCGGCTTCGTGAGCCCCGATGACGGCCGAGGAGATCGCGAACAGGCCGCGCATGCCGATTCGCCACAGCCTGCCGGGGAGCCGGTGCGCTGCTGCCCTTGGCCCGACGGCTCTGCCGATGGTGCCGTCCCCTCCCAGCCAGCCAGTCTTGGAGAGGGCGGCTCAGTGTTGGGTCTTCCTGCTGAGGGGCGAGGGCCCCTCCTCCGGCCGCCTGACCCGTCGTCGGCCTGGCCTGGACAGTCGGTGTTGACGCTCGGACGGCGGCGGCGAGATGACCGGCTGCTGGACATGGTGCTGGGGAGTCCGACTCCGAGCCGGCGGCAGGCGAGAGTCCATCGGTTCGCACACTCGGACGGCTTGCTCGCGGTGAAGGGCAGTCTGCTGGACATCGGGCCGCGCTTCACGCCATCGGCGGATGGGCTGGACGGGGGCGCCGAGGAGGCCAAGCTGCTCGAAGAACATGTCGGGAAGAAGGGCCTGGAGTTGAGCGGGGAATGGCGGCTTGCGCCCGGACTGTCGCTGAATACCAGCCAAGAGAGGACCCGCGCGAACGATCGTCTCGACGAGCAGTATGGCCTCACCACGACGAACGCAGAACACTCGCTTGCGCTGGGCATTGGCCCCAAAGGCCGACTGCGGGCCGCGCTCAGCACCCACAGGGAAGAATGGGATCGATGGCTGGGCAAGCAGCATAAGGAACGGTCTGAGCGCAGACTGGAGTTCGACACCCCGCTGGGCGGCGCAGGAGCCGGCGAGTTCGCCTTCGCCCTAGCCGCGGTTGACTCGGCCGAGGGCGCGGAGAGGCAGCAGGAGAGGACAGCGGAGGCGCACCTCAGCCTCGCACCGACTGGTCGCCTGCGGCTGACCGCGGACTATCTGTCGAAGGCCGAGGGTGATGGAGGGGAAGAGATGACAAAGGCCGTCGGCGCGGCCTTGCAGCTTGCACCGGGGACCGAGGTATCGGCCACACTCAAGCGACTCAGCTCGGCCGGGGGCGATACGGACGAGGCCGGGCTCAGGCTTGCCGCGAAGCTTGGATGCGGCAGCCTAGAGCTGGGTCAGAGTCTGACGCGAGGGAGTGAGGGGCCGGTTCGATCGCGCACGTACGGCTTTGATGGTGGCTTCGGCCGCGGCGCGGCGCGGGCGAGTCTGAAAGCCGAGCTCCGCGAGACGCGTGCGGACGGCCCGGACGGCAAGCTCGAGAGAGAAGGGGGGGTGAGCCTAGGTCGCTCCTTCGGCTCCGGCCTGAAGCTCTCGCTCAACCATCGTGGGAAGGTATCTGGCTCCAACGCTGAGGTCGCACAGGAGGCCGAGACGAGTTGCGAGCTGGCCGGGGATCTCGGGGGTCATGCCGACTTCGTCGCGAACGTCGCCACCGGCAGGAACGCGGCCGGCGATGTCTTCAGCCGTCGCCGGGTGTCCCTATCAGGTGAGTGGCACTCGGCGCGAGCAAGCCTGGAGCACAGCGCTTGGCGCGAGGGTGTCGGGCGAGGGTCAGTCGTGACCTGCGGCATCGACATCCCGGCCGGCAACCTCCCAGAGTGGGCGAAGAGCATTGCGACCGTGCACCAGTTCTCCGACGCCGCCGAGTACCTGATCCCAGAGGAGCCGGTATGGGGCAAGCCGGACATGTCATTCGGTGGCTATCGGCTGTGGGCGGCCCGGCGGGTCGGCGGGGAGGACGATGGACGGGACACCTTCGGATTCGCACACCGGCGCGTAGTCGGCGGGCGATACCACTTGCTGGCGGCCTTCGAGGAGGGCCCCGAGGCCGCTAGCGGCCAGGCCAAGGGGCGCCCGCTTTCTCTGCGACGCTACGCCGTCGAACTGGGAGCGCCCATTACGCGAGGTCTCACTGCGCGGTGCGGCTACGGCGTGGATGCGGGTATCGCAGCTCCTGACGACAGAGTGGACCGCGCGGGCCTGGGAGTATGGGGGCGCCTGGCCGGTGGTGAGCAGGTAGAGGTCGACATCTCACACGAATCCGGCCAGTGGGGAGACGAAGCTCGAGAGAGAACGAGTGTGACTCTCCTCTACTCGAAGAGCGTTGGGGAAGATCACCAGGTGGAACTCAAAGTCGGATACGCCTGGGGCGAGAACGTCGGCGACGGCCGGAGCCGAGACTCTCGTCTGACGCTGGGTTACGAGAAGCCGCTGTAGACCCGGCGTCGGGTCGCCCGCCCCCGCATCTGTTCACATCGGGCTCCAAAATGTGGAATAGCTGGCCTGGTGTGGCGGTCACTTGATCGCTGGCTATTCCCGCATGCACTAAGGTGGAGCCAACGATGCGCCCTCGTAGCGACATCCGGGCGATGCTGAGGCCCGCGCGCGTTCCCCGAGAGAGAATCGCGGCGGCCCTGCGGTGTCTCATTCTTATCACAGTCTTTGTTATGGCGCGACTCCAGGACGAGTCGCGCAGTAGCGCGTTCGACAGCGTACTGATCGCGGGGGCCGTATACGCTCTGCTCACGACCGTCATCCCATGGGGGCGCTGGGAGCCCCGGCGCACGACCCTGGGAATGCTGGCCGTGGACGTCATTCTCATCACCGCCCTCATCTACACCCAGTCTGGAGTCAGGAGCGAGTACTACCTCCTCTACTACCTGCCGATCCTGCACGCGAGCGTTCGCCTGAACCTGCGCGACGCGGCCGGAACGTGCGTGCTCGCCGGTGCCAGCTACTTGCTGGTCGGCATTCTTGAGCGACCGGATGCCACCGTCACCACGACTGTGATCTCGCGCGTGCTCGCCTTCTCGACCTCGGCTGCACTGCTGGCGGGCTTCTTCACTCTGCTCTCGCGCGAGCGTCAGGCCTTCGATCAACTCACGAGGCGCTATGAGAACGCGACCAAGGCCAAGAGCGAGTTCCTCTCCCAGGTGTCGCACGAGTTCCGGACTCCGCTCACAGCGATCGTTGGCTTCAGCCAGTTGCTGCACGAGCACGAGAAGGAGTTGGATCCGAGTCGGCAGCAGGAGTACCTCACGGTCATCCGAGAGCAGTCGCAGCAGTTGGCTCGGATGATCGAGGACATGCTGGACATCACCCGCATCGATGATGGCCGGCTGCAGCTACAGCCGGAAGCACATAAGGTGGCCGAAGTTCTCGACTCGGCGCTCATGTTGCTGGACAATTCGGCCCAGCGCGAACGAGTGGCGGTGTCCGTGGAGACGGCGACCCCCTTGGTGTCAGTGGACCGAGGCGAGATGGAGCAGGCTCTCTCGCGGATCATCTACGGCGCCTTGACGGGCATCGACGATGATGCAGACGTCACCGTTCATGCCGGACCCTCTGCCGAGGAGAGCGACGAAGTCCAGATCGCTGTGCGAGCGCAAGGGCTCGATGTCGCCGAGGAGGACATGGCTCTCGTCTTCGGGCCCTCTGCCGCTGTCCTGACGGAGCGGCCCTCCAGCGGGCGGGCGTTGGGGCTGGCAGTTGCCAGGGCTCTGATAGAGATGCATGGTGGGCGCGTGTGGGTGGCGGACGATGACGCCGGATCAGCTGCAATCAGCATGACTGTTCCGAAGCACAAGCCGAAGGAGGGAGCGCCGAACGTAATCATGGACTCGGGTGTTTCCGAGGACCAAGGAGCGGAGATAGATGTCGAGGCCGAGAGTGATCATCGTGGACGACGACCCGTCCGCACGGAGGCTGGCGCGGGACAGCCTGAGCCTCTCGGGTGAGGATTGGGACATCTGGGAGGCTGACGACGGCCGGTCCGCCCTTGACCTCATCCGGGCCGTTCGGCCGGACGTGATCTTGCTGGACATCACCATGCCCGAGATCGGCGGCATCCCCGTGTGTTCGGAGATCAAGTCTGACCCGCTCACCTCGAGCGCCGAAATAGTCATCGTCAGCGCGCGCACAGAGAGCGACTTCGTGTCGGCCAGCATAGAGGCCGGAGCCAGCGAATACGTGACCAAGCCGTTTCAGCCCGCGGACCTCGTGCAGCGGGTCCGTCGGGTCTTGCAGAGGGACCACTCGGGAGAAGAGAGTCTGCCCCACGGCGAGGAGGCCCCAGCCTAGACCGAAGCGGTTGACAGTCCTCGCACTCTAGCCTAGAATCGCACGGCGCCGCGGTGGGACCCGCGGCGCGAGCTTCGTCAGCAGGAGGCGGCGGGTGCCGCAAGTGCGTTCCGAGCTGCTCGTCAATGCCCCCGTGGAGCGCGTCTACTCGCTCGCAAAGGAGATAGAGCGCCTCCCCGAGTTCATTCCCAACGTGGACAAGGTGACCATACGCTCCCGCGACGGCAGTACGACTGTGAGTGAGTGGGCGGGAAAGGTCCCGGAGTTCAACCGCAGGATTGCCTGGGTGGAAGAGGACGAATGGGACGACACCGCGCGCCGCTGCACCTTCCGCCTGCTCTCCGGCGACTGGGATCGCTATGACGGGGTCTGGAGCTTCGCTCCCGAAGGGGATGGGACGCGGATCGTGTTGACGATCACGTACGAATACAACGTGCCCTTGATCGGGCCGCTCATCAGGAAGCTGCTGCACAAGCTCGTGGCCCGCAGCGCCGATGAGACACTGGCCGGATTGCGAGCGATGGCTGAGGAGGGTGCCCGCGATGGCCCGTAGGAAGCAAGTCGCGGTGATCGGCGCCGGTCCGGCTGGGATCTTCGCCGCTCTAGCCCTGTCACAGGCGAGCGATGTCGCGGTGCGCATGTTTGAGAAGGGTCCAGATATCGAGCAGCGGCAGGCCAACGCTCGCGGGCGCGGCGAGAAGGGCGACCCGAAGTGGCTTCTTTGTGGCTGGGGAGGGGCCGGCGCCTTCTCAGACGGGAAGCTGACTCTCTCTCCGGAGATCGGCGGGCAGCTGGCGACGTACCTCGCGCCGCCGGAAGTCGAGAAGTTGTTCGAGGAAGTCGACGGGATGTGGGTGCGCTTCGGCGCGCCGGAGCAGGTGTATGGTGGCGACGAGGACGCGATGGCGGGCCTGTCGCGCCGCGCGGCGCGAAGCGACCTGCAGTTCGTCGGCACTCGAATCCGCCACTTGGGGACCGACCGCTGTCCGGTTGTGTTGAGGGAGATGCGGCAGTCCCTCGGCGGGAACGTGGAGGTGCGCGCGGAGGAAGCCGTCACTCGGATATCCGTGAAGGACGGCGTCGTGAGCGGCGTTGAGACGAGTGCCGGACGGCGCCACCGGGCCGACTACGTGATAGTCGCGCCCGGCCGGGAAGGCTCCGAGTGGTTCATGGAGGAAGCCGCGCGCCTGGGGCTGGGGCGGGCCGACAATCCAGTTGACGTTGGGGTGCGAGTGGAGATACCCGCCGAGGTGATGGTCGATGTCACCTCAACAGCCTACGAATCCAAGCTCATCTTCTACTCGAAGACCTTCGATGACCGGGTCCGCACCTTCTGCATGTGCCCGTACGGCGAGGTGGTGACCGAGGAGAGTGACGGCGTCATCACGGTGAACGGCCACAGCTACGCGGGGAAGCGCACGGGGAACACGAACTTCGCCTTGCTGGTGAGCACGATGTTCACAGAACCGTTCCACGATCCGATCGCCTACGGGCGCTATCTCGCACGGCTCGCGAACCTGATCGGCGGGGGTGTGATCTGCCAGCGCCTCGGCGATCTGCGGTCAGGCCGGCGATCGACTTCGGAGCGGATCGCGCGCGGGCTCGTGCAGCCGACCCTCGCCTCCGCCACTCCGGGAGACCTGAGCTACGTGCTCCCACACCGATATCTATCGAGCATCCTCGAAGCTCTCGACGCGCTCGACGGGTTCGCCCCCGGCACAGGATCGCGACATACGCTGCTCTACGGCGTGGAGGTGAAGTTCTACTCGGCTCGCCCGCGCCTGACCGCGTCTCTCGAGACAGAGGTCAGGAACCTGTTTGCGGTGGGAGATGGAGCGGGGGTGACGAGGGGTCTTCTTCAGGCCTCCGCGAGCGGACTAATCGCCGGCCGCGAAGTACGTCGGCGCGCAGAGTCCTGAGCAATCGATCAGAACTCCTCAAGCTCCTCCGCGGGCTCGCCCTCACTCGGCTCTACTCCCGACACGCCTACCTCCCGTTCCTCCAATATCCGCAGGAATCGCTGGGCAAGGAGAGCGTTCGGGCTGCGCTTGTGCACCTCGGCGTAGATGCGAGCCGGGCGGTCCGCCGCCGCGGCCAGCGGCGTCGCGGGCAACAAAGAGTCCAGAGGGATGTCCTCGCCCACATTGAGCCGCGGGCAGGGATCGTAGACAATGCCGGCCTCGACCTCCCCGGCGCTTATCGCCTCGAGCACGGCGACCGAGGTCGTCTTCACGGCAAGCTTGTCCTGCAGCCTCGACCAGAGCTGGGCCCGCTCGAGTTCGTGCTTCGCGTCGGTACCCATTGAGGTCATGCCGGGCGCAGCGATGGCAATCCTCTTGACTCGCTCAAGGAGAAGGTCGTCCGGACTGCCCACCGCGGCCGGGTTCCCCTGAGGCACGGCGATTACGGGCACGAGCATCCCGAATGATCGGCGCGAGCCCCGGTCGAGGTGACCGTCGCGTTCGAGGTCGCCGATCTCCGTTTCGCCCAGGCAGACGAAGATGTCGGGAACTTCGCCGTCGCTCAGCCGTTGCACGAGGCCACGCGGATCGTCGCTAGCTATCTCCAGGGATTTGGTCGGATTCGCTGAGATGAACTCTTCGCGGGCTGCCTCCACAAGCGGGAGCAGGGCACAACTGCAGTAGACAACGAGATGGTTAGGGTCACGCTTGACAGGGCCCGCCCTGGGCAGCGTGTCTCTCCCGCACCCGGTGAGCAGCACAACCGCAAGTATCACCAACGCAAGCATGCGCCTCATCGAGCAAGCACCTATTGCCTATTCAGACGTGCTGAGGGCACACCCTGTCTTGATCTTCCACAGACTGGGGTCCCCCTCAACATTGCGGCGTGATAGGAGGCCACGGGTCCGTCCCGGCTTGCACGTCGGGGCGGGCAGATTTGAACTGCCGGCCTCACGGTCCCGAACCGTGCGCTCTACCAAGCTGAGCTACGCCCCGTCGCCCGCGTATCATAGCACACCGGCCATAGCGGCGTCAATCCGCGCTGCATGGACGTTGCTCTCACTTCGTTGCCGTGCTAACATACGGCGAACTCGCGCGGCCGCGGCGACGAATTCCGTCGCGGAGCAATGCGGTGAGCAAGCGGGGCACCCGAAATGGTGAAGTGTCCGAGTTGTGGGCGTGAGATAGAGGGGGGACCCAGCTTCTGTCCGGCCTGCGGCGCCCCTGCCGTTGAGTCCCCGGCGATCGCGGCCATGATCCAGGACGCACGTCAGGCTCTCACCAGCAACCCGGATGATACCTCGGCCCGCTACAACTTGGCCATGGCCTGCAAGCTCGGGGGCCTGGACGACGTGGCCATCGAAGAGCTGCAGCGCGTTGCAGAACTCCAGCCTGACTTCGGCGACGCGTTCTATGAGATGGGGTTGATTCACTCGAAGCACGGCCGCAGGCAGGAGGCGATCTCCGCCTTGGCTCGCGCGCGCGAGCTGGACCCGGATGATGTCCGGGCACATAGGCTGCTTGAGAGGCTGCGGTCTGGGGGGTGACCGCCAGCTATCCTGCTCGCCTGGCGTCGTCGAGCACGGCGCGCGCGTCCTCCTCTGTAACAGGCCGGGGGTTGACCCTGACCGATCCCGAGGCGAGAGTGTCCTGTGCAAGCCCAGGCATCTCTTGCTCGTCGATGGGTAGGTCGGCGATGCCGATGGTGACACCCACGTCGGCGACGAGAGACTCGACACCCTCAACTGTATCCTCTGGTCGTTCGACCTGCCTTCCGAGCAGGACGCCGCCCACGGCCGCCACTCTCTCAGGCACAGCAGCAGCGTTGTACTTCAGCACCTGGGGCAGAAGCCTGCCGCAGGCGACGCCGTGCGCGACGCCGTACCGGACGCCTACTGGGTGTGCCAGCGCGTGCACGAGGCCGAGACCTGAATTGGCGAAGGCCATGCCGGCCGTCATGCTGGCGAGAGCCATTGCCTCACGCGCCCCTCGATCGTCGCCGTCGGCAACGGCGGCACGTAGGTTTGACCCGATCAAGGCGATTGCGCGAAGCGCAAGCGCCTCGGTCGGCGGGGTTGCTCTGGTCGAGAGATAAGACTCCGCCGCATGGGTCAGGGCATCCAGCCCCGTCGCCGCGGTAAGTGCTGGCGGCATCATCGTCGTGAGCTCCGGGTCGGTGATGGCAGCGCGCGCGAACCAGAATGGGCTTCGCACCCCGGCCTTCAACTCGCGCTCCTCGTCGAGCACGACTGAAACGGATGTGATCTCGCTGGCAGTTCCTGCCGTTGTTGCGACATTGACGAGAGGGAGCCCCGGGCGATCCACGGCCTTGCCGCGGAGGTAGTCAATGATCGATCCCTCGAGCACGGCCATCGCGGCGATGCCTCGAGCGGCGTCCATGGGGCTACCACCGCCAAGCCCGACGACGAGGTCACAGCTCTCCTCCCGGGCGAGCTTGCCACCGCGGTCTATTGTGCTGCCGCTGGGGTCAGACTCCACCTCGTCGAAGAGGAGGGCGGCGAGGCCCGCTTCGGCGAGCAGCGACTGGGCACGGCCCAGCACGCCCGTCTTCTTCATCGCGGAGCGACCCGTGACCAGGAGCGCGCGCTCGCCCAGGCGAGATGCCTCGTCGCCAAGCCGGTCGAAGGCGCCCCACCCAAAGTGGATGACTCCGGGCAGTCTGAACTCATGCATCGGCTATCCCTCGGGGGGAGATCGGCGCGCGAGGAAGCGCACCATGCACCCGATGTCCCCTTTCACCGGCAGTCTCCCGGCTCCCTCCAGCGTGCGGACGGCCGACTGGACGGGCACGGGATCGACGGAGGCCTTGACGAAGTGCTCTGGTAAGCGCGGGACGCTCCCCGAGGTCGGGGGGCAGGGGGACGGGCTCTAACGGGCGTCGACGCCGTCAGAGTTTGAAGCGGAATATCGCCATCTCTGTCAGCTGGAGGATCACGCCTACCAGCAAGACGCCGATGAGCAGGACGGCGGCATTCTCGGCCGACAACCAGGCTGCCTGCTCGAGAGGGCGCTCGTCGAGCACATGGGGCAGGACCTGGAACTGAGAGAGAACAGACCCAAGCTCCACTTCCACCCACCGGTAGCCTTGCAGGATGAACCCGACGGTTCCACCGATGATGGCGGCCGCGGCGGGATAGGCGCACCAGGAGACGACCCGGTACTTGTACTTCTGATGTTCGAGATAGACAGGGCACTCCCCACACGGTGCCTTCTGTTTCGGCCGCCGCCGAGCCTGGATCTTTGCCCGCCGCTGGGCAACACCAAGCTCCTCCGCGACCTTCGCCCGAGAGTCCGCCCCAACGCCGGTCAGCAGGCGGGTGGCGAGACCCTGATCGCAGTAGCACCCGCTCCGCCTCTTCCAGCACGAGCTGCCTTCGACGAAGCGCGGGCAGCTTGGGCGCAGACTTGTGCGACAGAAATGCAATTCCCAGCATCGCCGCATTAGCGAGGGGCGCTCCGCTGCGCGCTCGGCGGCTATCGCCATCGTCTCGGCGGACTGAGTCCCGAACCTGGCCGCCATGCGCGCGGGCGAGGCGAGAATGACGATCCGCCCGATGCCCAGACGCAACAGCCCGACTACGGCGAGCATACCTCCGGATGTCTGGAAGGCCGAGATCAGCGACTGACCAAGCTCCATCAGTTCCTGTGCCGTCGTTGCCTCGGCCTTGCTTCGGACGACCAGCGGGAGAATCGTCCAGCAGGCCACACCGATCAGCAGGGCTATCCATCCGGTGCTCTCCGCGCGGTAGTGGCGGATCATGGCCGCGATCACTCCGATCCACAAGCACCAGAGGAACGCATTCTTCGCGAGGGTGACGTTGCGCGCGACCGTGTCGAGCGCGGTGCCGCGGACTATCGGCGCCGCGAGATAGCCGGACAGAACGATGAAGAGGATGATCATGAGGCTGATCGCCGCCCCGACGGCCGCGATCAGGATGACATGTTCGAGCGGCTTCTTGACCGACTCGGGTAGCTGCATACGGGGCTTTGCGGGTTTGCCGCGTAGCCTACGCGTCTGCACCGCCATCGCCTCCTTGCATCGCGGGCCGCATGCACCGCCGCGCTCTTGCGGTCGCCCACATACAGTATACCTCATCCTGCGGGGCCCAACAACGCCCACCAGCATGTCCGCGCGGCCGCTCAGCGACCAGGCGCGCTCCGGATTTCGCCACTTTTGCCCCCTTGACATGGGCCGGAGCGGCCGGTATACTGGGCGCCAGTTGAGCGAAAACGACTCGGCGTTCTGAGTCCTGATATTTGTAAGGCTAACCCCACCCCAAACCCCACCCCACCACGAGGCGGCAGACTCCCCCGGTCTGCCGCCTCACCTTTTTCGGGTCGTCCGGCTGCGACCGGTTGCCATCACTGCTATTAGACTCCTCAGAGACCGGTCTGGTTGACACTTCGGCGCGCGAACTGTTAACTTCAGCCAACTCGGATTGGCTTCAGGAGGCGTCGGATGCCGAAGTGGCAGTGCACGGCGTGTACGTATGTCTACGACCCAGAAGTCGGCGATCCCGACAATGGGGTCGCGGCAGGAACTCCCTGGGAACAAGTGCCCGAGGATTGGGTCTGCCCGCTGTGCGGCGTCCCGAAGGAGATGTTCGAGGAAGTGAAGGAATGAGCAGAAAGGGCGTCGCAGGGCAGGGGACAGGTCGCCATTGCGTGGGCTGTCAGGTTCCTTGATGCGCGCAGTGATCCAGCACGGTGTTCGCGACGTTCGGGTCGGTGAATGGCCGCTCCCTTCCGTCCAGCCAGGCGAAGTGCTGATCCGGGTGCGATCGGTTACGATCTGCGCCTCGGACATACACGTCTTCGCTGAGGGAAACGTCGGCGGCGTGAGCTGGGATCAGCCATTCGTTCCAGGACACGAGGCGGCAGGCATCGTCGAGGATTCGAACGGAACGCGTCTTGCGGCCGGCACTCCCGTTGTGCTCGATCCGGCCGTCGCCTGCCGGGCCTGTGACATGTGCGCGGACGGGCTCTTCCATCTGTGCCGCGACCTGAGATTTCTCGATCTGCCACCCGTCCACGGCGCTATGCGAGAGCTGGTCGCCTGGCCGGCTGAGCGCGCCTTTCCCGTTCCAGAAGGTATCGACTTGGTGGAGGCGCCACTGATCGAGCCGCTGTGTATCGCGGTCCACGCGCTTGAGCTTGCCTCGAGGCCTGGCGGTGCTGTGGTCCTGGTGGCAGGTTGTGGGGCGATCGGCCTTCTCACCATCCGGCTGGCGAAGATCCACGGCGCGGCCAAGGTCGTCGCGACCGACCTGATTCCGGAGCGCCTCGCCGCCGCCCTGGACCTGGGCGCAGATGCCACGGTCGACATCTCTCAGGCGGACCCTGTGGAAGCGGCTTTGGCGCAGACGGGCGGCAGGGGCGTTGACCTGGCATTCGAGGTGGCCGGGCCGCCCGAGGCCCTCCAGCAGTGTCTGGAGGCGGTGCGCCCTGCGGGCGAGGTGGTCGTGATCGGCATACCGTCCGAAGACGAATACTGCGTCCGCGCATCTGAGCTGCGCCGGCGCGAGCTAACTGTCCGGTTCGTGCGGCGCCAGAACGAGAACTACCCCGAGGCGATTGAGCTCGTGCGGGATGGGCGCGTCAATCTGAGCTCGGTCCTGACCCACAGGTTCCCGATGGCGAGGGCGCAGGAGGCTTTCGAGTTGGCGGAGCGAAAAGGGGAGGGCGCAATCAGGGTGGCCGTAATGCCATAGGCCCTGCATGCGGTGCCGCCTAAAGGCGGCCGGCAGGCAAGGAGTCAGCGTATGAGAAGCGTCAAGGTCGGCTTCATACCCTCCCATCGTGAGCCGTTTGGCGAGCAGTGGGCAGTGGAGATGCGGCGCCGGTGCGTCGGCGTGATGGAGGGGGTGCCCGGGCTCGACCTCGTCGTGCCGGACGACTCATTGACGCGGAATGGGTTGGTGCGCGACCTCGCAGACGCGCGGCGGGCGCTGGACCTCTTCAAGAAGAACGAAATCGCCGGGGTGATCGTTGGGGGGATGACGTTCGGCCACGAGACCTCCGCCGTCGGCGTCACGATTGCAGGGCTGCCGAAGGGGACCCCCGTGCTCCACTTCGCCACGAAGGGGGGCATAGCAGAGGATGCTACCCGCCCATCGGATTCCTGGTGCGGTCAGTTCATGATCACCTCCGCACTCAAGCGGCGGGAGATCGTGTTCGACCATATTCCCACCTGCCTCCCCGAAGAGCCGGTCTTCGGGCAATGGGTGTCGCGCTTCTCCCGTGCCTGCGCGGCCAGAGAGAGATTCAACGGGGCTCGGATCGGCCAGCTGGGCGCCAGGCCGGAGGAGTTCGAGTCGGTGTGGTGGGACGAGGCGTCGCTTCAGCGGGACTTCAGCCAGACGGTTGTGCCGATCGATCTCGCCGATGTGTTCATGCGCTTGGACGCGGTCGCAGATGACGATCCCGATGCGAAGAAGGCGGCCGAGGAGATCAGGGAAGGAGCCGAGATCCCCAGCGAGGCCGCGGAGTATGTGTCGAGGTTGGCCCGCATCGAGATAGCGATTAAGCGCCTTGCAGAAGAGAAGGACCTGGACGCAATGGCCGTCAACTGCTGGAACCAGGTGCAGGAGCGCTACGGCATCTGCGTGTGCTCTGTCCTGGGCCGGTTGACCGATCAGGGGTACCTCTGCGCCTGTGAGGTCGATGTCTACGGGGCCTGCAGCATGCTGGCCGCACACGCCGCGGGCCTTGGCGAGACGCCGCCGCACTTCATCGACTGGACGGAACTGCATCCCGAGGAAGAGAACGTGTGGCTCGCCTGGCACTGCGGCAATGCCCCGCCCAGTCTCTGCGCCGCAGGATGCACGGCCTGCATCAACCAGCACATGATCCTGCCAATGCGGCCCTCCTGGGGAACGAGGGAGTTCACGCTGAAAGAGGGGCCTGTCACGTGCTGTCGCCTTGCCGAGTACGACGGCTGGTTCACGATGTTCATCGGCCAGGGCGAGGTGGTCGATATGCCGCCGGCGACCCGCGGCTCCTACGGCTGGGTGAGAGTGGCCGACGTGATGGACTGGGAACAGAAGATGGTGGAGCATGGCATCATCCACCACGGCGTGCTCATCCACGATCCCGAGATTGCTGACGCGCTCGAGAGCTTCTGCAAGTTCAACGGGATCGAGGTGGTCCGAGGGGCGTAGGCCTGTCCTCTTCAGATAGCCGGGGCGACGGCTGGGCAGGGCAAAGGCCCTGCCCGGTCTGTTCGTAGGGGTGGCGCGCGTCGCTGCTTCGGGACGTGATTGCCGTCGCCGCGCGGCCTATGGTACACTCTAGCTGCGCGCCTGTAGCTCAGTGGATTAGAGCACCAGACTTCGGATCTGGGTGTCGGGGGTTCGAGTCCCTCCAGGCGCGCCAGGGCTCTCCGTCTCAGAGGCCGAGGGTGCGGAGGTAATCTCGGCTCATCCGGATGGACTCCGCCGGCTCGCGCGTCGTTGAGTCTTGCTCCACGACTATCCAGTCCGGGTCACAGGCGAGCGCCGCATCGAGAGCGGCCTTCACATCGACGACACCGTCGCCCAGTTCGCGGAAGTCCCGCATCTGGTCGCCGGCCAGGCCGTCCTTGAAGTGGAGGCAAGGACATCGGTCTCGGTACCGTGTAAGGAAGTCGGCCGGCGCTTCGCCGCCGACATGTACCCAGTAGATGTCCGGGCAGAGCTTGACGAGTGCGGGATCGGTCATCTCCATGAGCAGGTGAATGGGGACCTCGCCGTCGATCGCTTCGAACTCCCAGAAGTGGTTGTGATAGCAGACGGTGACGCCGGCCGACGCGCACTCCTCGGCCGCTCGTGTCAGAAGCTCGGCCCCCTCGCGGTAGCCCGCCAAGCTGTCGTACCGGCCGGATGCCATCAGGAAGCGTCCCTGCAGCTGGTTGATGTGCTGGGCGAAGGTGCTCACGGCTGCCGTATCGCTGAGCTGATGAATCCCCGCATGGGCGCCGACGTACCCCAAGCCGATCGACTGGAGGTCCGAACTCAGCCGACGCTGCGCCTCCGACGACTCGACCACGCCGCCCTCGAAGCCGTCGTACCCGGCGCTCTTCACCTCCGTCAGCACGCCCGTGAGGTCCGTCCCGGGGCGCTCCCCGAAGACGATGAGCTGGACCCCAACTCTCACTCGACTCATTGACCACTCCTCTCACAGGGCGCGGGTCCCCCGCTGGCCCTTCTCTCGTGGTGTTCTCCGACGGGGGTCGGCGCCCTGCAGGCCCCGGAGCGACTCAGGGCGCCAGGGGGCCGAAGACGGGAGAGCGGCTGCGTGGGGATGTCGCCCGCCGCCACCGCCCCTGGGGCGGCCCGCAGATAGGGCAAGCTACCGCTCCGAAACGGGGCGGTTTTGTGGAACATACGGGGTAGCCGGGAGTTGGCTATCTCGCAACCCGGGGGATTCGTTCGAGCAGCGGAGGGCACCTACACGCGTCTGTTGCCAGTCGGGTCCCACTTGGCGGAGGGTTCGTACTCATGGATACTGATCGCCTAAACGACTCTGGAGGCGAGGTCACGCCCTACGGCCAGACAGCCGTCATAGCGTTCGTGAACGAAAAGGGTGGCGTCGCCAAGACGACTTCTTGTGTGAACCTGGCGGCGGCCTTGTCTCAGCGGAACAAGCGTATCCTGTGCCTGGATCTGGACCCGCAGGCCAATGCCACGACTGCTTTCGGCATCTCGGCCGAGCAGGCAATCGAACGCGAAGCCCACTGTGTCCTGACCATGGCGCGGTACCCGCTCGAGCGCGCCATCGTGCCGACCCAGATTGAGAACGTCGAACTGGTGCCGGCGAGTGCGCGGCTCGCAGACTGCAACAAGACCCTGGTCATGGAGGTGGGGCGTGAGGGGAGGCTTCGCACCAAGCTTCGGGAGTTCTACCGGAGCGTCCTCACCGAGAAGTACGACATGGTGCTGATCGACTGCCCGCCCTCACTGGATTTGCTGAGCATCAACGCGCTGACGGCGGCCACCCACATGATAGTGCCTGTCAGCACGAAGTTCTACGCGCTGAAAGGGATGGCGTTGCTCGGGGACATGGTCTCCACACTTCACGAGCAAATCGGTGCCACGGTGAGGCTGCTCGGCATTCTTGTAACCATGTTTGACAAGAAGACCGCGCTCGACGTCACGATCTACCGGCTCCTGAAGGAGAAGATCGAGAGCGACTTCGGAAACTATGTATTCTCAACTGTCATAAGTAAGAGCATCATCGTCAGCGAGGCCGAGGCCGGTGGGCTGCCTGTGATGCTGCGGGAGCCGGAATCGGCGGCGGCCGAAGCTCACCGCAAGTTCGCTGGCGAAGTCCTGGACCGGCTGAGCCACGACGTCGGGGCTCTCATCCCGACTCCGAGCCTGGCCGGGGTACAGGGGACCTAGGGTCCTCTACGGAGGTCGCAGCACATGATGGGAGAATCGAGCACAACAGGCACTCTGGACTCAACAGAGGTCAAGGCTTCAGTGCTTATCACGATCAGTACTCCGGGGGCCGACACGCCGATCTGCCGCCTGGGCAACTCGGAAGAAGTCGTTAAAGGCCTGACGGTGCGAGATCTGATCGAGCGGATCATCAACCCGAACTCCCTGTTTTCGGTCGGCGTGCCAATCAGCCAGTTGCAGGCCGAAAGCGAGACGGCGCTGGCCATAGGAGAGATGCTCTCTGCCGACTGCTGTGAGGTTGTCGCGCCGGGCAAGGGATCTGATGGGGACCGGAGCGTCTCACTGGACGACTCTGCCCGCGAGGTGGCCAATGAGCAGGTCGGCGCACAGGGCAACCGATTCCTGAACATCAGTCTCGAGGTCCGATCCGCGGCCGATTCAGTCGCTCCTTGGGGTGGGGACCGCCGCCAGACGGCGGGCCCGCCGACCGTCGAGGCCGAGCCAGACACGTTGCCGGCGGGGGGCGCTGTTCCTGCGTCGTGGACTGGAGATGCCGAGGCAGACGAAACGGTATCCGCCGGGCTCGACGGGCCACGCGAGATGCCCGATTCGGCGCCCGACACGACGGAGCCCGAGGGACCCATGTCGGTGCCGATCGGGGCCACGTCGCCCTTGGAGCCAGAGTTCCCCACTTCGCCTACAGCCGAGGACGTTGTGGCAGATGAGGGGGCGCCGGATGCGGCCTTCGCTCCCGAGGGGGACTCCGCAGTGCAGGCGGAGAGGGATGCTGACGAGGCCAGCGCCGGAGAGAGCGCCGACTCCGCGCCGGCCCGCTCTGAGGAGCAGGCAGCAGGTGAAATCGTCACGATAGTCGCGGAGACGCCTGCAGCACAGCCGAGGCAGCAGCCGAAAGAGCGCAAGGAGTACGTCCGCAAGGCTGACTGGCTCAGGGCGCAGTTCCTGCCGGAAGTGGAGACCTTGGATTTCAGTGGCCTGTTCGTAGGCAATCTCGGCCTCGGCATTCGGGAGGAGAAGGTCCGGAAGAACGTCGTGCTCGCGGACCCCTCCCGCATCACCGAGGTGCTGCTTCGGGCCAACGGCTATCGGCGCAGCGGCGATCATCCGAAGGCCCTCATCTGCTATCAGGAACTCGTCGATATGGACGCAGGCAACGCGGACTTCCGCTTCCTTCTGGGGAAGACGCTGATGGCGCTCGGCCAGCGCGAGCAGGCGTCGGAGGCATTCCTTCGGGCCAGGGACCTCGGACACGATGGCGCCGAGAAGGAACTCACCGATCTCAAGCGCTCCGGTCACCGTCCGCGCACGCCTCTTGGCTTCCTGCGCTTCTGGAAACAGTAGGGCTCTGCATCTCCTCCTTCAACTACTGGCGGCTTCGAGAGACCCCGGACATCTGCTCGGCAGAACCGGGGTCTCCGCTCTCTTGTGCCCACCGTGATGCACCGGAATGAAGGACCGGGCTCTCGGCGGAGGCAATAGATCGAACAGGATGAAGATGCCTCCCGTTGTCATCGTGTTTGCCCGCGCGCCGCGCCCGGGAACGACGAAGACTCGTCTGGTACCGGCGCTTGGGCGGCGCGGCGCGGCAGATCTCTACCGGTGCTTCCTGTTGGACACGCTGGCCAACGTGTGCGGTCTGGATGCCGCCGTCATAGTCGCCGCTGCCGAGGCAAGCGACCTGGAGCCAGTGGCGGCTCTGGCTCGGAGCGTCTGCCCCGAGGCCGCTCTAACGCTACAGGAGGGCGACGACCTCGGCGAGCGCATGGCGAGCGCGGTGAAGCGGGCGCTGTCCGACGGCCACCCGCGGGCCGTCGTGATCGGATCTGACTCGCCCAGTCTGCCGCCGGACATAGTCGGTCAGGCGCTCGAGATCGGCAGCGATCGCGATCTCGTGGTCGGCCCGTGTTTCGATGGCGGCTACTATCTGATCGGTATGCGAAAGCTGGAACGCGATGTCTTCGCGGGCATCCAGTGGAGCTCCAGCACGGTATTGTCCGAGACGCTGAGGCGCGCGCAGGAGCGGGGGCTCAGCGTTGCGCTCCTGGATCCCTGGTACGACGTTGACACGCCCGAAGACCTGGGAATCCTCCGCTCCCACCTCGCCATGCTCGCAGAGACAGCAAGGGAGGTCCCGTGTCCCCGCACCTGGGACTTCCTGCGTAGCATCCCGGGGGGGGGCCAGACGTGACGGATGCGAAAGGTCGAGTTGCGGTAATCATCCCGGCCCTGAACGAGGAGCAGTCCGTCGGCCGCGTGCTTGACGCTATTCCGAAACACTTGGACGCTGACATCATCGTCGTCGACAACGGCTCCGCCGACCGCACCGCCCAGGTCGCCCGGGAGCACGGAGCCAGGGTCGTGGACGAGCCCCAGCGAGGGTATGGCGCCGCCTGCCTGGCCGGGATTGCCGCGCTGGGGCCAGCCGAGGTCGTGGCCTTCCTGGATGCGGATCTCAGCGACAGCCCAGACATGCTCCCCGACCTCGTTGAGCCCATACTCTCAGGACGGGTGAATTTCGTGGTCGGATCGCGGATGCGAGGCGAGCGCGAGAAAGGCGCTCTGCCGCTGCACTCACGCTTCGGCAACTGGCTCGCGGGGATGATCCTGACCCAGCTCTACAGGCAGCCAACGACCGACCTCGGGCCGTTTCGCGCGATCCGCCGAGAGACGCTGGCCAGGTTGAAGATGCAGGACAGAGGCTTTGGCTGGACGGTCGAGATGCAGGCGAAGGCCGCCCGCTTGCGCGTGCCGACACTCGAGATGCCAGTGCCCTACCGGAGGCGGATCGGCCGGTCCAAGATCACCGGCTCCCTGAAGGCATCCGCTCAAGCATCGATCATCATACTCTCGACGGCATTTCGGCTCTTGTGGTGGAAGCCATAGGTTGCCGGCCTGCTTGTCACCAGATCGGCCCAAACCGCGGCCTGCCATGACAGGGCGCCTGGCCGGCTCCAGCTAAGGTTGCCGCGTATACTCGCCAGAACAGACCCTGCGCACGTCGTTCCGCGCCGGAGACACGTTCATGCAGCATCAATGTCTGGCCCGACCGACCCCGCCGCCGAGACGGTTCGACCTGGTCCCTTGGCTGAGTGGGCTCGCCGTCCTCAGCCTTGTCGGCGTTTCGGTCGTGCGGAAGATCGCCGCGTGGGCCGGATGGGACTTGCCTCGCAATGTCAGCATCTTCCTGGGGGACTACACGTGGTGGGTTTACTGGGGCAGCGTCGTCGTCTTTGGCCTCGTCGTAATGCGACGCTGGGACAACACCTACTTCCGCTGGCGCACCCTCTCCATAATGGTCAGCCAGACGATCTTCGGCATCCTGCTGATGGGCCCCTTGAAGCAGGAGCTAAGCGTGCCCGTCTTCTGGCAACGGCTGCACCTGACGTGGCCGCTGCACATGGCTGTTGTCACGCCCTACTGGAAGGACAAGCTTGTCTCCACGTTCGTGTACGGCACGGCCATGTCTCTGTTCGCTTGGCCGATTGTCTCCATGCTCATCGGCATGCGTTACTGCTCGTGGTTCTGCTTCTGCGGGAACCTCGCGGAGAGCGCAGGAGATTCCTGGCGCACCAAAGGCCCCAAAGGTCCGTCCGCCCAGGCCCTAGACAACATCGGCTATGGCATCCTGGGAATCGCCGCGCTGGTCACCGGCGCGGCCTGGCTCGCCGTGACCTGGCCGTGGACGGTCTACGACATCGGGGTCGCCTGGTTCCTCGCCACCGTTGTTGGCATGGGCGCCTATCCCGTCCTCGGAGGCCGAGTCTGGTGTCGCTTCATCTGTCCGCTCAGGGCGATGCTCGGCTGGTTCTCGAACCGGGGCCGCTTCGCGATCTACACCGACGATCACCGCTGCATCGAATGCGGCACCTGCAACCGCTACTGCGAGATGGGCATCGATATCCGGATGCGCGCGCGGCAGGGAATGCCGCTCCACGACACAGAGTGCGTCGGATGCGGAGCCTGCATCGCTGTCTGTCCGCGCTACGCTCTCAGCTTCTACCCGTTCCCAAGTCCCGACGAGGCCGTGGAGGCGAGGAACCACCGGCGCTTCCGAAGGCGCTTCAAGCGTCAGCTGGCGACCCCGCGAGAGATCTGATATGGAACCGTATGTGATCGTAGGCAATGGAGTCGCCGCCGTCAGCGCCGTCGAGGCGATCCGTGCCCGCGGTGACCGGACACCGATCGTCATCCTCACAGATCAGGAATGCGCTTTCTACTCGCGCCCTAGTCTCTACTACATCATGCTCGGCCGGATCCAGTGGGAGGACGCGTGGGGTCGGCCCGACTGGTGGTATGAGGCGAACGATGTCGATCTTCGCTGCAGCACCGCAGTCACGAAGATCGACCCGGATCGCCACACGGTCCAGATCGAGAACAAGACCGACATCGGGTACTCCAAGTTGCTGCTCGCCGTGGGGACGCAGGGGCGTGTGCTGCCATGGGCCGACCAGCATCTCCGCGGGATCGTCACGCTGAACACACTCCTGGACGTGGTAGGCATCTCCGAGCTTCTCAGCACGGCCAGCCGCGCCGTGGTCGCGGGCGGCGGGCTCACCTCCATCGAGCTGGTCGAGTCCTGCCGCCACTGGGGCGTGGAGACGACCTTCGTCATGCGAGGCGATCGATTCCTGGACAAGCAGCTGGACCACGACGAGGCCGAGATGATCCACTCCCGCCTCCGCGCGGGCGGCACTGACGTTCGCACGAACGAGGAGATCGCCGAGGTGCAGGGGCGGGTGGGGCGCGTCAGGTGTGCCACGCTTAGGGAGGCCGGGGAAGAGATCTTCTGCGAGATGGCTGGCTGCACGGTTGGCGTAGTCCCAAACAGTGATCTCGTGAAACAGGCCGGCGGCGAAACGGACAGGGGAATCGTCACCGACGACCAGATGCTGACGACGCTGCCCGACATCTACGCGGCCGGAGATGTGGTGCAGGTGCGGGGCTCAGACGGCAAGCCGACTCGAAGCGAGATGCTCTGGTATGTGGCTGGGGATATGGGTCGCGTGGCTGGCGGCAATATGGCAGGTGGGGACGAACGCTACCGCAGGCGAGTGTTCCTGAATGTGTCGGAGTTCTGCGGGCTGGACTTCTGCGGCGTGGGCAGTATCGTGCCCGGCCAGCCGGAGGTTGAGGAGACAATCATCCGGGATGAGGAGAGGGGGAGCATCCGCTTTGTCACTCTGGACGGCGTGCTGATCGGCGCGTGCTTCCTGGGCGACATACGACTCGCAGATATCGCCCGAGGCCTGATCGCCAAAGGGGCACGGCCGCGCGACCTCCACTCAGATCATCCGCTTCGTCTCTTGCTCGAAAGAGGGTCACCATGAGCGCTCGACTCGCCATCGCAGTTGCGGCGTCTGCAGCCATCCTGCTTGGCTGCCAATCAAGGACTGCACCCGTCTCGATTGCACCAGAGACGGTCGATGCCGCCACGGCCAAGATGTTCGACCACAGCGCCTTCGACGCGATCCTGCGCGCGCACATCAGGGAGGGGATGGTCGACTACCAGGCCCTGAAGGCGGAACATGCCCAGGAGTTGGATGCGTACATCGCAACCTTGGGTGCGGCCGACGAAGACGCCTTCGTCGGCCCCGATGACGAGCTGGCCTTCTGGCTCAATGCCTACAACGCATTCGTCATCAAGGGCGTGCTCGAACTCTATCCCGGGCTCGAGAAGACCACAGGCGTACGGGACTTCTTCGAGGAGAAGCGCTGGGAAGTGGCGGGCGCGCTCCGCTCTCTGAATGAGATCGAGAACGATATCATCCGCCCTAAGTTCGAGGACCCGCGTATCCACTTCATACTTGTCTGCGCCGCACAGAGTTGCCCGCCGCTGCAAGATCGGGCCATGAACCCGGCCAAGCTGCAGGCACAGCTTGACGACGCGACGCGGACGGCCGTCAACAACACGAAGTACGTTCAGGTGGATGCGAGGCGCAAGGCCCTGCGGCTCACGCGGATCATGCGGTGGTACAGGGCCGACTTCGTGGAGAAGGACGGATCGCTCGAAGCCTTTGTGTTGCGCTACCTGGACGAGCCGGCCAAGTCACAGCTTGAGGCTGGGGGCTACACAATCGAGTTCATGGACTATGACTGGCGCCTGAACGATGCCGGCGCAGCCGCGTCCAGATGAGTTGGGCCAGGAGCAGCGCGTAGACCGGCAGATACCCCGCCCAGAGCAGTGTCTCGTGCAGGGGCTCCTCGTAGATCCAGCGGGCGTAGTACTGCGCTGAGACCGTAAGGGTGAACAGCACGACCCCTGGGATCGTCCACCAGCAGAGCGCCGGCACCAGCCAGATCACATACCACGGCAGCGTCGGCGCGCCGATGAACAGCTGAGCGCCGAAGGCCGCAAACGAGCACCCCAGCAGCCACTCCAGGGACCGGTGCGGCCGCCAGGCCAATCGTGCGATGACCGCGACCACGGCGAGGACGGTGACCGCCCGGGCGATCTCGAAGTGAGCCTCCGTCACCTTCATCAGCTGGCCGTCGAGCAAGAGGAACACGCTCGAGTTCGTCTTCCACGCCTTGAGATAGTCCGTCAGCCCGGAGAAGAGGAGTCGACCGGCGCCGAGGTAGGGCAGCAGCAGGATCGCGCTGACGGCCACCAGGGGCAGCGCAAGCCGCCATCCTCCACGCCGCACGAAGAACGGGACGACGAGCAGCGCATAGCCCTTTGCCGACATCGCACCGGCCAGCGCGGCCCCGCTTGCCAGTCCAGGTGGGCCGTCCCTGCGAGAGGTGAGCAGGAACGCTGCCAAGAGCAGGAACAGCCCGAAGGGGTCAATGTGTGCGCCTGCGGTCACCTCCGTCACCACCAACGGACACCACGCATACCAGATGACGCGCTCGGGCGGCCGCCTCGTCCGCCTGAGCAGGACAACGAGTAGCAGAACACTGCCCAGGTCGAAAAGCGTGGATGCCCATCGGAAGGCCTCTGCATCCGAATCTCTTACGCGCGCCAACCCCGCGAAGAGCATCTGAGCGGCCGGCGGGTAGATCGTGCGGATGTGTCTGAAGTTGATCCGAGGCCAGTTCTGGTCACGCAGGTGTCGCACCTCAGGTGCGTCGGGAGGATGCAGGAAGGGGTTGATGCCGACGTTCGCGACCCGACCATCCCAGAGGTACCGCCACACATCGGTGGAGAGGGGAGGAGTGCGCTGGAGAGCCACCACCCTCAGCCCCACGGCAACAAGGACGATCCAGAGCAAGACCCACCTGGGAAAACGCCTGCTCCGGTTGACTGTCACGCCGGCGATAGCGTAGAAGACCCAGGCGGCGGCGTACCCGTAAAGGAACGCCGGGGCCCAGGGCTCCCCGGCCAGCGCCCCTGACCCCGTTACCCAGAAGGCGGCCGCCGAGAGGGCCGCGAGCGCGATGAGGATGACACCCGAGCTGAGCACCAGCGGTCTCCGATCAGACTCAGAGCATTCTACGGGGTCGAGGGAGAGCCTTGTGTCTGACCGGCACTGGCTGACCTGCCCCCACGACGATGCGCATGAAAGAGGCCGACACGGCCAGTGCCAGCCAGCTGTAGGGCAGTGCGCTGAGGATGTATAGTGCCGCATAGGGCAGCCACACCTGCTCGGAGTGGTAGAGAGTGGACGCAGATAACGAGACCCCTGACAGGAGCAGCCAGGAGAGGACGATCAGGCCCTCTCGCGCAGCCAGATAGGCGAGCCACGACCCCAGGACCCGCGCCCAGTGCCGGCGCAGAGCCGCCAGTCCTCGCCGAACGCCCTCAACAAGGCCTCCCGGCCACGCGACTATCGCAACCGGGGCCAGCGCCAGCGCCGACCTCAGCACGTACCAGATGGTCCACGGGATGTACTCCACGCGGCTACTAGCGAACTTGCCATCCAGGCTGTACGAGACTTGCCTGACGACCATACTGCCTGCTGCCAGCACCACGAAGAACGCAAGCAGCGGAGCTGAGCTCGCGAGCATCGAGCGCAGGAGCCCCTTCGCCGTCAGCGATTGACCCAGTGCACGGTCGCGGAGCCAGCCGTACACCCCTGCAAGCAGGATTGCGCTGACTATTGCACGGACAAGTTCGCGCCACAGCGTCAAGAGCCATGCTACGCGAGCGGCTTTCTGCGATCCCTCGTCGGCTTCCAGAACCCAAAAGACGAAGTACGAGCTAGGCGCAGTAATGGCCGAGATTGCTGGACCCAGGGGCGCCACAGTATCTCCGACGAGCAGCCGCGTCCAGTTGTGAGCGTTGCCCCATCCCCAGCGAGACACGGTACTCACCCACACTGCCGGCAGGGCGCCCCATTCTGGCGACACGTACGACAATGGGGTCGGCATACGAGGGCCCGCATTGAAGGGAATGCCTAGCGCTGAGATGAGCACAATGAGTGCAAGAAGCCCAACGAGCCGCCCTGAGCGAAGCACTCCGACCAGCGACGATCCGAAGAGAGGGCCGCCGGAACGGAGGCCCGCCACAAGCCGCGACTGCCTGAACCACCTCGCTATCGCGCGGGCTGCCTCCTCTGGCAGTGGTGCGATGTCCGTCTCCCTGTCCTCGCTCTCGCCACTCTTGTCTTGGGGGGGCACCCCGTCCGTCAGCGCCTCATCACACTCGCGACAGCGCTCGATCCCCTCCCGGTACTCACTCCCACACTCAGGGCACCACGGCATGCTTCCCCCTCCGTTCTATCTGACCGCGGTGGTCAGCCCGATCTCCTCTTCCGGCCCCGTGGCTTCAATGGCTGCTCGCCCTGCCGGAAGAACTCATCCTGCAGCTTGCGGGTGACCGCATCCTTCTTCACCGCACGCACGACCTTCGCGAGGCCGCGCGCTACGGCCTGCAGCGCGAGTTCGCCTTTCTCGGCCGTCGCCGGGCTGCCATCGCCCGCGTAGTGATGCGGGAAGTCAGCATACCACCAGATGCCGGTGAACGTGTCAGGCACGCCCTTCAGCTTACGCTGAGGGCTGCCGTCCTCGTCGCCCGCGCGGTCGAGCTGGACCAGATCCGGTCGAATGGCGAGCATCCCGCTCGTCTCCATCTCACAGGCATGGCCGCCGACATCGGTCTCCTTCATCTCCTCGAGCCGGCGTCGAGTCTCTTCGTCCATCCTCGGATCGGCCAGATGAAGGGCGTACGGCCTGCGCTCCGAGAGCTGCAACTGGCAGAAGAAATGAAGCCAGTGAGTGTTGCCGCCGTGGCCGTTCACGATAACGATCTTGTCGAAGCCATTGCGGGCGATCTCGTCACACACCGATTGCAGCAGGCTGTTGAGCAGCTCAGGCCGGATGGATACGCATCCGGGCTCGTGCTTGGCGCAGTTTATCTGGCCGAAGTAGTACTCGGGGAAGACGACCGCGTACTCCTCCTGCGCGGCCCGGATCGCGAGGGCGCGTACGGCCATCACATCGGTTCCCAAGGGCAGGTGCGGGCCGTGCTTCTCGATGACGCCCATCGGCAGAAGGCACACCCCCTTCGCGCGTGCCACGGCCGCGGGGAAGTCGCTCGCCGTCAGTTCTTCCCACTGAACGGACAAAGATGTTCCGGACGCAGCTCGTCTCGATGTCATGCCAGCACTCCTTTGTCAGTCTGTTTTCGGACCGACCGTTCGTCTCCTGCCGGCCAGACCGCTGAGGATGCAGGGAAGGCCCCTTGACCCTGGATCGTCGGAGGGCGTAGAATGCTGTGTCAGTCACGCAACGCTCAGACCTGTGTTCTCTGTCGGATTCCCGGATTCAATGGACGCGTGTCATCCGAGGCGTGTGATGAAATGCGGGAGTTGCGGGAACGAGGACATAATCTACAACTGCTTCGTCTGCAGCAATCCCCTGTGTGTCAGGTGTGAGAGCAAGCTGCGAGGAAGCTCCATCTGTCCGGGATGCCGCGCGCGCCTTCGGGAGCGGAAGGCGGCCGAGTATGAGGCCAAAACCAAGGACCTGAACTGCCCGTGCGGCCTCCTGGCCGGCATCCTGGCGGCGGGAGCCTCGGCGGTGGCATGGTCCCAGGTGGCAGTGCTGACGGGTGGCCCTTTCGAAGTGGGCGGGATGGTCCTCGGCGGGATAGTCGGCTATGGAGTCATGAAGGGGGCCGGCGACAAGCGGGGATACATCCTGCAGCAGATGGCAGCCGTTCTGGCTATCGCCGGCATCGTCGTGGCCTACTTCCTCATCCTGCTTCGGACCCAGCGCCAGGCCTACTTCGGGCTCGTCGGCAGCGAATCTTCGCTCCTCGGAGCGCTCTGCGCCTTCCCCGGGTACCTCAGTGACCTCGGCCTGCCTGCTTGGTTGTTTCTCGTGCTGGGGACGCTCCTGGCGTACTACATCCCAGCCGTCCGAGCGCAGCCAGGGGGCTGACGGCCGGGCCTGAGAATCCCCAGTGCAGATGCGGTAATCTATGTCGGGCGGCTGCCCACGCCGGCCGCCCTAGGGGACCGCAACCCCCCACCACCCATAGGCGCCCCGGCGTCCGCCTCCGTCGGGGCGCCAACCTTGACAGCCGTGGAAGGAGGGGACCACGGCGGCCAGAATATCGCCCTCAAAGCCTGGAGATGTCCACATGGAGACGCAAGTTGAGTTCAGGTCGGGAGAGGACCATGTCTTCGGCGTGCTCCACCTCCCGGAGGGGCGCCCGGCTCCCGGCATCATAATGTGCCACGGCTTTACAGGCCACAAGGCCGAGACCCATCGGCTGTTTGTGGACGCGGCGCGTGACCTCGCGCGGCATGGGTTAGTGGTGCTTCGCTTTGACTTTCGAGGCTCGGGAGACAGCGGCGGGGAGTTTCGGGACATGACCGTGTCCCGCGAGATCGAGGACGCAGTTGCCGCTCTCGACCACCTCTCACTGCGGCCCGAGGTCGACAGCGATCGCGTTGGAGTGCTGGGCCTGAGCTTGGGCGGCTGCGTTGCCGCGTGTCTGGCGGGGCGGGATGACCGAGTGAGCGCGCTGGCCCTGTGGGCCGCCGTCGCTCACCCGGCCCGCCTTCGCGACCGCCTCGCGTCGGCCCTCGGAGACGACGATGTGCTGGATATGGAAGGCTGGGAGTTGGGACGCGCCTTCATCGATGATGTCCTCGACGTTCAGCCGCTGCAGGAGGTCAGGGACTACGACGGGCCGAGTTTGGTGGTGCACGGGACGGCCGATGAGAGCGTCCCGCCGTCTGACGCGTCGGAGTACCGCCTCGCGCTCGGCGAACGCTGTAGGCTCCACATGGTCGAGGGCGCAGACCACGTGTTCTCGAGCCGCGACTTCAAATCTCGAGTCATCGCCCTTTCGCGTGAGTTCCTATGTGAGACACTGGGAGCCGACATAGCCACAGGATAATCGCGCGGTAGGAGGATTGCCGACTTGGCACGAGAGTTCGACGACATTGAGAGACTGATCGCAGCGCTCCAGGAGGAGAGCGCCCGAGAGGCCACACTCACGGCAAAGGTGGCAACGACAACGAGCCCTGGCGGTGAGCAGATAGCCTTCCGCGGGCGTATCGTGGTAGAGGCCAGGATCGGCGAGGCCGACACCGCCGTCTACGTCGAGCAGGTGATGCCGTACGTGGCGACCACCAAATCGACGCAGTTGGGGCCGAGCGAGGAGAGCGCCACCGACCTGCGGTCGGCTCAACTCGCCCTGGCCCGTCAGCTTCGCTCCTACCGGGGTGAGTACCAGGCTGTGGTGGATGCGGCGCGCGAGCAACTTATCGCCAAGCTGGCGGAGGCCGGCGTGCAGGTGGTCGAGCCGAATGGCTAGGGTACCGCGATGAGAATCACGATTGCCGTACACGGCCACCTGCGCCAGACCTCGGGCGTGGGACATGACGAGCTCAGCTTCACCCTCCCCGACGCGGGCGGGGTGCGGATTCGAGATGTCCTCGACACGCTGAACATCTTCGAGGAAGAGGTGAAGGAGGTCACCATGAACGGCAGGCGCGCCCGGATGGACAGCACTCTTCGGGGACGCGTCCGGCTCGAGTTCTTCCCCAAGCGAGCGTAGATGCGTCCTCGCGCGTTCGAGATGATCGCCGATCCGCCGCGCCCGTGTGTCCGGCGTGGCTACCACCCCATCGCGTAGCTGACTCCGCGCGGAGACGAGGCCGCCGAGATCAGCCCCGTCTCCGCATCGAATCGGATGCCCTCGCACTGACCGTTCTCCCAGTCGCCGACGACGCTGACCGCGTGGCCCCGCTCCTCCAGCTCCTCTCGCACCGCTTCTTCGATTCGCCCCTCGATCGACATGTGCCCCGGCCTCGACCCGCGCGGATAGAACGAGTCCCGGAAGTGCTCGCTGTGGAACGTCGGCTGATCGATGGCCTCCTGCAGATCCATTCCGAACTCCACGTAGTTCAGGAAGAACTGCAGGGTCCACTGGTCCTGGCAATCTCCGCCAGGCGTGCCGAACACCATCCACGGCCTCCCGTCCTTCGTCACGAGCGATGGCGTAAGCGTCGAGCGAGGCCGCTTCCCCGGCGCCAGGCAGTTCGGATGCTCCGGGTCCAGTTCGAACATCTGCCCCCGCGTCCCCAACGGGAAGCCGAGGCCTGGCACCGCTGGCGACGACATGAACCACCCTCCGCTGGGTGTGATGGAGATCATATTCCCATGCCGGTCCACGGCGCAGCAGCGCGTCGTGTCTCCCCCGTGCACCGTCGGCCAGGGCGCATCGTCCGCCACCGCTCCCGGCTGCCGTTTCCCCCCGCCCGGCACGTCGCCCGGACGCTCCTCCAGTGACGCCTGCTTCGGGTCGATGAGCGTCCGCCGTTCCTCCGCGTAGTCCGCGGACAGGAGCCGACCCAAGGGCACCTCCGCGAAGTCAGGGTCACCGTAGTGAGCATTCCGGTCGGCGAAGGCCAGCTTCGCGCACTCGATCACTGTGTGGATGTAGTCGGCCGTGTTATGGCCCATCCTGGCGAGGTCGAGCCCTTCCAGCAGCTTGACCTGCTGGAGGAACACCGCTCCCTGACACCACGTATTGCACTTGTGGACGGTGAGGCCTCGATAGTCGGCCTGGATGGGCTCTTCGACTCGGGCGGAGTAGGCCGCGAAGTCATTCTCCTGGAAGAGACCGACATGCGCCTCTCCGCTCGCGTCCATCACCCGGCACTCGCGGGAGAACGTGACGATCTCGCGACCGATCTCGCCTCTGTAGAAGACGTCGCGGGCGGCGCGCAGCGCGCCGGTCCGGCCTCGGCGAGCGTGCTTGCGCTCCGCCTCGGCCAGCAGGCTCATCGAGCCTGCCCAGTCAGACTGGGCCCACACCTCGCCGACTTCGGGGGCCCGGCCCCCCGGCGCGAAGGTGGCCGTACTGGATGGGTAGTGCTCCTGCCAGCGCGGGATGTTCTCTGCGATTCCAGACCGGAGGGATTCGTACATGGGGAAGCCGTCCCGGGCCAGCTCGAGCGCCGGCGCGATGACCTCCGCAAGAGGCAGCGTGCCGAAGACAGCGAGCGAAGTGATGTAGTTGTCAACGGCGGAGGGAACCGTGGCCGGAAGGAATCCATCTCCTGGGATTAGATCAACGCCCATCTCTCGGAACCGATCGAGGGTCGCTTCTCCGGGGGCCACTCCCTGCCCGTTGATGGCGAAGGCACGCGCGCGGTCGGCCGAGTAGATGAGGATGGGAGACTCCCCACCGATGCCGTTCTGGTCGGGCTTGAGGACGGCCAGCGCGAAGCCCATCGCCACCCCGGCGTCGATAGCATTGCCGCCGATCTCGAGCATGCGCAGCCCGGCCCGTGCTGCAAGGTAATGGCCCGCCGCAACTGCGCCGTGGGTACCCATGATCACTGGTCGAGTCGTGAAAGCCAACGTGTCCTCCTGTTCATCCAAGACGCTTCTGGAAGCGCAGCGCGCTCAGCGCGAAGACGGTGCCGCCTGATGCTACGAGGGCCGCGAACTGCACCCACAGTATTCCGAATCCGACGCCCTGCAGGAATATCCCTCGCACTATTGACACGAAGTAGCGCAGCGGGATGAGGTAAGTCATCAACTGCACGGCCGGGGGCATGTTCTCGATTGGGAACATGAACCCGGACAGCAGTACCGAGGGCATGATGACGAAGAACGCCGTCAGCATCGCCTGCTGCTGGGTGCGCGAGACGGTCGAGATGAAGAGCCCGAGGCCGAGCGTCGTCAGAAGGAACAGCGCGGCGGAGAAGAAGAGCAGAGCGACGCTTCCCGCGACGTGCACTCCGAACCAGTAGCGCGCCGCCAGCACTATGAGGCCGACGTCGATGAGGCCGATGGCCGAGAACGGGAGCGTCTTCCCCAGCATGAGCTCGATGGGGCGGATCGGGGTGACGACGAGTTGCTCCAGCGTGCCCACTTCGCGCTCTCGGACGAGAGACAGCGCCGTGACGGCTGTCATCACGGTGGCGAGTATCATGCAGATCACACCTGGGACCATGTAGTCCACGCTGGCCAGGTCGGGGTTGTACCAGACGCGCGGTTCGTGCGAAACAGCGCTGCGCGCTGAGTCCAGTCCGGTCTGCCGTCGCACGTAGTCGGAGACCGCGGCCGAGAGATACGCCATCGCCACTCCCGCCGAGTTCATGTCGGTGCCGTCGACAAGGAGTTGCACTTGCGCTGTCTCGCCCCGGGCCAGGCGCTTGGCGAAGTCACCGGGTATGTGAAGCGCGAGCAGAGCTCGCCCCGAGGTCAGGTACTCGTCCAAGCGTGCGGAGGAATCAACCCGCCCCGCGAGGTCAAAGTACTCGGAGCGGTCGAGCGTGCCTACCAGTTCGCGGCTCTGGGCCGTACGCGCGTGGTCGCAGACGACGAACGGAATGTGCTTGATGTCGAGAGTGACAGCGTAGCCGAAGACGAAGAGCTGGAACAGCGGCGCCACGATGAGCATGGCCATGATCCGGCGGTCACGCTTGATCTGCAGGATCTCCTTCTGGATCACGTGTCGTAGACGAGTTCGCACGCTGACCTCACAGAGTCTTCCTGAACTTCGCGGTCGTGGCTCCGAGGACCACAACTGCGAGCGCCACCAGAGCGACCGCGCGCGGCCACAGAACCGACAGCCCGGCGGCTTTCAGGCTGACGGCGCGCGCAACCACCATGAAGTGCGTGGCCGGATGGATCTGGACAAGCGCCTGGAACACGCGCGGCATGCTCGACACTGGGAAGATGAATCCCGTGAGCAGGATGGTGGGCAGAAGCGTAGCGATGAAGGCGACGAGGTAGGCCGCCTGCTGCGTGCGCGCCAGGGCGGAGATGAAGAGGCCGATGCCGAGCGCCGCCAGCAGATATGTGAGCAGGAGCGCCAGCAGGAGAAGCGGCAAGCCGCGCAGCGGGACCCCAAAGAGCAGTCGCCCCGCCGTGGCTACGAGGGCGACATCGACCAGTGCAATGAGCACATAGGGGAGGAGCTTGCCGGCGAGTATCTCACCGCGCGTGAGCGGCGAGACAGCCAGGCCCTCCATTGTGCCGCGCTCCCGCTCTCGCACGATCGTCTGTGAGGTGAGAAGCGCGGACAGTAGCATAAGGATCACCACGGCCAGCCCCGGCGTGATGAACTTCACGCTTGCCAGATCCTCATTGAACCAGACGCGAACGCGAGGCTCTATGGGCAGGCGGGGCCCAGGGGGAGCCCCCCGTCGCTCACCGCGGCGCGCCGCCCAGTCCTGGATCATCCCCTCGAGGTAGCCGAGCGCCACAGTCGCGGTCAGAGAGTCGGCGCCGTTGATGAGGCTCTGCACCTGTGCCGGCCGCCCTGCGGCCAGATCAGCCCCGAAGTCTCTAGGTATCACGAGCACGACCTTCGCCTTCCCGGCGGCCAGAACGCGATCTGCCTGCTGTGGCGATGACAGCATGGCGACCAGCCTGAAGTATCCGGCCCGAGAGAGCGCATTCGTCAGGTCACGGCTCGCAGGCGTCAGGTCGGGGTCATAGACGGCCAGAGGGATGCCCTTCACGTCGAAGTTGATCGCATACCCGAAGAGAACAAGCAAGACAACAGGCAGGAGGAGAGTGACTCCCAGGCTCCGCGGGTCCCGCAGGAGGTAGCGGATCTCCTTGTCGGCAACTGCCCACACGCGCCGAACGCTCATGGGGCCCACTGTTCCGCGCGCGATCGGGTCAGATCCACGAAGACGTCTTCCAAGCTGGGCGTGACCGCCTCCACGCTCCTGACGTCGAGATGTTCTGCGAGCAGGGCCGCTCTCACCCTCTCCACCGCGCCTTCGGACTCGGGCACGGACACGTGCAGCCCCCGCCCGTGCAGCCTGGTCCGCGGAAGGCCGTGCCGATCGCGCAATGCCTGGGCGGCCGCCGCAGGCATCTCGCACTGCGCCTCGACCAATGATTCCCGGGTGCTAATGCTCCTGAGTTCATCCGGCGAGCCGAGAGCGACCAACCGACCCGAGAAGATGAAGCCCAGGCGGTCGCATCGCTCGGCCTCGTCCATGTAGTGCGTCGTGACGAGAGTCGCCACCTCCGCGGCACGCAGACTGTAGATCACATCCCAGAACTGCCACCGGGAAACCGGGTCGGCTCCCGCCGTCGGCTCGTCCAGGAAGACCACCTTGGGCTCGTGGAGAAGAGCGCAGGCGAGCGCCAGGCGCTGTCGCCAGCCGACGGGAAGCTCAGCCGTGAGCTGTCCGCGCTGTTCCACCAGTCCGGCCATGTCGAGCGCCCACTCTGCCCGATCGGACAACAGCCCAGATGAGAGCCCGTAGGCGCCTCCGTAGAATGTGAGGTTCTCCAGGACGGTGAGGTCGGGATAGAGAGAGAAACGCTGAGACATGTACCCGATGTGGGCACGGACCGCTTCCGGCTCGGCTACCACGTCGTAGCCGGCGACCTTTCCTCCGCCGCTCGTCGGCAGGAGAATGCCACAGAGCATCCGGACGGTGGTCGACTTCCCGGCGCCGTTGGGCCCGAGCAGGCCGAAGATCTCCCCAGGGGATATCGAGAACGATACCTCGCTCACTGCCGTGAAGTCGCCGAAACGCTTGGTAAGCTCGCGGACCTCGACGGCCGGGTTGCTCACACTCCGGCCTCCCTCCGGCTCCTGACGAACTCGAAGAACGCGTCTTCGAGGGCAGGCTCAATGGGCTCGATGCGCGTCACGCGAACTCCCATCCGCTCGAGCGATTCCTGAACTGAGTCGGCCGTTCCGCCGAGGCCGAGCGCGACGTGAAGGCGGTCTCCGAGGACCTTGACCCAGCGAACGCCTGAGGCCTCCTGCAGGGCGCTTCGTCCGTACTGAAGGGGCTGACAGGACACCAGGAGGAGCGAGAGCCCGGCCTGTCTTCGAATCTCGTCGGGGCTTCCACACACGAGCAGACGTCCCTGGTAGAGGAGCCCGACCCGACGGCAGCGCTCTGCCTCGTCCATGTAGGCCGTGGCGGCCATCACGGTCGTGCCCTTCTCGGCCAGGCCGAGGAGCATCTCCCAGAAGTCACCGCGAGAGGCGGGGTCCACCCCGGTTGTCGGCTCATCCAACACGAGGACGCTCGGCGCGGGCAGCAGGGCGGCCGCCAGGGCGAGCTTCTGCTTCATGCCGCCTGAGAGCGCGCTGGCGAGACGATGGCGGAAGCGTCCCAACTGCGTCAGGGTGAGCAGAGACTCGAGGCGTTCCTCGAGAACGCGTCCTGCCATGTCGTGGACGCGGGCGCGGAACATAAGGTTCTCGGCTACCGTGAGCTCTGGATAGAGGCTGAAGCGTTGCGGCATGTACCCGACTCTGCGCCCGACCTCGTCCGTCTCTGTTGGGACATCGAACCCAAGCACGCTCGCCGCACCGGAGGTTGGTCGCAGCACGCCGCACAGCATCCGGATGGTCGTGGTCTTGCCAGCGCCGTCCGGCCCCACCAGACCGAACACCTCGCCGGGCGCGATCGCGAGTGAAAGGTCGTCGACAGCGACGACTCCTCCGAACGTCTTGGAGAGCCCCCGTGCTTCGATCGCAGGGACGCTATCGGTCTGAGACATCGTCGCCTTCCACCGCGACGCGAATGCGAGCGTCGGCCGGCATCCCCGGCTTCAGCTCGTTCTCGGCATCGGCAAACTCGATCTTGACGCCGAAGACGAGCTTGGTCCGCTGCTCGCGCGTCTGCACGTTCTTCGGAGTGAACTCAGCTTCCTGAGAGATCTCGGTGACCGTTCCGGGGAAGGCGCGTTCCGGGTCAGCGTCTATCGTCACCTCGGCACGCTGCCCCAGCTTCACGCGGTTGATCTGTGTCTGTGCGACGTACACTCGCAGCCACTTCCTGTCCAGGTCTCCGAGCCGGACGATTGGCTGTCCCTGCGCAGTCATCTCACCCGTCTCTCGGATCTTCAGCAGCACGACGGCGTCGAGCGGAGACTTGACCACTGCATCGGACAGCCCCTTCTGCGCCGCGGCCACCGCCGCCTCTGCAGCCTCGAGTCGCCCGGTCGCGGCGGCCCTGGCTTCCTGCGCTGCCAGATACTCTGCCTCCGCGACATCGGCCCTCTGCTTGAGTTCGAGCTTGTCGGCGTAGAGCTCACGAGCCGTCTCGAGCGCGCGCTCCGCGACCACAACGTTCGCCTCAGCCTGCACCAGCGTGGCTTCCGCCTCTCGCTCCTCCTCAGTCCTGGCCCCGGCGAGGAGTTCTGCCAGACGTGCTCTGGCCACATCTCGCGCTCCCCGAGCGGCCCTCTCGGCCGTTCGCTGGAAGTCAACCTGCTGCTGGGACACGGCGCCCTCGGCCACCAACGTCTCTAGTCGGGCGAGCTCGCGCTGAGCATTCTCCCACTCGGCCTCAGCGCTCTCGGCGGCTGCCCGAGCTTGCGCGATCGCCTCTTCCCGTGCGCCCGCGCGCACCAACTCCAAGCGCGCTCGCGCTCGATCCCGGGCGGCCACAGCGGCCTCGTGCTGGGCCTGCGCTTGGTCGTATCGGCCCTTGAGTTCGGTGCTCTTCTCGTAGGCCGTACGTGCGTTCTGCAGAGAGAGCACTGCCCCCGAGAGTGCCGCCTCCGCGCGCGCCAACTCCGCCTCCGCCGCGCTTGCGGCTCCCACTGCCGCCCGGAGTTCGGCTTCGAGATAGTCGGGCTCGATCTCCGCCAACACATCGCCCTTCAGGACTGAGTCGCCTTCCTTGACCCGCACTGCGATGAGCTGGCCGCTGACCTGGGCACTCACGTCCACCTCGGTGGCCTCGACCACGCCGCTGCCGTATACCCAGCCACCGGCATCTGGCCGCGACCGGAGGGCGATGCTGACAGCCACAGCGGCAACGATCAGCACAAGGACGGCGATGGTACGCTTCGGCATCAACTCCTTCTCCAGACCGGACATGAATCGCTACAGGTCTTGGCTGCTCTCGTCAACACTTCCTTGCCGAGTAGGCGCACATTGGCCGCGGGCCCGTTCCCAGCCGTGGTGCGAGGAGCAGCCAGACAGTCCCCTTGAGGGCGTCATCCCGTCACAAGCAGCAGGTTGCCTTCGTGATGGCCCTGTCGTCCCGTACAGCCACAGGGAGGGACTCCGAGTCGGCGAGAAGCAGAGCCGTCGCCACACGATCGTCCAAGAACAACAGGCGAAAATACAGACTGTTGCCATGCTGTGACGAGGGCAGAACAGGTCTCTCGACGAACTACTAGTCGGACAGGCCGGGCAGTGTCGGCTCGGCCTGTGAAGCTGTTAGTGAGGAGTGAGCTATGCCCAAGATCGCTTTTGTCGGGGCGGGAAGCCTTGGTTTCACGCGTACGCTGGTCATCGACATGATGTCATGGGAGGACCTGGCCGACTCGACGATCTCGCTCATCGACATCGATGAGGAGCGCCTCGACTACGCCAAACGCGCCGTCGAGAGGATCATGGAAGTGGGCAAGTACCCCGCGAAGGTCGAGGCGACCATCGACCGCGCCGAGGGGCTGAAGGACGCGGATATCGTCGTCATCACGATCCTGGCGCACGGCGTGGAGGGGTTCCGGCCCGAGATCGAGATCCCGATGAAGTACGGGGTGGACTTCAACGTTGGCGACAGCTACGGAACGGCGGCCGTCTTCCGCTCCCTGCGGACGATCCCTGAAATGCTCGACATCGCGCGCGACGTCGAGAGGTATGCTCCCAACGCCTACATCCTGAACTACACCAATCCGATGGTGATGTTGTGCCGGGCGCTGTTCCGCGAGACCGCCGTGCGCATGGTCGGCCTGTGCCACAGCGTTCAGGGACTCGCCTGGATGCTGGCCGGGTGGATAGGTGTGCCCTGGGAGGAAGTTGTCTGGGAATGTGCCGGCATCAACCACCAGGCCTGGCTTCTGCGCTTTGAGCGCAACGGCGAAAGCCTCTATCCTGCGCTCCGCAAGGCTGTTGACAAGCCTGAGATCTATGAGCGCGATATCGTCCGTAACGAGATGTTCAAGGCGCTCGGCTACTACGTCACCGAATCGAGCGGGCACAACTCCGAGTATAACTGGTGGTTCCGAAAGCGCCCCGAGCTGATCGAGCAGTACTGCACCCATGGCAAGGACTGGAACCCGGGCGTCCACGGCTACATCCTCCACGAGTACTCCGAGGCTGCCGAGACCTGGAAGAAGCGGCTCGAGGACTATGCCGAGGGCCGGGTCGAGATCAAGCTCGGGCGCTCACACGAGTATGCTTCTAGCATCGTACGCGGCCTGCTCTTCGATGAGCCCTTCAAGTTCAACGGGAACGTGCCGAATACGAACCTCATCACGAACCTGCCGGACCAGTGTGTTGTCGAGGTGCCGATCGTGGCCGATCGGACCGGATACAAGCCCATCCACGCTGGCACGCTGCCGCCGCAACTCGTCGCCCTGAACCACCTCAACACGATGGTCTCCGAGCTGACGGTGGAGTCGGCCCTGACCGGCGATCCGGTGGCGGCCTATCACGCCTGCTGCTATGATCCGCTGGCGGCCGCCAGGCTCTCGCTCGCCGAGATCAAGCAGATGGTGGATGAACTGTTCAAGGCCCAGGCGCCGCTGCTGCCGCAGTTCAAACACCTGACATAGGGTCGTTCGCCCGAGGCAAGGAAAGCGCCCCTGCGGCTTGCAGGGGCGCTTCTTCACGTCCTGGCTGGGTCGCTCGCGGGTCTACTTGGGCGGCACGTACTCGTCCGCGCCCACGTCTGCGTTCGCTGAGCGCGCTTCGCCGTCGAAATCCTCCGAGCATTCGGGCAGACGGCTTCTGACGTTCATCGCGGCTTTCGCGGCCGCGGTGAGGTGGAGATCGCCCTCCTGGGGCTGTCGGAACCAGCCATTCTCGATGCCGCGTGTGAGGTTGCCTTCGACCATGACGCCTGCAGCGTCGCCCAGCAGCCGGCCGCGCACGAGGTTGTTGGCGACATGCACGTCGCGGAGTTCATTCCAGTGGTAGTGAATGCCCCAGCCCTTCCCCACGTCCGCGAGCACAGCGTTGTGGTAGACCTTCACGCCGTTCGCCCAGCAGATCTCGATGCCCTTATCGGCACCTGCGACAACGAAGTTGTTGCGGATGATGCCGCCGGTGTTGTGATAGGACTGTGGGTCCTGGTTCGACCCCGACGGGTTGCCGTAGGCGATCGAACGGTCACAGCCGACAAAGACGTTGCGCTCGGTCACGACGTTCTTCGAATCGACCCACACGAAGACTGCGCCTCTGCCGCCCCCATTGGCCCCCCGGATGTTCCTGAAGGAGTTATCGCTGATGGTCCAGTCGACGAGGCGCATGCAGTCGATGGCGCTGATATAGTCGCCGTCGAAAAGCCAGCTCTTCGGCGGAACCTTGGTGTTCTCGAAGTGGCAGTATCGTATCGACCCGCCCACGACCGGCTCGTGCTCGCCTCCGGTACCCTTCACCATGCGCGTCCCGATGTTGTAGAACTCGCAGTCGTAGATCTGGATGTTCTCGAGTCCCCTGCCATTCAGCGGAGTGTTCTCCAGCTTGATGCCGTAGCTCTGCGTCTCGGTGAAGGTGAGGTGTGCGACTGTTATGTCGGAGCACCCATGAAGCACAAGCAGGTCGAAGCGGCCCTCGCGGGCGTCCCAACCGGCTCCCGTGATGACGGCCTTCGAAGGACCTCCGGAAGCGCCACGGATGGTCACATTCTTCCGGCCCCTTAGGTGCAGGAGGTGGTCGAGCTGGTATGTCCCATCAGCGACCATGATCGTGTCGCCGTCGTGCGCTTGCCGGACCGCGTGGTCGAGCTCCTCGACGGTGGCCACCTCGACGACGCGACCCGTGACGGGTAGGGGAGGAGCCTCCGGCATCCACTCAGGCCGGCCTGCAGCCGCGGGTTGGGCGAGCAGTGCGAGCAATACGGCTGCTGCGGGCAAGACGGGCACATCCAGGAGTACCTGCATGTTGGCTCCTCGGGCCGCTCTGCCAAGGCGACCGGATCACCGGCCGAACTGCGGCAGGAACTCGGCATGGGCCTCCAGGAGGTCGTGCAGCACGCCCTCCGCCACGCCCACCGACGGCACGAGCGGATTCGCCAGAAGTGCCTGCAGGGCTGCGCCCTGGTCGCCGGTGACGGCCGCCTGGATGGTCAGCTCCTCGTAGGCCTTCAGCTGCTGGAGCAGGCCGCGAAGCTCCGGCCGGAGGGGGCCGACTGTGATTGGTCTCGGCCCGTCGGCGCCGATCAAGCAGTTGACCTCGACCACGGAGTCGGCCGGCACATTGGACAGAGCGCCACGGTTCGTTGTGTTCACGCACTGTACGTCGCGTCGGTCAGTCTGGATGGAGGCGATCAGCCGGACTGCGGCCTCCGAGTAGAGAGAGCCGCCACGCTTTGACAGCGCTTCAGGCTTTTGGCTCAGCTGAGGGTCTCGATAGAGCTCGAACAGCTCCTTCTCGATCGCGATGATTTCCTCGCCGCGCGTCTTATCGGCCTTCTGCGCTTTGGCGAGCATCTCGTCCGGCATGTAGTAGTAGTGGTGGTAGCCGCACGGAACTGCTCGGAGCGATTCGATCAGCTCCCGCGGCCACTCATCTCCGCCGGCCACCCTCTCGAGCAGCTGATCCGTCACCTCTTCTCCGCGGACCCAGACGCGGTTCACCCACAGGAGATGATTGCAGCCGACGAACTCGACGTAGACATCATCGGGGGTCGCCTCGAACTCGCGCGCGAGCCAGCGCTCGATGTTGATCGCGTTGTTGCAGAGACCGATGATCTGTGTCTCGGTGTGGCGAGTCACGGCCTCCGTGACGATGCCGCTCGGGTTGGTGAAGTTCACGAGCCACGCGCCAGGGGCAAGCTCCTCCGTATCGCGGCAGATGTCGAGCATCACCGGTATCGTGCGTAGGGCCTTGGCGAACCCCCCCGGTCCGGTCGTCTCCTGGCCGATGACGCCGTGTTGTAGCGGTATCCGCTCGTCCTTGATCCGGGCTTGCATGCCGCCGACCCGCATCTGTGTGACGATGTAGTCGGCTCCCGGGAGCGCCTCCCGGCGGTCGGTGGTCAGGTTGACGCTGAACGGGCGGCCTTCCTGTGCCACCATGCGCCTCGCCAGCTCGCCGACGATTCCGAGCTTCTCCTGCCCCTCGCGTATGTCGACAAGCCATACCTCGCGGAGCGAGAGCTCCTCGGCGCGTCCGATCAGCCCCTCGACTATCTCGGGCGTGTAGCTGCTGCCGCCTCCTATCACGACGACCTTTGTGTCCGTGCTACTGCTCATCTGTGACCTCTTCCGAGTCTTCGCCGACGTTCTGGCCGAACCACTCGCCCTGGGTCGCTGTGTGCCGCGCTCGCTCCCATACGTCGGAGCCGCCTTGGCCGGCCGCGGCAAGTGCCGCGCGAACGGCTCCCATGACGCCGGGATGATCGGCCACCATGAGACGCGCGCGCGGCGCGATCTTCACCACGTCTTCACGAAAGACGCGGAAGAGGAGCGGCCCGGTCCTCATGAACAGCGATCCCCCGGCGACGACTGCGGGCGCCTCCTGTGCCAGCTCGTAGCGCCGAATCAGATTGGCCACGCACAGGGCCAGCTCACGGCCGAAGTCTGTCACGATTCCGACCGCCACGGGGTCTCCCTCGGCCGCGCAGGTGAACAGCACTGGGTCGGTGACCGTCTTGGGTACCCAATTGCCACGACGATGGATGTCGTAGGCGAGCTCCGTCACGCTGCTGTGCCCAGTGGCCTCAAGCAAGGCCGGAGTCAGAGCCGTGGGCTCGCCTCGCCCGTCCTCTTCACGGAGCACGGCCTGGATCGTCTTTGGGTTAATGTCAATGCCCCCGCCCAGGTCCGTGAACGCGCCGTAGAAGAACTGATCGCCGTCTGGGTGGATGATCCCACAGCAGATGCCGGTTCCTGCAGAGGCCGCGATCCCATGTCCCTCCGGCGCCGAGGCCCGCAGCGGCAGAAAGGCATCGTTCTCCAGCGCGAGTGGGCATCCCCACCCGGCCTTTTCCAGCGGTCCGCGCATTCGGTCCGGATCGTCGGGCCAGTCAACGCCTGCCAGGCCCATGTGCGCCCCGACTACGTCACCCATGCTCGCGCCGGACATCTCCAGGGCCTCCTGCGCGGCCTCGGTGATGACCTGGGCCGCGCCGTCAGCTCCTGACCCCTCCCAATTGCTGCATCCGCCGCGGCCGACTCCTCGCACCTCGCCATTTAGATCGCACGCGGCGGCCAGAGTCTTCGTGTTGCCGCCATCCACACCGATAACCAGCTTCACGTTTCCCTGCCTGTTAGCCATGCGTCTCTACGCTGCTGGAGAGTATTACCTGCAGCCGACCTTCGGACCTCTCTCCTTGAGCGGCACGTCTGCTCCGGGAGTGTACGTCGGCCGCGAGCGCTGCTTCGCCGCCGAGAGGAGGGGGGCGGACTTCTTGGCCACGCTGTGCGCCGGGATACGGAGGCCTCTACTCGGGGCCCAGCGTCGTCTCGCCGGGCTCCCAGTCCACTGGGCACAGCTCGCCCGTCTGGAGCGCCTTTAGCACGCGGAGCGTCTCGCTCACGTTTCGGCCTACGCTCAGGTCGTGGATGAGCTCGTACCGGACAATGCCCTCCGGGTCGATGATGAAGAGGCCTCGGAGGGCGACACCCTCATTCTCGAGCAACACACCGTACTTGCTGCTGACTTCCTTTGTGATGTCGCTCAGCATCGGGTAGGCGATGTCTCCGATCTCCTTCTGCCAGGCGAGATGGGAGTACTTGCTGTCAACGCTCAGTGTGACGACCTCTGCGCCGGCCTCCTGGAACTCAGGGAGGCGCTTGCTGAACTCCCGAATCTCCGTGGGGCAGACAAAAGTGAAGTCGAGGGGATAGAAGAACAGGACCAGCCACTTGCCTCTGTAATCCGCCAGCTTGACGGTTGCGAAGTCACCATCCGCGATGCCTTCGAGTTCGAACTCCGGCGCAATCCTCGTGACGAGACTCATATCGGACACTCCTCCTCGATTTCTGTGATCTCGCTGGTCAGCGCTCCAGCCAGGTGGTCACGTCTTCCAGCGGCCGCCGCGGCCGCGCATCCGGAGACTCGTCCGCGTAGCCGATGGCCACCGCCGCGATCATCTGGTCGTCGCGGCCGAGCCACGAGCGAAGCTCGTCGTAGGCGTAGAACACATCGCAGATCCAGAGCGTGCCGAGCCCGAGGTCCGTCGCCGCCAGCAGCAGGTTCTGGATCGCCGCGCCGATGGACTGGACATCGACGACGTCCATAGGGCCGCCGGACTCCTCGGGCCCATTGGGCCGGAAGACGAAGACCGTCACGGGCGCCTGCTCCATGCATTCGGCCGACCATTCAGCGCTGCCGAGGTCAACCCGCTGCTCTTTGAGCTCGGCAAGCCTCGTGCGCATGACGGCGAGCATTTCGCTTCGCTTCTCGCCCCCGACCACGATGAAGTGCCACGGCTGACGGTTCTTTCCCGACGGCGCCTGGATAGCAGCAGTGAGCAGGGGCTCTACCAGCTCACGGGGGACTGGCTGGTCTTTGAATCGCCGTATGCTCCTGCGCGACGCGATGGCATCGAGTGTGTTCATGCCTAGTCCTCCACAGAGCGGCACCATCACTGCGCTGAGCCCTTTCTGTCTGATTGTCTGCTGACCTCTGGCGCCGAAAGGATGTCTGTGTCGGGCCGACCACAGGTATGCAGCGACGACGGGTCGAGGCAGCCTTGTCTGTCCAAGGTGGTCGAAGGTCCGATGAGACCTAGGCTTGGGCTCACGGCCTGACAACATAGCGATTGACGTCTAGGATGGAATCTCGGTCACCACGCCGAATATGCATGGTTGGGGTGGGGCCTCTGCTGGTGTGATGGACCGAGACGCGATCACACAGCAAGATCGAGAGCAGATGACGACTGCCGCGCGCGACCCAGAGGAGTTCGGCGATCCCCGGTGGCGAGTGACGCTGCCGGTGATGTGGGTAGCGCAGCTGTGCTCCATCATGGGCTTCTCATTTGCCATGCCGTTCATCCCGTTCTTCGTTCGGGATCTGAACGTTGCCGAGCGAATGGTGCCGGTATGGGCCGGCGTCACAGGAACCGCTGCCGGGCTGGCGATGAGCATCATGGGGCCCGTCTGGGGGTATGTCGCCGACCGGTACGGGCGAAGGCCAATGGTGATACGCGCCATGTTCGGGGGGAGCGTCATGCTCGCGCTGATGGGTCTCGCCCAGAACGTCTACCATCTGCTTGTCCTGCGAACTCTGCAAGGCATGATCACGGGCACCGTGCCCGCGTCGGTGGCGATGGTGTCCAGCGTCGTCCCAAGAAATCGAGTCGGCGCCAGCTTGGGTCTCATGCAGATGGCCGTGTTCACGGGTGCGGCCGTGGGGCCGTACCTGGGCGGCATTGTGGCAGATCGGTATGGATACCGCGTCCCGTTCGGAGTGACGGGGGCGTTGCTGTTCACGGGTGGCATGCTAGTGCTGCTCGGCGCGAGAGAGCGGTTCGTGCCGCCGGACCGGGAGGTCGCGCGCGAATCGGCCCCTCTGCGCGTGCTCCTGCGAATGCCGGTGATTCTCGGACTCCTGGGCGGTTACTTCGTCATGAATCTCAGCGTGTCTTTCGTGATGCCGATCTTCCCGCTCTTCGTTGAGGAGATCGTTGGGACACCACAGCAGGCGGCCGCGGAGACCGGCATTCTGCTCGCCGTGACGGGGATAGCCGCCGCGATATCGGCGGTGTTGGTGGGGCGGCTGAGCGACCGAGTAGGACACAAGAGAATGCTGGTCGTGTGCACCGCGCTCACAGCCGTCCTGTCGGCGCCGCACTTCTTCGCGCAGAGTATAGGCCAGCTTGTGGTTCTGCGGATTCTCTTTGGGCTCGCAGCCGGGGGCATGGTACCGTCGATGAATGCGATCGTGTCCAATGTGGTCCCTCGGGCCAACATCGGGCAGGCGTATGGGTTCACAACGACAGCGAGCGCTCTCGGCTGGGCAATGGGGCCGGCGCTGGGCGGGGTGGCGGCTGCGGCCTTCGGATACCGCTGGCCGTTCGTCGTCATGAGTGGTCTGCTGTTGGCGGTGGCGATGGCGCAGAAGCGCTGGATCGCCCCCGGCTCGCCAGACTCCGGCGGCGGGAGCGAGGCCTAGAGGGCGAGTTGTCTCCCGATGCACGTGCCGTCCTGTAGCTGATTACCTCCACTGCCGGGAGGAGATGGCGAGTCAGCATGAGTCGGGCACGCGACGATGGCGGCGGTCTGCGCAGTCCCAGTGGCTCCGTCGCCGCACTGGCGCGGAGGCCGCTGAATCTGGAGTCTCGGCGCCCTGGATGGCCGTCAAAGCCGACCGACCGCCCTCGCGGACGGTCGGCTCGGCTTCACGCTGATTGAGCTGCTGACGGCGCAGCCGAGACTATCCTACACGTCGCCGGGCAAGAGGCAAGGGCCGTTTGTGAGCTTTTGTGTATATATCCCCCACTGTGGTGGGTTTTCGTCACGGTGGGGACTCAATGCCAGCCTACGACCCGCGGCCCGCCTTGTGTTGGGATCGCGGGCGCGGGGCTGGCAAGGGGGACGCGCACACTTGACGGAAATGAAGTGCCGGAGGTGTTCCCGCGGGTCCGATGGCGCGAGCGAGACTGCTAAGAGCATTGGCCTGGCCTTTCAGTCGGCTTCGTGAGGGCTACGGCCTGCGGGATCTGCCCTCCCTCGCCTCCGCGCGCCTCCACGGGCTCTCGCCCCAGGCCTGGGAACAACGGCTAAACGACTGGGAGACCGGCCGCCCAGCGGAGGTGATGCGAAGCACTCCTCGCACGCTGTTTCTGGAGATCACCGGACGGTGTCCCATCGTATGCCTGATGTGCGCTCGGCGCTACCGCAAGTGGGACTACGGGGACTTGAGAAGGGATGTCTTCGAACGCCTGGTTCCCGTGCTTCCGCGGGTGGGGGTGGTTGTGCTCGGCGGCTTCGGCGAGCCGCTGGTGGCAGAGCACTTCGACGAACTCCTCAACCGTCTCTCATCACTGGGAGCTCGCGTTGCGCTCCAGACCAGTGGGTATCAGCTGACAGAGGAGAGAGCCGAACATCTCGTCGCCTCCGGCCTCCAGCATCTCCACATCAGCGTCGACTCGCCGGAGGAGGCGACCTATGCCTCCATCCGTCCCCGCATCGCCTTGTCTGATGTCGCGAGTCGAGTGCGACAGATCTCGCGACTCAAACGTGAGGCGGGAACGTCCCACCCCTCAATCCACGTGGTGTTCGTCGCCATGCGTCGGAACATCGAGCAGCTTCCGGCGATGGTCGACCTGGCTGCGGACATGGGGGCCGACAATCTCACCGTTCAGTACATGGTCGTGCACGGCGAGGAACTCCGGGGAGAGTCACTGTTCTACCATCAGCAGCTGGCCAACCAAATGCTCGACGCAGCGGAAGAGCGCGCTCGCGCGGTGGGCCTCGACCTGGAGCTTCCGGAGCGCTTTGGTGTGGCAGGGCCGGAAGCGGCCGGGCGGTGTACGGATCCCTGGAAGGTGATGTTCGTTCGCTGGAACGGCGAGGTGCATCCATGCTGCTACGCTCCGAGCTCCATCGTGGTGGGCGATCTGTCTGAGAGCGGCTTCTGGAGTGTCTGGAACGGCTCGGCCTACCGAGACCTGCGGCGTCGAGTGAACAGCGGCAACTCGCCTGACTTCTGCCGGAGCTGCACGGCCGGGAGGGTATGCGGAGTGGACGACGAGCGGGCGCACGTCGTGCTTGCCGCCTCCGAGTAGGGGAGCCGCCTCCCAGTGCCAGGAGTGCCGGGCGAGGAACCCCCTAGAGGTGAGGCTCTGGTGCCGCCAGGTCGGAGAGCTCAGCCGGCTCGAAGTCCAACTCGAGCAGTGCCTGTGCGAAGGCGTGCGCGGCCGCCTCCACCTCGTCCGGAGTCAACGCGCCGAATCGCTGGCCGAACTCGATGTGATGGAACAGCTCATGCGCGACGTGCACTTCCAGCAGGTCGCACCTCATCATGTCAAACCGCTGGTTGGCATATATGGCCGCGTCGAGTTCGTTTATCGGATCGCAGTAGAGGACGATCCGGGGCGGGGCCGCGCGGTACTCGCTCCGGAGTCGCGGCTGGGCGGGCGGGGGCGCCTCCTGCTGCATGAGCTCGACGCCCATCTGCTCGGCCAGAGCACTGGGCTTCGGGCGCACGCCCCTGACGATGAATCGCTGGGCGACGCGCCGCCCCAGCGCTGCTAGGTCTTCGGCCATCCGACAGCCCTCTCCCGCGGACCGGATCTGCGGGACCACACCTGCCTTCCCCATTGGACCGCCCTCGCCAGTAGGAGCGCCAGAGCCAGGAAGACGGCCAGGTCGGCGACGTTGTAGACGAAGGTGCTGGCCCGCCCGAACTCCAGGAAGTCCACCACGAAGCCGAGCCGCACTCGGTCCAGCAGAATGCCCATGTAGCCGCCAACCATGAGAGCCACCGCGAGTTCGGCCAGGGGAGACATGCGGTAGCGCGCCTTGAGCAACCGCTCGTACAGCAGGTAGAGGGCGGCGACACAGAGCACAGTCGTCGCGAGCAGGTAGGGAACGTTACCGCCGAACCCCTGCTCCCAGTTCTCCGTGTACGCGACCCGCAGCCAGCCCCCCAGCAACGACACCCGGTGCTGCCCGCCACTCGGCGAGATGGCCGCCTTGGCCGCTTGGTCCAGCACGCATACGAGCAGGGCGACCGCGACCCACCGCCAAGACCGAGCGAACCTCAGCAGGTAGAGAGCCAACACACCGATGAGCAGGACCGCGGCCACGGCGGCCTGAGCGACTGCAGGGGATGCAATGTCGTCGTGCATGCTCGCCAGCGCCTACCTCAGAACGAGGCCCTTCCCAGGGGATGCCGCACTGTGATCCTTACAGAGCCGGTTTCCACCGACGCTCCTCGCGGTCTCCTTCGGCGACTCGCCGGACCGCTTCGGGGACGGCCGCGAGCACGTCGCTGGCCACCATGCTCGTCTCGCCGAGTTGACTGGCGGCGATGTCTCCCGCGAGGCCGTGGAGATAGGTGGCAGCGGCCGCCGCTTCGAAGGGCAGTAGCCCTTGCGCGATGAGGGCCGCCACCATTCCGGTGAGCACGTCGCCGGTTCCGCCGGTGGCCATGCCCGGGTTGCCGGTTGGGTTGATGGTGAGGGGCCGGCCAGCGTGGGCAATGATAGACCTCGCACCCTTCAACACGATAGTTGCGTCAAAGCGCTTGGCTGCAGCTTCCGCGAAGTGAGCGCGGCGCGACTGTACCTTCTCGGCGGCGACGCCCATCAGCCGAGCCATCTCTCCCGGATGGGGAGTCAGCACTGCGGGCGCGTGCGCTCCTTCGAGGATGAGGGCCGCATCTGCTAGCGCGTTGATCCCGTCCGCGTCAACCACAATTGGTTTTTCCACACGTGCGACGAGTCTTCGCACCAACACAGCCGTCTCAGGCTCCCGGGACAGCCCCGGCCCGATGGCCAGCACGTCGGCATCCTCCGCCAACTCGAGGATCAGAGCAAGCGCCCGCGTGTCGAGAGTGCGCCCATAGGTCTCCGGCAGGGGGACGGTCATAGCCTCGGTGAGTTTGACCTCGAGGATGTCGTTAATGCTCGCCGGCCCCCCCACCGTGACGAGTCCCGCTCCCGCGCGGAGCGCTCCCTGGGCGCAGAGACAAGCCGCACCAGTCATCCCGGCCGAACCGGCAATGGCCAACACCCGCCCGAACCTCCCCTTGTGGGCGCTCGGCTCGCGGCGCGGCAGGAGCATGCGCACCCATTCCGGGTCAATCAAGTCGGCCACGGACGGGGCCTCGTCCAGCAGGTCGGCAGGGAAGCCGATCTCCGCAATCGTCACCCGGCCGGCGTAGTCCGTGCCCGGGTACAGGAACAGTCCGAGCTTCGGCAGCCCCATCGTGACCGTCTCGACAGCCCGAGTGGCGAGACCCAGTGGCTCGCCCGTGTCCGCGTCGAGGCCGGAGGGAACGTCCACGGCCAGCACACGCACAGCGCACTCGTTCACGGCTTCTATCAGCTGGCCCGGAAGGCCGCGCACCTTCCCCCTGAGGCCCGTGCCGAGCAGAGCGTCCACAACGAGGCCGGCCGCGGGACAGGCCTGGCTGACGGGTCCAGGATCTGAGAGCACATCGGCGCTCGACCCCGCCGCTTCCAGACGCTCGAGGTTCGCCTCCGCGTCTCCGCTGAGTTCGTCCCGCGCCGCCGCGAGGAACACCTGCACCTGACGGCCCCTCTCTCGCAGATGGCGAGCCGCCACAAAGCCATCTCCACCGTTGTTCCCGCGGCCGCACAGGACCACGACCGGCCGGTCTGGGACATCTTCTGTCAGCCTCAGCGCGGCATCGGCCACCGCGCGTCCGGCGTTCTCCATCAGAGTCAGTCCCGGCATTCCCCGCTCGTCGATGGCCTTTGCATCCAGCTGTCTCATTTGCCGTGCGGTAACGACTTTCACACGCGCGCACCCCCTCGTGGCAGGATATCGTCCAGGCCGGCGGCTCCCTGGGGCATCACGAGCAAGACACAGGCGACGGCGTAGTGCCTCTCATGCGACAGAGAGACCAGGGCTTGGCCTCCCTTGGCGGTGCCGGCCAGGCGGGCCGCGTCGCCGTGAAACTCCAAGTTCGGCCTGCCCGCGGAATCGTTGACAACTTCCACCTCTTGCCATCGGAGCCAGCGCCCTATGGCCTTGGCGGCGGCCTCCTTGGCTGCGAATCTGGCTGCGTAGTGAGGCGCCGGATCTGCTCTCCGCTCGCAGTAGGTGCGCTCGCGGTCAGTGAACAGGCGTGCCGCCAGTCGCGGACGCCGCCGCAGCGCCTGCCTGATTCGGTCGATCTGCACGATGTCTATGCCAAGGGACGGGATCACGCAAGCACCTCGGTCCTGGCGGCTGTGCGAGCGTTCCCACAGTGCCGCGCTGCAGGGCAATGGCCGCCTCCCGGCCGAGGATCGCCGGAGGGTCAGCGGCCGCGGTCCGGCCGCGCCGCCACACAGGCGGCCCATCCCTCCTCGCTCGGTGTCTCCAGCATGTCGAGGCCACTTCGGCTGAGGGCGTCCTCTACGCGCGGGATATTGGCTGTGACGAAGCCCGAAGCGATGCAGCGGCCTCCCCGGCTCAGCAGGGCTGGCAGGCTCTCGGCGAGCCGGATCACCTCCTCGGCAACGGTATTGCACACGACGAGGTCAAAGGGCCCCGAGACCTCGCCGAGCAGGTCAGCCTCCACGAAGCGAGTCTGATCTACGACGGCATTGCGCTTTGCGTTGGCCTGCGCAACCGGGAGCGCCGTCCGGTCGTTGTCGGTCGCCAGCACACTAGTGGCCCCGAGCACGGCCGCCGTGATGGCAAGAATCCCGCTGCCACATCCGACATCGGCCACACGGTCGCCCGGCCGGAGATGCTGCACCAGCGCGCGCAGGCAGAGCCGCGTTGTGGCGTGTCCACCTGTCCCAAAGGCCGCCCCGGGCTCCAGGACCACAACGGCCTCGTCCTCCTCCGGCTCATACTCCTCCCAGCTGGGAACGATGACGAGGCCCCGCGTGACCTTGAGTATCTCGAACTGGTCTTTCCACGCTTCACTCCATGCCTTCTCTTCGAGAGTGCGAAGGCCGATGGTTCCAGGGCCAATGCGCAGGCCTTCCCTCTCGAGCGCAGCCAGTCGCTCTCTCACCTGGTGCACGCGGCCCTCCAACCCATCGTCCTTTGGCAGGTACGCAGTGACACGGACGTGTAGGGGCCGACGCTCCTCCGCAACGCCGGTGGCGCCGGCGCCCAGCAACGCATCTGTCACGCCCTCCGATGCCTCCGGATGGGTCAGGATCGTTATCTCGGTGAATTCCAGTTCCTGTGGGGTCACGGCATACGCTTTTCTGCGCTGACCGAACAGGCTCCTGCGGGCAGCGATGGATCGCTTCGGTTCCTGCTCGGCAAGTCCGGCCTCTGTGGGGGAGGCGTTATCCCTCTCTCAGCCGCCGGGCTTCGCATCTGACCAGTCCCACGTATAGAGCTGCTTCTCTCCGCGCAGGCCTCGCCGGTAGTCCTCCTTCTGCTTCTCGTACACGTCGCGGATCGCTTCGGGAGTGTTCCGGACGCCGCCGGGAGGGTAGGCATCGAGGGCAGGAGGATGATCATCGATGAGCCGCCCGTATGCGTCCGCGCGCCGTAGCTTGAGGTGGCGCTCCCTATGGTCTCGGATCCCGGAGTACAGATACTCCCAGAAGTTCTCCGGACCCAGGGAGGCCGTCGCCAGGTCTACCTGTGCGGTCACGAAGCCGTCGCCCTGTTCGCCGCAATCGCCAAGGATCGTCGCGTCGGGTGCACACATGCGGGAGCCGCTGCGAGTCGAGGTGATGTAGAAGACCTGGGCGTCCATCGACCGGGTCCGGACGCGGTACTCAGGCGGGCTATAGGCGGTCGGGTGGCAGATGATGCGGGCGCCATTCAGCGCACAGGCCGCGCTGGACTCACACCACATGTCATCGTAGCAGATCAGCACACTAACCATCCCGATGTCTGTCTCGAAGGCTGGGAAGGAGTCTCCCGGTGTGACGAGCCACGTCTCGTATACCGGCAGGTGCACCTTGTGGTAGCGGCCCAGGACGCTCCCGTCGCGCCCGAACAAGGCTGCTGTGTTGTAGATGTGCTCGCCCTGGGGCTCGAAGAAGCACGCCACGACATGCATCGAATGGTCCTTGGCTACCTCGCCCACGGCCTGCAGCGCGAGTGCGGCCGTCTCCCCCGCGAGTGTCCGGAAGACCGATGGATCGTCGAGGTAGGTGAGCGCATATCCCAGGCTTGCGATATCTTCGCCCATGACCACCAGGTCTGCATTCTGCTCACCGGCCTGGCCCACCAGTTCCACGGCACCCTCTATCTGTTCCCGGGACCACTGTCGGGCCGCATCGAGCGAGAAGACATCGCCGTATGGGTTCACCTCGGCCGGGGCCTCCCGGTATCCCCACTGCGTCGTCGCCAGTACTGCTTTGCTGCTGGGCACTGCTCTCTCCTCCAGGCTGACATCAGCTCAGACTTGCCTCTATCTCCCTATGGCCTGAGGGAGTTCGGCGGCTGTCGGTTGCGGTCCTGGCGCGGTGACGTTAACATAGCCTGCGGCCATGTCAATCAGCTCGCTCGATGCAATACCTGTCGTGACCGCGTTCCTGTACCGACGTGGGAGGATCCTGCTGCTGAAGCGCAGTGACCGCGTTGGCACCCACGCCGGCCGGTGGGCCGGTGTCAGCGGCTACCTCGAGCGCCTGCCTCTGGCGCAGGCGTTACTCGAAATCGAGGAGGAGGTCGGCGTCGCCGCCGATCAGGTTGTCCTGCGCGGCATCGGTGTTCCGATGCTGGTGAGAGACCGAGTCGTCTCCAAACGGTGGCTCGTGTATACCTTCCTGTTCCGGCTCCGGCCCGGAGCGGCCATCCAGGCGGACTGGGAATCGGCCGCCTCGGAGTGGGTGCCTCCCGATGAGGTCGCTTGCCGACGTACGGTGCCTGGACTTGCCAATGGTCTCGCGAGGGTGTGGCCGCCATGGGGGTCCGATCCGCTCTGGCAGGCGCTCGGAGAGATCGCGACCGACACGGAGCGTGGCGCGACGGATCTGGCCCTGGCCGGCCTGCGAGCAGTTGGCCGCGTCAGGGGGAGGAGCCGCAGGCGCGCCCTGCTCGCCTTTGCCTCCCTCCGCCCCTCGATGGGCATCTTCCCTCATCTGGCGGCGAGAGCGCTGAGTGCGTCGGCCTCGACGGGCGGCCTCACCGAGGAGGTCAAGGCTGCCACCGAGGCATCGGCGCGGGAGGCTGCCGCGGCTCTCGGAGGCCGCCGGAGGATCCTGACGCACAGCGCGAGCAGTGCCTGCCGGGAGACGCTGCTCCGATGGTGGCGGCCGGGCCGGGAGGTGGTCGTGACGGAGTCTCGGCCCGAGTGCGAAGGTATCTCGTTCGCCCGCGAGCTAGCCTCAGCGGGAATGCGCGTCACACTGATCAGCGACGCACAGGTTGGGATCTTCGCCCCGCGGTGTGACGCCGTGCTCGTGGGTGCCGACGCGATCACCGCGGACGACCAGGTCATCAACAAGGCTGGCACCAGGCTGGCTGCGCTCGCCGGCAGAGAGAGCGGGGTCCCGTGCTACGTAGTCTCGCAGACACACAAGGTCTGTCCGCCGGGCTGGCCCGCGGCGTTGGCCCCACAAGACCCGGCGAAGCTGGCGCGAGCGCGCGGAGTGAGGGTGATGAACGTTGCCTTCGATGCGACACCTGTGTCGTGGTTCGCGCAGCTGCTCACCGAGTGCGGGCCGGTGGACCGTCGCTTGTTGCGCGCGGTGCGACGGAGACTAGGCCGTCTGCCCGACCTCTAGGGCGCGGCCCCCTCGGCGCTCCGGGAGAGTGCGGACATGAACCGCGTCTGCTCTCCCTCCCGACCGGGAATAAGCACGAACTTCGTCACTACGATAACGAGGAAGGATATCGCCACCAGCGTCAGAGACAGAACGATCGCCGCCTCTATGTTCGACTCGAACATCGCGTAGATCGCAAGGGGCATCGTCTGGGTCACGCCCGGCATGTTGCCTGCGAACATCATCGTCGCGCCGAACTCTCCAACGGCCCTCGCCCACGCCATGACCAGCCCCGCCAGCATGGCGTGCGAGGCGAGCGGCGCGGTGACTCGGAAGAAGGTCCGCAGGGGAGATGCACCCATCGTCATCGAGGCCATAATGAGCTGCCTCGGCACGCTCTCAAAGCCAACCCGCGCCTGGCGAACGTAGAAGGGGCCCGAGACGAAGGTCTGGGCGAGAACGACCGCGGCCATCGTATACGGTATGCTGATACCGGCCAGGTTGAGGTATCTGCCGAGCAGCCCGAACCCACCGAAGGTGATGAGCAGAGCGACACCGGCGACGACTGGCGGCAATACAACCGGCAAATCGACCAAGGTGTCGACGATGCGCTTTCCCCTGAAGTCCACGAAGGCGAGCCAGTAGGCCAGTGGCGTCCCAACCAGCAGAATCAGGATGGCCGTCAGGCCGGACGTCGTGAGGCTTAACGTGAGGGCCTCTGCCACGGGTCTGCAGCACACGTAGGAGCCTATCTGGCCCAACTGAGAACGCCAGAAGAGGCCGACGATCGGCAGCACGATCAGCGCGAGCGCTGGCACCGAGAGTAGCAGGAGGAGGATACTTCGTTTTGGTTTCATATGCTCTAAGCCCCAATCGCCACGGATGGGTTCATGGCTGTGACACTTCTGTCGGCTTCGCGTTCACGAAGCCGTGCTTGACGAGAAGGCGTTGGCCCTCCCGTGAGAGCACGAAGGCGACGAACTTGTCGGCCAGCGTCCTATGCCGAGTTCTCGCTATCACTGCGATGGGGTAGTCGGCGACGATGTTGACCGGCTCGGGAATGTGAATGGTGAAGACGTCCTCGCGGACGGCCGGCGTTATGTCGGATGAGTAGCAGATCCCGGCATCGGCTTCGCCCAGGTTCACTCTTGCGACGACGGCCTTCACGGTGGGCTCGTGGGAGCGGACGTTCGCCATGACGCGCGCCGCGAAGTCCTGACCGTAATCGCCGCACGCGTCCATCTTGCCAATGACCTCCCGCGTGTAGGTTCCGATCGGTGTCTCTTCGGCGGCGATGACGAGCTTCACACTCGGCCGGGCGAGATCGGTGGGTGTCCTGATCCGCGCAGGGTTCCTCTTTGGCACCGCGATGACGAGCCTGTTGTGAGCGAATGTGCTCGGCTTCTCAGCCAGCTTCGCCTTGACGAGGGGGTCCATGTTCCTGGTGTTGGCGGACAAGAATACGTCAGCCGGCCCGCCGTACTCGATCTGGATCCGGAGGCGCGAGCTGGCGGCCAGGTTCAGGCGGACCTGCGTGCCGGGGTGCTTCTTCTCGAAGACGAGCTCCGCTTCCCCCAGGAACTCAGTCAGCGAGGCCGCCCCGAACACGGTCAGCGTCTCCGCCGACTCCGCGGGCTGACCGGCGGACATGCCGACGAGAAGGGCGACAGCGAGAAGAACAGCAGAATGGACGCGCACACGCTCCTCCTGGCTACAGATCGCCAAGCTTGTCCTGATAGTATGCGGAGAGCGTGTGAACGTACTGCGAAGGGCCTACGAACACTTTCAGAACGCCGATGCCTGGACGGCACCAACGTGTGGAAGGCCGGCCATGGCGGAGCAGGCGGCAGGGCCGACGCCGCGAGTGCGCCCTGCTCGGGCACAGGCGCGCGAGCCCCTGCAGGAGCGGCCCGCCGCTACTCCGTCTCGGACTTCCCCCCCGAGTGGCTCACGAAGTTGAGGCGAAGGTCGGCGAGCAGAGCCTGGTAGTCCCTTGCCTCCTGCCCATGCAGATGTGGCTGGAGTTTCTCCACCAGCGCCGCGGCCGCGTCGATGGCGATGCGAGCCTGCGCCATGTCTTCCTGAATCTGGTTCGTGAAGGGGTCCGGCTGCAGGCCCATCTTCTGCCAGGCCACCCCTGCGAGCTGGGCGACCGATAGCCTCAGGACTGAGTAGACATCGATGGGCGCGAGCTGCTCCTGCGGCCCGCCTCCAGCACTCTCGGAAGCGGCTTCCTCGGTGTCCTGCCGGCCTCGGTCGGGTCCGGCCTCTTCGGCCGACGGCTCGGGCTCCTCGTGATCGAGAATCTCGAACCCCGCGCCCTTGACGTCCTCTCCGTGATGATCGCTCGGCTCCTGGGCAGTTGGCTCGCCGCGCTGTTCATCCTCGGCCTTCGCCCCCTCCTTGTCGCCGAGGATCTCGAAGCCTTCGCCCTTGACATAGTCTTGGGATGCCATGTGCCGCACACCTCCCCGAGTACTGACTTAGAAGAGCATTCTGTCGCGCCGCATGTGGACGTTCTGGAGCAGACCGAAGGCGATGAAGCTCGCCATCAGGTTGCTGCCTCCATAGCTCACGAACGGCAACGGGAGACCCGTGATCGGCATGATGTTGACGCTCATGCCGATGTTGACCACCGTGTGGAAGATAAGCATGGAGATCGCACCAGCCGCCAGCAAAGAGCCCAGCGCATCTCGTGCGCGGATGGCCACTCGCAGACCTCGCCAGAACAGGAACAAGTAGAGGAGCAGCATGGCCGCTGCGCCCACAAGCCCCAGCTCCTCGCCGACGACGGAGTAGATGAAGTCTGTGTGGCGCTCGGGTATGAACCGCAAGCGACTCTGGGTGCCCCGGAACAGGCCGCGTCCGGCCAACTGCCCCGAGCCGATGGCAACTCGGGACTGGATGACGTGGTACCCGGCCCCGAGCGGGTCGGCCTGGGGTTTCAGGAAGATCGTAAGGCGCTGCTTCTGGTAGTCCTTCAACGCGGCCTTAGACACGATGCCAGCGATCGGCCTCGGCAAGATTCGGTCGGCCGGAAGGCGGTCGAGATTCCACATGAGGGCAAACACCGCCAGGCCGCCGACGAGCACCACTCCCAGGTGGGCCACTCTTGCGCCGGCCAGGTAGAGCGCGCCGAACCAGATGGCCACCACGACCAGCGCCGTGCCGAAGTCGGGCTGAAGAACAACGAGGAGAACGGGCGCAGCCGGGACAAGCAGCGAGAGCAGCACGACCCGCAGGCTCTGGATTTCCTCCACACGGCGCCCGAGGAACGCGGCCAGCGATAGGATGACGGCTATCTTCGCGAACTCGGATGGCTGAAGTCGGAAGCCGCCGATAGCGATCCAACTGACCGCTCCGGTGGGGGCGCGCCCCACGAACAGCACGACAATCAGCAGGACGAGAGCTCCTGCATAGAGTGGAACGTGCCACCGCGCGATTCTCTCGTAGTCGACCAGAACCGTCACCAGGAAGACCGCGAGAGCCAACAAGAGCCAGATGGACTGCTTCAGCGCGAAGGAGCTCGGCGGCGCAAGCCTCGCGGCCTCGGGTGAGCGAGTCGCCGAGTAGATCATGACCAGGCCGTAGAGGCAGAGCGCCAGCACGGCGGCGAACAGCGACCAGTCCAGTCTTCTCAACAGCCGAGGTTCGAGCATGTTGCTACATGTCCACGCGTGCGGCTACTCCTCGGAGGGCCTCTCGTCTAGGTGTGGCAGCCTCCGTCCTGCGCCGGCTCGCGGAAGCGTGCCAGCATCCGCTCGGCATTCGAGTGCAAGATGTTGTGCCGGTCCTGATCACTGATGCGAGAGAAGCAGACCGCGCCAATACCATACAGCGGATCGAACCACGGTAGGTCGGTGCCGAAGACCACCTTATGCGAGCCGACCTCCTCGACCATCCTCGTTATGATACCAGATACTCTGTGGGCCGCGGTGAGCTCCAGGTAGACGTTCGGGTGCTCGCGCGCGACGGCAAGCGCCGAGTCCCACTCGCCATATCCCGCGTGTCCCATCAGGAAGGTCACATCCGGATACTTGGGCGCCAACTCTCCGAAGAGTCCGGGGCGGTCGTACTGGCTCTCCCCCCAGCTGTGCGAGAGCAGGAGCAGCTTGTGCTCATTGGCATATTCCAGGGCCGGGACGTAGTTCGGCCCAGTGATGGGATAGGAGTGGCCGCTTGGATGGAACTTGAACCCGACGAAGCCGCCGTCCTCGCCGTACCGCCGTATCTCCTCCTCCGCCACGTGGGGGTAGTTTGGGTTGATGGCGCAGTAGGCGTAGAACCGTCCCGTGTGGGCCCTCGCCACCTCTGCCATCTCCCGGTTCCCGCGCGCCGGGTCCACGAGAGACGCGTGGGAGCTACACACGATGCAGGCGACGCCGCAGCGATCCATCGTCTCCAGCATGCCGTCGGCCCACGGCTTCGGGAAGTAGATGCCACGGTAGGGTCCGTAGTGTCCGTGCATGTCTATGACCGGGCAGGCTTCGGACCGGCCGTGGGCGAGGAACTCCCGCGCGATCTCCGAGTCATTTCTCATGGCTGCACCTCCGACAGAAGGCGCCGCAGGTTCCCGCCCGCAATAGCCTCCCTGGCCTCGGCCGGCACATCCGCTCCGGCCAGAGAAAGAAGGGCAGCTCCCATCTGGAGGGTCGGCGCGCCGCTCCCATAGAGCAATCGGTCGGGACCATATCTGCGGACGAAGTCCGAGACCCCCTCGGCCTGCTGGTAGTCGGAGGTGTCGAGGTGCACCCTCGGGTAGCGCTCGATCAGCGGACGGAAGTAACGATCATCTCCCCAGTTGCCGTGGTTGCGGATGATGAGCGTTAGCTCCGGGAAGTCACTCAGCAGGTCCGCGATTACCTGCCAGTGAGGTCCTGTCATGAGGGGGATGCGCCGCGGCACAAGTTCCTCCAGCAGGGAGCCGAACGTCAGCCCGTCCAAGCGGTAGCGGTGTTCCTCGGGGTAGGCCCTCAGCGCCCTGACGTCATGCTGGCGCATGCCTGCGAGGAACTCCTCCACCGTCCCAAGCTCCTCTGTCTGGGGCGGCAGGACGGCCCAGGTCGGGTGTAGACGGGGGTCGTCCTGCGTTTCCTCGCAGGCGAGTCGATTGCCCACCTGCGCGGACTCGGCCTCCATGGCGACGTGGTAGATCAACGCTTCGCCGACGCCGCAGAACTCCAACTCTCCGATGAGGTCGGCGGCAGAACGCAGCACGCCGCCCAGGGGCTTGGCCGGGACCCCGAATCCGCAGTTGCAGTCAAACCAGTCCACTGCGCCTCCCAAACCGCAGGTATCCTGGGACTTGGGTTCGTCGGAGTTGTGCCGCGTTCCTAGTGGCTCAGGAGGCCCTGACTGCCAGCAAGGCGCCGGGGAGGGCCGCAGTCAGTGTCGCAGCCGGACGGACGAGTGGCGGGGAGGTGATTGGCTACGGCATCTGCTCGAGGATTGTGATGACGTCCTCGCTGTTGTAGCTGGAGGTGGCCTGGTTGGGACGCTGGTACAGCTCGACGGTACGGCCGTCGGGGAGGGTGAACTCGTTCTCGTCGTTGATGAAGATGACGGCGCAGGTAATGCCCTTGGCATTGATCTCTGCATCGCACTCAGCATTGCCCATGGGCATGAGACGCACGAAGATTCGCCCCGGATGCTCATCGTTGTAGTCCCGCAGCAGTCCAATCGTCTTCTCGTGCCACTCGAGGGCCAGCGGCGCGTAGAAGTCGATATTGATCGGCGCGGCGTGGTCGCCGATGGTCTCGATCCGCTGGCTGGCGCCAGCAGCAACGGCCGCCTGCGCCTCAGCTGGGCGGGCGGGCGGCTTGGGGCGGAGCAGCAGGAAGGCCTCTACGGCAAGCGCTGCTACGAGCACTACGACGACGGCGATGAAGACGATATTCGGGCCGCCTTTCCTGCCAGTGTCTTCGCTCATTGGATCACCTCAATCGGAAGGATGCCGCTGGTGGCCACCGCCTGCTGGCCCTCCGGCGACACCAGGAAATCGATGTAGCGCTGGCCGTACGCGGTCTGTCGGGTCTCGTTCAGCATCGCCACCTGCAATCGCACCGGCGGGTAGGCGTCGCGGGGCAGCTTCTCCACAATCCGCACGCCCGATGCGTCTGCCTTCTCTGGGTTCGTCTCCAGCGGGCAGGTGAGGTAGTGGATGCCGGCGTCCACCTCGCCCGTGGTGGCGAGCGTCACCGCCTCCAGCGGGTACTCGCGCAGGAGCAGCTTGGTCTGGAGCTGGTCCCACAGCCCCAGGGTCTCCAGGGCTTCCTTCGCGTAGAACCCGATCGAGTTGTGCTCGGGATCTGCCAGTGAGATCGTACTGATGGTGGGCGACGTCAGCCCGCGAATCGAGTTCAGCCCTTTCGTCTTGTCGGGCGCGATCACAACGAGGTCGAGTGTGCCGAAGTCGGTCACCGTGCCCTCATCGATGAACCCTTCCGCGGCGAGGAGGCCCATCTCTATCTCTCCCGGTGAGATGAAGACGTCGGGCCGGTCGCCGCGGCGGATATTCCGCACAAGCACGTTGGCGTTGTCGTACACTACCTGCAGTGGGACGTCGGGGTTCAACTCTCGGAACTTCTGAGAGGCGATCTGCAGAGGCCCGTTCATGCCGCAGGGGGCATAGACGACGAGATTGCCGGAGGTGGGGCCGCCAGTCGACTGGCCGGCGCGGGTCAGCAACAGCCCGCCCAGGGTGACAACAGCGAGAACAAGGACGACGATCAAGATCTGCGCGCCGCGGCTCATCGGCTTGCCACCCGGGCCGGGCTGGCCTCCTGCGCTGGACCCCAGGGGCCAGGGGTCAGAGGCAGTTCCTGGTCGTTGCGGAGCTTCTTCGTCGCCATGAACTCCAGCATCTCGGGGTCGGTCAGGAAGCTCAGGAACTCCTCCGCGAGTTCCCTCTCCTGGGTCGTAGTCAGGATGCCGGCCACTGTACGAGGTACATAGTAGGTGTCACGCGGCAGCAGACACGCAATCTCGGCCTTCGTCTTGCTCAGGTCCACGGACTTGGTGTCCATGGGGCAGCCGAGGAACTGGACGTTCGCCTCCGCTCGGCCGTCGACCACCCACTGGAACGATTCATTGCAGCAGCCGGTGACTTCGATCTTCGGCTGGAGTATATCCCATAGGCCGAGGTTCTGGAGCGACTGCCGCGCGGCGTGGGAAGCCGCGGTGAGGTCAGGCGGCGAGAACGAGATGACCTTCACCTCAGGGTTCAGCAGGTCTGCTGGTTCCTCTACCTTGCCGGGGTTGCCCTTGGGCACCAGGATCGCTACTTCGTAGCTCCCGAAGGCCACCATGGTCTCCGGATCGATGAAGCCCCTTTCGACCAGGACCGTCGCCTCGTGGCCGCCCGGGGAGATGAACATGTCGGGCTTGCGCTCGTTCTCCTCCACCGCCTCCGCCATCGTTTCCGGGGTGTCCACCATCGTCTCGAACTCGAGTTCCGGATGCAGGGCCTCGAACTCCGCCATGGCCAGGCTGACCGGCACGTATACGCCCATGGGGACGGCGAGGTATAGGGTCTCGGTCGGCTCCACGTCCAGGACTGTAGCAGCCTCCGGAGAGTTCTGCGTGCGCATGACCAGAATGCCGCCGACCACGACGAGAATCCCCAGCACGATCACGATACCAGCTCTCATAGAGCGTGTGCCTCCCTCACAGGTTATGGCGGACTAGGCCCCGCCAGAAGCCGCCTTGGCCGCCGCCATCTCGTCAAGCATGACCGTGTAAGGCACGGCCCCGCGGGAGCGTCGGATCTCAGTCCCGTCCGACTGGAGGAAGACCACCGTTGGCAGGCCGCTCACGCCGTACTTGCTCTCCGTTTCAGGGTCCTCGTCCGTATCCACCTTGATGGCCACGAAGTCTCTGCTGGCCTGCGCCACATCCGGTCGAGAGAAGACGTCTGCGTCCAGCTTCTTGCACCAGGTGCACCAGTCCGCGTAGAAGTCCACCATGACGGGCTTTCCCTCTTCCGCGGCCTTTGCCATCCCCTCCTCGAAGTCGTGCACCCAGGCTATCTGCTGCCCCTCAGTCGTGCCTCGAGATCGCTGGGCCGATTGCTGCGACTGCTGGCATCCGGCCACAAGCGCGACTACTCCCACCACAACAACCCACCGCCATAGGACATTCATTCTCATCCTCACTCGGGCAACTGTTCGGATCTTGCCAACACATCTGCAGGATAGGTGCCAACTGTGAATCTTGTGTGTCAATTGGCGGTCGCGGCTGAGACGGTCCGTCCGCAACCAAGACCACCGGTTCGCCTCTGCGCGCACCGGGCGTAGGGAGGAGCCGTTGGTGAATCGGCGAATCTGCTCGCGCGTGAGCATCGTCATCCTCGATGAGTCGACTGCCAGCAAGATCGCCGCCGGGGAGGTAGTAGAGCGGCCCTCGTCGGTCGTCAAGGAGCTGGTCGAGAACGCGCTCGACGCGGGGGCGCGCCGAGTCGAAGTCGAGGTGCGCGAAGGCGGCCGAGGCCTGATCCGAGTCACGGACGATGGCTGTGGCATGACGCGGGAGGACGCTGTTCTCTCGCTTCAACGCCACGCGACCAGCAAGATCCGAACGGCCGACGATCTCTTCTGCGTCACGACCCTCGGCTTCAGAGGCGAGGCGCTCCCGAGCATCGCCTCCGTGTCACATGTCGCCATGGTGACGCATGTTCAGGAGGCTGAGTCAGGCACCAAGCTCACGGCCGTTGGTGGCGAGGTGGTGGAGTTGGAGGACGTCGGTGCGCCGGTGGGCACGCAGGTCTCGGTCAGCCGACTCTTCTACAACACGCCCGCGAGGCTTAAGTTCCTCCGCCGCGACGCGGCCGAGGTGGCCCAGATCACGGAGACATGCACTCGATTCCTCTTCTCCCATCCCGATGCCGCCCTTCGCCTGCGAGTCGAAGGAAGAGAGGTGATCCAACACGGCGGCTCCGGCGGACTCGCCGCGGCGGTCCTCGCCGCTTGGGGACCTGAACTGGCCGGCGCGATGGTCCCGCTCGAAAGGCGGGCCGCCGGGCTGAGCGTGAGGGGGCTGGTTTCTCTGCCCGCAGAACACCGGGCGACCAGGAACAGGCAGTTCGTGTTTGTCAACAACCGATGGGTGCGTCACCGCGCTGTGACACATGCGCTGGAGGAGGCCTTCCGCGGTTTACTGCCTGAGAGGCGATTCCCGGCGGCGGTGCTGCTGCTCGAAGTGGAGCCCCGTGCGGTCGACGTGAACGTTCACCCGACAAAGGCGGAGGTCAGGCTGAGCCGCGAGCCCGAGATCCACCACTTCCTGCTCGGCGCTGTTCAGGAGGCCCTGCGGAACGCGGGAGCGGCAGGCCTACACGTCGCGCCGGCGCCGGCGACCGGGGCGGGCCCTGCCCCGCCGAGCCTTCCGGCCGAGAGCGGCCAGCAGCGCGGCTTCGACAGTGGGTGGGCGGGGACTCTGGCCGCGCCCGGGGTGCTGTCGCAGGCCTTCCAGACCGCGGCCGGGGAGGAGCTCGAACTGCGTCCGCTCGCCCAACTGCGCGAGACGTACATCTTGGCCGAGAGCCGCGGTGGGCTGCTGTTGGTGGATCAACATCGTGCACAAGAACGCGTCCTCTACGAGCGCTTCGCCCAGGCACGGCTGTCGCAGAAGGGCGAGAGCCAAGCGCTCCTGACCCCGGCCTCGGTCCAGCTTGGCGCACAGGAAGCCGCCGTGCTCGAGGCACATCGCGGCGATCTGCAGTTGCTGGGATTCGACATGGAGCCCTTCGGTCGTGACGCCTTCCTCGTCCGTGGGGTGCCTGTGGAGCTGACCGATGGCGATCCTGCGGATCTGGTCAAGGACATGGCGGAAGAGCTGGCGGCCGCGGATGCAGCCGCCTCCGTCGACAGGCGGCGAGACGGCCTTCTCACGGCGTTGTCCTGCCGCTCGGCGATCAAAGCGGGAGACCGTCTGTCGTACGAGGAGATGGCGGAGCTGCTGGGTGCCCTCGCCGGCACGGCTCGTCCCTATACGTGCCCCCACGGCTGGCCGATAGTGATGACGATCTCGCACTTCGAGATTGACCGTAAGTTCCACCGCTAGGACAATGGACAAGCGCCTGCTAGCCATTGTCGGCCCCACGGCAACCGGCAAGAGCGAGGTGGGTGTCCTGCTCGCCGAGTCTCTCGACGGCGAGATCGTGTCGGCCGACTCCATGCAAGTCTACCGCGGTATGGATGTTGGGACGGCCAAGCCGACGGCCGAACAGCGGAGACGAGTTGCCCACCACTTGATCGACATCATCGCGCCCGACGAGCCCTTCTCCGTCGCCGACTACCAGGCTCGCGCGGAGGCAACACTGGCAGAGATCTGGCAGCGCGGCCGTCAGCCGATCCTGGTCGGCGGCAGCGGGCTGTACGTCCGGGCCGTATTGGAGGAAATGGACTTCGCGCAAGTGCCGCCGGACCCCGAACTTCGGAACAGGCTTGTCGAGGAAGCTCGAAGCAAGGGGACGCGCGCGCTGCATGAGTGGCTTGCGCAGGCCGATCCGGAGGCTGCGGCACGGATTCACCCGAACGATCAGAAGCGAATCATCCGCGCGCTGGAGGTGGCCGAAGGGTCGGGCCCAGGAGATGCAGGCCGCAAGAAGGTTGACCGGCAGGGGGCGGCGCGGTACAATACCAGACAGTTCGGACTCACTCTGGGTCGTGACGAGCTGTATCAGCGCATAGAGGCCCGCGTCGACCGCATGATGGCGGAGGGCCTTGTTGACGAGGTGCGGGCCCTGCTCGAGCGGGGGTACAGTGAGGACCTGGTCTCGATGAAGGGCCTGGGCTATGCCCAGATCGCGCTTCACATACGTGGAAAGACTAGCCTTGAAGAAGCGGTGCGTCGGCTGAAGCGAGACACGCGGCGGTTCGCGAAGCGGCAGCTGACGTGGTTCCGTGCCGACCCGCGAATCGAATGGATAGACGTGCAGGAGACAGGCGGGCCATCCGGGGCCGCGGGAGAGATCGAGAGGCGATGGCGGTGAGAACAGCGGACACGACAGCCAAGAAGCGTGGGAAGCGTTACGGCAAGCCGTTTCGGCTTGCCCTGCGCCGCCGCACACCTGCTTCAGGAGGCGAGGCCCGCTGAGAGCAGAGCGACGGATGAGGTAGAGAGCAGGGCGCCGGAGCGGACGCATACGCCGACCGGCGCCTTCTTCTTTCCAGGGGTAGAGCATCACCGGGGCGCCGGGTCGGCAGAGGAGGAAGCGACGACAGGCCGAACCGGAGAGAAGCGATGATCAAGTTCACAAAGATGCATGGGCTCGGAAACGACTACCTTCTGGTGGACGGGATGAAGTCCGCTCCGCCCGAAGAGAAGCTATCAGCCATCGCAAAGGCGCTGTCGGATCGGCACTTCGGTGTGGGAGCCGATGGGCTGATACTCATCCTACCCTCCCGCGCCGCCGACTTCAGGATGCGCATGTTCAACTCGGATGGCAGCGAGGCCGAGATGTGCGGGAACGGGGTGCGGCTCTTCGCGAAGTTCGTCTATGACAGAGGCTACACGCGCGAGAGAGACATGGAGATCGAGACTCTCGCGGGGATCATACGGCCGCGTCTGCGTGTTCGGAGCGGCCGGGTGACCGGCATCCGCGTCGACATGGGGGCGCCGCGCCTGCGGCGATCGGAGATCCCCATGAAGGGCCCGGACCAGGAGAGAGTAGTCGGAGAGCGCATCCGAGTGAGTGGCAGGCGCCACGAGATCACTGCGCTGTCTATGGGCAACCCGCACTGCGTGCTGTTCGTGACCGATGTGGAGAAGGTCAAGGTAGACGAGATCGGCCCCGCGATCGAGCACCATGATCTCTTCCCGCGACGCACGAATGTCGAGTTCGCGCAGATCATGGGGGAGGGGGAGATACGGATGCGAGTGTGGGAGAGAGGTGCAGGCGAAACGCTTGCCTGCGGAACCGGCGCCTCAGCGGTGTTAGTGGCTGCTGTCCTCAATGAGCTGTCATCGAGGAAAGCCGTCGTGCACCTGCGCGGAGGGGATCTCAAGGTGCATTGGAACCCGGAGGACGATCACGTCTTCATAGAAGGGCCCGCCGAGGAGATATGCACGGGCGAGACTCGCCTGGACGAGGGAATCTGAGAGGCAAGGCCGAGAAGGCAGTCACCAGCAGGGAGGGTATTGCATGCAAGTTGCAGACCGGCTTCTGAAGACACCACCGTACCCGTTCGCTGAGTTGGGAAGGCTGAAGCGCAAGGCGATCGAGGAGGGCGTGGATCTCATCGATTTCGGAATCGGCGATCCGGACCAGCCGACGCCTGGCCACATCGTGGAGGCGTTGCGCAAGGCCGCCCTGGACCCGGCGACACACCAATACGACGAATCCGGGCGCGGTCTGCCGGCCTACCGTCAGGCCGTTGTCTCATGGTACAGACAGCGCTTCGGCGTGGACCTCGACCCTGACCGCGACGTGCTCCGGGTGATCGGCGCAAAGGAGGCCCTCGCACACCTGGCCTGGGCGGTGCTCAACCCGGGCGACATCGCGCTGGTGCCCGATCCGGCCTACCCGGTCTACAACGTCGCCTCGATGTTCGCGGGGGCTGATGTCTACCGGTTTCCTCTGGTGGAGAGCGCGGACTACCTGCCCGACCTCGACGCTATTCCGGGAGATGCGCTCGAGCGAGCGCGACTCATCTACCTGTGCTATCCGAACATGCCGACGGGTGCGGTGGCGTCGCTTGATTTCTACAGAAGCCTGGTGGACTTCGCTCGCGCGCGAGATGTGCTCGTCTGCCTGGACATGGCCTATTCAGAGCTGTACTACGATGGCCAGAAGCCGCACAGTCTGCTGGAGGTTGATGGCGGGAAAGACGTCGCCATCGAGATACACTCGCTGTCGAAGACGTATAACATGACGGGCTGGCGGCTCGGATTCGCAGTGGGGAACGCGGACGCACTCGACACGCTCGAGAAGCTCAAGTCGAACGTCGACTCCGGCGCGTTCTTCGCCATTCAGGAGGCGGGTGTCGCGGCCCTAGCCGGTCCTCAAGACTGTGTCGATCAGATGCGTCAGATCTACCAGAAGAGGCGAGACCTGCTGGTGGACGGCCTCGGCGAAGTTGGCTGGAATATCCCGAAGCCACCGGCCACCTGCTACGTGTGGGGGCCCGTCTCAGGAGGCTACACATCCGCGCAGCTGGCCGAAGCTCTTCTCCGCGACGCAGCCGTTCTGGCCCAGCCAGGCAGCGCCTACGGCGATCACGGGGAAGGCTACGTGCGCTTTTCGCTCACAGTCCAGGGCGAGCAGCAGGAAGAGCGGATAGTAGAGGCGGTGGATCGCATCAAGGAGAAGGTGCGAATCGGATGACGATTTCCGTAGACCCGAGGCCCGAACAGCGCGCGCTGTTGCTGGCGTTGGAGCGTCGAGGGGGCTGGGAGGAGTCGCTGGACGAACTCGCGCGCCTGGCCGAGACAGCCGGCGTCGAAGTCGTCGGCACCGTGACCCAGAAACGGGACCGGCCGGACCCGGCCGCCTTCGTCGGCAAGGGCAAGGCCGAAGAGATACGGCAGATCAAGGGCGAAGTGCGTGCAGACCTGCTGCTGGTGGACGGCGACCTGAGGCCGAGCCAGCAGCGCAACCTGGAAGACGCGGCCAACATGGGCGTGCTGGACAGGACTGCTCTGATTCTCGATATCTTCTCGCAGCGCGCCCGCAGCGCCGAGGGCAAGATTCAGGTGGAGCTCGCGCAGCTGAACTACCTGCTCCCCCGCTTGACGGGGAAGGGGACGGAGCTGTCCAGACTCGGCGGCGGGATCGGCACGAGAGGGCCGGGCGAGACGAAGCTCGAGGTGGACCGCCGGCGACTTCGAAGGCGGCTCAGTCTTCTGAAGAAGCAGGTCGAGCAGCTCGAGAAGCGGCGGACCGTCGAGCGCCGTCATAGGCGGGAGGCCGGCATACCTGTGGTGGCGCTGGTGGGGTACACGAACGCAGGCAAGTCAACGCTGCTCAATGCACTCGCCGGGGCCGACGTCTTCGTGGAGGACCTGCTGTTCGCCACGCTCGACCCTACCATCAGGCGGGTCGAGCTGGCGGAAGGCCGGAATTTCCTGCTGGCCGACACGGTCGGCTTCATCCGTAACTTGCCGCATCAACTGGTCGCGGCCTTCAAGGCCACCTTGGAGGAAGTGGTCGAGGCAGACGTTCTCGTCCACGTGGTCGACGCGAGCCACCCGCAGATGAGAGATCAAGTGGAGGCAGCCCGGCGCGTGTTGGCCGAGCTCGGATGTGCTGACAAGCCGACCGTCATTGCCCTCAACAAGTGCGACTTGGTGGCGGACCGTGCTTGGCTGGCCGAAGTTGCCGCGCGAGAGGAACACGTGGTCGCCATCTCGGCTCTGACGGGCGAGGGGCTGGGGGAGCTCCTGCGGGCCATCGGCGAGCGACTGGAGCAGGAGCTCGTGCCGGTCGAGGTCACGGTGCCCTGGTCCGCTCAGGACTTGGTCTCGGAGGCCCACGAGCGCGGGCGTGTGCTCTCTGAGGACTTCCAGGAGGAGGGCGTCTCGCTGAGCGCGCGCGTTCCGGCAGATGTCGCGCAACGTTTGCGCAAGGCGGCCGGGAGCCAGACGGCGGAAGAGGACCAGTGGTGAGGGTGCACTTGCTCTGCCAGGATTTCCTTCGGTTCATCGATGCGCTCGCGGCGGGCGAAGGAGAGGCATGGGACCTCCACTGCGAACACTACCTGACGCCGAATCGCGCTGCGCTGGAGGCCTGGTGGGAGCAGTGCCTGGGGCTGCCCACGGCCACCTGGGTCGAGCGCGTCCGCCGGGTGAGGCCTGAGGAATACGAGTTGCTGCGCGAGATCGTCGGCGCGACCGACTTGGCGGCGGCCGCCGAAGCGACAGTGAGACGCTGCCAGGAGATACTGCCTCTGTCTCCTGAACCCGAAGTCTACTTTCTGGTCGGGTTCTTCAGCCCGGACGGCTTCGCTTTCACGGTGGACGGCCAGTGGGCCATCGGCATCGGGCTGGAGCGTCTCACGAGCCCGCGGATGATCCCGTTGCTTCTCGCACACGAGTATGCGCACTGCTACCGGCGGCGTCTCAGGCACCCGCGCTGTCTTGGCGAGAGACTCGTGGACGAGGGATTCGCGGTGGCCCTGACGGCGCGCGCTTTCCCCGAGCGTTCCCAAGCTGAGCACCTGCTCATGCAGCCGGGGCAGGTGGTCGTGATGCGCGAGTATGAGGGCAAGCTATGGCGTCGGGTACGTCCTCACATGGATTCGGAGGAGGAGGCCGCCTCGGCGTTGTTCAGGCACGGCCGACCGCGGGAGGGTGCACTGCCGTCGCGGGCAGGTGTCTACCTTGGATGGCGGCTCGTGGCGGAGTTCATGGCCCGGCGGGGTGGGAGCTTCGATGCCTCGGCGCAGTCTGTACTGGCGGCGGCAGAGTCGGCGTTGCCCTAGGAGGTTCTCGATGGGACTTCTCGTGACTGCCGGCGCGGGCAGCGGAATGCGCAACGCCGACACGGGTCGCTATGCGTTGGCGGCGACCCGGGAACGCGGCCGAGATTCCTACCAGCGGCAGTACGGTCAGCGGTGAGTGGGACGCGCACCAGCCGCTCGCAGTCATCGTCTCTGGCGCTGCGCCTGCACTTTCTCATTGAGGCACTCCGTCTCGATCTTCTGCCCCCTGCGGTTGCGCGCACAGCCATGCGCCTTGTCTCCTGCGGCCACGACAGCGCTCGTCTGCTTCGGGCGACGGAGGAGGCCGGCGCCGCCTTCCTCGATGTCCGGGGGGCGCTCGGGTTCGACGATCTGGCGTGGCCGAGGACGCATGAGCGCTCCGTCGCGCGGGCAGCAAAGACTGCTCTGCTTTCTGCGGAGGGCGAGGAAGGGCCGCGACAGGCGGCCGAGCGGCTTGGACGGCTCTGCGAGCGTCTTTCGAGCCGGGGGCGCGATCGGCGGAAGAGCGGCAGCTACTACACTCCCGGCTGGGCCGCGGATTTCATCGCTGATACTGTTGTCCAGGGGGTCTTGACGGGCCGCCGCGTCAAGCCAGCCGCTGCGCTGTCTCTCAAGGTCCTCGACCCGGCGGCGGGAGCCGGCGCCTTCGCCGTTGCAGCCGTCGAGGCACTCGCTGGCGCTGCTGGCGAAGCGCTGGCTGAGAACGACTTGCGTCGCGAGGCGGCTCGGAGCTGCGTGTTCGCAGTGGAGAAGAACGCGCTTGCGGCCGAGGTCTGCCGTCTCGCCGTGTGGCTCGCCGCGTCGCGCCCCGGCCGACCCGCGCCGATGCCGGCCGAGCATGTTCGCCTGGGCGACGCACTGGCAGGGGCTCGAGACGGTGGCGACTTCGACATCGTGATCGGCAATCCGCCGTGGGGCGTGAAGCTCCCCGCGAAGCAGGCCGAAGGGCTCGCCTCCGCCGCGCCTGGTGCCCTGCGCGGCCATCGAGACAGCTACGTGTTCTTCCTTCAGCTCGGGGCCGATTTAGCCCGGGAAGACGGCGGTGTGGGGATGCTGCTGCCGGACACCGTCCTGTGGCAGGTCCGCTACGAGGGTCTGCGGCGGGCCGTGCTCGAGCAGTTCCGACCTCTGCGCGTCGTTCTTCTCGGAGACCGTGTCTTCGCGACCGCGACCGCTCCCTCGTGCATGGTCTGCCTGGTCGGGAAAGGCATTGCGCCGGCGCAGTTCGCCATCTCCGACCTCCGCCGCGAGAAGCGGGCCAACTTGTCGGCCCGTGTGAGCGAGCGCGGCTGGCTTGCGCCCGGAGATGCGCCGCTCGAGGCCCCGCACTCAGGATTCGTGGTGCCGCCGAGGTGGCGGCGAGACATGCTGGAGCGATTGACGCGGCGACTGCGTTCGCTCGGCGACATGGTCGAGACCTTCACCGTTCACGACGTTGGCATCAACTACTCGCGAGCGGAGGCGGGTCGCGCTATCCTGTACTCCGGCGATCGGCGGCACAGATCGGACATCCCCATAACGCGCGGGCGCGACTTCGGCGCGCTTACCCAGGCCGGCCACTCGGCGTGGCTTCACCATGACTGGCAGGAGCGAGTCCGTAGTGGAGATCGGGTGTCCGTTCGGGAGGCCGTCTACCGCCGAGTCCCGAAGATACTGCTGAGGCAGACCGGCGATCGGCCTGTTGCGACCGTCGACCGACGAGGGGCGTGGTTCGGCCGTAGCGTGATCGCTATTAGTGCCCGTGACGACGGCGATCTCCTGTGGCTGGCGGCGATACTGAACTCGAAGCCATTGGCCGCGCTCTACCGGGCCGTTGCCCCAGAGGCGGGTCGACCCTTCGCGCAGGTGAAGGTAAGCAAGCTCAAGCTGGTGCCCTTGCCGCCCGTGGCAGGAACCGAACGACTCGGCAGGCTGGCCGCGCGCGCCCTCGAGGCCCCGGAGGCGGCGCGGCGTGAACGTCTCCTGGGCGAGATCGACGAGGCCGTGGCTGAGGCGTACAGGCTCGATGAGGGCGAGTCTCGACGAGTCGTCGACGAGATCGCCGCTACCTGAGCAACTGCAGCAACCAGGAGACCGCGGCCCTCGGATACATCGCCAACCAGGCCCCCCCGACAACGGTCCAATACCCGACCCGCCCGGCTCCACGCCGGTAGTGCTTGCGGTAGAATCGGATGAGCCCCCTGTGAGAGTCGATGACTGCTGAAGCTCTCACCTGTGAGGTGCTGCGCCCGTGATGGTGCAGCACTTTCGCCCGCGGCTCGAAGACGATCTTCCACCCTCCCTGGCGCAGACGATAGCAGAGGTCGACATCATTGAAGTAGAGCGGAAACCCTTCGTCGAACAGGCCCGCGTCGTCCAGTGCTGCTCGACGCAGGGCAAGCGCGGAGGCCATCGGCTGGTCAACCTCGCGGTATGAGTTGTGGTCCCAATAGGTCATGCGATACCGGCCGAGGGCCTCGCTGCGAGGGAACAGGCGAGATAGACCGAGGGCGTCAAAGAGCACCGGGGCCGGCTCTGGGAAGCTTCGACATGACCGCTGGGTCGAGCCGTCCGGAAGCACGAGCTGTGCCGCCACTGCGCCGATCCTGTCCTCTCGGCCGAACGCTTCAACAAGCGCGCCGAGCGCGCCGGGGCGGATCTCAGTGTCGGGGTTGAGCAGGAGAAGCAGCGGCGAGTGGCTTGCACAGATAGCCTGGTTGTTGGCTGCTGCATAGCCCAGGTTCTCGCTGTTCTGCACAAGCTCGACTCTCGGGAACTTCTCCTGGACCATTTCCGACGTGCCGTCGCCGGAGGCGTTGTCGACCACGACCACCCGAGCTACTTCGTCAGCTCGAACGACCGAGTGAAGGCAGGCCCGAAGCAGTTCGCGCGCCCGCCAGGCGACAATGCAGACGTCGAGTTTGCAGGTCGAGGGGTCGGTCACTTCCGCGCTCTGCCGTCAGTGCTCAGTTCGCCTTCTCGCTGCAGTCCACCTCCCGTGGGGCTCACAGCAGAAGGACTGGAATCCTAACTCGGAGAAGTCCGGACACGACCGACGATCCAAGCGCGGTAGGAGGCTCGACGGTGAAGGGCGTGATCCTCGCTGGGGGGTTGGGCACGCGGCTGTTCCCGCTCACTAAAGCTACCAACAAGCACTTGCTACCAGTCTTCGACCGATGCATGGTGCACTATGCCATCGATAACCTGCTCCGCGCAGGGATCGATCACATCCTCATCGTCACGGGTGGTCCACACGCGGGGGACTTCCTGCGCGTGCTCGGCACCGGCAAGGACCTCGGGATCAGACACCTCGAATACGGATATCAGGAGGGGGAGGGCGGCATCGCCGATGCGCTGAGCATAGCCGAGGATTTCGCCGATGCGAGCCCTGTTACCGTCGTCCTGGGCGACAACTTCACGGACGCCGATCTAGGCCCGGCCGTCCGCGGCTTCGAGCAGGGGGCCCACCTCTTCCTGAAGGAGGTCCCCGATCCGCGGGAGTGCGGCGTGGCCGTGTTCGACACGGACGATCCCGGGCGGATCATCGCGATAGAAGAGAAGCCCGAGCAGCCGAAGAGCAGCTTCGCGGTGACGGGATTCTACATCTACGACACCCGCGCCTTTGACTACGTCCGCCGATCGGAGCCATCGGCTCGCGGGGAGCTGGAGATAACGACAGTCAACAACTTCTACATCGACGACGGTCTGATGACCTGGGGCGAGCTGGACGGCCTCTGGCTGGACTGCGGCTCGTTCGACGGCCTCTTTGAGGCGAATCGCGTGGTCGCAGAATCGCGCCGGCGGGGAGAACCGCGGTTCCTTCCCGTGGCCAACGGTGCCCGCGAGCCGTGAACATGAAGAGGCAGGCATGATCATCCACACCGAAGCACATGCGCGCGCCGGCCTCCTGGGCAACCCGTCGGACATGTACGGGGGCAGAGTCATCTCCTTCCTGCTCCGCGACTTCGTCGCCCGAGTTACCCTCTGGGAAAGTCCCTCGCTCATCGTGAAGCTCCACCCCGAACATGACCGCGCCGAGTTCAGCGACCTTGCCGACCTCGTGGGCTCGGTCGAGCGGCATGGGTACTACGGGATGCAGCGGGTCGTGTTCGCTGCCTGCAAGCGCTTTGTCGACTACGCCGGCCAGCGCAGCATCAGGCTTCGGAAGGCCAACTTCACGGTGCAGTACGAGACCACGATCCCTCGCCAGTCGGGGCTTGGCGGCTCCAGCGCGATGATCATAGCGACGTTGCGCGCTCTCCTCAAGTTCTACCGCATACCGGCGCGCAAGGTTCCAGCGAGAAAGCTGGCGGAGCTTGCTCTCAGTGTGGAAACCGAAGAGCTGGGCATTGCAGCCGGACTCCAGGACAGAGTCGTGCAGAGCTACGGCGGCCTGACGTACATGGACTTCTCCGGCGGCAAGGGTGAGTACACAAGGTTGAGCTCTCGGTCGCTGCCGCGGTTTGGGTTGGCGTATCTGGCCGAGGACCACTTCGGGACCCTCGAGTCAGGGCGCGTGCACTCTGAAGTGCGCTACCGATGGGAGCGCGGGGACACGGTGGTGCGCAAGAGCATCAAGGAGATCGCGCGGTGCGCACTGCTCGGCAGAAGGGCGCTCACCGCGGGCGATCACAGGAAACTGGGCCGCTTGATGGACCGCAACTTCGATCTGCGTAGGGGGTTGTTTGGTGACGAAGCCCTGGGCGCCCACAACGTCCGCCTCGTCGAGATCGCCCGCGAGCAGGGGTTCGCAGCCAAGTTGCCGGGATCCAGCGGGGCGGCGCTGATCCTGCTTGGGGAGGGGGAGGCTGAAGAGGCATTGGTGGAGGCCTACGGGCAGGAGGGGTACCGCTACCAAGCCATAGAGGCATTCTGAATGAGAGGGAAGATGTCGACTCGTTCCCGTTCCGCGAGGTCCGGCCGCCGTGCCCTCATCACGAAGGCGGTCGTACCAGCCGCCGGGAGAGGGACGCGGCTGATGCCCGCGACCCGATCCCAGCCCAAGGAGATGCTGCCGGTCGGGCGCAAGCCGACCATACAGCACGTAGTCGAGGAGCTGGCCGCGAGCGGGCTGCGCGAAGTGCTTCTCATCTCGGGGCAGGGAAAGCGAGCGATAGAGGATCACCTGGACCGGGACGCCGCGCAGAACGAAGAGGAGCACCAGCCCTGGATGGACCTCAGCTTCTTCCATGCCCGGCAGAGCCAGCCGCGCGGCCTGGCCGACGCCGTCGCCATTGCCGAGCCGTTCGCGGGAGGACAGCCGTTCGTTGTCGCCCTCGGTGATTCGATAATCCTGACCCGCTCGCAGAAGCCGGTACTCCAGCGAATGGTTGAGGTGCATGAGTCGCGTCGCCCCGCGGCCACGATCGCGGTGGAGGAGGTGCCACGGGACGCGGTCGGCCGCTACGGCATCGTCGCACCCAAAGGGGCTGCGGGACATGTCTTCCCGATCCGGGGCTTCGTCGAAAAGCCATCGCCCAGCAAGGCTCCCAGCAACCTCGCAGCAGCCGGCCGATACGTGCTCGAGCCTGCCGTGTTCGACGCCATCAGACGAACGAAGCCCGGCGTCCGCGGCGAGCTGTGGCTTACCGACGCGCTTCGGCTCCTCCTCAAGGAGGGGCGGGAGATCCTATGTGTTCGACTGCGGAAGGGCGAGCACCGACTGGACATCGGGACCTTCCTGAGCTACTACCAGGCCTTCGTCGAGCTGAGCCTGGCAGACGCCGAACACGGAGCGGCCATGCGGAGCTGGCTTCGAAAGCGGATCGGCCGCGAGGGGAGAAGCAAGTGACGCGCGGGCGCCGGAAAGAGGCCGAGGCGCCCCTTTACCTCGTCACTGGCGGCGCGGGATTTATCGGCTCCCACATTGTAGAGACGCTTGCGATATCGGGGCAGCGCGTGCGGGTGCTCGACGATTTCTCCGCTGGCACGAGGGAGAATCTGCATCCGTTCGCGGACGGGATCGAGGTGATCGACGGGAGCGTCACAGATCCCGACGCGTGTGCAGAGTCGTGTGAGGCAGTGGACTACGTTCTCCATCACGCAGCGCGTGTCTCGGTGCAGGAATCGTGGGAGGATCCTGTTCTCTACGAGGAGGTCAACGCGCTCGGGACGCTAAGAACGCTGACTGCGGCGCGCGAGGCCGGCTGCAGGCGTTTCGTGTATGCGGGGTCCGCGTCGGCCTATGGGAGCATCGGCGACCTGCCGCACCGAGAGGACATGGCTCCCGATCCGCTATCGCCGTACGCGGTGGCCAAGCATGCCGGCGAGCTCTACTGCCGAGCGTTCCACGACCTGCGCGGGCTCGAGACAGTCATCCTGCGGTACTTCAATGTCTTCGGGCCGAGGCAGCAAGCAGACTCCACCTATTCCGGGGTGATCGCGCGGTTCGTGGCCGACCTTCTGGCGGGCCGGGGGGTGACAGTCTTCGGGGACGGCGACCAGTCCAGGGATTTCGTGGCCGTGGAGAACGTCGTTGAGGCGAATCTGCTCGCCTGCACAGCCCCTGAGGCGGCGGGCCAGATCATCAACATTGGCTGCGGCGAGCAGATGACGGTGAATCGCCTGGTTGATGTGCTGATCGAGCTCACTGGGGCGGGGTGCGAGGTGGGTCGAGGGCCGGCGCGGCCGGGAGAGGTGCGTCACTCAGCCGCCGATATCAGCCGCGCGAGGCGGCTCCTCGGGTATCGCGTGAATGTCAGCGTGCCGGATGGTCTGCGGCGCACGGTGGCCTGGTACCGTACGGCAGGCGCGGGCGAATCCCACTCGTAGGCCGGCCTGTCCCGAGCCAGGGGCCGGCCTATCCGCCGCCACCGGCGGCCCTGTTCCGCACTCCCTCCTCCGAAGCTTCCGGCTCCCCGCTCCCTGGCGAACTCGCGCGCCCCCGCAGAACGACGCGAACGCTGTCCACAAGCATCAGAAGGGCAAGCACGATCAGCGCAAGGCTGATGGCGGCAAGTCCGACTTGGCGGTTGGCGAGGAAGCCCCGGCCCTGATAGAGGAGCGCACCCACGGTCGTCGCCATCATGAAGAGGAACGGCAGCAGCGTGTAGCTCACCGGGCTCCCGCGACGCCACAGCACGACGGTTAGCACGAGGAGCGCCAGCGCTGCTATGAGTTGGTTCGCGCTCCCGAAGACAGGCCAGACGCTCTGCCAGGAGCCGATGGACAGGTAGAAGGCAGCACCAACGATAAGGGCGGTGGACAGGAAGCGATTCTTGAAGAGCCGGATGCCGAGCCCCTCGGCGAAGAGCTCCTCGCCTATGTAGCGTGTGATCCGTGTTGCCGAGTCGAGCGTTGTCATGACGAACGTCTTCAGTACGGTCATCGCCACCAGCGCTCCCAGCACGGGATTCCGGAACAGCGGCTCGGTGAGAGTCGCGAAGCCGTTGGCAAAGACGACGAGCGGCGAGGGGCCGCCCTGCTCGATGACGGATGCCAGGGGAGTCTGGCCGGAGCGCCAGGCAAGTCCTGCGGTGACCGCGACTATCGCCAGCACGGCCAGCGCCGCCTCCACGATCATTGCTCCATAGGCGATCCGCGGGGCGTTGGCCTCCCGGGCGAGCTGCTTGGCGGTGGTGCCACTTGCCACCAGGCTATGGAAGCCGGATATCGCGCCGCAGGCGACGATGACGAACAGCATCGGCCACATCGGCCCCTTGAGGCTGTCGAACGAGAGCACCGCGGGGGCGCTGATCTCGGGCCGGGTGAGCACCAGTCCCACGTATCCGGCGATGAGACCGATGTAGAGGACGAAGGTGGATAGATAATCGCGCGGCTGCAGAAGGAGGTTCACCGGCGTGATAGAGGCGATGTACGCGTATGCCAGCAGTATGATGGTCCAGCCCACCAGCGTGTGCTCTCCCCACGGCTCCCGTATCGGATAGTAGTAGCCGACGACCAGCATCCCCGCCAGCATGGCAATCCCCAACACTGTGGCAGGCACCTGGGGCCAGCGCCAGCGGTACATCATCACGCCGACGATCAGGGCGATGGGGATGACAGCGAACGTGGGGATGACGACTCGCGGCTCTTGGGTCAGAGTCATGGCGCCGAAGCGCGCGAAGACCGCCACCACCAATACCAGCGTGAGCCAGAGGAAGGCCCCGAATATCACCCGGACCCGATGGCCAAGATGCGATTCAGCGAGTTCGGCAATGGACCTCCCCTGTGCTCGCAGAGAGGCCATGAGGCTTGAGAAGTCATGCACGGCCCCGAGGAAGATGGAGCCGACGACGACCCAGATGAGGGCCGGGAGCCAGCCCCAGATGGCGCACGCCAGAACGGGCCCGACAACCGGCGCCACACCCGCGATACTGGCGAAGTGATGGCCGAAGAGCATCGTCCAGTGGCGCGCGGGGATGTAGTCGACGCCGTCCGGCGACTCCGTCGCGGGCGTCGGCCGGTCCGGCTGGAAACCCCACAGCCGTGCGATGACTCGGCTGTAGAGGAGATAGCCAAGGTAGAGCGCGCCACAGCTGACGGCGGCCAGCGAGAGGGAGTTCATCGCCTACTTCGTCACCCTGTATCAGACTTCCGCGCCAGGGACTGATAGGCCAGATGCATCATGTAATGGTCGAGCAGCACCAGTGCCGTGAAGGCCTCTGCTACAGGCCACACGCGTGGCACTATTGTCGGGTCGCGGCGGGTGACAGCTGCCAGGTCCCTATCCTCAAGTGATGCCTTGTCGATTGTCTGTTGGGGCTTCGCTATGGTGGGAGTCGGCTTGACCGTCAGCCGCACAAGGATGTCCTGTCCGGTCGTAAGGCCGCCTGTGATGCCGCCGGCGTTGTTCGAGGTGAAGGCGACCTTGCCGTCCTTCATCCGCATCTGATCGTTGAACTGCGACCCGGTGCTGTCCTTGGCCGCGATCCCGCCACCTATCTCCACGGCCTTCACAGTCCCGATGCTCATCATGCGGCCCAGGTCACCGTCGAGCTTCTGGAAGACGGGCTCGCCAAGGCCTGCCGGCAGGCCGGTCGCCACGGCCTCGACCACACCGCCGCTGGAGTCGCCGCCCTCTGTGATCGCCATGATGCGTCGATACATCTCCTCCGCCGTCGGCAGGTGAGGACAGTTGAGCTTGGGATGAATGCCGTGCTCTTCGCGGACGGCCTCCTCGTCTACGGGCGGCCACTTGAGATCGGGAATCTGCTTCTCGAAGTCGGCCAGCACGGCCATCTTCTCGAGGAATCGCATTCCCGGCTTGATTCGTTCCGAGGCGAAGATGGCCTCGTAGACTGGATCGTGCTTCCTTCTGACCTCCTTGTAGGCCGCCACTTTCTCCCGAATCTCCTCCAGCGGCAGCTCGGGCATGCGGATCCCGGCCGCCTCTTTCACGTAGGCAGTAACCTCAATGCCGTGTTCCCGAAGGATGCGCTTGGCCACCGCTCCCGCCGCAACAATGGTCGAGGTATACCGGCCACTGAAGAAGCCGGCCCCGATGGCGTCGTCCCACTCGCCGTACTTCTGGTAGGAGGCGTACGAGGCGTGGCCCGGGCGAGGCGTCCGGTTCGTCAGTTGATACTGTTCGATGTGCTCGAAGTGGCGGTCGAGGTTGGGGATGAGGATGACGAGAGGCGTGCCATTCGTGCAGCCTTCGTTCTCGAAGCCCGGCATCGTGTCTGCTGCATTGACCCCGCTGTAGATGATCGGTATGTCGGGCTCCCGCCGGGGAGACGAAAGCTCACCCTGGCCGGGTTTCCGTACCAGCAGGTCGCGGTAGATCTCCTCCTCCGTCATGAGAAGCCCCGGTGGAACGCCCTGCATATGGGAGGTCAGTCCTTCCTGGTATGAGCCACCGGCAACCGTCAAGCGAAACAACGTCCCCAAGGTACAGCCTAACATGCACTACCTCCAGCCGGCCTTATTCCTCTGACGCCAGATCAGCCCCGAGCGATGCCATGTGATCTGCAAACTCAGGATAGGTGACGGCGGCCGCCTCTGCCTCGCGGATCGTCGTTGTTCCCGGAATCGCGCAGCCGGCGACAGCCAGGGCCATCACAACTCGATGGTCGCCGTGGCCATCCACCTCTGTGCCCCTCAGTCGGCTCCCGTGGACTACGATGCCGTCCTCCAACTCCTCGACCTGTCCGCCAAGCTTCGATAGTTCGGCCGCCATAACGCTGATACGGTCGCTTTCTTTGACGCGCGCCTGGGGCACATTCACGAGTCGTGTCGTGCCTTCGGCAAGGCACCCCAGGACCGACAGCATGGGCAACGCGTCCGGCGTAGCATTCAGGTCTAGCTCGCAACCGACAAGCTCGCCCGGCTGGACGCGGATGGCGTCTTCAGCCACGCTCACTCGCGCGCCCATCTGCCGCACGAACCTAACGACGGCCCTGTCGCCCTGAGTGTCGTCCATATCGAGACCGCGCAGAACGACGTCGTTCTCGCCGAGCGCGCCTGCTCCCAGGAAGAAGGTGGCGGATGAGAAGTCGGCAGGGATGGCGCGGTTGACCGGTCCATACTGCTGTGCACCCGGGATCCGAAACTCGCTCAGACCGTCTTGCTCGAACTCGATGCCGTGCTGCCGCAGCCATTCAAGCGTCATCTCCACATAGGGGGCCTCGTTGAGCAGAGGGACGCGGATGGTCGTGTCGCCGTCGCCCAGAGGGCAGTTCACCAGCAAGGCGCTCAGGTACTGGCTCGTCACGGCCTCGACGGAGGTCTCTCCGCCACGGAGCCTCCCCTCCACTACGAAGGGGGCCGTGCCTGTGCCACGAGTCGACCGAACGCTCGCACCCAGATCATTGAGGGAGGCGGCCAGGGGCCCAGCGGGCCGGCGGCGGATCTGCTCGTCGCCCGTTAAGATGGCCGCGCCTTCGCGCAACAGGGCGCAGGACCCCATGCTCGTCCTCAGCGTCACGCCCGAGTTGCGGACATCGATGACGTCCTCGGGGGCCTTCAGGTCGCCGCCAGTGCCCTTGACGACCCAGGCATCACTTCGCACCTCGATGTCGGCGCCGAGAGCGCGGTAGGCCTCGATGGCCGCACGCGTGTCGTTCGAGTCGAGCGGCGCCCGGATGGTGCTCTCGCCCGCTGCCAGGGACGCGATGGCGACTGCCCGGATCGTGTGAGACTTCGATCCGGGGATGCGGACCTCGCCCGTGAGCGCTGACTGGCGGCAGACGAATCTCATAACAGAGCGACGACTCCTGGGCGGACATTTTACAGGTTATGGCCCGCAGGGAAAAGCCCAGGCGGGAGACGGACCCGATGAGGGCCGCCTGTTCGGGAGCTGCGGGGAGATGCGGCTCGCCGGCAGAGAAGGGACCATACTTGGACGGCGAGGGGTCGCTTCGTCTGCGAGGCAGAGGCACACCTTCGCCCATCAAGGCTAACGCGCCCGGAGTTAGCCTTCTTCTTGGTCGGGGGCCGTTCCCGCCTCAGCGCGCACCGTCCAGACAGCGCACGGTGCGTTTCGCGCGACGTAATCCGCGGTTGCGCCGAAGACGATGGCATCGCGGGTGCGCGGGTGGTCGGGGTGAGCCCCGAGCAGGATCAGGTCCGTCCCCCGCTCGGCGGCGTACTCGACGACGGCCACACCGGCGCTGCGCGCCTGCAGCACCACCGTCTCAATGTCCATGTCATAGACGGTTTCGGCTATATGGCTCGCCGTGTCGAGGATGTCCCGCGCCTCCTGCATCTGCACTCCCAGGTCGGCGTCGAGGGCGAGCGAGCGGGGCACCTCGATCGCGTAAACGGCGGTGATGTCGGCTGTGTATAGGTTGCTCAAGTCGCAGGCGATACGGGACAGCTGCTCTGCGTAGTCCATCGAATGAACCGGTATCAGGATATGCCGGATCCGCTGGGACATCTCACGTCGCCGTGGTGTCGGGAACAAGGTGACCAAGGGATGAAGCTCCTCTGTCACCGCCGTCCGCAGCAGATGCAGGCCCTGTCGCCGACGGAACCAGACGTAGAACAGGAATCCGGCCGCGATCCAGCCCAGTCCTATGTTCCGTCCGAAGGAGTGCTCTTTGCCGACTGCCAGCCACAGCCAAATGGCCGCGCATGCCATGAATCCGAGGGTGGCCGTGACCGAAATGGGTCTGCCCGCAATGCGGATAGTCGGCCAGGCCTTGAATGGCCTGTCGGCTTCGGGCTCCTTAATGCGCAGCAGCCACACGGAGAGGTGGGCCATCGAGAACGCCATCATCGAGCTGAAGACGTAGAGATCGCCCAGCCTGAGGAGGAGGTCCTTCGCGTGCATCCCGGCTAGGATGATCGCAACGGCCGCGCCGGAGATGACGATGATTGCGAACGAGGGGGTGTTGAAGCGCGGATGGACATGACCGAAGACGCTGGAAAGCTGGCGGTGATGGGCCATGTTGTAGGTGATTCGCGAACCGGCCAGGATACCGGCATTCGCTGCGATCAGCAGGATCGTGCAGGCCAAGATCGCCACCCAGGGCATCATGAGCTTCGAGAGGAGAATCTGTCCCTGGAAGAAGGAGAGGGATATGTTCCAGTCCGGCAGGTGCGAGGCTATGCCGGCCACGGGGTCATTGCCCCATTCGCTCACGAGTTCCATCGGCGGCATGGCGCAGAGCGCCACGATAGGCAGGGCGGCGAACATGAACAGCACAGTGAGCACGGACCAGAAGAGCGCGCGGGGGAGGGTCCGGGTCGGCGTCTTCGTTTCCTCCGCCATCTGCGCCGCCGACTCCAGGCCGACGTAGGCGACCATGGCAATGGCAACCGCAAATACAAGCTGCCGGGGCTCAGGCCAGTAGGCAGGGCCTAAGGTGCGATAGGCGAAGAGGTTGCGCCAGCCGCCCAACACCAGGCTGATGCCCAGCAGCACGAGCAGCGCCTGCGTCGCGAGGTCAATCACAGCGAAGCCGATGTTGAGGCGAGCCGTCTCGCGGACCCCGCGGAGATTCAGGAGCATCAGCAGGCCGGTCAGCACGATTCCGCCAATGGCCGCGAGTGCCGGCTGCTCCTTGAAGGGCGGCCAAAAGTAAGAGAGGTAGAAGGTCGCGGTTACGGCTGAGATGGCGGTTGTGACGATGTAGTTGAGGGTGAGAGCCCACCCGGCGACGAAGCTGAAGAGGTCGTTGAAGGCCCGCCTCGCGAATGCCACGGATCCGCCCGCCGTGGGGACCATGGAGACGCCTTCGGCATAGGTCATGGCCGTGAAAACGAAGATGATGCCGGCCAGAGCAAGGACGATTGGCGTTGCGCCGAGGGCATAGGCGGCCACGATACCCAGGGCATAGTAGATGGAGGAGCCGACGTTCCCGTAGCCGATGGCGTAGACACCAGCGGTGCCCAAGGCGCGCCGGAGTCGGGCGACTGCGCCTGCCGGGGCCCTCTCCACGACTCGGTGTGGTTTGATGACGCGTGTTCGCGTCGCGTTCTCTGACATAGCACGTGGCGCAGGCTCGAGCAGCGTCTGCTGTCAGTCCCTCCTGCCGAGCCCGACTGCGTCGCAGATCTGCTCCCGCCGCGCCCCTCGGTACGACGCTCCGGCCGCCATGGGCGCAAAATCAAGTGAGCCGTCTGGGATTCGAACCCAGGACACCCGGATTAAAAGTCCGGTGCTCTGCCAACTGAGCTAACGGCTCGCGTCCACTGTACCAGCATGCTCCGAGCACTGTCAATCGTCTGTGTTCGCGCATACGAAGCTGTTTGACCCGCGCAAGCACGCAGTGCTAGAATCCCCGTCGGACCGGAGAGCGGCAGCAGTATATGATTCCATTTCGCGACGAGAATCCTGTCCGGACGTTCCCCATCGTGGTGGTGAGCCTTATCGCCGCTAACGTGGCCATCTTCCTCTACAAGGTGATGCTCCCCCACGAAGCTGAGGTTCTATTCCTGTACACACACGGCGCGATCCCCGTCGTCCTGCTGCAGAAGGCCAGCTTCGCGCAGGTGCTCGCCATGGCTGGCCAGGACGCCGTTCTAGCATCCGACCTGCCGATTCGTCCCCTCCAGCCGGTCTGGCTGAGCCTCTTCACGTCGATGTTCCTCCACGGGGATTTCTGGCACATCGGCTTCAACATGCTCTACCTGTGGGTGTTCGGGAACAACATCGAAGATGCGCTGGGCCACTTCCGCTTTCTTGGATTCTACGTCTTCTGCGGCCTGCTGGCCGCGCTGGCCCATATCCTGATGAGCCTCGATTCGGCCGCTCCCATGATCGGCGCAAGCGGGGCGATAGCGGGCGTGCTGGGTGCGTACGCCAAGAAGTTCCCGCGTGCCCGCGTTCGGTGTCTCATCTTCCTGTTCGTCTTCGTGACGGTTGTGATGCTCCCGGCCGGACTGGTATTGCTGCTGTGGTTCCTCATCCAGGTGAGAGGCAGTCTGGGCGGGCAGGGCGGCATCGCCTTCTTCGCACACATCGGTGGCTTCATCGCGGGCTGGCTGCTCGTGCGCCGGTTCCAGCCCAGGCGCGGACCGCGGCCGCTATACTGGTCGCGATAGCGTAGAGAAAGGGCTCGGCCGGGGGCCCAGGCCAATGGTCCCGCTCTGAAGGCGGGAGGCCGCGCCGCCGGGGCGCAAAGGGCGAGGCGCTAATCGAGAACCAGGTCGCTGGTCAGTCGGAAGCCGTAGTCGAGGCGCGGAGGTATGTTGCCGGCTGCTGGCCGCTGCCCGAGGGTAGTGCCAGCTCGCCCCCCGCGCATGCCGCCTCGCATACCACCACCTCGCATGCCGCCCCCTCGCATACCGCCGCCGCGCATACCGCCGCCGCGCATACCGCCACCGCGCATACCGCCGCGCATGCCACGACCCTGGGTCAGTTCGATGCTCAGGGATGCAGCGGGGCCTGGCGACTGCAGCGCGGCCCGCTGAGAGGCCGCTCGGAACTCGACCTCGCCCAGGATCGTGTCCTCGGTGCGCAGGACGCGACCTGAACGCCGCGTGAGGTAGGTGCGGCGAGTGCCCTCCAGGTCTACGAGCCTGGCGGTCAGCAGCTGCGAGGCCGTGCCGGGCCGCCGGGCAGCGCCAGCCGCGCCTGCTCGCCCGCCTCTCATGCCTCCACGCATGCCGCCCCCACGCATGCCGCCCCCACGCATACCGCCCCCACGCATACCGCCACCGCGCATACCGCCACCGCGCATACCGCCCCTCATCCCTCTGCCCTGGGTGAGCTCGACTCGCCAGGGGCTCTCGGCGGCCTCTCGTGCTGAGGCCATACGCTGGGCTCCCTGTCTGAAGAGCGGTAGCTCAGGAATGAAGTAGCTCGAGGATATCACGGCGCATTCCTGGCCGCGGTACCAGCGCAGCCCCTCGAACACGTGTCGGCCCTGCACGTAGACGGCGCGCCGGGAGTAAAGATCGCACACGACGCCTATGGGAGATTCCCACGTGTCCCCGGGCAAGACGGGGAAGTCGCGCATGGCCGCAGAGATCTCCGCGAAGCCGAGGCGAGGCTTCCCGGGGGTGGACGCTTCCGGGACCGCCAGCCCGTTCCGAGACACCTGAAGCATGGCGTATCGGCCCACATCCGGGAGATTCTGGCTCGTACCCCCAATCGCGATGGAGGCCGTTCTGAGGCGGCCACGCACGAGGGCCGAGGTCCCTTGGTAGAAGGCATCCATCACGGACATGCTCACGTTGGCCCGTAGCTCCCCCTTGAGCACATCGAATCCTGCCGGGAGCGCCTCATCGGCCTGCAGGGCCGACAGCTCGCCGCGAGCACTGACCTGCCTGGTCAGCATGTCGTGCTCATCGAACTTGACGGCAAGGTATACGCCTTCGGGCGGCGTCGGGATCGCGTTCTCGATCGCCACACTGATCGACGCGCTGCCGGCGTAGCGGCCGGCAGCGTCGTAGGCGTCAACTGCGATCAGGTGGGCCCCGTCGAGCGCGCTGCTCGTGTCCCACCGCATCTCGAACGGAGGTGTTGTGGCATAGGCGAAGCGATCGTCGATGCGGAAGACGACGTAACCCATTGGGTTCGGCCACTCGGCTCTCACGAGGGCGATGCCGCGAAGCTTGGCGCCGGACTCGGGCGCCACGATCTCTACTGCGCCGGCAACGGAAGGCGCCTCCGTTCCGAGACCGAAGGCGGGTGCCGTTCGCTCGCCCTCGACCGCTTCGACCTGGCCGGTCTCCTCCAACACGTCTCTCGGCTCAGGCAGGCCGGTTCGCTCGGCCGCCAGCAAGAAGCCGGCGCCTGCCCCCACGAACAGAAGGGCCATCCCGATTGCTGCAGCAAGCCGCCACAGAGCGCTTCGTTCACCCATGCTCTCCGCTCCTCTTGGGTGGAAGGTCGTGCACGCCTTCGTCCGCACTAAGAACTAGGCGCAGGCGCCATTATAGTGCAAATGCCGGCGCGATTCAACCTGCATCACCCGTCGCTCACAGCCACCTGCGCCGTCGGCACGAATCGGCGAGGCCCGCCGTGAGCCCTCTCTCCATTAGACTGCGATCATGGGGGAGGAGTTCCGCTCAAATCCAGTTCCGGCGAACTCAGTCGCAAGGCGCCCCCTTTGTGAGGAGGAGCTAGTCAAGGCAGCCGGCCCCTCTGGGGCACGCCATGGGCATCCGCGGCCAGGCAGTCCATTCGAGCCCTCCGGGCCCGTGCGCTCTTGACAAGCCTCTGCCTCTTCTATTAGCATCGAAGCTGAGAGGCATGAGGTTGAGGCCCTTGAGACAGGGCCTCCTCGGCGCCAAGAGATGGACGGCCCCGGGGGAGTAGATCATCTCTCGGAGGTCCCCGTCGACCGGGTCGGGATGTGACGAGGAAGTACGAGCGTGAACAGCGACGGCGTACTGGTTCTGAACAACAACTACCAGCCGCTGAACGTCACCAACGCGCGCCGCGCGCTGGGGATGCTCTGCGTCGGCAAGGCGCACGCGGTTGAGACCGACTCCAAGGTCTTCCATTCCGAGCACCTGGCGATCGAGCTCCCGACCGTGGTTCGGCTCAACCACCACGTGCGCAGGCCGATGCCGGTGCTGCGCGTGTCCCGCAAGAGCATCTTCGCCCGCGACAAGCACGCCTGCCAATACTGCGGACGCCGCAATGTGCCGCTCACCATCGACCACGTCGTCCCCAAGGAGCGCGGCGGCGGCGAGGACTGGACGAACCTGGTCTGCTGCTGCACGAAGTGCAACAACAAGAAGGGCAACCGAATGCCGGAGGAGGCGGGCATGCAGATCCAGCGCAAGCCCTTCCGGCCGAAGTTCCTCCCGTATATCAGCTACACGAAGTTCCTGGCGGCGGCCGCCAACCCCGCGTGGCGGCCCTATCTGGCTCCGTACGCTGATCTGCGGTCGTTGGGCTAGCCCTCGCCGCGGCCGGCCTTCTTCGGCCGCGAGGCAAGCTCCAGCACTAGCTCCGCCACTCGCTGTGCCGCGCCAGGGCATCCGAGGTCCCTGCTCGCCGCCGCCATTCGATCGAGTTCGGCGCGACGCCCAAGGCTCGAGGACAAGGCAGCTGCGAGCCGCTCCGGGGTGAGGTCGCGGTCGAGGATCACAATCGCGGCGCCGGCTCGCGCCAGGGCCTGTGCATTCTGAACCTGCTCTCCTGTTGCCGCCTTTGCCCACGGAATGAGAATCGCCGGAAGGCCGCGCGCGGCGATCTCTGCCAGCGTGCCGGCCCCGGCCCGCGAGACGACCAGATCGGCCGCGGCCAGGGCCTGGGCGTAGTCTGCCCCGAGGTATGGGACCGCCCTGTAGCGGCCCCCAGGCAACTCACCCTCGGATGCAGGCACCGCGAAGCGTTCTCCCGTTACGTGGAGCAACTGCAGTTCGCGGAGGGCGTCTGTAGCGGCGAGCAGTTCCAGCGCGCCGGTGACGGCGCGGTTGATACGCTCGGATCCGAGGCTGCCTCCGAGAGCGAGCACGGTAGGGCGTGATGGGTCGAGTCCGAGAGCGGCCGCTCCGCTTTCCCGGGAGGCCGCTGTGATCTCCGGCCGGACGGGCAGTCCCGTCACCTCGACTCTCGCACCGCGGCGCACGCGAGGGGAAAAGTACTCGGCCAGTTCGCGATGAGCGACACCCACCAGGTCCACGAGTCTGGCGACGATCCGACTGGTATGACCCGGCACACGATTCCCGTCCAGCGCGGCACACGGGATGCCGAGAATGCGAGCGGCCAGCAGCACAGGCCCGGACACGTAGCCGCCCGTGCCGAGGACGACGTTAGGACGAAATTCGCGCAGGATACGGACGCTCTGGAAGAGCGGTAAGCCGGTTCCCAGCTCGACAATCGAGCGAAGGCGACGTCCGAGGGACAGGCTCCGGCCGGCGAGGCCATGCACCGAGATCTGGCGGAAGCACAGACCGGCCTGGGGAACCGTCCTTGCCTCCATGCGGTCGCTGCCGACGTAGAGGAACTGAGCCTTCGGCGCGATCTGCCGGATGGCTTCGCCGGCCGCAAGCGCCGGATAGACATGCCCGCCGGTGCCGCCGCCGGTCAGGATCACTCTTGGGCCTGAGGTTTCACACGCATGCATTGTCTCGGGACGGATTCCGGGAGGGCCGAGCTACGAACTGAAGAGGTCCCTGACCCAGGTCATTACACGGGCGAGCACGGGCATGACACGCACGCTCGGGCTCGGCTCTGCCCGCCTTGCCTCGGACTCGCGGTGAGCGTAGTACACAAGCCCGACACCCGTAGCGAGGGCCGGGCTCTCCAGTACATGCACCGGGCCCGATGCCACGCGAGGCCTTCCGAGACGCACTCGGCACCCCAGCACTTCCTGGGCCGTGGCGTTCACCGCCGTCAGCAGGCTCCCGCCGCCTGTGAGAACCGCGCCTCCCGGCGGGGGCCAGACGGTGCCCAGTCTCTGCATCTCCTGCCCGACGAGACGGAAGATCTCCTGCACTCGCGCCTGCACGACCTCAGCTATGAAGCGGCGGCTCACGCTTCGATCTTCCTCATCCCGGGGGATGGCGATCATCTGCTCGTCCGGCACCATGTCCACTTGAGCGCATCCGTGCACGAGCTTTATCTGCTCTGCCTGCGGATGCGTTATGCCGAGCGCAACTGCGAGATCGTGGGTCACGTTGCTGCCGGCGGCGGGAATGGCTCCAGTGTAGGCGACGCTCCCCTCGGCGAAAAGGGCGAGGTCGGTTGTCCCACCCCCGATGTCGACGAGAAGAACCCCCAGGTCTTCCTCGTCTTTGGAGAGCACGGCGTCCGCGGTCGCAAGCGGCTCGGCCACGAGTTCGGCGACGCCGAGGCCCGCCTGGTCCACGCAGCGCACGACGTTGTCGATCAAGTTCCGCGAGGCAGTTACGACATGCGTCTCGACGGCAAGGCGGTTGGCGGAGAGCCCCACCGGATTTGCGACGCGGGGCTCGTCATCGACGATGAAGCCCCGCGAGACTGCGTGGATCATCTGCCGGTCCGGCGGGATCGACACGACGCTCACAGAGGCGGCCATCACGCGCTCGACATCGTTCCAGGTGATCTCCCGGTTGGCACGGGCGAGCTGGACCTCGCCGCGGGAGTTGAGGCACGAGACGTGCTGACCTGTGACGCCCACCCAGGCCGAGTTGAGCTCTACCCCGGCCATCCGCTGAGCCTTCGTGACGGCCTCCTGGACTGCCCGGGTAGTGCCGGCGACATCCACCACGGTGCCGCGCCGAATCCCGGAGGATGGCACCGAGGCCGCTCCGAGGATCCTGACCTCTGGGCCCCGAGTGCCGATCACGGCGGCCACCTTCGTGGTGCCGATGTCGAGTCCCAGAAGGGATTGGGTGCCTGGCATCTCGCTCGCCTCGGTCCGACTCTAGTCAGAGGGCGCGGGCACTCGCGCCCGACGTGCCTCAAGACGCGCGCTGACCAGCAGTGCTCGCGTGCGCCCCAGGTTACTGAAGATCCGGATGCCCAATGCCACTACTACTGCCAGGTACAGGTCTACGCCGAGCTTGTCTCCGAAGAATGCGAGCAGGGCCGCGAGCGCCATGTTCACGAAGAACCCACTGATGAATATCGCCTCGTCGAAGCTTCTCTCAAGCCAGTTCCGCGCTGCGCCCACGAAGGCGTCCAGGCCCGCGATGATGGCGATGGCTACGTAGTCCGCCCACCGCGGCGGGACCGGCGGCAGCAGAACGTAGACGGCCAGGAATCCGATGATGAGAGCGGCAAACGGGATCGCTATCATTGCTTGGTCTCCCTCTCGACGGGTTGTGCGTATGTGTGCTTCGGCGCCACGGCGATTGGGGGTATGGTCATCTCTTCCTTGGGCGTCAGCTTCACGGGGAACTCCAGCAGACGTAGTCCGTCCAGCACGCCGCCGCGGATGTTCAGTGCTGACACCAGCTTGTCCCTGTCGCCGACCGCATGGAAGACGAACGGGCTGGCGATGGCCACTCCGTTCACCTCGATCAAGCGCGCAGAGCAGATGATAGCGCTTCCCATTGTCAGACGCTGCCCGTTCAGGGCGATGGCTTCCGCGCTCGCGGCCCAGAGCTCGTTCGTGATCTGGAGGAGCTGGAGGTCATGAACCACGAACAGGTCCTCGCCACCCGCTCCCGCGCTCGCTCTCATCGTGCTATCGGCGACCTCCAGCTCGATGCCTGGACCCGTGACGGCAACGGTGCCCAGCAGGATACGACTGGCCTGCAGTTCCCTGACGAGGCCCCGCTCGCGGGCCGCCTCTTCCTCGTACTGAGCCAGCTGCGCCCTGAGTCGCTCGATCTCGGCCCCCTGCTGTTCGAGTTGGGCCTGGTTTCTGGTGAGCATCGCGACGAGCGCGCTCGTCTGCCGGCCCACCCGCATTTCCCCTCGCTCCTCTTGGCTGCGAACCTGAATGCCCAGCATGCCGCCGAGCACTATGCAGACGACCGTCAGAGGCATGACCCAGCGCCGTGCGCCCGGTCCCAGTCCCATCTCCTCTCACCTCGCGCCCGTGGGTGGCGGGCCGCCCACGGGCTCCCAGAAGGCCGCCTCCGGTCCGGCCAAGTCGATCCGCGCGATGCGTTCAGCGCCGATCTGCTCCAGTGCGGCCGCCAGAAGCTTGACCTTCGCCGCGAGCCGGTCTTCGGTACCTAGGCTCACCATCGTGCCGGAGTCGAGCAAGATATCCACTGTTTCGTCCGCCGCGAGCTGCAGGCGAGTTGCGCGGATGTCGGGATCGTTCCCGAGCGCGCGCAGGACCCTCAGCAGCAGTGCCACCTCTCCCACGGCCTCATCGCCGGCTACCTCGCCGGACTCGATGTGAGGCGCGACGAGTTCCGGAAGGCCCCAGCCCCATTCGTCCGGCAGAGCGAAGGCAATTCCTTCCCGATCCACGAGGAGGGTCCGATCCTCTCGCCTGATGACGGCTACAGGCTCGCGCCGCTCCACTGCAACGATAACCCGGTTGGGAAAGCCGCGTCGCACGCGAGCTTGACTGACTGCAGGGATGGTCTCCGCTTGGCGCTTCAGTTCCGCCACCGGTGCGCGGATCATGTTCGTGTTCGGCGGCAGGCTCACGGTCCTTGCGACTTCGCGCGCGAGGTCGGCGTCTCCGCGAATGAGCACCTCGCGCACGGCAAACCGGGGGGAGGCAAGGAGGATGTACGTCACCTCGGCAAGGAGAAGCGCGTACGTGAGCGCGGCCACAAAGCCTAGCTGCCGCCGGGGTCTGTCGCTCGGGCCGGGGCCAACTGCGCCGAGACCCGGCCTATGAAGTGCGTCGAGGCCCGCCACCCGGCCCTTCCTCCAATGCGAGTCGAATCAGGCGGTCGACCAGCTCCGGGAAGCTGGTGCCCTCGGCCTCGGCCGCGCGCGGAACCAGGCTCGTCTCAGTAAGGCCGGGGACGGTGTTGACCTCCAGAACATACACTTCGTCTTCAGCGGCAATCATGTCCACTCTGGAAATGCCGCGACACCCCAATGCGTGATGGGCCCGAAGAGTGAGCTCGCGCGCTCGCTTCGCCGTCGAATCAGAGACGCGGGCGGGGACTATCTCCTCGGTGGCTCCAGGCGTGTATTTTGCATGGTAGTCATAGAACCCGCCGGCCGGGACGATCTCGACCAGCGGAAGAACTCGGGCGTCCTCGTTTCCGACCACGGGCCCGGTGATCTCCACCCCAGGCACGAAGGCCTCAACAAGGGCCTCGGAACCGTATTGGAATGCTGTCTCGAGAGCGGACGCCAGCTCCGGGTCCTCCTCAACTACAGTGACCCCTATCGTCGAGCCCTGGCAGGCCGGCTTGACGACACACGGGAGCCCTACCTGGTCGAGGGCCGCCTGGCCATCGACCTCAGACTTGCCCACCGCCACCCACTGAGGCGTCGGGATTGCCTCCCGTTCGAAGATCTTCTTCGCCATCACCTTGTTCATCGCCAGGGCGCTGGCCAGCACGCCCGAACCTGTGTAGCGCACCGCCAGCAGGTCCAGCATTCCCTGGACGGTCCCGTTCTCCCCCGCGCCCCCGTGCAGAGCGATGAAGACGACGTCCGGCCGACCGTCGGCGCCGGCGGGGGCCGACCCCCGTGTGTCGCCCGGTGCCGCAGGAGAGAAGAGCAGGCTGGCCAGGTCGGCCGCTCGCTCCCCCGTGATGGCAGCCAGATCGACACCTCTGGCTTCGTAGCGCGCCGGATCGAGAGCACTCATCACCTTGCGGCCGCTCATGAGACTCACCTCGCGCTCGGCCGAGCTGCCCCCGAATAGCACTGTCACGTGGAGCTTACTCATGGTTGCAGTGCTCTCCGACGAGTTCGATTTCGAGTTCGAGATCGATGCCGTAGCGACCCAGCGCGAGTTCATGCGCCCAAGCGATCAACTCGCGCATCTGCGCGGCCGTGGCGCTCCCCCGGTTGATGAGGAAGTTGGCGTGCTTACGAGACACCTCGGCGGCGCCCATGCGGTGGCCCTTTGCCCCGGCCCGGTCCAGCACCTTCCCGGCCGCAACTGCGCGCGGGTTCTTGAAGACGCTGCCTGCTGACCAAGCGCGCAATGGCTGTCGGCCCGCGCGCTTAGCCTTGAGGCGGTTGACCTTCGCCACCACATCTTCCTTCGCAGCGGGTTCGAGCCGCAGGTGGGCACAGATCACGCTTGCCCGCGAAGAGTGCAGGTTGCTGTAGCGATACCGATAGGCGAACTGCTCTGCCGTCCATTCCCTGAGCTCGCCGTCGTGGTCGAGCACCGTCGCCCGGGCGACCAGGTCGCCAATCGAACCAGTGTCCGTCCCCGCGTTCGTGGCGAGCGCTCCGCCCAGTGTCCCCGGAATCCCCACGGCGGACTCCAGTCCACTTAGCCCCACTTCACAGGCCTCCTTGACGAGTCTCGCCAGCCGAGCGCCAGCGCCGACCAGGGCTCCGTCCTCGAGCCACTCGACATCGCTGAACTTGGGCGCGAGTCGGACGACCAGGCCGCGGATTCCTGCGTCACCGACGAGGACATTGCTGCCGTTGCCGATCACCTTGCACGGCAGCCCCTTGTCGCGCGCGAAGCGTATCGTGGCGGCGAGATCCTCCATGTCGTGAGGCTGGACGAATATGTCGGCGGGACCCCCGATGCGGAAGGTGGTGTGCCGCGCCATCGGCTCGTCCAGGTGGACGCGGCCGCGAAGAAGCTTGGCGAGCTCAGCTCCGGCCAGTTCGGTCTGGCGGCGCGCCTTTGCCACGACAGGTGCTGCGACACAGGTCTGCTGTCCGGTGTTCATTGCTTCGCGACGACCTCTTGGTCTGGGCTGGGAGACCCCCCGAGGCGGTATGCCAGCGCGCGGGCCTCTCGCCCGATGTCACCGGCCCCCATCGAGAGAACAACGTCTCCCGGCCGGACATGCGCCGGAAGCTCAGTCGTCAGCCTTCCCTTCGCCATCTCCAGCACTGCGTCCTCTCCTGACAATTCTCGAAGATGCTCTGCGATGAGAGAGGAGGTTATTCCCGGTATCGCTTGCTCGCGTGCGGGATAGATCTCTGTGAGGACCGACAGGTCGGCGCGGCTGAGCGCCTGAGCGAACTGCACGGCGAAGTCTCTCGTCCTCGAATACAGGTGAGGCTGGAACACAGCGAGTACTCGTTGCCCTGGGAACGCGGCTCGGGCGGCGGCTACCGTCGCCGAGATCTCCGTTGGATGGTGGGCGTAGTCGTCCACGATGGTCACCCCGCCGACCTCCCCGACGACCTCGAACCGACGGCCGACGCCCTGAAATGTGCGCAGTGCCCGCTCGCAGGCGGAGAAAGATGCGCCGGCAGCGAGAGCGGCGGCAGCCGAGCCCAAGGCATTCACGATGTTGTGCGTGCCCGGCGCGTTCACGGAGAGCGATCCCGCTTCGCGGCCGTCCACCGTCACCTTGCAGCGGCCGGTGCGGCCGGACAGCCGGATGTCACTGCCCCGGACTCCTGAGTTGGGGCTCTCGCCGTACCAGATGACCTGACGCCCCGGCGGCAGCGGCAGGTCGCGCAGCTCGGGCCGGTCGGCGCACAGCACGATGGACCCTCCGGGCGACACTTGCTTGACGAACTCCGCGAAGCTGCCGCGAAGATGCTCTTCGGTCTTGTGATGATCCAAGTGGTCCGGCTCGATGTTCGTAACGACGGCGATCTCAGGCCGAAGATGCAGGAACGATTCGTAGGCCTCGCAGGCCTCCGCCACGAACCAGCCTCCAGCGCCTACCCTCACATTGCCGCCGAATTCCTCGAGTTCCCCGCCGAGGACAACGGTCGGGTCGAGGCCGGCCTCGGCGAGTATCAGTCCCAGCATGGCCGTGACGGTCGTCTTCCCGTGCGTTCCCGAGACAGCGATGCCCTGGGAGTCGCCCATGAGCTCCGCCAGGAGCTCGGACCGTCTCTGCACGGGCAGGCCGAGGTCCCGGGCCCGCTCTAGCTCCGGGTGGTCGGGGCGAACGGCGTCTGAGACAACGACGCAGTCAGCGGCACTTACGTGGCTCGGATCGTGGCCGATGTTGACCTCCGCTCTCCGCGCGGCCAATCCCTCACTGATCTCAGACTGTTCGAGGTCACAGCCCGAGACCTGATGGCCGCGGTGCAGGAGTATGTGCGCGAGCGCACTCATCCCGATGCCGCCGATACCCATCATGTGAAAACGTCGCTTCATGTCTCCGCCGTGGCCTTGCTCTCGGTGATTCTGTTGCGCGAGACGTTCAAGAGCAGTCCGATGCCGACAAGCGAGAACAGCAGGGACGAGCCGCCGTAGCTGACGAAGGGCAGCGGTACTCCGGTGGGCGGGATGCAGTCGGTTGCGACTGCGATATTGACGAGGGCCTGCACTCCGAGAAGACACGTCACGCCGGCCGCGACGAGCCCGGAGAAGCGATCCGACGCACGAGCAGCGATCGTCATGCCTCGCACGACGAGGAAGATGAACAGAGCGACTATGGCCCATGTCGCCACCAGGCCGAGCTCCTCACCGATGATGGCGAGTATCGAATCTGTAATGGCCGCGGGCAGGTAGAAGTACTTCCAGACGCTTCCGCAGTAGCCGAGCCCCGTCAGGCCGCCGGAGCCGAGAGCGATAAGGGACTGAGTCGCCTGGTAGCCCTCGGCATGGGGGAGGTCGGCGCGGTGAAGGTATGCCACCAGTCGGTCGAGCTGGTAGGGGTTGCGGGAGACCATCACGGCTGCGGCGGCAAGGCCGATCCCACTGGCGCCGACTATGTGTGACAGCTTGGCACCGGCTATGTGGAAGTAGGCTAGCGCAGCGGCAGCGATCACCGCGGCCGTGCCCATGTCTGGTTCGACGGCAATGAGAATTGCGACTGCGCCGAGCATGAGGAAGGGCATGGTCGCTCGTCGCCAGTTCGGGATGCCGAGCGGGAACTTGGCGAAGTAACGCGCCGTCGCTACGATCAGCGCAACTTTCGCGAACTCGCTCGGCTGGAAGCGCAAACTCGTGCCTGGGACCAACAGCCAGGATCGGGCGCCGTTGACGGTGATCCCCCAGAAGAGGACCACAACCAGCAGGGATATGGCTGCGAAGAGCACCGTGCCAGCCCACCTCTCCAGGCCGTCCATCGGGAGGCGACTGGCGCCCCACATTGCGGCAAGGCCCAGTGCCGCGAAGAGAAGCTCCCGCTTGAGGTAGCCGAACACGTCCTCGCTCTGGTCTACTGCCGCCATGGGAATGCTGGCGCTGAAGACCATCGCAATCCCCAAGGCGACGAGAAGGAGAGTGGGCACGAGAACGAAGAGGTCTGTGCCGCGACCCTCTTCGGGCTGGAGCTCGGATTGAGGCAGCCGGATCGCTTTGATTGCTGACACCGCTAGTTCGTCCCTTTGTTTGCTGCCATGTCTGCCACCAATGACTTAAATGCCCGCCCGCGTTCCGCCATGCTGTCGAACATGTCGAAGCTCGCACAGGCCGGAGATAGCAGCACCACATCCCCCGGCCTCGCCTTCCGGGTGGCACGCCGCACCGCGTCGGCGAGGTCGGCCGCAGCCTGTACGTTAGGGACGCCTGCCTGCCGCGCGGCGGCTGCGATCGCATCGGCCGCTTCTCCTATGACTACCAGGTCTGCGCCTCGCTTCGCGGTCGCCGCCCCGAGGGCGTCGAAATCGTGAACCTTCGGGCGGCCTCCCGCTATCAGCACGACGTGCTCGCCGAATGCTTCGAGGGCCGCGGCCGCGGCCTCGGGGGTGGTCGCCTGAGAGTCGTTGACGAAGATGACCCCGCCGACCACGCCTGCGACCTCGAGCCGGTGTTCGAGCCCTTCGAACTGCTCGAGGGACTGGGGCGCGAGTTCGAGGGAGGCGCCGGACGCCTCGGCCGCGGCCAGGGCGGCGAGCGCGTTGGACAGATTGTGCTTGCCTCGCAGTCGGACCTGCGTCTCCCGACAGACGGGTCGCCCCTTCACGCGAAGCCAGCCTCCCGTGAGGTCGGCGCCCTCCGGGATGGGCTGCGAGAGGCCGAACGGCACCACCTCGGCCCGAGCCAGTCCAGCCAGTCTCCAGGCCTCGGAATCATCGCGGTTGATGATCGCAACGTCGTCGGATTGCTGGTTCGCCAGTAGCTTGGCCTTCGCGCTGCGGTAGTCGGCCATTGTGTGATGCCGATCGAGGTGATCCGGGGAGAGGTTCAGAAGGACGGCCACCTTCGGCCGAAAGTCGCGGGTCGACTCCAACTGGAAGCTGCTCACCTCGGTCACGAGCAGTGAATGCGCGGGCGCGCGATCGGCCAGGCCTATCAGCGGTCGGCCGATGTTGCCCCCGACGAGAACTGTCTTCCCTTCCTCCCTGAGTATCTCGCCGATCAGAGCCGTCGTCGTCGACTTGCCTTTTGTGCCGGTGACGGCGATAATCGGACACCGCGCAATCCACCAGGCGACCTCGACCTCGCTGACGACGTCGACCCCATGCTCCGCGGCGCGGAGTAGGGGAGGGATGTCCAGCGGAACGCCTGGGCTGGGGATGGCCAGATCTGCCTCCTCGATGCCTCGATAGGCATCTGCCCCGGTCTCGATGACAACATCCGTCCCCTCCAAGGCCTCGATCTCGCTCGACAGCTCGGCCGCCGGCTTGGTGTCGGAGGCCGTCACTGAGGCGCCGCGGGAGGCAAGAACTCGCGCCACCTCACGGCCGGTCCCGTACGGGCCCAGCCCGATAACATGCACGCGCTTGCCAGCGAAGTTTCTTGCCTCGGCCAGAGACTCGCTCACGCTCTCACCGGTATCCCCACGACGGCCGCGGCCGCCACCAGGGCAACCAGCCAGAAGCTGAGAACCACCCGCTGCTCGGACCAGCCGACGAGCTCGAAGTGGTGATGAAGGGGACTCATCTTGAAGACGCGCTTGCCGGTGGCCTTGAAGGAGACCACCTGCACTACCACCGAGCCGGCCTCTATGAAGGGCACCAGGCACAGCCCGATCAGGGCGAGAGGGCTGTCGAGCCAGGCCGCCATCACGGCAAGCGCCCCACCGAGCGCCAGTGAGCCGACGTCGCCCATGAACACCCGCGCGGGGTGGCGATTGAAGAAGAGGAACCCCAGGCAGGCCCCCGCGAGAGCGAGACCGGCCGTTGCGATCGCTTCCTCGCCGGCCTTCAGCGCGATCAGTGCGAACCCCGCGGAGGCTATCGCGCACAGCCCCGTCGCGAGTCCGTCCAGGCCGTCGGACAGGTTGACCGCGTTGGAGGTCGCGGTCACTGCCACAACCCAGAAGGCGAACCAGAGGGGCGTCAGTGCCCGCGCTGCCGGTGGGGTGACTGACGCGGCCGCGACGGCTCGGTGCCCCGCCAGCGCGTAGACAAAAGCTGCCGACACCACAATCTGGAGCAGGAGCTTGTACCGCGCACGCAGGCCGAGCGATCGGCCCCGGCGGATCTTCATCCAGTCATCGGCCGCGCCGATGGTCGCGAAGGCTACCGTCGCAGCCAACAGTGTGCCCATCCCGAAGCTCAGGCCGCCATGGCGCCAGAGTCCGGCCCCCGCAGCCGTGACGACGGCTGCCCCCACGATCAGCAGGCCTCCCATCGTGGGCGTGCCCTCCTTCTGCAGGTGCCGTTGGGGGCCGTCATCGCGGACTCGCTGGCCCGCGCCCGCCCGCCCGAGGAGACGGATCGTTGGAGCGCCAAGGGCGAGCACAAGCAGCGCTGCGCCGAGGATCGGCACCGCCATCTGCGCTGGCGTCAGGTGACCGCTCATTATGCGGGGTGACCCCCCGCCGTCTCGTCCGGCTCCATCAGCACGCTGACGATGTTCTCCATCTCCATGGCCCGAGAGCCCTTGACCAGGACGACGTCTCCTGCGGAAACGCGCTGCTCCAATAGCGCCGCAGCTTCCTCGTTGCTCGCCGCCTCCGCGACGTAGTCGAGCGAAGAGGCACCTCTGCCGCCTTCCGCGATGTAGTGGCCGAGCTGCCCCAGTGTTATTAGACCCGTGACCCCCATGCCCGCCGCGAGGTCGCCGACCTCTCGATGCCATTCCGGAGCAAGCGGACCGAGCTCCTTCATGTCACCCAGCACTGCCCACTTGCGTTTCCCGGGGAGGTCTGCCAGCAGCTCCAGCGCGACGCGCATGGAGTCCGGCGCCGCATTGTAGCAGTCGTCGATCACC